>JBKQKP010000289.1:0-9179 GCA_052147435.1 Polyangiaceae bacterium | reverse complement strand
TTCACGAAGGGCTCGTAGAGCGACGACATCAGCTTCACGAACTTCGCGACGGTCTCCTTCCCGTGCTTCTCGAGCCCCAGACCGAAGGCGAGCTGGCGCGACTGGTACTGGGACAGGCCGCAGATCGGGTCGACGTGCACCGTGATGATCTTCTCGGGCGTCTCGGCGGCGACCTTCTCGATCTCCACTCCCCCCTCGGTCGAGGCCATGAAGGCGATGCGCCTGCGATCGCGATCGATGACGGCCCCGAGGTAGAGCTCGCGCTCCATGGCGAGCCCTTGCTCGACGTAGAGCCGCCGGACCTTCTGCCCCTCGTGGCCCGTCTGGTGCGTGACGAGCTGCATGCCGAGGATCTTCTGGGCGAGCTCGCGCGCCTCTCTTGCGCCCCCCTTGGCGACCTTGACGCCTCCCCCCTTGCCGCGCCCCCCCGCGTGGATCTGCGCTTTGACGACGACGACCTCGCTCTTGGTCTCGTCAGTGAGGCGCTTCGCGGCGGCTTCCGCCTCGTCGACCGTGAAGGCTGGATACCCCTTGGCGATCGGCACGCCGTACTTCGCGAAGAGCTGCTTGCCCTGATACTCGTGAATTTTCATGTCGTTGCCTCTTCCGCGTCCCGCGTGCCCCGTTCAGGCAGGGACATAGGTCTGGGCGCGGGCGGAGGGGACCCTACCACCGCTCGATTCGCCCGCGGAAGAGCCGGCTCGCTCTACTTGACGGCCTTCATCGTCAGCGAGTTCCGCCGGATCCTCATCTCGTAGACCCTGAGCTCCCTCACCGCGTCCATGTGCTTGGGGTTCAGCTCGACGACTTTCCGGAGGTTGAACATCGCCGTGGCGTGGCTGTCGATCCGCTTGTGGAGGAGCGCGCGCCAGTAATACGCCTGCTCGAGCTTCTCGTCGGCGCGCAGGGCGCGGTCGAGCATCACTATTCGTTTCTTGGTCTCTTCGGGAGACATGTTCGCCGGCTTGGTCGCTTCGATCCACGCGAGGAGCGCGAGCGGCTTCGCCGCCTCGGGGGAGAGCTTCGTCGCGCGCTTCGCCAGCCGCTCGGCGCGCTCGAGGTCTCCCTGCGCGAAGCAGGTCACGGCTCCTTCGTACGGGTCGCTCGCCCCGATCGCGGCCATGTCGTCCTCGCTCTGATCGCGCTGCGGACGGAGCGCAGCCAGCGTGAGGCTTTGCGCGTACTCGATCCGCTGCCGGTCGTTGCGGAGCGCCGTATAGGCCTCGACGAGGCACGACAAGACGAACCCGCAGTCGCTCTTGGCCTCCTCGAGCGCCGGCGGCAGAAGCTCCGGGTCCCAGAGGGTCTTCAGTGCCGTGAACGCAGCCTCGACCTGAGAAGACTGCGCGTCGCGCGGGAGGCTGAGCCGCTGGAAGTGGTCTTCACGGAGTATCGCGCGCGCGCGCTCGAAGATGCTCTGCCGCCGGCTCGCGAGCTCCGCGACGACCTTGCTGTTGAACTGACCCGTCGATTGATGCGCCGGCATCGGCGTGGTGCGCTTCGGGGGGACGCTGCTCGGCTGCACCCCCCCCATCGTGATCCGCGCGGGGAAAGACTGCGGCGTATTCATGACGAGTCTTTGCGCCACCGGCAGCTTCGCCGACTCGAGCGGCTGCATGTCCGCGATCGCGATCTTCGACGACGAGCCTCCGGACACGGGCGCCACCGCGCGCCACTTCGCCGACTCCGTGGGCTCGCGAGGAATCG
Organism: Polyangiaceae bacterium; assembly: GCA_052147435.1. Classification (GTDB taxonomy): domain Bacteria; phylum Myxococcota_A; class Polyangia; order Polyangiales; family Polyangiaceae; genus JBKQKP01. The sequence goes on along the minus strand of JBKQKP010000289.1, from coordinate 7,472 downwards.
AGATCCGCGGCGCGGAGCCGACTGCAGGCATCTCCGGGACGGTCGGCTTCGTGTTCGGGTTGGCGGGGACCCTGCTCGGGGCGGGGGTGGCGGACCGCGCTCCGGCGTCCGCCGGCGGGCGATACGCGGGGCGGACGCCGCTCGTGTCGAGCGACTCGGCCTGCTTGGTCACCATCAGGAAGTAGAGCAGCGCGCGGGCGCGCTTCGGATCGATCGCCGCGCCCCACGAGAGCTCGTCCAACGTGAGCGCGCGCGCGCGGAGGCACTCCACCGCGCCGAGCTCGACGTCCGTCAGATCGAAGCGCTTCGGATCGACCCCCATCGCGAGGCGGAATGCGTTCTTCTGCACGCGCTCGAACGCCGCGTCGACGTCCTCCTCCGCGTACCCCTCGCGCACGCCGCGCCACACGGCGATGGTCGGGTCGACGTGCGGGCAGTCGGTCCCCCCCCAAGACGCGAGGCCGTCGAAGTCCGCCTGGAAGGAGTAGGTCGTGCTCGGCGGGAGGGTGAAGAGGTGGACGAGCTTCCGCGTCGTCTGCTCCGCGAGCCCCTCGGCCAGCTGCGCCTGGGTGATCGCGGCGCGCGTGAGCAAGATCTCGCCGTGCAGCCACTTCATCCGCGCCAGCTCGCGGAGGGAGTCGTTGAGCACCTCGTTGTCGATGTACCCGAGCTCGTAGAGAACCGTCCCGAGGTAGACGACCGCGGCGCTCGTCTTCACTTTCGTGATGAGCCCGCGAACCATCACCAGGGTCGCCGTCTCTTGCTGGTCACCGTCGCCCGAGCGAAGCTCCAACGTTCCGGTCACGCGCGCGTGGGACGCCGACATCAGCAGCCGGGGCATCGGCGTCTTGGCCAGGGTCCCGCTCAACGTGCGGGGCCTCGCGGAATTGGGCGCTTGCTGGGGTGCGCTCATCGGCACCCCCCGAGCGTCGCCGACACCGGCCCAACGTAGGCGCGCCGGGGAGCGGACCTGCGCGGGACCCGCACGTCCATCGACAGCGGGATGGTAAGTGTCCGTTCCGACTTGAGGCCGAGAACCTGCAGCACTCGAGCCCCCAAGTGGGGGTGATACGCATCAATCATGGGGGCTTGCCTCCCTGCGCGACGGTCGCAGGGAAGCAAAGCACCCGGAGTGCCAACGTCTGTAGTTTCCGCGTGTTCGCCGCGGACTTACCGTCAGGCTTTTTTCACCACATCGACCACCGACTGCACGCTCGCCGCGCTCTTCTTCAGCATCGCCTTCTCCTCTTCGGAGAGCGAGAGCTCGACGACCTTCTCGATCCCCTTGCCGCCGATCACGCAGGGGACGCCGATGAAGAGGTCCTTGTAGCCGTATTCGCCGTCCAGGTAGGCGGCGCACGCGAGGAGCCGCTTCTGGTCGTGCAGGTAGGCCTTCGCCATGGCCACGGCGCTCGACGCCGGCGCGTAGTAGGCGCTCGTCCCCATCAGGTTGACGATCTCGCCCCCCCCCTTGCGGGTCCGCTCGATGATCCCCGACAGCTTGTCCTTCGCGATGAAGCTCTGGATGGGCACCGCGTTGATCGTACATGCGCTCAGGATGGGGACCATGTCGTCCCCGTGTCCCCCGAGGACCATCGCCCGCACGTCCTTCACGCTCACCCCCGCCTCGCGGGCGAGGAACAGCTGGAAGCGCGCGCTATCGAGGACGCCGGCCATTCCGACGATCTTCTCCTTCGAGCAGCCGGTCACCCGCTTGAACTCGTAGACCATCGCGTCGAGCGGGTTCGAGATGACGATCGTGAACGCGTTCGGGCAGTACTTCTTCGCGTTGGTCGCGACGTCTCGGATGATCGGCAGGTTCGTCGCGACGAGGTCGTCGCGCGACTGCCCGGGCTTCCGGGGGATCCCGGCTGTGACGATGATGACGTCCGCCCCCTCGAGGTCCGCCCAGCTCGCCGTGCCGCGGATGTGCGCGTCGTAACCGATGACCGAGCCGTTCTGCTCGAGATCGAGCGCCTTCCCCTTCGCGAAGTTCTCCTTCTGGGGGATGTCGTAGAGCCAGACGTCGCCGAGCTCGTCCGCCGCGCAGAGCCGCGCGATCTCGCCGCCGATGTTGCCCGCACCAATGAGACCGATCTTCTTACGGGTTGCCATGGGGACCGTCCTTCTCTGATTCGTCTCTAGTCATTTCATGTGGGCGATGATGTTGTCGCCGAACTCGCTGCACTTGATCTCGCTGGCCCCTTCCATGAGCCGCGCGAAGTCGTACGTCACGCGCTTGCTGGCGATGGCCCCGTCCATCCCCTTGATGATGAGATCCGCCGCCTCGCCCCACCCCATGTGGCGGAGCATCATTTCGCCCGAGAGGATCACGCTCCCCGGGTTCACCTTGTCGAGGTCGGCGTACTTCGGCGCGGTGCCGTGCGTGGCCTCGAAGATGGCGTGGCCCGAGACGTAGTTGATGTTGCCGCCCGGAGCGATGCCGATGCCGCCGACCTGCGCCGCGAGCGCGTCGGAGAGGTAGTCGCCGTTCAGGTTCAGCGTGGCGATGACGTCGAACTCCTTCGGGCGGGTGAGGACCTGCTGGAGCGTGATGTCGGCGATCGCGTCCTTGACGAGGATCTTCCCCGCCGCGAGCGCGGACTTCTGCTCGGCGTTCGCCGCGTCCTCCCCCTTCGCCGCCTTGGTCTTCTCCCACGTGTCCCAGGTGTAGACCTTCCCCTCGAACTCCTTGTCGGCGAGGGCGTATCCCCACTTCATGAACGCCCCCTCGGTGAACTTCATGATGTTCCCCTTGTGGACGAACGTGACGCTCTTCCTCTTGTTCAAGAGCGCGTACTCGATCGCCGCGCGGACGAGGCGCTCGGTGCCGTCCTTCGACACCGGCTTGATGCCGATCCCGGTCGTCGCCGGGAAGCGGATCTTTTTGTAGTCCTTCGGGAACTCTTTCTCGATGAAGGAGAGGAGCTTCTTCGCGTCGGCGCTCCCGGCCTCGAACTCGATCCCGCAGTAGATGTCCTCGGTGTTCTCGCGGAAGATCACCATGTCCACGTTCCCCGGCTGCTTCACGGGGCTCGGCACGCCGGCGAACCAGCGGACGGGGCGGAGGCAGACGTAGAGGTCGAGGAGCTGGCGGAGCGCGACGTTCAGCGACCGGATGCCGCCGCCGATGGGCGTCGTGAGGGGCCCCTTGATCCCGACGAGGTATTTCCGGAACGCTTCGACGGTCTCGTCGGGGAGCCAGTTGTTGGTCTTGGTGAACGCCTTCTCGCCGGCGAGGACCTCGAGCCACGCGATCTTCTTCTTGCCGCCGTAAGCCTTCTCGACTGCCGCATCGAGCACGCGCACGCTCGCGCGCCAGATGTCGCGTCCGGTTCCGTCGCCTTCGATGAAGGGGACGATGGGGTTGTCGGGCACGTTCAGTTTGTGGCCTGCGCCCATCGTGATCGGGGAACCTTGAACGGAAGAGGTCATGGGGGAAAACTCCAGGTGGACCGCGCAGCGCGGCCGAGAAAACCGTTGATGGGGAGGGGTGCGACGTAGCACGCGCCGCGCTCGGTCCTCAAGGGCACGAGCGCCTGACGTATCGCCCGGCCAGATGGGGGCGGTCCATGTACAGTGCCCGCGTGCGTTTCTCTGCCGTACGACTGCTGCCGCTCGTCCTTGTCCCGCTCGCTTCCCTAGCCTTCAACCACGCCAGCGCCGCGCCCCGCGCGGACGACGCCGCCGAAGCCCGGAGGCCCACGGCCGCGCGTCCGACGCTCCGCTGGACGGACGAGACCCCCGACGCGATGATCGATCGTGCCGTCGAGCGCGCGTCCACCTCGGACCGGAGCGCGCTCTCCGCCATCGCCACGATTGACGCGCTCGCCGAGCGCGCGGGGTGGGGCCACGCGCCGCAGGCCCTCGACGCGATCGCGCACCTCTCGGGCCTCGGGGAAATGGCGCGCGCGCAAGCGTCCCTCGCGGCCCGAACGATGGCGAGCGACGAAGGGACCGACGGGGGAATCGCGCTCGACAGGCGACTCGGCGTAGTGACCGATCTCTCGATCCTCGGTCCGTTTCGCGACACGGGCGGGGGCCTCGGCGCGAAGGACGGCCCGGAGGCACCAGGGTCGTCGTTTGCCGACAGGCAGGCTCGCTATTCGTGGGGGACGGTCGACGTCGCGTGGCGAGACGTCCCTCGCGCGTTCGCCGGAGCCACGGGGGTCCCACTCGATCTCTTCATTCATCCCCGGACGGAGAGCTGCACGTGGGTCGCGACGAAGCTGACCCTCCCCGCTGCACAAAGCGTGATCGTCCGCCTCGCCGCCACGGGGCAAGCACGGCTGATGTTCGACGACATCGAGCTCGGTCGCGCGGAAGACGTGAACAACTCGGCCCGCTTCGACCGCCTCGCGTCGCACGTCACCGCGGGGGCCGGCAAGCACCTCGTCGCGGCGAAGATCTGCAGCGGGGCGCTGAACGACGATGGCCTCGTACGTATCGTCGTCACGGCGGAGAACGGGGCGAGCCTCGCCGATGCCACGAGCGCCGATCTCCGGGACCTGCCGACGGGGAATGCACGAACGAAGCACGGGGCCACGGCGAAGGCGCTGGTGACGCCGCTCGCCGCGGCGCTCGCAACCAAAGGGGCGACCGCAGGAGCTCAGCTCGACGGCGCGATTCTCCGCACGTTCGGCGGGGCGGACGACCTCCGCAGCCCGCGCGCCCCCGGGCTCCTCGACGCCCTCGTCCGTCGGGCCGACGCGACCGAAGACATCGTCGCGATGGCCGGGTGGATCGCCCCGTCGGGGGCGAACCGGAGCGGCTGGCTCAACCTCGCTCGCTCGCGCGCCGAGGCCTCCCATGACGCGCGCACGGTCGCGTTCACGGGGCGACGTCTCATCGCCGAGCACTTGAACGCCTCGATGCCCGACTGGGCGATGGCGTCACTGCGCGCGACGGCGCCATCGGGAGACGCAGAGGCGGTCCTTCTCGGCGCCCTCGTCAACGAAGGGCTCGGAACCGATGCGCTCCGTTCCAAAGCGATGCGCGATCTCGCGGCGGCGTTTCATGCGGCGCCGACGCGGGTTCCCGCGCACCTCGTGAGCGAGCTCGCGTCCGTGGCCGCCGGGCTCGACCCCGCGCTGTCGCGCGACGCACGAGAAGAGCTGGCTCGCCGAGGCGATCGCGGCGCCGCCTGGGTGCAAGCGGAGTCTACTCGCGGCGCAAAAGCCGCGACCGAGGCGGCACGCGTCGCGTTCGATACGGGGGCGATCGACGACGCGAACGAGGGGCTCACCCTCGCGCGGGTCGCCTCGCAGACCGGGGCCCACGACCTGGCTCGGCAGCTCTATGCAAAGCTCGTCGAATGGGCGCCGAACCGCCCCGAAGCGTGGGCAGGGCTCGCCGACGAGATCGCCGCGACCCCCCCGGATGCGCTCTCCGAGAGCGCCTTGCGCGCCGCCCTGCGTCGCGCCCGTGAGCTGGCCCCCGGCGAGGCCCGCTACCGAGAGGAGCTGGCGCTTCGCTCGCTCTCCTCGGAATCGAGTCAGGCGGAGGCCGATGCGCGTGGCGACGAGCACTACCTCGTCCCGTCGCAGACGATCCTCGCACGGAGAAAGGGGGTCCCCGCCGGCCTCCCCGACGCCGCCGATCGACAGCTGCATTTCCTCCGCGCCGTCGTCATGCATCCGGACCGGCGCGTCTCGATGCTCATCCATTACGCGCGCGAGATCGTCGTCGTCCCGCGGACCGAGGGGGAGCTGTACGAGGACATGCCCATAGAGGCCGACCTCGTCGAGATTCTGCGCGCGCGCGTCCATCGTAGGGACGGGGGGACGGCGTTCCCGACGGAGGAGCACAACGAAGGGTCCCGGCCGCGGATCCGGTGGCCGGACCTGGAGCCGGGAGACGTGGTCGAGGTGGCGTTCCGGGAGTGGACGGCGAGACCCGTCGGCGGACGCGGCGACGCGCCCTTCTACTTCATGGACTTCGCGGGGTCGTTCGCGTCAAACCCCACGCTCTACGACGAGGTCGACGTCGAGACGCTCCCCGATCGCCAGCTGTACCTCGACGTCCTTCACGGGGGCGACTACCAGCGGACAGAGAAAGACGAGAACGGGCACCACGTCGTGCGCCTCGTGTGGGACCACCCACCCGTCCTGAACGACGAGCCCCTCGCGCCGAAGCAGAGCGAGATCGTGCCCATGGTCGTCGGCTCGACGTTCAAGACGTGGGCCGATTTTCGCGCGTGGTACGCCGAAGCCGTCCGCGGTTTCACCGAGCCCGACGAGCAGGTCCGGCGGCTCGCGGCCGAGCTCACGAAGGGGAAGCGGACGCGCGAAGAGAAGCTGCAGGCGCTCTTCGACTTCGTCGCCGACGACATCCGCTACGTGAACTACACGAGCGGCGAGTGGTGGCTCCCGAATCGCCCGCAGCAGCTCCTCGCGCGGCGCGAGGGGGACTGCGACGACAAGGCGATGCTCCTCATCACGCTCCTCAAGTCGGTGGGGATCGACGCGCAAGAGGTGATGGTGCAGACGCGCCTCACCGCGCAGCCCGCGATCGTTCTCGCCAAGAACGCCGCCGTTCCGCTCTTCGATCACGGGATCGCCTACCTCCCCGGCCCCGACGGCGGGATGTACCTCGACGCGACGAGCCCCCAATCGCGCCTGGGCCCCCTCCCCTCGATGGATGCCAAGGCGGTGGCGCTCCGCATGGACGGGCCGGCCGAGATCGTTCACCTCCCGCCGAGCAGCGCGGAGGACCACGGCTCGAGAGTGGACTGGACGATCACGCTCAAGGCCGACGGCTCGGGCGATCTCGTCGGCGAGGAGAGACACGTCGGCGACGGCGCGTTCTGGCTGCGCTCGAACCTGTCGCAGGCCGACTCGCGCCTCAACTACGTGGAAGCGAATCTGCTCGGGCCATGGTTCCCGACGGTCGTCGTCGACAAGGCGATCGACTTCAAGGGGGATCTCCCGCACGGCCAGGCGTGGGTTCGCTACAAAGCGAAGTCCGAGGGGCTCGCGCGCCACGAGCAAGACGAGCTCGTGGTCCCGATCTCGCAGAGCATGCCGCTGGCCTCCCAGATCGCGCCGCTCGTGACCCGCACGCTTCCGGTGCAGCTCCCGGCGTACTTCGCGCCAAGCCACGAGACGCGCGTGATTCGGGTCATCGCGCCGCAAGGGTGGGCATGGGGGGAGCTCCCGCCCGGAGGGGACGAGAACGGCGGGGACTTCGGGCGCGCGCACCTCGACGACGCGCGCGATCCACACGACGCGAGGGCTGTCATCGTCACGAGGAGCGTGACGTTCGACCTCGACCTGATCCCGGTCGAGAAATACTCCGCCTGGCGCACCTGGGTGCAGCGGGTCGACGCGCTGATGCACAAGACGCTGCGCATCTCTGCGCCGAAGGAGCGAGGCAAGTGAGGCGTCGAATCAGGCTCGCGTTGGCTGGGGATCATCGCTCGACCCCCGCGCAACCCCACCCCCCTGGCCCCCCGCCCCGCAGGCAGGGCGGGG
>JBKQKP010000288.1:0-23980 GCA_052147435.1 Polyangiaceae bacterium | reverse complement strand
CACACGGCTTCGGCGCGCCGGACGGAGTCGCCGTAAAAGCTCCGGTCGAGCCATTCTCCGAGAACGACCAGGCCGCGGTTGCGCGGCTCGTCGATCCCGTAGAGAAGGCGAAGGCCGGGCGCCGTCGAACGCAGCGCGATCTCGCGCAGAGCGGCAGAGTGCGGCGGCACGTCGGTCACGTCGAAGCCCGCGGCGGCCAGAGCCGCGAAGTAGGCCTCGCGGACCTCCGAGACATCGACGAAGCGAGCGTACGCCTCGACCCTCGCGGGGCTCTGCGAGCGGCGGCGTCCCGGCAGAAAGTCGGCGAGGGCCAGGACCCGCGTCTTCGCGATCCGCCGAATTCGTTCGACGGCGGCGGACACGGCGGCAGCGTCGGCCGGCGGAAGGTGCGCCATGCGCCCGACGAACTGCGCTGACTCGAGGTGCTTGATGACGCGCCTCACGTACCCGTTGAAATGCCCCCAGTCGCTCGAGAACTTCACGAGCTCCGGAGGGAGGGGGTAGGGCAAGTGTCGCTGCGAGAACGAGGGGTGCTCGTACCAAAGGAGCCACTCGCTGCTCCCCGGCGCTTCGGTGCGCGTGCCGAGCTGGACGATCACCTCGAGCGTCGCGGCGACGTCTTCGGCCGGCCCCGCCGCGAGCGCGGAGAACCAAGTCGCGAAGTGGTCCGTCGTGAGAAGCTCGAGCATGGATGAAATATGTTCTTCGATACATATGCTGTCAAGGCTATCGGGAGCCTGATCCCGTCGCGCGCGGCACGAGGTCCTTGTCAGCGCGCCCTGGTCGCTGCATCAGTAGAGGCCCGTTGCTCCTCGACCTCTCGCCGCTCCGCCGGCACCGCGACTTCCGCCTCGTATACGCCGGACAATTCGTCAGCGCGCTCGGGAGCTTTCTCACGTACGTCGCACTCCCGGTGCAGATCTACGCGCTCACGAAGTCCTCGGGGATCGTCGGTCTGCTCGGCGCGGCGCAGCTGGTCCCGCTGGCGTTGACCGCGCTCTGGGGGGGCGCGCTCGCGGACGCAATCGACCGCCGCCGGCTGCTCCTCTGGTCCGAGACGCTGCTGATGTGCGGGTCGCTCACGCTCGCCGTGAACTCGATTCTGCCGCACCCGAGCGTGGCGCTCCTCTTCGTCGTCGCGGCGTGCATGTCGGCGGTGAACGGATTCCACACGCCGGCGCTCGAGTCGCTGACGCCGAGGCTCGTCGCGATAGACGACCTTCCGGCCGTGTCGGCGCTCACCTCGCTGCGGGGAACGACGGCGCAGATCGGGGGGCCAGCGCTCGCGGGGGTGTGCATTGCCACGCTCGGCTTCGGGTTCACGTTCGCGGTCGACGCGGCGACGTTCGGCTTCTCCCTCGTCGCGATCTCTGCGATCCGGTCGATGCCGCCGGCCGAGGGGGCGAAGCGGGCAGGGGTCTCGTCGATCCTCGAAGGGATCGCCTATGCCGCGAGCCGGCCCGAGCTGATCGGGACATACGTCGTCGACATCGTCGCTCTGACGTTCGCGATCCCGATGGCAGTGTTCCCCGCCCTCGCAGCGCAGTGGGGGGGGCCGAGCGCAGTGGGTTACCTCTATTCCTCGATGAGCGTCGGCGCGTTCCTCATCACGCTCTTCAGCGGCTGGACGCGAAACGTGAAGCGCCGGGGCGCGGCTGTGGTCATCGCCGCCGCGCTCTGGGGGGTCGCGATCACCGCGCTCGGGCACGCGCCGTCGCTCCCCGTCGCGATCGCGTGCCTGGTCTTCGCGGGGGCGGCGGACATGGTGAGCGGGCTGTTTCGCATGACGATCTGGAACGAGACGATTCCGTCCGCCATCCGCGGGCGAATGGCGGGGATCGAGCAGCTTTCGTACATGACGGGGCCGCTCCTCGGGAACGCGCGCGCGGGGTTCATGGCGGAGCGGTTCGGGCTCGCGCGATCGATCGCCTGGGGGGGGCTGGCGTGCATCGCGGGGGTCGTCGCGTGCGTGCCGATCCTGCCGGCCTTCTGGCGGTATCGAAGGTCGGACGGCGAGGCCGGGGGGTAGGCTGTCCCCAGATTGGGGGACATGCTCCAGGATCTCTCCCCATCCAAGCTGCTGCTCCGCGTCGAGTCCAATCGCGAGGAGCCTGCTGTGAACGTCGCCGATGTCCCCATGAACCCTCCTGCGGAGCCCCGCTTCCCCGCGCTCCGGCGAGCAATCGCCGCCTTCGTCCCCGATGCCGCCCCCGCCGCCCCATGGAGTGGCACGAAGCGGGTGTCGTTCCGCTTCCTCTTCCTCTACCTGGTGCTCACGTTCTTTCCGTCGCCGCTAACGCAGATCCCCGGCGTGGGCGTGCTCTTCAAGCCGTACGGCACGCTCGTCGATTGGATCGGGGTCTGGGTCGGCACGCACGTCTGGAAGTTCGACAAAGTCCCGACGGAGCCAACCGGCAGCGGCGACACGGCGGAGAACTGGGCGCTCGCGTCCTTCTTCGTGCTCCTCGCGCTCGTCGGGACGATCGCGTGGTCCATCGCGGCGCGAAGAGTGAAGGAGCACGCCACACTCCACGCTGCCACTCACGTTTGGGTCCGCTACCTCCTTGGTCTCGTCCTCCTCTCGTACGGGATGTCGAAGGTCCTCAAGGCGCAGTTCCCGACGCCGGAAGGGGACGACCTCCTCGAGACCTACGGCCAGTCCACGCCGATGCACATTCTTTGGACCTTCATGGGGGCCTCGACCGCTTACACGGTCTTCGGCGGGGTGATGGAGGCGGTCAGCGGGCTCCTCCTCTTCTGGCGTCGTACGGCGACGCTCGGCGCTCTCGTGGCGGCCGGCGTCATGACGAACGTCGTCATGCTCAACCTTTGCTACGACGTGCCGGTCAAGCTGTACTCCTCGCAGCTGCTCCTCATGGCGGTCTTCCTCGCCGCCCCCGACTTACCCCGCTTCGGCCACGTGCTCGTCCTAGGGCAGGGGGTCGAGCCGGCGCCGGCGCGGGTACCCCTCCGGGCGCGCTGGGCGAGGTGGACGAAGAGAGGGGTGAAGGTCGCCTTCCTGGGGGTGGCGCTCTTCGGGATCGTGCAGGGGGCGCGTGAAGCGTGGAAGACCTGGGGCGACGGGATGCCGTTCCCGTCTCTCTACGGGATCTACGACGTCGAGTCGTTCCTGCGCAGAGGTGAGGCCGTTCCGCCGCTGATGACCGACGCGAAGCGATGGAAGCGCGTCGTCTTCGACAAGTACGGGTACGTCTCGTTCTACGGCGTCGACGACGCGGAGCGCTCGTTCATGCTCGAAAACGACGAAACGAAACGGACTCTCGCGCTGAAGAGCAAGAAGTGGGGCGAGCTCACGCTGAGCTACACCCGACCCGACCCGGAGCACATGACGCTCGCGGGGACGTATGACGGCGACCCGATCGCGCTCACGTTGAAGCGGGCGGATGAGTCCAAAATGGAGCTCATTCACCGCGGATTTCACTGGGTGAACGAGGTGCCGGCGAATAGGTGATGGCGGGCTCCGGCGTCCGGTGCGCGGCGTCGGAGCGCCGCCTCGTGCAAGCCGTTACTTGAGCCCCTTCACCGCCTCGACGACGCTCTTCGGAGTCATCCCGAACTTCTCCATCAGGACGGGCCCCGGCGCGCTCGCGCCGAAGTGGTCGATCCCGACGGCGCGCCCCTCGCTCCCCACCCAGCGCTCCCACCCGAGCGTCACCCCCGCCTCGATCGACACCCTGCGGCGGATCGCCTTCGGCAAGACCGACTCGCGGTACGCCGCGTCCTGACGCTCGAAGCGACTCCAGCACGGCAGCGACACCACGCGAGTCCCGGCGCCGAGCTCCTTCGCAGCGGCGACGCAGTGCTGCACCTCGCTCCCCGTGGCGATCAGGATCGTCTCGAGCGCGGCGGTCTCCTTCACCAGCACGTAGCCCCCTCGACGCACCCCTTCGCGCTTCGTCTTCGCGTCCCCTGGGAGTACCGTGACGTTCTGCCGCGTGAGCGCCAGCAGCGTCGGGCCGTCGACCCGCTCGATCGCGGAGATCCACGCTCCGGCCGTCTCCTCGGGATCCGCCGGACGAATGACGTCCAGGTTCGGGATCACGCGGAGGCCCATCACGGTCTCGACCGGCTGGTGCGTCGGCCCGTCTTCCCCGACGCCGATCGAGTCGTGCGTGAACACGTACGTCACGGGGAGGTGCGAGAGCGCCGCGAGGCGAATGGCCGGGCGAACGTAGTCGGCGAAGACGAGGAACGTCGCCCCGCTCGGCCGGATCCCGCCGTGGTACGCCATCCCGTTCATGATCGCGCCCATCCCGTGCTCGCGGATCCCGATGCGGATGTTGCGCCCCGCCCGGTGCTCCTGGTCCCAGTCCGTGCTCTCGGCGATGTAGTTGAACGTCGAGCCGTAGAGGTCCGCGCTCGCGCCGATGAGCGACGGGACCTCCTTTGCGACGGCCTGGAGGACCGCCTCGCCAGCCTTTCGCGTCGCGAGCTTCGCGTCCGCCGGGAACTCGGGGATCTTCGAGGACAGGTCCGCGGGGACCTTGCGCCCGTTCGCGTCGTCGAGCTGCCTCGCGAGCTCCGGGTTCTTCGCGCGCCACGCGTCGTACGTCTTTTTCCAGGATGCGTGGCTGTCGGCGAGAGCGGCGCGACGCCCGGCGAAGAACTGCTTCACCTCGTCGCTCACGAAGAAGTGCTCATCCGGGAGCCCGAGCTTCTTCCGGTCCTCTTCGACGAACTTCGCCCCCGCTTCGCCGTGCGCTTTCTGCGTGCCGGCGACCTCGGGGATCCCTTTGCCGATCAGCGTGCGTACGACGACGAACTTCGGCTTCCCGCTCTTCGACGCGCGCGCTGCCGACAGCGTCTCGTGCACCGCGGCCAGATCATTCCCCCTCTCGATCCGGAGCACCTCGAAGCCGTACGCCTCGAAGCGCTTCGCCGTGTCCTCGCTCTGCGACTTGATCGCCATCGCGTCGAGCGTGACGTCGTTCGAGTCGTACATGAGGATCAGGTTGTCGAGCTTGAAGTGCGCCGCCACGGACGCCGCCTCCGAGGCGACCCCTTCCTGCAGACAGCCGTCCCCCGCGAGCGCCCACACGGTGTGATCGAAGATCGTGTGCTCGGGCGTGTTGAACTTCGCGGCGAGCATCTTCGCGGCGATCGCGTGTCCGACGGCGTTCCCGACTCCCTGTCCCAGAGGCCCGGTCGTCGCCTCGACCCCTTCGGTGTGACCGAACTCCGGGTGGCCCGGCGTCTTCGACTCCCAGGCTCGGAAGTGTTTCACCTCGTCGAGCGAGAGCGGGTACCCCGCGAGGTGCAGCCACGCGTAGAGGAACATGCTCCCGTGGCCGGCAGATAGGACGAAGCGGTCGCGGTTGATCCAGCGTGGGTCCGCGGGATCGTGGCGGAGGAGCTCCCCATAGAGGATGGCGCCGACCTCGGTCGCGCCGAGGGGCAACCCTAGGTGGCCGGAGGAACAGGCGTGAACCGCGTCCATGGCGAGGCCGCGAGCGATGGTGCAGGCGGCGGCGAGCTTGGCGAAATCGGGCATGGGTGAGCTCCTGGGTGCCGTGTGAAATACCAGCTCCGGAGGGTGGGGGGAACGGGCGGCGGGGAGGGTGCCGTTCGTCCGCGGAGCGGCCCGCTCGGGCGTAGGCTGGGGTGAATGCGTACCTGGACTCCGCTGCTTCTGCCGGCGCTGCTCACGCTCCTCCTTGGCGCATGCACGAAGCCCACCGCCACCAGCGGCGCCCCGGTGGCGACGTGTACGAGCGCCGGGCAGCAGTGCCAGTACGCCGACGGTAAGATCGGCCTCTGCACGGCGAACGGGATGGAGTGCGATGGAGGGCAGGGGTGCCTCGTGTGCATGTCGCTTCACTGAGTGGCCACGCGGCGGGTCACCTCTTCTCGGCTTCGATCTCCGCCTTCGCGGCGCGCGCTCCTTGCGCCGCGAGCGCGTCAGCACGTTCGTTCCCCGCGTTGCCGTTGTGCGCACGCACCCACTGCCACCTCAACACGAGCCCCTTCGCAGCGATGACCGCGTCGATCCGCCGCACGCTCTCGACGACGAGCGGATCAACTTTCGCGAAGCTGCTCGCCCGCCACGTCTCCAGCTGCCTCGTCATGTTTTCGATGAGCGACTGATTGTCGGAGAACACGACGGCTCTGGCGTTCGCGGGGAGTGCCTCGAGGGCCTCGGCCACAGCGCGATACTCCATCACCTTGGCCAGCGTGCGGCGTGCCTTGCCGAAGCCCTCGATAGGCGGCGCGCTCGGGGGGACGATGAAGAAGCCCCACCCACCCGGCGCGCCTTCGCCGGCCTTGCACGAGCCGTCGGTGTAACAGAGGTATTCGGCGCGGGCCGGCACGCCGCGATCATAGGGACTCCGACGCAAAACGGCGCCGTGTTCGGCGAGCGGGGTTGCGCGATGCGCGATCGTGATTCACATTCTCCGAGCGTCCGCACGGCGGCACGCCCGCATGAAGACCTCCTCCTGAGCTGAGCCCCTCTCGATTCACCTCCGCGGCGTCGCCGCGTTGCTCAGGAGTTTCTCATGCAAGCCCTACTGGCAAAGGGCCTTGCGTTCGCCCATGGCGACGCAGCGCCCCTCCTCGATCAGGTTGATTTCCACCTCACGCCCGGATGGTACGGGCTCGTCGGCGCGAACGGCTCCGGCAAGACGACGCTTCTCCGCATTCTGGCGCGCGAGCTCCGGCCCGACGCCGGGCGCGTGCGTCTCGAGCCGGAGGACGCGATCGTCGTGGTGTGCGCTCAGGACGTCCATCGCCTGAGCGAGGACATCGCTGCGCTCGCGGAGCGGGAGGACTCGGACGCTCACCGACTTCGGGCGACGCTCGATCTCGACGCAGCGGCGCTCGCGCGATGGCCCACCCTTTCACCGGGAGAGCGCAAGCGGTGGCAAGTAGGGGGGGCGCTCGCGCGCGAGCCGGACGTCCTCCTGCTCGACGAGCCGACGAATCACCTCGACGCTCGCGGGCGCGACTGGCTCGCGGCTGCGCTGAGGAGGTTCCGCGGCATCGGCGTGGTCGTGTCTCACGACCGCGCGCTCCTGGTGGCGCTGACGCGCGCGACGCTGCGCATCCGGGCGGGACGCGTCGAGCTGATGCCGGGAAGTTACGACGACGCGAAGCGCGAATGGGAGCGGGAGGCGCGCGAGGCGCAAACCCGTCGCGACGGCCTGCGCGCCGAACGCGACGCGGCGGAGCGAAGGCTCGCAGACGCCCGGCGCGACCGCGCGTCGGCGGAGAAGGCGATCTCGCCCACGATGAAGGGGCCTCGCGACCACGACGGGCGGAGCATGGCGCGGAAGGGGATGGCCCGGCGCGCCGAGAAGTCGATCGCTCGCGTCGTCGGCGCGAGACGAACGGCGCTCGAGCGGGCAGGGGATCGACTCGCGTCGGAGGAGCCGGTCGTTCGCGAACGTGGAGCGGCGCTGTTCGTCGACTGGGAGAGCGCGCCGCGCGCGCGCGTCCTTTCGGCGCACCTGCCCGAGCTCCGCGCCGGGGATCGCGTGCTCGCGCGCGACATCGCCCTCGACGTCGCGCGTGACGCGCGCATTCGCGTCGCCGGACCGAACGGCGCGGGCAAGAGCACCCTCCTCGCCGCGCTGATGAAGGGGGGAGCGAACCTCGATGCGGCGCGCGTGCTCTTCCTCCCGCAGGACACGCCCCCCGCCGAGGACGCGCGCGCGCTCGACGACGTCCGCGCGCTCGACCCGATCGCGCGGGGGAGGGTCCTCGCTTTCGTCGCCGCGCTGGGGGTCGACCCCGAGCGGCTCCTCGCGTCGAAGCAGCCATCGCCGGGCGAAGCTCGCAAGCTGCGAATTGCTGCGGGCCTAGGCCGCCGCGTCTGGGCGCTCGTGCTCGACGAGCCCACGAACCACCTCGACCTCCCGTCCATCGAGCGGCTCGAGCGCGCGCACGAGCATTACCCGGGGGCGCTCGTCGTGGTCACGCACGACGATGCTTTCGCGCGCGCGTGCTCGTGCGAGACATGGCGCATCGAGGGGGAGAGGGTGGTCAGGGAGTGAGCGTCGGCAGTCGATCACTTCCCGGCGGGACCCAGCAACGCGAGCGTGTGACGCGCGATCACGATCTCCTCGTTCGTCGTGATGACACGCACGTCGCACGCGCTCCCCGGCGCGGAGATTGACGGTTCCGATTGCGCATTCCTCGCCGCATCGAGCCGGACACCGAGGTGCTCGAGCCCCCGCGCGATCTCCGCGCGAACCTCGGCGGCATGCTCCCCGATCCCCCCCGTGAAGACGAGGCGATCGAGCCCCCCCAGCGTCGCCGCCATCGCGCCGATCGCTTTGCGAGTCGACGCTACGAACACGTTGACGGCGAGCCGCGCGCGCGCGTCGTCTTTCGCGCCGAGGAGCGCCTTCATGTCGGACGTTGATCCCGAGATGCCCAGGAGACCCCCCTCGTGATCGACGAGCCGCTCGATCGCCGCGGCGTCACACCCTTCTCGCATCAGGAAGAGCAGCACGCCCGGATCGAGATCGCCGGTACGCGTCCCCATCACGACGCCGCCCGTGGGGGTGAGCCCCATCGTGGTGTCGAGCGGACACCCGTTCAAGAGCGCCACGAGGCTCGCGCCGTTCCCGAGGTGGGCGATCACGACGCGCCCTTGCGCGTCCTTGCCGAGCGCCGAGACGATGTACTCGTACGACAGGCCGTGGAAGCCATACCGCCGCACTCCGCGATCGTGCAGCGCCTGGGTCACCGGGAGGCGGCGCGCGACCTCCGGGAGACCGCGGTGAAATCCCGTATCGAAGCACGCGACCTCGAGCGCCGACGGCAGCCGCGCTCGCGCGACGGCGATCGCTTCGAGCGCAGACGGCACATGGAGCGGCGCGAATGGGATCGCCGCGCGGAGCTCGGCGAGGATCGCGTCGTCGATCACCACCGGCGCCGCGAGCTTGGGCCCACCGTGCACGATCCGGTGACCTACCGCCTGCGGAGCTCGCCCCGCGCCGAGGTCGAGCATCTCGAACGCGGCGTGCGTCGCGGCGGTGTGATCCGCGAACGGGCCGGCGCGCTCGACCGTCTTCCCCCCTTCACGGAGCCACGCCCGGCCCGCAGCGACGCCAATCCCCTCGACCGCCCCTTCGACGATCGGCGGCCCCTCGGCGTTCGAACGGTACAGGCCGAGCTTTACCGAAGAGGAGCCGCAGTTGATGCAGAGGATCGGCGCGCCGTCTTGGGTCATGGCGATGGCGCTCTACCCGGTCTTGGCGGAGCCGGCGTTCCACTTCCAGTTGCGAACCTCCGGCAGATCCTGACCGTTCTTCTCGATGTACAGCTTGTGCTCGATCAGCTTGTCCTTCAGCTGCTGCTTCAAATAGACGCCCCGCTCGCCCGTCTGCGGCAGGCGGTCGATCGCGTCCATCACGAGGTGAAAGCGGTCCATGTCGTTCAGCACGGTCATGTCGAAGGGGGTCGTGATCGTCCCTTCTTCTTTGTAGCCGCGGACGTGGATGTTGTGGTGATTCGTCCGGCGGTACGTCAGCCGGTGAATCAACCACGGGTACGCGTGGAACGCGAAGATGACCGGCCTGTCCTTCGTGAAGAGCTCGTCGAAATCGGTGTCGCTGAGCCCGTGGGGGTGCTCGCTCTTCGGCTGCAGCCTCATGAGATCGACGACGTTGACGACGCGAACCTTCAGATCGGGCAGGTGCTCGCGGAGGATCGAGACGGCGGCGAGGGTCTCGAGAGTCGGCACGTCTCCGCAGCACGCCATGACGACGTCGGGGCCGATGCCCTGGTCGTTGCTCGCCCATTGCCAGATGCCGATCCCCTCGGTGCAGTGCTTCAAGGCGGCGTCCATCGTCAGCCACTGGGGGGCCGGGTGCTTCCCCGCCACCACGACGTTGACGTAGTGCCGGCTGCGGAGGCAATGGTCCATCACCGAGAGGAGGCAGTTCGCGTCCGGCGGAAGGTAAACGCGCACGACCTCCGCCTTCTTGTTCACGACGTGATCGAGGAACCCCGGATCCTGGTGGGTGAATCCGTTGTGATCCTGCCTCCAGACGTGCGACGCGAGGAGATAGTTCAGCGAGGCGATCTTCCGGCGCCACGGAAGGTGCGACGTGACCTTCAGCCACTTGGCGTGCTGATTGAACATCGAGTCCACGATGTGGATGAACGCCTCGTAGCAGTTGAAGACGCCGTGCCGTCCCGTGAGCAGATACCCCTCGAGCCACCCTTCGCACTGGTGCTCGCTCAGCATCTCGACGACGCGCCCCGTGGGGGCGAGAAATTCGTCGTTCGGCTGGGTCGCTGCGTCCCACTGGCGCGTCGTCACTTCGAAGACCGCTTCCAGGCCGTTGGAGAGAGTCTCGTCGGGGCCGAAGATCCGGAAGTTTCGCTGCTCGGCGTTTCGCTTCGCCACATCGCGCAGGAAGCGCCCGAGGACGTGCGTGTCGCCGATTCCCTTTGCCCCCGGCGAGGGGACCTCGGCCGCGTACTCGCGGAAATCCGGCATCCGTAGATCGCGGAGCAGGATGCCGCCGTTGGCGTGGGGATTCGCGCCCATGCGCCGCTCGCCTTGGGGGGCGAGCTCCGCCAGCTCTCGCCGGAGGCGCCCGTCGTCATCGAAGAGCTCTCCGGGGCGGTAGCTCCTGAGCCACTCTTCCAGGAGCGCGAGGTGCTCGGGATGGGCGCTCGGATCCGAGATGGGCACCTGGTGCGCGCGGAACGTCCCCTCGATCTGCCGCCCATCGACGACCTTCGGCCCGGTCCACCCCTTGGGTGAATTCAGGACGATCATCGGCCAGCGCGGGCGCTCGGCCTTGCCGCTCGCGCGGGCGTCTCCTTGGATCTTCTTGATCTGCGCGATCGCGACGTCGAGCGTCGAGGCCATCGCCTCGTGCATGAGCGAAGGCTCGTGCCCCTCCACGAAGTACGGCGTCCACCCGTAGCCGCGGAGGAGCTGCTCGAGCTCCTCGCGCGTGATTCGCGCGAGGACGGTGGGGTTCGAGATCTTGTAGCCGTTGAGGTGCAGGATCGGTAGGACCGCGCCGTCGGTGACGGGATCGAGGAACTTGTTCGAGTGCCACGCCGTGGCCAGTGGACCGGTCTCCGCCTCGCCGTCGCCGACGACGCACGCGACGATGAGGCTCGGGTTGTCGAACACCGCGCCGAACGAATGACTGAGCGAATACCCGAGCTCCCCCCCCTCGTGGATCGACCCCGGGCACTCCGGTGATGCGTGGCTCGGGATCCCGCCGGGGAACGAGAACTGAAGGAAGAGCTTCCGGAGCCCCCCCTCGTCCTGGCTGATGTCGGGGTAGATCTCGCTGTAGGTCCCCTCGAGATACGTGTTCGCGACGACCGCCGGCCCGCCATGCCCTGGCCCAGACACGTAGATCATGTCGAGGTCGAGCTCTTTGATGACCCGGTTCAGGTGCGCATAGATGAAGTTCTGCCCCGGGGTCGTCCCCCAGTGCCCGAGAAGCATGTGCTTCACGTCGGCGAGCGCCAGCGGGCGCTTCAGGAGCGGGTTGTCGTAGAGGTAGATCTGGCCGACGGAGAGATAGTTTGCGGCGCGCCAATAGGCGTCGATCTTCTTCAGAAGCTCCGGAGCGAGGGTGTTCGTCTTCAAGGTCGGGCCCTCCCGAATCGGTTCGAGATCGAGAACGCGAGCGAGAACGTGAGAGTCGGGGATTAGGCGCCGACCTTTGTATCGGCGGGGTCGCTTGTTTGCGACGCCGCGGCGACTTCTTCCGTGTACGTCCGGAGGATGGCGAGAGACAAGGTCGCAATCACGGGCCCAAGGATGAGGCCGATGATTCCGAAGACCTCGACTCCGCCGAAGAGCGCGATGAACATGAAGATCGCCGGGACGCCTTTCTCTCGCCCGACGAGCCGCGGGCGAACCACGTAGTCCGGCAAGACACCCACGATCAGCGCTCCGTACACGAGCTCCGCGAGCCCAGCTCCAACGTGACCCGTGATCGTGAGCACGATGCCCAGAGCGCTCCATACGAGCGCGGTGCCGACGCCGGGGATGAGCGACGCGATCGCCGTCAGCGCTCCGAAGAAGGCAGGCTCCGGGATCCCCGTGACCCAGTAGCCGACCGCGGCGAGCAACCCCTGGAGGAGCCCGGTGACGACGGTGCCCAGGAGAACCTGGCGGCCAACGGTGCGAAACTGATCGAGGAGGGCGTGCGTGTGACGTCGCTCGAAGGGGAGCAGCAGCTCCGCGCGCGAGACGAGCTCGACCCAGTGCCTCAGCACGAAATAGGTGGCCATCGTCATGAACAAGAGCGTCAGGAGCACCGTGAAGGTGAGGCCGGCGACTGCGGCGGCGAGCCCCGCAATCCGGCTCCCGAGGGAGAGCACTTCGTCTTCGAGCTTCGCCGAGAGATCGGCGACGTTGACGTGAACCGACGCCAATCGGGCCGTCGTGCTCTCCGTGAACGCCCGGAGCGCGCCCCCCGGAGCGACCCAGCCTCGCATCGCGCCGACGAGCGTCGCGCCGCTCGTGACGAGCAGGGTGCTGAGCGCGACCACCATCGTGGTGAGGATCAACGTCGCTCCGAGCGCGCACGCGAGCGCCGAGGGGCCGGGGCCGATCTCCCTCTTTCGTAGCCGCGCATAGAGCGGCTCGAGCGTGAAGGCGAGGAGCGCGCCCAGGAAGAGACCGATCCCGACGGGCATCGCCAACCGGACGAGGCATGCGAGCGCGGCGAGCGCCAGGAAGCCGAGCGCGCGTCGCTGTTTGGTTCGCTCCGTGGTCGCAGTGGGGGGCATCGCGTCCGCGAGCCTACCGCCCCGCGGGACGAGAGGGCGGACTAGGATGGTCTTTCGTGCATGAGCCGGACGGAGCCGGCCCCAACGAGCACGTCGCTCAAAGTGCTTCGAGATACGCGATGAGCGCCGCGCGATCCGCGTCGGAGAGGTCGAGGCCATAGAGATGACCCGGCACGGCTCCTGCGCCGTGCAATCGCCCCGTGAAGGCGGCGGTCGGTCGCGTCGGGTCGAGCAGCGCGGCGATCGAAGGGATGGTGCCATCGTGAAGGAGCGGACCGCGCGTCCCGACGCCGTGGAGGGACGGCACGCGGTACATCCCCGTCCCGCGGTCTGGTGATCCTCCGAGCCAGGGATCCGTACCGACGACCGCCAGCGGCACCGGCTCGCCGGTGAATCCGTCAGGCGCGTGGCACGACGCGCAGCTCGTCTCGAACACCTGCGCGCCGCGCGGCTCGGCCGTTGCTGCCGCGCTCGCGAGCGGGAGAGCCTCTGCGAGCGAGGTGACGTACGCGGCCAGCGCGAGCGCGATCATCCGCGGCGGTCGGAGCACCTGGCCGTTCGACACGATCACCAGGGTCTCGATCCGGATCGCGAGCGCCGTTGGCCCCTGCTGCCGGAGCGTCCCCTCTTGATGCAGGTACGTGAGCCATGCCACGGGGCGCAGGTCCGGGATTCGCTCAGGGTAGTTTCCTTCGGCGGTGGTGACGTCGAGCCGTCCGGGTCCCCACGCGGCGATCGCGGCGAACGCCGCCGGATCGGTCGCGGCGTTGGGCGAGGCAAGGATCGCTGCGCCCAGATCGAGCTGCGCGTTCGGCAGACCGTCTTCGATACCCGTCGCGGCGGGTGCCGCGTGGCACGATGCGCACGTCACTGCGACGGCGGGGGAGCCGTCGGCCATCTGCGCGCGTACCAGGCCTCCGACTCCGCGCGACGAGTCCGTCCACATCCCGTACTGCGACGCGGCCGCGCGCGACGCGAGCGCCACGCTCGCGTACGGAGCCAGCTGCACCGGATAGCGCGAGAACGCCGCGCGTCCGAGTGCGACGAGGCTCGGGTCGTACTCGGAGGTGACCGACGTGGGGATGGAAAGGGGCGTGGGTGGCGATGCGAACGCGGTCGTCGTCGCTCCACCGGGAGCGTCGAGCTCCGCGGCGGCGATGGGGTCGGTGGCGGGGTTCCACTCGGGGAGTAGGTCCCAGTCCCCCGTGGTCCCTGTTGCGTAGTGCTCGAGTCGGAGCTGCGAGTAGCCGTTCTGCGGGTTGACGATCGACGTCTCGAGCTGGGCGCGCCGGTAGCTCGCGTCGTCGAGGTACGGGACGGGATCGGGCGACGTGGACGCGGGCGGCGAGGCGCACGCCGCGAGGAGCGCGCAAGCTCCCCACGCCGAGCAGGCGGATCGGGCGGTTCGTCCGCGCATCGCCCTCATCCCCTCATCCGCTGCAGACGACCAGCGCCTGGCAGGTGAAGTGGCCGAGCGTGTCGGAGTAGAGGCACTGGCTCGCGCTGAAGTCGCCGCTGCAGCAGTCGGCGTTGGTCGTGCACGTGTCGGCCGCCGAATGACAGTAGTAACCGGTCAGGCTCGAGCAGTACGCGCCGCTCGACGGCGAGCAGATACCGCCGGCGCCGCAGTCGCTGTTCTGGCGGCACTGCGCCGGGATACAGCGGTTGTAGTGGACCGCGTTCCCGCCGAACTGGTCGGCGCATCCGCAGGCCTGCCCGCTCGGACAATCGGTGTCTGTGAGACATTGATCGAACGCGCAGAAGCCGCCAAGACACCCTTGGAACGATCCGAACGCCGGGCCTCCACCGTCCTGGCAGTCAGCCAAGGAGGTGCAAGCCACGCTGCCGGCATCGAGATACGGCGAGACGGTAGCCGAGCACGTCACAGGCTGCGGGACGTCGCCCGGCTCGGAGGGGGAGCCGGGCTCGCACTGCGCGTCGGGGTTCGAAGGCGGCTGCGCGTCGTCTCCGTTCGGCGGGGGGACGTCGTGTCCGTCGGGTGTACCGCTGTCGACGCTCCCCACACTGGCCGTCGATCCGCCGCAGCACACGAGGGTGATCATGCAGGCGGCCGCGCAAAAGCGGATGGATCTGGGGAGGGCATGAACCCACACTGTCTTCATGCTCCGCAAGGAGTGCATCCGCCGGGCCACGGTTTCTCTCGCGGCTTTGTGCGTGTTCTTGCGCACGGAGCTAGGAGCCTCCAGGAAGGGGCTGCCATGGATGTGGCCCAAGTTGGCCCACGTCATGCGTGCTTCACCCGCGCCGCCGCGCCGAGCCCGAGGATCTCCACGGCCCTCTCCCGCATCTCGACCTTCCGGATCTTCCCCGTCACCGTCATCGGGAAACCGTCCGTCACGTGCACGTACCTCGGCACCTTGTAGTGCGCGAGCTGTCCTTTGCAGAACGCGCGCACTTCGTCGACCGTGAGCACCGGCGCCCCTTCGCGAAGGATGATCCAGGCCATCAGCTCCTCGCCGTACTTCTCGTCCGGTACGCCGATGACCGCCACGTCGGCCACGTGCGGGTGCGTGTAGAGGAACTCCTCGATCTCGCGCGGGTACACGTTCTCGCCGCCGCGGATGACCATGTCCTTGATGCGCCCGGAGATGTTGACGTAGCCGTCGCCGGCCATCGTTCCGAGGTCGCCGGTATGCATCCACCCCGCCGTGTCGATCGCTTGCGCGGTCTTCTCCGGCTCGTTCCAGTAGCCGAGCATCACGGAGTAGCCGCGCGTGCAGATCTCGCCCGGAGCGCCGCGGGGGACCGCGAGCCCAGTCGTCGGGTCGACGACCTTCACCTCGACATGCGGCATCACGCACCCCACCGTGGCCGTGCGGTGCTCGAGGTCGTCGCTCGCGCGGGTCATCGTCGAGACGGGGGAAGTCTCGGTCATGCCGTAGCAGATCGCGACCTCGCGCATGTGCATCTCGGTCTGCACGCGCTTCATCACCTCGACGGGGCACGGGGAGCCTGCCATGACGCCGGTGCGCAGCGACGAGAGATCGAACGACGCGAAGTCGGCGTGCGCGAGCTCCGCGATGAACATCGTGGGGACGCCATAGAGCGACGTACACCGCTCCTCGGCGACGGCCCGGAGCGTGGCGCCGGGCTCGAACGACGGGGCGGGGATCACGATGCACGCGCCATGGCTCGTCGCGCAGAGGTTGCCGATCACCATGCCGAAGCAGTGATAGAAGGGGACCGGCACGCAGACACGGTCGGCCTCGGAGTAGCCGAGCAGTCTGCCGACGGAGTACCCGTTGTTCAGGATGTTGTGGTGCGAGAGCGTTGCCCCCTTCGGGAAGCCTGTCGTGCCCGACGTGTACTGGATGTTGATCGGGTCGTCGAAAGAGAGCGTCTTCTGCCGTTCGTCGACGGCGCGCGCGTCGATCGCCTCGCCGAGCGCGCCGAGCATGTCCCACGTCCGGTCGCCGAAGAAGACGACGTGCTCGAGGGCGGGGGAAGCGGCGCGCGTCTCTTCGATCATCTTCCGGTAGTCGCTCGTCTTGTGCGAGACGGCCGACAAGAGCACCGTCGCCCCCGACTGGCCGAGCACGTACTCGAGCTCGCGGCGCTGGTACGCGGGGTTGATGTTGACGAGGATGGCGCCGATCTTGGCGGTCGCGTACTGCACGATCATCCACTCGGCCGAGCTCGGGGACCAGATCCCGACGCGGTCCCCCTTCGCGACGCCGAGCGCGAGGAGCCCCCGCGCGGCGCGATCGATCTCCTCGTCGAGCTGCCTGTACGTGTAGCGTCTGTTCGTCGCGCGATCGACGAGCGCCTCGCGGTCGCCGAAGCGCGCCACGGTGCGCTCGAAGTTGCGGCCGATCGTCTCGCCGAGGAGCGGGAGGTCGGAGGTGCCCGAGGCGTACGAGAGAGCACGCGGCGTCATGGGTTTGAAGGTATCGCGCTTTGCGCCCTACCTGAAATCCGAGCGGCTCGTGGCACGGGGCGCGCATTGCTCCCACGCATGGGAGCTATTTTCTCGGGGAAAGTGCGCCGTCTTCGCGCGCGCGTACGTCGTTCGCTCGGTCAGCTTGCCGCGCTCCTGATGCTCGCGGGATGCGCGTCCGTCGCGGTGCCGAGCTCCGTGGTGGTGCGCCGCGACTTCGCGAGCGAGCGGTACTGCCCGATCGAGCGCGTCGCGGCAGCGGAGGTCGATCGGACTCCGCCACCGTCGCCGGCGATCGCGCGGGACCCGGAGCGACTCGCGATGTGGCGGGCCGCCGCGAAGAGGCGCTTGGGCGGGACCCACTTGATCGACGTTCGCGGGTGCGACGAGCGCGCCGTTTACGTCTGCCGGGACGAGATCATCGGAGAGCGCCGGGGGCATGGCTCGTGGGTTGCCGGTCGAGGGGCGAGGCACCGGCGACGGAACGTCGAGATCAGCCCCGTATGCCTGGAGCAAGGCATCACTCTCGAGCGTGCGGCGGCGTCGAGGGGGGAGGGGGAGGCGAGCGTCGTCGGTCGCTGAGACTCGGTGGAATGGTCCACGTGGGGCGTTGGTTCTCAGGGGGGCACGCCGCCGCGCATGACACAGCACGACTACATCGTCCAAGTCATCGAGCAGTTCGCCCAGCTCATTGGGAGGCTCATCGGCCTCCGCGACGACAAGCGGTACGACGAGGCGGAGCAGGCCATCGGTGACGCGCTTCGCGGCGCGTTCGGGCCGCTGAGCGCGACGCTCGACGAGGTGACCCCCGAGTGCGTGCCTCGGCTCATCGACAACCCGGAGAAGCTCGAGCTCTATTGCGCGCTCCTGCGGGAGTCGTCGCGCATCGCGGCGTCGAAAGGGGGCTCGCGCCGGGCGCAAGCGCTGACGATGCGCGTGGAGGCAATCGAGCGGGCGGCGCATTTGGACTCCGCGTAGGTGGAAGTGCTCGCGCCGCGCCTGTCTCGCGGGTCTCGCTGAGTCCCCGCTTCACACGTGTAGCGCGCGTGCGCCAGGTCATGACGCTTCGATCGCCCTCGGGCGGGCGCGGATCTCCGTTCGCCCCGGTTTTCCCGCGCGGCATGTGCAGTGCAAAGGATCCTTCGCACTTCGAAACCTTGATGGTCTGAGCGTGTGCCGGAGCGTCGACGCGATCGGCGACGAACGGCTTCGTGCGCGCCCGGGCCAAGGAGCTTGGCGAGATGCAGTGCTCTCTTGCCGGCGCGCTCGAACTGCGCGCCGAGCGGCGATCGATTTCCATTCCGTCGGCATTGGTCGCGGCGCTGGCGGTTCCAGCCTTCGCGCACCTGGTCTTCTTCGTCTGGACGCTCGCCGTGCGCGCGCGCTTTCCGATGGACCTCGAGTGGCTCGAAGGCAACCAGCTCTACGAAGCCTTCCGCTTCGCGCACGGGCTCCCCGTCTACGGGCCCCCCTCGCAAGGATTCGTGCCGTCTCCGTATCCGCCGCTCTACCACCTCGTCGTCGCCGCGCTCGGGTGGATCTTCGGCTTCGACTACGGGATAGGCCGCGCGGTCTCGGACGCGTCGATCGCGGCGGCGATCGCCGTGCAGACAGCGGTCGTCGTCCAGGCCGCTCCGTCTCGGCGGCTCGGTTGGCTGCTCGCGCTGGGGGGGGCCGCGGGGATCGCCGCGATGTACCGCCCGCTCCAGGCGTCGATGGACCTCGCGCGCGTCGACATGATGGGGTTCGCCATGGTGAGCATCGCGGCCTTCCTGGCGCGGAAGTCGCCGGTCGCCGCCGGGCGCAGCTTCGCCATCGGCGCGATGCTGTGCGCGGCCGTCTACACGAAGCAGACGAACCTCTTCTACGCCGCGTGGATCATCGTGTTCGTGGCGCGACGGGACCTCCGGGGTGCGGCGCGCGTCGCGGCGATCGCGCTCGCGCTCTCGGGCGGAGTGCTCTTCGCGTTCCAGGCCCGGACCGGGGGGTGGTTCTGGATCTGGATGACGGAGATGCGGCGCTTCCCGCTCGTCCCCTGGAAGTGCGCGGCGGCGGCGACCGTGCTGGCGCCGATCGCGGCGGCGCTTTGCGGAGGGCTCCTCCTGCTCGCGCGGCGCGGGTGCCTCAGCGAAGCGAGCCGTCTCTGGAGCGGGATGCTCGCGGCGTCGATCCCCGCGTGCGTGCTCCCCACGCTGACGCCGGGCGGTTGGCTCAACAATTTGATCGGCCTGACGTTCCTCGTCTGGCTCGTCGGGCTGCTCCTCGTGTGCGACGTGCTCCGCGGCGTGAGCGGAGCGGAGTCGGGCGCGCGGGCGGTCGTCGCGGTCCTCGCCGCGGGGTTGATCGGCGCCCTCTACGATCCGACCTCCAACGTCCCCGGCCCCGAGCTCTCGCGCGACGCCGGCGCGCTCAACGCGCTCGTCGAATCTCTCGACTCCGACGTCCTCGTCCCGATGTACCCCTTCTTGGCGCCGCTCGACGGGAAGTCCACGCCGCAGGTCTCTCTCATCGCGTACCTCGACGCGGCCGGCCCCGGGAAGATCGACGCGGACGTCGCCCACGCGATCCGCGAAGGGCGACCGAAGTGGGTCGTCCTCTGCGGGCACCCCCAGGAAGAGGACGTCGCGAAGTGGCTCGGCCCCGCGTACGCGGCCGAGCCGATGGGATTGCACGTGCAGGCGCTCCGCGAAGTGACCGGCGGCGCGGTCACGCTGCTTCGCAGGAGCGACGCGCCGTGACTCGCCTGACTAGTCGCCGCTGAGGAAGCCGGCGTCCTCGATGTCGCCGAAGTTCAATCCCCCCTGCTCGGCCACGGGGAGGAGCGAGCGGAGGTAGACGACCATCCCTTTCTGCTCGGCCGGCGTCGAGATGTCCGACCACGTGTGGAAGAGATGCCAGTACTCGTACGGCAGGATGTTCGGGTTGAACGGGCCGCCGTCGTCCACCGTTCCGTTGACGAAGATATTCACGAGCTCTTCGTCGGTGAAGCCCGCCGTCTGCTCCGGCGTGTGCTGCACTCCGGTGAAGAAGCCCCCCGTCGGCGCCGAACCGTGGCACCCCGTGCAGGCGGGGCCGGCGTCGGGGCAGCCGGCGTCGGGGATCGTCGTCGGCAGGTTGATGCCGGCGTCGGCGAGGAGCGGCTGCACCTTGCCGTCGATGCATCCAGGAATGATGGGGACGTTGTTGTTGTAGCGCGCGTTGCCGGTCGCCCAGTCTGCCTCCACGGCGGAGGTGATGCCGAGCGTCGTCGACGTGCAGAGCGATCCGACCTGCGCGGTGATCGTGACCGTCGGCGTCGCCGAGTTCACCGTCATCGTCGTGCCGGTCGATGTGGTGAGGAACGAGACCGCGGACGAAGGGGACGCGCTCCACACCGCCGTGCCGGTCCCCCCCGTCACGATGGCGGGGACCTGGAACGTCTGCTGCGTGCTGTCGGTGACGAACGCCGAGTACATCGGGGCGAAGTGGATTTGCAACGTGCTGCTCTGCGTGCACCCTCCGTCGCCGGTCGGCGCGCCTCCGCCGCTGTCGGCGGTGCCGCTTATGGGGCCGTTGCCCGAGCTACTCGAACAGGCCCCGAGCACAAGGCCCGTTGCGCAGGCGCCGACGAGAACCGCGGTAACGACTCGAGGCCCGAACATCCGATGACGCATGAGTCCTCCTTTTGGCGCTCGCGCGGCCCCCTCCGTCCCGAGCGGCGGGGAGCCTAAGCGGCGACGTATTTGCGAGCAATGGGTCATATTTGATCCACCCCTCAGTACCACTCGCCGCCGTCGGTCGCGTACTGGTCGAGGAGCGTCGTCGAGATCGCGTTCGATCCGGCGATCGATTGGTACACGTCGACGATCGGGTGGAGCGGGACGCGCGTGAAGCTCGTCGTCGGTCCGGGCGCCCACGTGCTGTCGTTCGAGAGCGGCCCGCCGTCGTCGCCGAAGTACCCCTGCACGTCGAAGAGCCCCATGTCCTGGGTGTACCCGTCGTTCCATTCGTAGTCGTAGTTGAGGGTCCAGAACGAGTAGCCGATCACGTTCGCCCCCTGCTGGAGCGCCTCGAAGACGGCGCGCAGTACCTGCACGAGGAAGATCGCCTTTCGCTCCGGCGTCGCGATCGTGCCGCTCTCGGTGATGAAGATGGGGAGGTTGTAGCGCTGCGCGTACTTGAGGAGGATCTGCGTCATGCCGGGGATCTCCGGCGGGTTCTGGGCAGGACAGCCGAACCCCTGGCGCATCGTCAGCGGGAGGTTTCCGTTGCACGGAATCGCGTTGAGCGGCGGGAGGAACCCGGGCGCCGAGACGACGTAGTTGGCGTCGTAGTAGTTCACGCCGACGAAATCGAGGCTGTTCGCCCACTCCGGGTGCATCACCATCGGCCCCGCGCCGACGAGGCTCGAGTCGAACTGCCCGGTGGTGAGCGCGTCGAGGAACACGAGGTTGTAGATGTGATCGACGCGCGTGAGCGCATCCTGCGTGGTCTGGTCGTCGGTGAGCGGCGTGAAGACGAGCGAGTTGTGCGCGAAGCTCACGTGCGCGTCGGGCTGCACCGCGTGGATCGCGCGGTAGGCGAGCGCGTGGCCGGCGATCATGTTCTCGAGCACGTTCGTCGCGCTGGCGCCGTTCGGCAGCGACGTGTTCGTGAGGCTCAGGTTCAGGAGGCCGGGGGGGAAGGTCGCTGTCATGTAACCGCAGAAGAGGTCGTCCTCCGGCTCGTCCTCGGTTAGCCACCACTGCACCTGCGACCCGAACTCCGTCGCGAGGAAGCTCGCGTAGCCGGCGAGCGCTTGCCCCGTCGCGGGGTTGGTCCAGCCGCCGAGGCTGCCGTCGGTGAACGACTCGGTCGCCGCGTCGAACGCGGCGGGGTTATCGACCCAGACGGGGAGCGTGTAGTGCGTGATCGTGACGACGGGGGACAGGTGGTGCGCAAGGAGATCGGCGAGCACCGCGTGGTAGTGCGCGACCTCGGTCTGATCGATGTCGGCGGCGGTGAGGTGCGACGGATCCGCGGGGCGGTTGGGGACGATGCGCGCCCACTCGATCGTCATCTGGAACGAGTTCAGGTGGAGCGACTCGGCGTTGGCGAAGTCGGTGTCGTAGAGGTCGTAGAAGTCCTGCGCCATGCCCGCCATGGGGGCGAGGCTCATGTCCTCGAACGCGTGCCAGTCGTTCGTCGTGTTGTTCCCTTCGCTCTCCTCCGCGGAGATCGACACGCCCCACTGGAAGCCCGCGGGGAAGGTCATCGGGCCGCCGTCGTACGTGCTCGCGGGGGCGCTCGGCTGGCTGTGCGAGCAGGCGGATACGCCCGATGCGAGCGAGCACGTGGCGAGGAGCGCGAGGTACTTCCGCAACATCCGGGCGACCTGGAGCAAGACTCGAGCCTCTGGCGCACTCGCCCATACCCCGGTGCACAGATGCGCTGAAAATCCCGCGGATAGTGGAGAATTCTCGGGCGCACGGCCGATGTCTCGTCAGGCGGTAGATCGCTCTGCGAGCGTCATCCGCTGACACTCGGGTGTCGTCGCGTGACACTCGCCGTGCTCGGGCGGCCTCCTATCGAATGTCGTACTCGAGTCGCACCGCGCTCTCTCCTCGCGTCACCTGCGCCGTCAGGTGATCGAGCTGCGCGAGGCGCGCGTACATCTCCACGAGCGCCGAGGTGTTCGAGACGTCGATGCCGTTGATCGTCTCGAGCCGATCGCCGTTCTCGATCCCGAGCGCGCCGAGGAGCGAGTCCGGCTTCACTCCGGAGAGGCGGACGCCGGCGACCTTGCCCCCCTGCTGCTCGAGGGCCATCTGCGGTCGCGAGAGCTCGGCCTGGTGCTCGAGGATGCGCGGGACGATCCCGCGGTCGATACGGAACTCGGTGGCGCTGACCTTCTCGATCCCTTTCGCGATGACGGGGTCGAGCGGCGCGCCGCCGCCAACGGTGGGACGCGCGGGAGCGTGCGCGTGCGGGTCTTCGGTGGAGGTGGGCTCGAACATCGCTGCCTGGCAAAGGCGATCGGCGCGTCCGAGCCACACGCGATCCCACCCGATGAACGCCACGGTCCGGTCCCCTACGTCGCCCCCGCGCCTGCGGAGGACCTTCTCCGTGAGCTTGCCGTCCTGGAAGGCGGCGAAGGAGAAGTCGGGGTCGGCCGACGCGATGATCGCGAGCACTTTGACTCCCTCGCACGCGGGGGCGTGCAGCGGATCGGAGTCGTCGTCCTCGGGAACGAGGGGGTCGCGGGTGGGGGCGAGTCTGGTCGAGTCGAACGGGTTGTGCGCGAGGATCGCGTCGGCGGTCGTCTCGTGGAAAGGGGGGGGCGGTGCGCGGTGGGGGCGGCGCTGCATGGCTGCCTGGAGCGCGATGTCCTTCGCTTCGGAGTTGAGGCCGACTTCGGCGACCTGCGCGATGCCTTGGGCGCTGAGGAAGATGATGGCGCCGATGGGGGCGATGAGGGTGATGGCGAAGTTTTTTCGAAGGCGCCGGCTGAGAGACATGCGTGGGGTCCTCTCCCGCGTTTCTCGATTGAGCTAAACAGCCTCGCGTTGGCTGGCGATCATCGCTCCCGGCCCGCGCGGAACCCCTTCCCCCCGGCCCCCTTCCCCGCAGGCAGGGAAGGGGGAGCGTGAACAGCGGCTCGCTGTCACGTTCTAGAGCGAGCGTCGTGCCACGCGCGCCGCGCGCGTGTTTGCGCGACTTTCGATGTGCACGCGTGGCGATGCGCGACACGATGGCGAAGCGCAAGGCTCTCGAAAAACGGGCACGGACAAACTGGCGGCGCGCGTCCTTGCGGCTCGGTCGGCCTGCGAAGCGAGCGCGGCGGCTCGGTTGACTGTCGGCCCGCGAGGCTTATCTTGCCCCGCGACTGTCACCATTTAAGGAAAGGGGCCGATCGGTTTCGACGGAGGCAACGACCTCATTGCTGCGCGCCGTGGATCTGCGGGACCACGTAAATCCCTCGTGGGACAAACAATTGCGAACGATAACGCAATCGCTCTCGCTGCCTAATAAGCAGGTCTGAAAGCCGTCCGACCGAAGGGCCCGCCAGCGCCCTCGGAAGGGCGTGACCAAGCTGGATAGCCGACCACCGGGCCACCGGGTGCGACGCGAAAATCAAACAGGGGGCTAGCGCCGAGAAGAGCCTGCCGATGGGCGCGACTCGGGGCGATACAGTTCATCGGCTACGCACGTAGAGGCGTGAGAGCGAAGCTTTCGGACCCGGGTTCGATTCCCGGCGGCTCCACAATGGCTCGGCCCGGAGCGGGCCGAGCTTGTGGCCTTGTCTCGCGGGGGCCTACCGGCCCCCCTCGCAGCCGGGGGCTGCGAGCCTCCCCCGGACTGCCTTACGGCAGGTTCGTGCCA
>JBKQKP010000287.1:0-9992 GCA_052147435.1 Polyangiaceae bacterium | reverse complement strand
GGTCGGGCTACTTCGGGCTCATCCTCTTCTGCGCAGCGGGGTCGGCCATCGGGCTCCTGTTTTCGAGCATCACCGAGAGCCAGATCATCGCGTTCTTCATGACCGCGTTCTCTCTCGCGATCCTCGTGTTCCTCGGGCTCCTCACCCAGTGGACCCACGGGCTCATCGGCGACGTCGCCGGCTTCCTGAGCTTCGAGTCGCGCTTCGAAGGCTTCGCCCGCGGTCTCATCGACACGCGCGCGATCGTCTACTTCCTCTCGATCTCCGTCATCTGCCTACTCGTAGCCTTCCGCTCTCTCGAGAGCCGGAAGTGGTCCTGAGCTAAGTCATGGAAAAGAAGACCAAAGCCGCGACCGAAAGCGGCGTCCTCATTCTCATCATCGCGGCGATCCTCGTCGCCGTGAACGCCCTCGGCGTCCTCGGCCTCCACAAGAGGATCGACACGACCAAGAACGAGAAGTTCACCCTCTCCAAGGGGAGCGGGAACCTCTTGCGGTCGCTCAAAGAGAACATGCAGGTCGACGCGTACGTCACCAAGGGGCTGCCGAAGCTGGACGCGTTCGTCCGCGACTTGCGCGACCTCTTGCAGGAGTACAAGGAGTCGAGCGGCGGCAAGTTCGACTACGCGATCTCGGAGCCCAAGACCGACGACGAGAAGAAGGTCGCCAAGGACGCCGGGCTCGTCGAGCAGCCCTTCGGCGAGGCGAGCGACACCGAGGAGAAGGCTGCGGTCACGCAGGGCTTCATGGGCCTCGTCTTCAAGTACGGCTCCGAGAAGGACGCCATCAAGTTCATGCCGCCGGACGCGAACAGCGGCCTCGAGTTCTGGATCACGAACAAGATCCGCGAAATCCGGGACAAGGGGGACAACCTCAAGCACAAGATCGGCGTCCTCTCCGGCCACGACGAGATCAAGCTCACGGACGCGAACCTCGTCCCGAGCCAGGGCCAGAAGGGCGGTCCCTCGATCCAGACGGTCATCACGCAGAACTTCCCGTTCTACGCGTTCCAGGACGTCGATCTGAAGGCGGGTGACGCCGAGATCGACGACGCGCTCGACGGCCTCATCATCACGCAGCCGGGGAAGGACCTGACGGAGAAGGAGCTCCGGCGGATCGACCAGTTCATGATGAAGGGCAAATCGCTCGCCATCTTCGCCAGCTCGGTGAACGAGAAGGCGAACGACAACACGATGACCGCCAGCCTGAGCGGCCACGGCCTCGAGAAGCTCCTCGAGGGGTACGGCGTCACGCTGAACAAGGACGTCGTCCTCGATTTCGGCCGCAGCTTCCACGTCAACATGCTCACGCAGGGGGGCATCGCGAGCGCCCGCTTCCCCGACATGCTCGACGTCCAGGACGACACGCGCTTCACGGGGAACGACACGCTCCTCGACACGTCGTTCCCGGGCTTCTTCCGGTTGCCGGAAGTGGTCATTCCGTTCGCGTCGTCGATCGCGCTCCACCCGGACAAGCAGCCGGAAGCGAAGATGAGCGTCGTGGCGCGCTCCACCCCGCGCTCCATCGTCGAGACGGGCGACACGGTGGATCTCAAGCCGTTCAAGAAGTGGCAGCCGAAGGGGACCTGGACCCAGTTCGGCATCGCGGCGCAGGTCGAGGGGACGCTCAAGACCGCGTTCCCGTCGGGCGACAAGATGGGGCTCGAGGTGCCGGACAAGAGCGTCAAGACCTCACGGATCTTCCTCGTCTCGTCGAGCGGCTTCCTCACGAACCCGTTCGCCCGCGCTGGCAACGGCACGGAGATGAGCCAGTTCGGGATGAACATCCCGATGGGCCAGGACGAGCAGCTCCTCCAGCTCGCGGGTCCGTACGCGCAGCAGGGGCTCACGCAGACGATCCTCGCGTTCAAGAACACCCTCGACTGGATCTCCGGCGACACCGATCTCCTCGCCGTCTCGGCGAAGATCATCCAGGACCCGAACCTGGTCTACGGCGACGTCTCGAAGCCGAGCTTCGGCGACAACGAGAGCGACGATCAGATTCGCAAGCACGAAGAGGACATGAAGCAGGCGCGCAAGCACACGCAGGACGTCGTGACGTGGTTTCTCACGCTCGGCATCCCGCTCTTCTTCGCGCTCTACGGCGTCCTCCGCTGGCGCATGCGCGAGAGCTCGCGCGCCAACGTCAGCCTCGCTTGAACATACGCAGCGTTTAGAAAAAGGCAGAAGGAGTCATGGCCATTTCACGTGACAAGGCGATCGTCATCGGTGTCGTCGTTCTCGGCGCGCTCTCGTTCCTGGTGTACCGCCAGGCGAAGCACGATCAGGAGCTCGGCTCCGCCGATCACAGGGACCTCCCCGACGTGAAGGGGACGGACGATCTCGACAAGATCGAAATCACGAACGGCGACAAGCCCACGGTCACCCTCCAGAAGACGGGCGACAAGTGGATGGTCTTGCCGGTCAACGCGCTGGCGAACCAGTCGAACGTGAAGTCGATGCTCGACAACATCAAGGAGCTCAAAGCGACCGAGGTCGTCGCCACCAAGCCCGACGACGACATCAAGAAGACGTACAACCTCGACCCCGCCCACGTCGTCCACTTCGTGGGCTACAAGGGCTCGGACAAGAAGGTCGACGACCTCTTCGGCAAGTCCGGCGGGCGCGGCGAGATGATGATGGTCTCCGGCAAGGATCAGATCCTCGGAGCCAGCGGCTTCTCGAGCTACCTGTACACGCGCGAGGTGGGCGACTGGCGCGACAAGGAGATCTTCAAGTTCGACGACGCGAACGCAACGTCTGTCACCATCACGAACAAGAACGGGAAGTTCTCGTTCACGAAGGGGGACAAGTGGGCCGGCACCTTCGACGGGAAGCCCATTCCCGGCTTCGACGACACGAAGGTCGCCGACGCCGTCCGCTCGATGAAGTTCCTTTCTGCCGACGGCTTCGCCGACGCAACCAAGACGCCGGACGACGCCGGGCTCACGGCGCCGCAGGGGGTCATCTCCGTCGCGCTGAAGGACGGCGCGGGGACGTACACGCTGAAGGTCGGCAACGTCTCCACCGGGACGTCGCACTTCGCGGTGAAGGACGGCGGCGACGGGACGATCGTCACCGTGAACTCGAACGTCTCGGGCTGGGCCCTCGCCGAGCCGGCCAAGTTCGCAAAGGCGGCCCCGGCAGACGCTGGCGCCCCCAAGGCGGACGCGAAGCTCTCCCAGGCGCCGAAGCCGGCAACGAAGCCTCACTGAAGCTCACCAGGCTCACTAGGACTGAAGAAGAAAGCGACGACAGATGGACCTCTTCGGGCACCTGAAGGCGTACGACTACGGCGAGGTCCATTTCCGCTTCGACAAGCCGACGGGCCTCAAGGCGATCGTCGCGATCCACGACTCCCGGCTTGGCCCCGCGCTCGGCGGCTGCCGTTTCCTCGAGTATGACACCGAGGAGGCGGCGCTCGTCGACGCCCTCCGGCTCGCGCGCGGGATGACGTACAAGGCCGCCCTCGCGGGGCTGGCGCACGGGGGGGGGAAGAGCGTCCTCATCCGGCCGAAGGCGCACTTCGACCGCGTGGCGATGTTCCGCGCATTCGGCAAGTTCGTCGACAACCTCCGCGGCCACTACATCACCGCCGAGGACAGCGGCACGGGCCTCGAGGACATGGAGGTCATCCGCACGGCGACGAAGCACGTCACCGGCGTCGACGTGAGCCACGGGGGCTCCGGCGATCCGTCGCCGTTCACCGCGCTCGGGGTCCGTCGCGGGATCGAGGCGTGCGTTCGCTTCAAGCTGGGCAAAGACAGCCTGAAGGGGGTTCACGTCGCGGTGCAGGGGGTCGGGCACGTCGGCTACCACCTCTGCAAGGAGCTTCACGCGCAGGGGGCCACGCTCTCGGTGGCCGACGTTGACCCGCTGAAGGCGGAGCGGGCGCATCGCGAGTTCGGAGCGAAGATCGTCCCTCTCGGCGACATCTTCGCGCTCGATTGCGAGGTCGTCGCCCCGTGCGCGCTCGGCTCGGCTCTGAACGACGACACCATCCGGCGGCTCAAAGCGCGCATCGTCGCCGGCGCCGCGAACAACCAGCTCGCGGAGCCCCGTCACGGCGACGATCTCCACGCGCGCGGCATTCTCTACGCCCCCGACTACGCCATCAACGCGGGGGGCCTCATCAACGTCGCGCAAGAGGTCCTCGGGTACGACGCCGAGAAGTCCCGCGTGAAGACGATGAAGATCTACGACACGATCCTCGACATCGCCGAGCGTAGCGCGAAGCTCTCCGCCCCCACCTACAAGGTGGCGGACATCATGGTCGAGGAGAAGCTGGCGGCGGCGGCACGGAAGTAGAGAGCTCGCGCTCGACGATGTCGAGCGGAGCATCGCCGAACGAGAGCCATCGCCCGCTCGTGGCTCGTGCGTCGTCGGCGTTGCGCGTACGAGTGAGAAAGTCCGCGGCGAGACCGGCGCCGATCGCCGCGACTGGGCGCGCCTCGGCGAAGCGAACGAGCCGCGCTTCGCGCTCGGGCTGCGCCCCGAAGAAGGGGTGCGCAGCGGCGATAGCTCGGTCGGGGGTCACCCCGTCCGCGTGAAGGGCGAGCGCCCAGAGCGCCACGACCGTCTCGTCATGGAGTGCAACCAGGGCCGAGGCGCGACTCGTGTCGTCACCGGCGTCACGGAGGAAATGCAGCAAGCCGCAGATGGCTGCCCGCTCGGACGGAGGGGCCATCGACCTCGCGCGCGACGCAGCAGACGAGGTATCGCAGTTGGCCTCCGAGAACGTTAGGTCCTCGGCGCGCTTCGCGACGGCTCTCTCGTCCCCGTGGCCAAGCGCCTCTTTCGCCATCGCTCGCAGCGCCGCTTCGGCTCTCTCGAGGCGCGCGCGGATCTCCGTCCCCGAGAGGAGGAGCCCGAGATGTGCCCGCACCCGCTCTTCCATGCGCTCCCGCCTCGAGTTTTCGTAGTCGCCGCCGCCGCCGCTCGCAGGCGCCGTGTCCCCGAGCGAAACACGGAGCCGCGCGATAGCCTTGGCCGACGACGGCAGCTCTCCGGAAGCGGCGATGCGCTCGAGTGGGTCGAGCGCGTCGTCCAGCTCGAACAGCGCCCCCCGCGGCAGCTTCGAGCCGGCGAGGGAGCTCTGGATGACGTCAATCCTGTGCCCGAGCCATTCATCACGCTCTTTGGCCGCATCCGGCGACGACGGGGGGGACCAGGTCTCCACGATCCCGCGAACGAGCGCGCTCGCCCCCCCCGGGAGGGAGCGCTCCTCCTCGAGCCGCGCGCGCTCCTCCGCGACGATTCGCTCGACGAGCTCGCGCTCGAGGTGCGGTCGGGGGGCGCTCAGATCGGCGCTCGGCGAGTCGGGCGGTGGCTCGCGCGAGCCGTCGATCGTCTTCGCGGCTTCCGCGATCGCCCTCCCGCGCGCCTGGAACGAGAAGAAGTCGAGGTTGCCGTCCCGGATCGACACGTCGGCGTCCCCCTCGGCGAGGGCCTTGACGGCGGCGGTGCGTAGCTTGGCCTCGCTCGGCGGCGTGGCCAGCCGCTTTGCGAACCGGGGATCGGCGGCCGCGACCCACTCGAGCGCGCTCCTCTCCTCTTCGTCGAGCGCCCGCTTCTGCGCGTCCGCGTCTCGTACCTCTGCCGCCGCAACCGCGGGCTCCGTTCGCGGGACGACGGCTGCGCTTGCGCATCCGCCGAGTGCTGCTGTCGCCAAGGCGAGAGTCAGCCCCCCGCTCCAGCCCTTCGCCCGCATCAGATTCCCATCACCTTCACGATCACCCGCTTGTCCCGCTGTCCGTCGAACTCCGCGTAGAACACCCGCTGCCATGGCCCAAGGTCGAGCCTCCCCGCGGTCACGGGCAAGGTGACCTCGTGGTGCACGAGGATCGACTTCAGGTGGGCGTCCCCGTTATCCTCGCCCGTCTCGTGGTGCGCGTAATCGTCGCGCTTGGGGGCTAGACCCTCCAGCCACTTCCAGATATCCCGGTGCAGCCCCCGTTCGTCGTCGTTCACGAAGACGCCCGCGGTGATGTGCATCGCGCTCACGAGCATGAACCCCTCGCGAATTCCGCTCTTTTCAAGGATTTCCTCGAGGGTTGCAGTCAGAGGGAGCAATTCTCGGCGGTTTTTCGTATGAAACGTGAGGTATTCGGTGTGCGATCTCATTTTCGCCCGTCGATGTATAGTTCAGCCCGGTGATGAAGACCCTGACGATGCCGACACATAACAACTCTTCCCGCTCCACCTCGAAACAGAGGCCCGCTTCGCCTGGACTCGCCCTCCGCGCCACTCGCGTCGCAGAGAAGGCCCTTACGCGTGGCGCCACGGCCGTCTGGCCCCTCATCAAGAAATACAACAAGGCGTTCGAGCGCCCCGCCGTGCATCCAAAGTGGGCCCCGGCCCCTTTACTCAAGCGCAAGGAGCGCACCTTCCCCAAGTTCGGCTGGCCGCGCGAGACCGACTCGCTGTGCCCGAAGTGCGTCAAGGAAGTGCGGAGCTCGATCCTCTCGGGCGAGCGCGACATCCGGACGCTCATCGACGGCAAACCCGGCGAGATCAAAGCCACAATCCTCGAGGAAAACGGCGAGCTGAAGATGGTGAAAACGTGCCAAGTGCACGGCCGCTTCGAGGACGTCATGTCCATGGATCCGGAATTCACCGAGCGGATCGAGCGCCTCTACCCGGGCCGAGACTACCTGGCGCCGCTCACCCCCCTTCGCGAGCACGGCTCGAGCAGCGTGAAGTACGGTCGCGGTAGCGTTCTTACGGTCGACCTGACCAACCGCTGCAACATGATGTGCGACCCGTGCTTCATGGACGCGAACCAGGTGGGTTACGTCCACGAGCTCGAGTGGGACGAGGTGAAGAAGATCCTCGACGACTCGCTCACGATCAAGCCGCGCCGCCAGATGAGCGTACAATTCTCCGGCGGCGAGCCGACGCTCTCCCCGCACTTCCTCAAGGCGATTCACTACGCGCGCCAGGAGGGGTACTTCTGCGTCCAGTGCGCCACGAACGGAATCCGGTTTGCCCAGGAGCCGGAGTTCGCGAAGCAGGCGAAGGAAGCGGGCCTGCGCCTCGCGTACCTTCAGTTCGACGGCGTCACGAACGAAGCGAACTCGCACCGCAAGGTGGGAAACCTCTTCGACGTGAAGCTCCGCGCGATCGAAAACCTCCACGCCGCGGG
Organism: Polyangiaceae bacterium; assembly: GCA_052147435.1. Lineage (GTDB taxonomy): Bacteria > Myxococcota_A > Polyangia > Polyangiales > Polyangiaceae > JBKQKP01. The sequence goes on along the minus strand of JBKQKP010000287.1, from coordinate 2,850 downwards.
GATCGACGTCGTCCTCGTCGTGACCGTCGTGAACGGGATCAACGACGAGCAGGTCGGCCCGATTATCGACTTTGCGATCGCGAACGCCGACAAGATCACCGTCGTCAGCTTCCAGCCGGTGAGCTTCACGGGGCGTGACGAGGACATCTCGGACGATCTGCGCACGAAGCAGCGCTACACGCTCTCCCACCTCGCCCACGACGTGAAGAAGCAGACCGGCGCGACCGAGCCGCTGCGCGACTGGTTCCCCCTCTCGGCGATGGGCCCCTTCAGCGACCTCACCGACACGCTCCTCGGGGGCGCGGCCGACTGGGGCTCGATGAAGTGCGGCTGCCACCCGAACTGCGGGATGGGGACAGTCCTCTTCGTGAATAAGCGCACCAAGCAGATGGTACCGCTCGCCTCGTTCCTCGACCTCGAGCAACTGCTCGTCGACGTCCAGGAGGTCACGGACGCAGGGAATCAGCCGCGCGCCGTGACACTCGCTCAGACGGCGGTCGCTCTCCTCAAGAACTTCAAGCCCGACCAGGCCCCCCCCGGCTACACCTTCGCCGACCTGGTGAAGCAGTTCCGCAGCCAGACGGGAAATCGCGGCACCAAGGTCGGCGAGTTCGAGAGCGACGCGGATGAGTTCGAGTGGCGCCTGCTCTTCGTCGCCGGCATGTGGTTCCAGGACCTGTTCAACTACGACTTCCGCCGCACCGAGATGTGCATCATCCCGTACGGCACGCAGGTCGGAGAGATCAGCTTCTGCGCGTACAACACGGGCGTCGGCTGGCGGAACGTGATCGAGAAGATCAAGGCCAACGCGAGCGTCGCCGAGTGGTACCGCAAGCACGGGCGCCACGCGGTCTACGCGAAGAATCAGGATCTCCCGCTGCCGGAGACGCTGGGCACGGTGGTGCTCCCCGAATCGGCGTTGGAGCTCGAGAAGCGCGACCAATCGAGGAAGCGCGTGCGTCTCCCCATCGCGGCGGAATGAACCGCGCGGCCAGGACCGCGATCGCCGGCTTCTCTCCGGCGCTCGTCGTACTGGCCTGTTCGAGCTCGACGAGCACCCCCATGTCACCGAACGACGGCGGCACCGGGGCAGACGCCACGGTCTCGACCGAGGGGGGCTCCGGTACGGACGGCGCGAGCTCGGCCCCTCTCGATGGCGCGAGCACTGACGCCACGAGCGTCTCCTCCGACGGAGGCCCGGCCTGCGGACAGTTTGCAGGGGACACGGCGAACCTCACCTGCTCGGCCGACGGAAATAGCCTCGGCGAGTGTCTTGCCGACGGTGGCCTCGATCTCCAGCAGTGCCCCAACGGATGCCTTCGAGAGCCGGCCGGGCAGGACTCGATCTGCATGGGGACCACGAATACATGGAGCTGCACCGGGGAATGGGGGACGACCCCGGCATCGAACGGCAACTACTACCTTACCGAGTTCGGCTGTTGGGTTGATGACGCGGGCGTGCACACCGATCCCGACGACAACTGCATTCCCGCTTGCCTCGCCCAGGCGCAGGCTGCCGGTCTCTGCGCGTCGACCGACACCGGCCCCCAGTGCGAGGAGCGCGTGACCTGGTACACGGCCGATGCGGGACGCTTCGGGTGCCTCCAGCGCCTCCGCGTTACCAACCCGAGCACCGGCGCGACGGCCATCGCGGTCGCGCTCGATTTCGGGCCAGCGTGCTCCGGCGAGGCCACGGTGCAGTTCCCGGTCCTCGACGCGAGCGGCGCCGTAGATGACTACCTCTACGGCGGCCCGGAAGGGTCCTCCGACATGGCGCTGGTCCACGTTGTCGAGGTGGACGACTCGACCCCCCTCGGACCCGTCCCGTAAGCGCAGTCCCATCGAGCTAGCGCGCTCCGCAGCGGCCGGACATCGTCGTCTTGCCGAGGACGAGAACGCACGATCGCAGCACATCCATCGAGACGACGCCGTCGCGCGGGCAATCGGGATCGGCGACTCCGGCGATCAGGCGGACATCGGTGCGGACCGCGAAGTCTCCGACGCTGATCGTCGCGCCGGGCACGGTGCGCGACGTCATCCTTCCGGAGGCGCTGATCACGTCCTCCTTGTTCGCCACGCTACGTGAGGCGAGCGCCTTCCCTGCGCTGGAGCCGTTGAGTAAGTCGGAGCGCTCCGACCCCGTATCGACGAGGAGGTCGACCGCCCGCTTTTCGATCGTCGCCGGGACGACGAACACCGGCGCGGGAGTGGGGTCCGCGTCCGCCGTGCATATCCTCCCCCCGTTAGGCGCGAGCGAGCTGCCGTGGTGGCCCAGCTTGTGGATCGCTTCGTCGTAGCGCGACGCGCGCATCTCGCCGGCGCTGAGATCGAGGACGACGGCGTCACCGTCTCCGGGAACGAGCTGCTGGGGGGAGACGAAGCCGCCGATGTCGTGCTCCTCGTAGAAGGGGGGGACCTCCGTCGCGATCATCGGGCCGTCCGCAACGGGCCCCCAACCGTCGATGGTCATATGCGGGTTCTCGACGCGGTACTCGGCGATGGTCCGCCCCGCATGGTCGACCCCCTGGTTGCCGCGCTTCTTCATGGAGAGCCCTGCCCTTCGCGCGAGCCAGCCGGCGAGGACGTGCGACGCCGACCCAGTATCGACGAACATCCAGGTAGGCTTCCCAGCCACGCTGACGTGGACGAGCGGAATCGGGAACTTTCGACCGCTGAGCTCGAACCGGAGGAGCGCGCGCTTCTCGTCCCGCGCGGGGGCAGCGGGCGTCGGCGCTGGAGGCAACCCCACCCCCCCGGCCCCCCGCCCCGCAGGCAGGGCGGGGGGTGCGTGAGCAACCGGCACGGGTGGCGGCTGGGCCGGAGCGGGGCCCGTGCACGAGAGAGCTACGA
>JBKQKP010000286.1:0-87518 GCA_052147435.1 Polyangiaceae bacterium | reverse complement strand
CGCTTCCGCCTGCTTCTTCCGGCGCTTCACGCTCGGCTTCATGTAGTGGCGGCGCATCTTCAGCTCGCGGAGCACCCCTTCCGAGGCGAGCTTCCGCTTGAGCATCTTGATCGCGCGCTCGATCCCGCGGTCGCTGACGACCACTTCGAGCGGCTTGCACTGAATCGCTTCACTCGGCATTCGAAGATCCTCTTCCCCGGTCTGGCCCGGCAATCCGGGCGACAAGGGGAGCATTGCCTAGCACGCGGGCGAGAGCGTCGCCAACGTCTTTCAGCCCGCCGGCTTCCCCTTCCTCTTTCCCCTCCCCCGGTCCCTGCTCCTACCCCTCCCTCTAGCCGTCCCCTTACCCCTCCCCTTACCCCTCTCCTTCGCCGTCCGCTTAGCCGACCGCTTCCCCTTCCCCTCCCCCTCCCCCTTGGCCGTCTTGGCGCTCCTGGCGGCCCCGGCGCCCCCCCTTCGGACCTCTTTCGAGGGCCGGGGCCGCGCCCGCTTCGGCCGGGCGGCGCTCTTCTTCCTTCCGGCCCGACGGCGACGCCTGCCAGGCGCCCGGCTCGACTCCCCCTCCGAGGCACCCGCCGACGGTCGCGCGCCGCCCCCTCCCCCGCCTCGTCCTCGCACCACCTCGGCGAGGATCTCTTCCAGCGACGAGGCGCGAACCGCCTCGAGGACACCGGCGGCCAGCGCGCCGGAGAGTTGCGAGAGCGAGGTGCGGAAGCTCGACATGGCTCGATGCTCCTTTGGAATCGATCGAGAAGCGTCAACGCGAGAGCGCAGTACCGAAGGAGGGACTCGAACCCTCACGCCCTTTCGGACGGCGGATTTTGAATCCGCTGCGTCTGCCATTCCGCCACTTCGGCTCACCCGCGCGGGCGCTCGAGTTTCTAACACACGGCGCTCCGTTTGGGATGCCCGCGCGAGGGGTCGCGAGGGCTCCAAGACAATGGCGTCCGTCGGTGTCGAAGGGTTAGCTTGTGCGGGCGATGGCGATGAGACTCCGGCGAAGTGGGGCTGTGTTGGTGGTGCTCGCGGCGATGTCCGCGGTCGCGTGCACCGACAAGGCGAAGCTGAGCGAGAAAGAGGCGAACGCGAACGTCGACGCGCTCGTCGCGATCGCCGACGCGGACGTCGGCCAGATCGAGCGCGGCTTGCCGCTCGGCGCGGGGAAGCTCTCCTCGCTCTGGGCGAACGGTGCCGACGCGCATCAGGATCTACGCGCCGTCCGCGCGGCCCTCGTCCGGATGCGACGCGAGGTCCCGGACCTCACCATCGCCAAGTCGACCTTCTTCGCCGTCGCCGACGCGCAAGGAATCGCCATCCGCAACGACCTCGAGGAGGACGCGATGGCCGGCACGGCGCTCCTCCCTTTGTTTCCAGGTCTGGCGAAGGCCGAGGCGGGGAGCTACGTCACGACCACCGGCGCATTCCCCGGCCCCCCCCTCCCGTCGGGCCCGGACAAGGACTGGCTCGCCGCCGTCCCGATCAAGAAAGACGACGGCTCGGTCGCGGGGATCCTCCTCACGGGGTGGACCTTCCGCCGCTTCGCCTATCACCTTCAGGAGCAGCTTCAGCACGACCTCTCGCAGGCGCAAGGGAACGCGAAGCTGCCTGTCTTGTACGTGATGGTGTTCGACAAGAGCGGCGTCTACGGCGCCCCGCAGACTCCCCATGTGAACGAGGACGCGATCGCCCATCTCGATCCGGTGGCGAAGACCGCCGCAGGGCGCGCGCACGGGACGCTCACGATCACCGACCGCGACTTCGGCTGGGTCGCGGCGCGCCTGCCGAAGCTCGGATCGGACATCGGGATCGCGGTACTACGCAGCGAGCTCTAGGCGACGTTCGGGAGCGCCTAAGCCGACCCCGCTCGTCCGAACGAGTGCAGCGCGTACACGAACGTCAGCCAGCCGAGCACGAGGAAGACCCCGCCCGCCGTCCGGCTCACGGTGCCTGCGATCGCGACGCCGAGCACGCTCGCCCCCCCCGCCACGAGGAGCGCGCGACGGGCGCTCTTCTCAGGATCGCTGTTCGTCACTTCCACGACTGCTCCTCGGCGCGGTGGAGAAAGTCCCTCACGTCCCTCTCGAGCCGGCGATCGGCAGCGATCGTAGTGGCCGATCGCTCGTCCCCGGTCTGGTCGTCCTCGGCGTAGTCGGCGGCGAACAGGCAGAGGATCTTCGTCCCCCCCTCCCCCGTCGCCAGGACGAGCTGCCCGTTCGTGCTGTGCGGCGGCAGCGCGTCCCCCGCCTTCTGCCAGTCGTCGTCGGTCAGGTAGGCCACCCCGAACTTGTGTCCCGCGGCGGCGACCTCGAGCCGCACGCGCCTCTCGTCCCTGCCGACGTGAACGAACCGGTCCAGCTCGGTCGCCACGCCGGCCGCCTGGAATGTCCGCGCGATCAGCTCCCGCGCGCGCTCTTCCGGGATCGGGTGCATCACGTGGGGCGCGTGGGGGGGGTCGCTGGCGCACCCGGCGGCGACGCCGGAGCCGGCCCAGAGGGGGAAGGCGATGGTGACGATCCGATGGACCAAGCGCATGTGCGCTAGCGTACCTTCGATCGCACCGTTAGGTTGAGACCTAGAGATGCCGCGCTTCGCTGCGATCGACGTCGGGTCCAACGCGCTCCGCCTACGCATCGTCGAGGCGTCCGCTCCCGGGCGGACGTCGCAGCTGGCGCTTATCCCGGGCGAAGCCCCCACATGGGAGGACATCGCCAGCATGCGCGCGCCGGTGCGCCTGGGGAGCGAGGTCTTTCTCACCGGAAAGCTCGCCCCCGCGACGATCGGCCAGGCCTGCGCGTCGCTGCGCGAGTTCCGGCAGGCGATGGACGACGCGAAGGTGGTCGCCTACCGCGCGACCGCGACGAGCGCGGTGCGCGAGGCTTCCAATGGAGGCACGTTCATCGAGCGAGCCCGGCGCGAGGCGGGGGTCGAGCTGGAGGTCATCGAGGGGGTCGAAGAAGCGCGCCTCATCCAGCTCGCGGTCACCCGACGCCTCAAGATTGCCGACAAGCGCGCGCTCCTCGTCGACGTCGGCGGGGGGTCGACGGAGCTCACGCTCGTCGATCGGGGAGAAGGCGCCTTCTCGATCTCGCTTCCGCTCGGCACCGTCCGGGTCATCGAAACCTTCCTCAAGGGGAACGGCTCGATCGACCGAGCCCGCGCGAAGCTGATGGGCGAGCAGATCGACCGCTCGCTCGCCGAGGCCCGCCCTCACCTCGCGCGCGGCGCCATCCAGATCCTCATCGGCACGGGGGGGAACATCGAAACCCTCGCCGATCTCTGCCCGCTCAAGGGGGGATGGGCAGGCGTGGCCCGCGCGATCGACGTCGCCGCCGCCCGCACGCTCTTCGCCAAGCTCTGCCCGATGACCGCAGCCGAGCGGAAAGACGCCTACGCGCTTCGCCCCGACCGCGCCGACACGATCGTCCCCGCCACCGCGATCTTTCTCCGCATCGCCGACATCTTCAAGGTCGGGACGATCATCGCCCCCGGCGTGGGGCTCAAAGAAGGGATCCTCGAAGAGCTCGTCGACAAGTACTTCAACATCTGGGACGCCGCAGGCGAGGCGCAGACGGTGCTCGCGGCGTGCGCTCGGCTAGGGCGCCGGTACCAGTTCGACGAAGCGCACGGCACGCTCGTGCAGAACCTCGCGGGGCAGCTCTTCGACGATCTGCGCGACGTGCACGCCATGGGAGACCGCGACCGCCTCCTCCTCCGCGCCGCCGCGATGCTCCACGACGTCGGCGACTTCGTCCGCTACGACGGCCACCACAAGCACAGCTACTACCTGATCCTCCACTCCGACATCATGGGGCTCACCCCGGACGAACGGGCGATCGTCGCCAACGTCGCCCGATACCACCGCAAGAGCACCCCCGACCCGAGCCACCCGAACTTCCGCGACCTCGACAAGGACGCGCGCGGCAAGGTCCGCGGGCTCGCCGCGATTCTCCGGATCGCCGACGCGCTCGACCGCGAGCACCTCGGCAAGGTCGACGGGGTGCAGGCCTCCGTCGATACGGCGAAGCGACGCGTCGTGCTTCACGTGCTCGGGCGCGACGACCGCGAGCTCGAAGAGTGGACCGTGCTGGCGAAAGCGGACCTGCTCCGCGAGGTATACGGGCTCGACGTCGCGTTCGCCAGCGACGGCGCCTCGCGACGGCCGCAGAGCTAGCTCCCTCGCTCGGGGTCGTCAGGGTGCGCGCGACTCGGCTAAGGTGACCGGATGATTCGACCGGCGCCCACCGACGGCACGTCCGCGGCACGGCTGCGGCGTCGTCGATGGCAGTGGGCGCCCACGGCGCTCGGGCTGCTTGCGGCCGCGTGCGCAAGCCCCACGGTGCCTGACCCGAAAGTGGCCGCCGACGCCTTCGGGCGCGCGGCGGCCCGAGGGGACGCCGACGCCATCTACGCCATGATGACCGACAGCGCGCGAAAAGAGCGCTCTCGCGACGACGTTCGCGCCATCGTGACCGACCTTCGACGCGAGCTAGCCGAGGAAGGGAGCGCACTCGCTGCGAAGGACGTGCGCGTCGAAGCCACGGCGCGCCTACGCTTCGCCGACGGCGAGGAAGCGGCGCTCGACTTGCAGAACGGCAAGTTCTACGTCACGAGCGCCGGCGCTCTCCCGGGTGGAGCGCGGACCCCCGAGGAGGCTCTCGATCAGCTCCGCCGCGTCCTCGCGCGCCGGAGCTACGCGGGCCTGATGCGCGTCCTGTCACCCGCCACCCGCGCCGCGGTCGAGCGAGATCTTCGCGGGCTCGTCTCGGGTCTCGATCGTCCGGAGACGCTCCCCGTGACGATCGCCGGCGACACCGCGAGCATCGCCGTCCCGGGGGGACACCACGTGCGGCTCAAGCGCGAGGGGGGTGTATGGAGGGTGGACGACTTTGACTGACAGGATCTTCGCTGGGCTCGCGTTCATCGCGTCCGTCGCGTCCGCGACGCTCGTGATCGGGCTGCCTCGCCCCGCGCGCGCGTTCGGCGACAAGGGGGCGTTCGACCCGCGCATCCTCCTCGCCGGCGGAATCACGCACGCCGGACACCCTTCAGCCCCGGGGCGCTGGTCGTCCGAGCTCGCGCAGCGCACGAGCGCCCCGGCGCGGGCAACCCCGTCGGTCGTTCACGCCGACGAGCCGGCGATCACGAACGCCCCGTTCCTCTACTTCAGCGGTGACCAGGCGGTCACCGACCTCACCCCCGGCGAGGTCAGCGGCCTGCGTCGTTTCTTCGCCCTCGGCGGCGTGATGGTCGTGGACGACTCGGGGGCCGGAAACGACGGAGAGCCGAGCCCCTTCGGCCGGACGGCGCGGCAACAGATCGAGCGTGTCCTCCCCGACTCGACCCCGATCCCTCTGCGGCCGGAGCACGTCATCTTCAAGTCGTTCTATCTCCTGCACCGCGCCGAGGGGCGCGTCCTCGGGCCCAAGACGCTCGATGCCGTCGTCCGCGGCGGCGCGGCGCAGGTCATCTTCACCTCGAACGACCTCGGCGGCGCGCTCGCCGGGAGACCGGGCCTCTGGGAGGCTCCGGTCGTCCCCGGGGGCGACGTCCAGCGCGAGCACGCGATCCGCCTCGCGGTGAACATCGCGATGTACGTCCTCTGCTCGAACTACAAAGACGACCAGGTCCACGCCCCCTTCCTCATGCGGAAGCGCTCGCTCGCCCCCGCATCTCCCTATTAGCCAACCCCGCAACCCGCCCCCGCGCAATGCCGACGACCCGTTTCGCGCCGACGTCCGATCTCCCGATGTGGGCGGTCGTGCTTGCGTGCGCGCTCGCGCTGGCGAGCTTCGCCCTTCTCCTGGTGGAGATGCGGAGGCGGGAACGCGGGGGGGCTCTCATCGTCGGGACGGGGGTCGTCGCGGTGGCGGCGCTCCTCTTTGCCGTCCTCAGACCGGTGAAGATCGCCGCGCGCGAGAGCGTCGTCGGGGCGCGCGTCGTGGTGCTCGCGGACACGTCTCGCTCGATGGCGCTCCCCGGAGACAACGGCGGCGCGCGCCTCGCCGAACGAGACAAGGCGCTGGCTTCGCTCGAGAAGAACGCCCACGACGCGCGCCTGCTCGTCCTCGGGTTCGGCGACGGCGCCCCTCGTCCGCTCGAGACCGCCGACGGTGTGTCCTCCACCGGCAAGCCCCGCCCGTCGGACGCGAGAGCCCCCAGGAGCGACCTCGCCACGGCGCTCAACGCCCTCGCGAGCTCCCCTGACGAGCACCCCGCTTCCGTCGTCGTCGTCAGCGACGGCCGCCTCGATGACCCGGCCGAAGGGGCCTCGGAGGACTCCCTTCGCGCTCTCGGTGCGGAGCTCCACGTCCCCATCAACACGATCGCGACGAGCCGCTCGTCCCCCCCCGACGCCAGCGTACGCCACGTCGCCGCCGCGGGCGCCGCCGTCGCCCACGTCCCGATGCCCCTTCGCGTGGAGATCGGCTGCAGCGGCGGGCTCTCGTGCGACGAGCTGACCGTGACGGCGCGCGAGCTCCGCGACGACGGCCCCCCCGCGCTCCTCGCGAGCGGCCTCGCGCACGTGAAAGACGGGAAAGCCACGGTCGATCTCACGGTGACGATGGAGCGCGCCGGAGCTCGGATTCTCGAGGTCGCGATTACGCCCCCCAGCGGCGACACCATCCCGGAGAACGATCGCCGCCTCCTCACGTTCAACGTCTCCCGCGAGCGCGTTCGCGTCCTTCACGTCGCCGGCCGGCCAACGAACGACGTCCGCGAGCTCCGGATGTGGTTGAAGAGCGACGCCTCGCTCGACATCGTCGCCTTCTTCATCCTTCGGACCACCTCGGACGTAGCGAACGCCACGGACGACGAGCTGGCGCTCATCCCGTTTCCGGTCGACGAGCTGTTCACCGAGCACCTTCCTTCGTTCGACGCCGTCGTCTTGCAGGACATCGACGCGAACGAATACCGACTCTCCCAGCACCTGGGCGCGCTCGCGAAGTACGTGAAGAGCGGCGGGGGGCTCATCATGGTCGGCGGGCCGACCGCCTTCCTGAGAGGCGGCTACGCAGGGACCCCGATCGCGACGGTGCTCCCCGTGGAGCTCGATGAGTCGCGCGGCGCCACGGCCGACGACGCGACACCGTTCGTCCCTCGGTGGACCGACCAAGGGCACGCCGCCCCTCTCCTGAAGCCACTGCGCGATGTCGTCGGCGAAGATCTCCCGCAGATGGCCGGCACCAACGTGCTCGGTGACGTGCGCCCCGGTGGAGTCGTCCTCTGGACCCACCCGACGCGCACGACGAAGCGCGGCGCACCGATGCCCGTCCTCGCCATCGGCGACGAAGGGGACGGCCGATCGATTGCCCTCGGAATCGACTCGCTCTGGACGCTGAAGTTCTCCGAGCTCGGCGCGCGCACCGCGGGACGGGGTCACGGCGCGCTGTGGGATGGCCTCCTCGGCTGGTTGATGCGCGATCCTCGCTTCGAGCCAGCGCAGATCGAGATCGTGAACGGCGATGACGCACGAGGCGCGAATCGGTCTTCCTCCGGGGCCTGCACGGCGGGGCTCCCTTCCACGCTTCGCGCGCAGGTGCTCCCCGCAGCGAGCGGAGCGCCGAACGAGCCGATCTCGATCGACGTGATGCAGATCGACCGCTCGAGCGGTGCGCAGCCGCTTCACTTCGAAGCGAAGCGCGCCTCCCCGGAGGACACGACGCTCGACTTTCCGCTTCCACCGCTCGCCGCCGGCGGCTACACGGCGCGCCTCCGCGTCGGCACGGGCTCGAGCACCAGACGAGACTTCGCGTGTGAGGCCGGAGGAGACGAGTGGGCCGACTCGAGGCCGGACCCGGATCGCCTCCGCGCTCTCGCATCGGCGACGGGCGGGAAGTTCGCGTTCGCGAGCGACGCGGCCGAGATCCCGTTCCCGAAGGCAACGGTCGTGAGCGCCGAGCGGCACGTGGTCCCGCTCGCTCCACCGTGGGCGTGGGCGCTCCTCGCGGCCGCAGCGCTCGGGGGGCACTGGATCGCAAGACGTCGGAGCGGGCTGGCCTAGCGCATCTCCGCGTGCTCCATCCTCGCGGCGTTGGTAGGGTCTCTGTCGTGCGTGCCCCCGCGATCCTCGGACTCGCCGCAGCGTCGATGCTCGCGGGATCGCGCTCGGACGCGCTCGTCTGGCCCGACGTCCCCGAGCGAATCGAGCACAAGCTCGCCTCGGCGGATCCGGCGACCAGACGATCCGGCGCCCGGGAAATCGCGTCTCTCGGTCCGGCGCGCGCCACGCCGCTGATCCTCCGCGCGCTCGAAGACGTGGACCCCGAGGTCCGGGTCGCCGCGGCCGACTCCGCCATCCATCTGCGCGTGGCCGCGGCAACGGCAGCCGTTCTCCCTTGGATCAACGGCCCCATACCGGCCCTTCGCACCGAAGCGTGCGAGGTGGCGCGCGCTCTCCCCGATCCGCACGCCGTCCCCGCCCTCTCGCGCGCCCTCGGTGACGCGGAGATCGCGGTACGCACGGCCGCGGCCACGGCGCTCGGCGCCTACGTGGGCGTCCCCGACGCGGTCCCCCCCCTGCTCGGGAAGCTCGATGACCCCAGCCCTGGAGTGCGCACGGTGATCGTTCGCTCCCTCGCGAGACTCGGCGACGATCGCGCGGTCGTCCCACTCGTGGGCAAGGTGGAGGACTCGGTGCCGGACGTCCGGGGCGCGGTCGCGCGCGCGCTCGGGGATCTGGGCGATCCGCGCGCGACGCAAGCGCTGCTACTGCAGCTGCGCGACAACGTCGTCGACGTTCGCCTCGAAGCCGTCGCCGCCCTGGGAAAGCTCCGCGCGACGGACGCCGTCGACTCCGTTGCGCCGCTCGCCATCGATCGCAACCCCGCCCTGCGGCAAGCCGCCATCGCTGCGCTCGGGCGGATCGGGACCGCGGCCGCAGTACATGCGCTCGTAGGGACGCTCGGGCAGGGGGACGACTCCGGCGGGGGGCTCGAGCGCACGCCGGCGCGCGAGGCGCTCGTATCCGCGGGCGCCGCGGCTATCCCCGAGGTGGCATCCGCGCTCGAGCGGCCGTCGGGTCCGTCAGCGGCGACGAGCGAAGCGTGGATACTCGGCGAGCTTCACGCGCGGGCCCAGGCTCCGGCGATCGTCCTCGCCATGAGGCGCGGTGCGCTCCCCCCCGCCGCCGCGCTCCACGCGCTCGCCGGCGCGGGAACGAGCGACTCGCTCCCCGTCGTGCTCGAATTCACGGCGGACTCGAGCCCGCTCGTTCGCGATCAGGCGCTCGACGCAGCGGGAGCGCTCCTGGACCCCGCAACCCCGGACGGGCGCGCGGTCGAGCCGCTGACAGCTGCGTTGCGCGACGCACGCCTTGGACCGAACGAGCGCGCCTCGATCGCGCGTCTCTTCGGCCGAACGGGGGCCGCGCGCGCAGCGCCAGTCCTGGCGGGGTTGGCACGCGCAAAGGGGGCCGTCGTGAGGCTCGCGGCCATCGACGCGATTGGCACCCTCGGTCCCGCAGCGGCAACGAGACCGGAGGATCTCGATCCACTCATCGATGCGCTCGGCGATCCCGACCCGGGCGTGCGACTGCATGCCGCGGTGGCGCTGGCCGAGGCGGGGGATGCCCACGCGCGCGACGCGATCCTTGCGAAGCTCGACGCCGCAGAGGTCGATCGCGGCGCCGTGCTCGCCGCGCTCAGCGGGATGCTCGCGCGCGTCCCCTCCGACGGGGCGCTCACTCGGCTGAGACACGAGCTCGATCTCGCCGCGGGTCCGGAGCGCGACGCCATCGCCGGTGCCTTGGGTCGAGCGCGCGTCCCCGCCGCCCTCAACGCGCTCGCCTCCCTCGCCGTGAGCCCCGACGTCGACGACGCTCGAACCGCTGCCACTCTCCTGTCAGCTCACGCGGACGATCCGCAAGCGCGGGACATCACCCGCGCTCTTCTCGCACACCACGACGCCACCGTTCGGGCCCAAGCCGCATGGACTCTCGGAACGATAGGCGACAAGAGCGACATTCCCGGGCTCGCTGCACTGACCCGCGGCGCAGCCGACGAAGCGATCGACGCCGCAAGCGCCATCGGGCGCATCGTCGGCCGACTGCACGACCCCGTCGCGGCCGCCGTTCTATGCGCACCCCTCAGGGACGTGCGGGCGCTCGTCCGCGCCGCGTCGCTCGCCGCCCTATCCATCGCCCACGCCCGTTGTGCGGATGGAGGGATTGAGCGCCGACTTCTCACCGAAGATCCGAGCGACGCGGTCCGCGGCGCCGCCGCGCTCGCCGTCGGGCGCGCGCCTACCGGGGAGCCGGACAAGCGTGCCCTCGCCCGGTGCGCGTCGGAAGACCGTTCCGGGAGCGTCGCCGCCCGCTGCCGCATCCCGCCCGCGCCCCCGGCGCGGGCGCACGCCGCAGTCGTCTACATTGTCCCCGATCTTGCGACCGCGCCCGAGCCGGGCGAGGCGTACCTCCTCCTCCTCGCGGACGGCACGATGCACGCCGGGACTGCCGACCGGCGCGGCGCCGTGTTTGATGCCGCCTCGCCGGAGGGGGATCTCTCGCTCCTGCGGCCCGGCGAGAGGTGACGGGGGCGAGCATGGCCGAGAGCCCCAAGGGGCTGCTACGGTCCCCCGCTGTCATGGCGCGACGCCGCCGCAAGAGAATGTTCGCCCCCGAGGCGCTCCAACAGGTGCTCGCGCGCTCTGGGGAAGACCGCTTTGCTCCGAACCGCGCCCCGATTCCTCCGCATGTCTGGGCCGCGGCGGTCGGAGCTCGAATCGCCGAACGGACGCGGCCGGTGGCCGTCGAGAACGGCGTCCTCATCGTGCGCGCGGCCACCAGCGTCTGGGCGAGCGAGCTCTCACTGCTTTCCGATGCGCTGGTCGCTCGGTTGCGCGCGGCGGGAGTCGGCGTCCGCGCCCTGCGATTCCGAGTCGGAACGATCGAGCCCCCGGAGCACGCGACCGAGCTTCGCACGACGAAGGTCCCTCGCCCCATCGAGCTCGATTCGCAGGTTTCGCGCGCAATCTCTCGCGTGAAGGACGACGAGCTGCGCGAGGCGATCGCCGACGCGGCGCGGTCGAACCTGGCCTGGCAAGCGTTCAACGAGAGCGGCGCCGTGAGCGTCGCGAGCGGTGCTAACGAAGCGCCGCGAGCCGCTCGAGCCCCTCGAGCCGCTGAAACAGAAAGCGCTCCGCAGGACCAAACGAGCCCAGCTTCGTCCGGAGCTGGGCGAGGTACTCGCGGAGACGATTGACGTCGACCGTCGCGACCTTCCTCATCGCGATGTAGAGCTCGTCGATCACCGACGCCGGACAGGGGCGCCCCTGCGCTGCGTAGAGCTCGATCACGTAGTCCGCCCAGGCCCCCTTGCTCGTCGCGGTCGCGAGCTTCGAGGAGAACCTCGCCGCTTGATCGACCAACCCGCTCGGGAGCTTGCGCCCCGCGCGACTCGCCTCGATGACATCGGCGAGCGGTGACGCAAGAAGACGCTCGGCTTCCACGGCTCGCCCCATCGCGAGCGCCTTCTCGGCGACGCCGCCCAGAAGCCTGAACGCGTCCGCGCGACGCACCATGCTCGGGTCGATCTCGGAGGAGCTCCCCTCGAGCGGAGGGGCCGACGAGGGGCTCGACCCGGGGACCTCGCTCGGGATCCTGAGCGCTGCCTCCAGCTTCGGCAGCGTCATCTTCGCTGCACCCCCCGTGGTCTGATGGTCCCGGCTGGTGACGGCCCGCCCCTGAAGGAGCGTGAGCTCCTGGGCGCCGATGAGGATCCGGTCTCCTACCTGTAGATCGACTCGGCCACCGATCCGCTTTCCGTTCACCAGAACGCCGTTCCGGCTCTGCAGATCCTCGATCGTGACCCCATCGTTGGTCACCGTCAGCAGGGCGTGCCGGCGCGACACCAGCGGGTCATCGAGCGACAGCTGGCAGGTAGCGTTCCGCCCGACAGCGAACTGGCCCTCGCTGAGCTCTAGGTCGTGCTGCAGATAGCGAAGGCGCCAGCGCATGCGGTCACACCCGCCCAGCGCCGCTGGGGACGCGGACGCGTGACGGCCAGCCTCTCCGGGCGAGAGCGTTCATGACTACCCAAGACTCTTACCTTTCCGTGCGCATGAGCGGCAAGAGTTCGCTCCAATGTAACGCGAGCGGCCGCGATTTAGGAAAGCTCGCTTCGATAGCTGCTCGCCCCGGCGCGTAGCTGCTCAAGGCGCGCCAAGCTGCGCGTGTCCTCCTCGGATAGGCCCCCCACCCCGCGGCAGTGCGTCGCCAGATCGTTGAGCGCGGCGCCAATCTCCTCGGGAAATCGCGCGACGAGCCCGGCGAGCGAATCCACCACTGGGGCCGCAGGAACAGTGGACATGCGCCGATGAATCTGGGCCACCCAAGACCCCCAAGTCGCGTCCCCTAGATCGAGGCTCATCTTCGCAGCTGCCATCGAGAGGGCCTGAAGCTGCTGCGGCTGCACCCGCTCGCCACCGAGGAGCCGCTCCTCGACCTGCGCCGTCGCCCGTCGAAGGATTCGCTCGGCGTCGGCGGTTCGCCCCATGACGAGCGCCTTCTCGAGCACCTCGATCAGCAGTTGGACGCTCCATGTCCCCTGAGAGGTTGACCCAAACTGGCCACTCAGCGTCTCTTCCTCCGCTTGCTCGCTAGATCCACAGTTCGGACACGCGACCATCTCCTTCGGGTAGGGGAGACGGCAGATCGTGCAGTGTCGGAGGAATCCAGTGGTCTTCGAGTTGAGCGTTGCCGCTGCCTCGACGCGGCAGAACACGAGCTCCTGCGTCCCGATCCGTAGGCGATCCCCATCCTTGAGGGGCGTCGGCTTCTTGATCGGCGCCCCGTTGAGCTTCACGCCATTGCGACTGCCAAGGTCCTCCAGCAGCGCATCATCGCCATCGATAACGATGCGGGCGTGCTGCCGCGAGACTAACGGATCCTCGATCGTGACCTGGCACTCCGAGCTCCGTCCGATCAGTGTCGCCCCCCGGGACAGATCGAACTCCTGAAGCAGAAAGCGGAGACGGTACCTCGCCACCTCGAACCTCCTCGCGCGGTGATGCACCGAGCGCTTTGCGGGGGACGCGGGCAACGACTCGCCCGCACGATCAAATACTATACGGCGAAACGCTCGCGGGAACCTCTATCCCGGTGGAGGGGGCCTCGCGGCGGGGGCGGAAAGCCATCGAGTGAAGGGCCGTGTGGGACGCACGCATCAACCCTCCGACTCGCACTCGACGGTGCGGGCTCTGCCTCGGGACGGACCGGTTCGCTCCCACGGGCCCATTCGCCGACAAAAGCCACCGCCAGGATAGCGGCGGGAGCGGGGGCCGCGCGCGAGGTGGGGGCGACGTGTGATACCGTCGCTCCCTCGGGATGGACGCGGCACCTAAAGAGCTAATCCTGAAGATGTGCCGCGAGATCCTCGCGCCTCTCGTCCACGCGGACGGGGGGGAGATGTACCTCGTGGCGGTCGGAGTCGACGAGGTCCACGTGCACCTCGCGGGCACCTGCGCGGGCTGTCCGGGAGCGTCACTCACGCGCGATCGATTGCTCGAGCCAGCCTTCGCCTCGGTGGCACCGAAGCTGACGCTCAAGGTCACGACCGGCTGGCTCGTCCCCGCTGGGGCCGAGAGGGTTTGAGAGCTACTTCTTCTTCTTCGCCGAAGCACTCGCCGAAGGAGCCGTCCCGAGGTGGCTCGGATCGCTGATCGAACCGCGCGTTGCGGCCGCGATCGACGGGTCCATCGCCATCGGATCCTCCGCTTTGTTCGCACGAAGCTGGGGCAGAGCGTTCAACGTCGCCCGCTCCTCGAGAACGACTCCGACGAGGTTCTTCCCCCGATCGATAACTCGCAGGTGCGTCTGCCCGTCCTGCCAATCGACCGTCATGAAATCGATCCCACTCGCGGGGTCTTGAGGCCGCGCGCGCCCGGCGACGCCGAGGATCCCCTGCACGCGATTGACCGCTTCCGTGAACGTCTTGCCGAGCGGCCCCGCCTCCGAGAGCGGAATCTCGTCGTAGATCTTCCAGAGCCGCTCGTTGGGCTCCGCCCCCATGAAGAAGAAGTAGCGCTTCTTCGCCTGGCGCTCGACAAACACGATCGCCTCGTTGTTGCCGTACGTGTACTCGCCTTTGATCCCGGTCGAGTCGTAGCCGGTGGGGGTCACGAACCGGAGATAGCTCCGTTCGATCGCGGCCTTCTTGTTGTCGCGATCGGCTTCGAGCGCCTGCTGCTGAACGCCGGGTTGCGCGCGGCGAAGGAGCGGGTCGAAGTCCTGATCGAAGACCCCGCCCGGCTTGTTGAAGGCGGTGATCACATCAAGGTGCGTGATGCCCCACTTGAACCCGTCGCGCATCGGCGCCAGCGTTGAGACGGTGGGTGCATCGACAGCAGCCCCGTCTGCGCGCGCTACGCCGCTGGACTCCTGAAGGAGGGGGGGAATCGCGACGACGACGCTGACGGCAATCAGCGTCCCCAAGAGGATGCCTTGCGTGCGGTGCATTGGAGTCTCCTTGTAACACACGTTTTATGCCGATAACGGCCCCGTGCCAGTCCCGCGCGGGACGCAGAAAGACCTGACACGGTCCGCCACTGCCTGGGGTCGTTTGCTGGCGCCCGAGCATCCCCTCGGGTAGAGCTGTCCCTTCCGATGTTTGTCCCTCCGATGCCGCCGGCCGTCCACTTTCCCGCTCCCCTCCGATGGTCCCTGGCGTCGCTGATCGCGGTCGCGGTCGCATGCGTCCCCATCGGGTGTGGCCCCTCGACGCCCGCCGGTAGCGCGCCGACCTCGTCGCTTCCGGCCTACGGCGGCCCCGCGGCCGATTCGTTCGACGACACGATCGAGCCGCACGCCGTTGGCCTCGAGCTCGAGAACTACGAGAGTCCTAAGAACGACCTCCGGCTCCGTGCCCGTGCCCAGAGCGCCGATGTCGTCGTCCGCGCGCGCGTCCAAACGGTCACGGGAGAGAGCGGCTCAGGCGTTCGCTCGTACCAGCTCAGCTTCAAGACGGTCGAACGCGTCGCGGGGAAGCGCCCTGTCGGAGACGAGTTCACCGTGCGTATCGACAAGACGAGCCCTTCGCTGGGGATCGTCAAGAGCATGGAAGGGCAGCTCGTCGGCAAGACGCTCGTGATCTTCGCGAAGGCATTCGCCCGCCCCGACGGAGAGCGGGAGATCCACTTTCACGCCTCTGCGGACGGGGCCGACGTCGTCGCGGCCGTGAAAGAGGCCGTCATCCTCGACGAAGTGAAGTGACGCTTCGGATGGGCTTCGTCGTCCCCCGGCTAGCGATGGCGATATTTCTGACGTAAACCTAGCGGCGGGATGTCGGTCGAAATCAAGAGCGCCCGGGAAATCGAGGGGCTTCGCGTCGCCTGCGAGATGGCGGCGGAGACGCTTCTCCTCGTCGGGGAGCGCATTCGCGCGGGGATGACCACCGAGGAGATCAATGTCCTCGTTCACGAAGACACGATCCGTCGGGGCGCCTACCCCGCGCCGCTGAACTACCACGGCTTCCCGAAGAGCGTCTGCACCTCGGTCAACGAGGTCGTTTGCCACGGAATCCCGGGGCCTCGGATGCTGAAAGACGGGGACATCATCAATGTCGACGTGACGACGATGTTCAAGGGCTTCTACGGCGACACGTCGGCCACCTTCTACATCGGCACCCCCAGCCCGGAGGCGCGCCTCGTCGTCGAGACCTCGCGCAAGGCGCTCGAAATCGGGATCGCCGAGGTGAAAGACGGGGCTCGCCTCGGGGACATCGGCGCGGCGATCCAGGAGTACGTGGAGGCTCAGGGGTGCAGCGTCGTCCGTGACTTCGTCGGACACGGGATCGGGCGCAAGTTCCACGAGCCACCGCAGGTGAAGCACTACGGCAAGCGCGGGACCGGCGAGCGACTGAAGGCGGGGATGGTCTTCACGATTGAGCCGATGGTCAACGTCGGTCGCTTCGAGGTCGAAGTGGACCCCGACGACAAATGGACCGTCACGACGGCGGATGGCTCGCTCTCCGCGCAGTTCGAGCATACCGTCGTCGTCACGAGGAACGGGAGCGAGGTCCTCACGCGGCGGGGGAAGCCGCTTCGAATGAGCGAGAACATCGCGGCCGTCTTCGCGGTCTGAGCGCCGCGGTAGCGCCGCTACCCGTGAGAACGGGCGCGCACCAGCTCCTCGGCAGCACGCCGCGCGGCGTCGCCGACTTTCACTCCGCCGATCATCCGGGCGAGCTCCTCGATCCGCTCTTCCTCCCGGAGCTTGCGAACGGTGCTGTTCGTACGCCCCTTCGACTCCGACTTGCCCACCACGAACTGCGTCGTCGCGAGGGCAGCGATCTGCGGGAGGTGCGTGATGCACAGCACCTGCCGGTGCTTTGCGATGTCCGCGATGGCGCGACCGATCACCTCGGCGATCGCCCCCCCCACGCCGGCGTCCACCTCGTCGAAGACGTACAGACCCGCGGGGCCACGGTCGGCGAGGACCCGCTTCAACGCCAAGAGCGCGCGGGAGAGCTCCCCGCCGCTCGCGATCCGCCTGAGCGGGCGCGGGTCCTCCCCCTTGTTCGGTGCGATGAGGAACTCGACGCGGTCGATGCCGCTTCGTTGAAGCCGGGCGCCGTCCACATTGAGGGCGTCCCCTGCGCTGGGACTGGGCGTCGGCGCCACGTCCACGACGACCCGCGCGCGCCCCATTCCGAGGGCCGCGAGCTCGCGACCGATCGCATCCGCGAGCTTGTCCGCCGCTTCGCGCCTCTTCTTCGAGAGGCTGCGCGCAGAGGAGGCGACGCGAGCAAGCTTGGCGTCCCGCTCCCGCTCGAGCGTCGCCGCGCGATCGGAGGCGGAGCTGATCTTCTCGAGCTCCTTCGTCAGAGTCTCTTGGTGCTGGATGAGCTCGGCCGTCGTCGGCCCGTGCTTTCGCAAGAGCTTCTGTAGCCGGAAGAGCCGTTCCTCGACCTCGGCAAGGCGCGAGGGATTCGACTCGACCCCCTCGGCGTAGCGGCCCAGCGCCCGCGCCGCATCGGCGAGCTCGGCGCGCGACGACTCCAGCGTTCGAGCGATCGGCGCGAGCGAAGCATCGAGCTCGGAGGCCCCGTCGACCTCGGCGCTAAGCCGCGCCAGCTCGTCGCAGATCGCCGCATCTCCCTCGTAGAGTCGCTCTGCGGCCCGTCGAGTGACCTCTGCGAGGCGCCCCGCGTGCCGTAGGCGTCCTCGCTCGTTTTCGAGCTCAGTCTCTTCGCCGAGCTTGGGCTCGAGCTCGGCGAGCTCTCGCAGCTGGTAGGCGAGGAAGTCCTCCCGCTCGACGCGTCCACGCTCCGCGGCGCGTGCCTCCGCGAGATCTTTCACGATAGTCCCGAGCGCGTCGACCTCTGCCCCGAGCGCATCGCGCGCCGCACCGAGCTTCCCGAAGGCGTCCAGGTACTCCATATGCGTCGCGGGATCGGTCAGGCTAACGCTCTCGTGCTGGGACGAGACGTCGCACAGATCCGCGGCGAGGTCGGCGAGTTGGGCCGCGGTGCACAGCCGCCCGTTCACGAAGGCCCGACTCCGCGCCTCCGCTTTCTTATCTTTCCTCTCCCCGGCCTGCACCACCCTGCGGATGACGAGCTCCCCCTTCCCCCCCTCGAAGGCGCAGGGCACCCCCGCGGCCTCGAGCTTCGCGGCGACCCTGGACCCAGGCTCGATCTCGAAGAGCGCCTCGACCTCCGCCTCCGACTCCCCCGTCCGCACGATGTCCGGACGCGCCCGCCCCCCAAGGACGAGGGCGAACGCGTCGATGATCATCGACTTGCCGGCCCCGGTTTCGCCCGTCAAAACGTTGAAGCCGGGCTGCAATTCGAGCGCCATCCGCTCGAATAGAACGACGCTTCGCGCGGTGAGCTGGACGAGCATTTCAGGAGGGGAGCGGTGAGTGAATAGAGGCCGCCTTTGCTGCCTTTAGCGCGACTCGCGCGCGGGGGGAATGGCCGACCCCGTCCTCTCGGCTTCGCCGTGCTTGACGTTTCTCGTCCGCGCCAACTAGGTTAGCGCGCCCTGAGGGGGGCCCCCCCTCGCCCTGGTCGTTGACTGCCCGCGCGAGATCCTCGGCTCGATGCCTTCCAAGACGACTGCGAAGAAGAAGCCGAGCGCGCAGCCACGCGACGCGAAACCGGCTCGTCAACCTGCACCAGAGCCCCCGAAGCCGGTCCTGTCGATTGAAGAGCGAACCGCGCTGCTCGAGACCCGACTGACGAAAGCCGAGGCCTCATTTCAGGAACAGTATCGAGAGAATCTCGACATGTCGTGGATCTATCACGACAGCGCTCTCGAAGGAGTCGTCTACACGTTCCAGGAGCTCCGGACGGCTGTCGACCCGACGGCGCAGGTCGTCGCCGATTCGAGCCTGCAGCCCGCCTGCGAAGAGATCCGGCGCCACCGCGAGGCGCTCCATTTCATTCGCGACTACGCACCGAAGAAACGACAGCCTATCACCGTCGATCTGGTGAAGAAGATCTACCTCATCCTCCACCCCGAGGAGGGCGATCTAAAGACGGTGAAATATCGGAAGGATATCCCCCAGCATCGTCTCTACTTTCACGAGTACGCGCCCCCCGACAAGATTACCTACAAGGTTCGAGCGATCATCGAGTGGGTCAACGATCCCGAGACGCGCAGGACACGAAGCCCCATCCGGCTCGCCGCGCGCGCGCACTACGACCTTCTGCGCGTCTTCCCGTTCGCGACGGACAGCGGAAAGGTCGCGCGGCTGTTCATGAACCTGCTCCTCCTTCGCTCCGGGTACCCTCCCGCGATCGTTCATTCGACCGAGCGGCAGCGGTATTACGACGCCCTCAAGGGCTCGAGCGCCGCCATGACGCAGATCGTTCAAGAGTCGATCGACAACAACCTCGCCTCTGTCGAGAAGCTGCTCGAGACACACGAGAGCCTGGTCGCGCAGGGGCTCAAGTAGGCCCCAGCACGGTCGAACGGCGTCGAAGAAGCTCGATGTTCGTCCCCCGAAGAGCGAAAGAGCCGCCCGCGGGGCTCGGAAAGTTTACGCACGCTCCCGCCGGGGCTAAACCCGTGGGGCGATGCTCGCGAAGCGCGTGATCCCGTGCCTGGACGTGAAGGACGGGCGCGTCGTCAAAGGGGTCAGCTTCGTTGCACTTCGTGATGCGGGGGACGTGGTCGAATGCGCGGCCCGCTACGATCAGGCCGGCGCGGACGAAATAGCGCTACTCGACATCACGGCATCCCACGAAGGGCGCGGCGCGATGCTCGACGTCGTAGCGCGCGCGGCAGACGCGACCTTCACGCCGCTCACGGTGGGAGGGGGGGTCCGGACGGAGGACGACGTACGCGCTCTCCTGGCCGCGGGAGCCGACAAGGTGAGCATCAACTCGAGCGCCGTGACCGACCCGGAGCTGGTGCGCCGCTGCGCGGAGGCGTGGGGGGCGCAGGCGATCGTCGTCGCGATCGACGCCAGGCGGAGGCAAGGCGAGGGGGGCGCCGGGTGGGAGGTCTTCATCCACGGCGGCCGCACCGCGACGGGGCTGGACGCCGTAGCTTGGGCCGAGAAGATGGCGACGTACGGCGCGGGTGAGATTCTACTCACGAGCATGGACCGGGATGGGACGAGGAGCGGCTACGACCTCGCCCTGACGCGCGCCGTGTCGGAGGCGGTCCCCGTCCCCGTGATCGCGAGCGGGGGGGTGGGGACGCTCGAGGACCTACGGGCGGGGCTCGTGGAAGGGGGGGCGAGCGCGGTGCTCGCGGCGTCCATTTTCCACGACGGCGTCCACTCGATCGAAGAGGCGAAGCGCTTCCTCGCTCGCGCCGGCGTTCCGGTGCGCGACCCGCCGGGCAAGGCGCCGTCTGCACCCGTCGCACCGGGGGGCGAGTGAGCACGCTCGAATCGTCCGTGACGCTCGACGACGTCTTCGTCGTCGTGGGGGCGAAGCGCGTGCCGCTGGCGCCGGAGCTCGCCGGTTACCTCGCGCTCGAGATCGCCGAAGGGGCTACTCAAGCGGCGGGGGACGTCGATCCGCGCAGCGTCTACATCGGAGAGGAAGGGAGCGTGGCGCTGGTCGTGCGTCCGCGGCGCGAGGGGCGGAGCGCAGAGGCGGGGGACGCGGAGGGGTCGATTCGCGTGATCCTCACGCGCCTCCTCGAGGCGAGCGGCTCGCAGACCCCGGCGCTCGCGTCGGTGGCCCGCCGTCAATGCTCCGGGCTCAACACGCTCGTCGAGGAGCTCGAGGCGGCGCTAATCCCGGTCAACCGCGCGGCAGGACGGCGAGCGCTCGCGCGCCTCGCGCGGGAAGTGAAGCGGGTGACCCTCGGCGTGGGGAGAAATGCATCTCTTGCTCCGGGCGAGCCGGCGCCGCGACGAGCCTCGTCCCCGGCGCAGACGGCTGTGCGGGAAGGGGCGGCGCGACCCCCTCAGGAAGAGCCCCGCCCGGTGCCACGATCGGGGTTCACCGAAGAGCCCCCGACGACGGCTCGCCGTGAAGTGCTCCCCGATCCGATGGCCTATCGGCCGCGGGAGGAGCCAGCCACCGTCTCCTCCGACGCCCCCGTAACGCGCTCCACGTCGCCCGACGCTTCCGAGCTCCCAACGATCGAAGTGCGCAAGGAGCACATCCTGGATGCGCTCGGGGGGCACGCCGCCACAACACGCGGAGCTGAGGCGGCCACCGACAGCTCCTCACCCAATCCCCCGGTCGCCCGTCAGCCCGCCCCAGACGCCGCGGCTCCCCCTGGTCGCAAAACCCATCATGTCGACGAGGTCGATCACCTCCTCGAGTCCTTCGGGGTGTCGTCGCGCGGGGAGCAGTCCCAAAGGAACGAGCTCAAGGCACTCGTCGGCCTCGAGCCCACCCCGCCCCCACCGGGATCCGAGCACGCCTTCGACGCTCCTCGACGTCACACCGCCAGCGAGTCGGACGTCGAGTCGCTTCTCGCCTACAGCGTCGCGGGACCGCCAGTCGCGCCCGCCGCTCCTGCGGGTGAACGCGACCGCGCTGCGCGAAGCGTGGAGGGGGGGACATCGTCGAGGGGGTTATCGTCACCCCCGACCGCGATCTCCCCTGCCCTGGCCAACGAGCCCTTCGGCGGATCGGGGCACGCAGCTCCCTCGGCGGACCCTCCCGCCCCCCGTCTCGCGCAGCCTCGTAGCGCCGCGCGACCAGCGCCCGAGGCCGCGGCGTCCGAGGCGACGGATCCATCGACGGAGGGTGTTCGCGCTGTTCCCACCTCCCCTTCCGCACGACGCCTCGCCGAAATGGGTTCACAATCGAACATCGCTCCCCCTCCCGATCGCTCGCTCACCGTCTTCGCCTTCGTGATCCTGATCGCAGGCGGCGCCGCGATCTGGTTTCTTCGACCGGCGCTCTTCGGCGGCCACGAGCCCACCCCCGCGCCGGCGCCCGTCGCAGCAAGCGCAGCTCCCCCGCTGGCCGCGCGCTGCCGTGCCTCGCTGACCGTGACCGATGCGCCCGTGAACGCAGAGATCCTCGTTCGCGCCGGTCAAGCACCGGTAGACGTCGAAAAGATGCCGGTCGGAGCGCGACTGGAGTTCGTGGCGACCGCGGAAGGGTATGCGCCGAAGCGCGCGGTCGTCCCGTCGGGTGCGAGCTGGGACACAGGGCCCGACGGAAAACCGAGGTACGAGGTGGCGGTGCAGCTCGATCGCTCCCATGCGCGCCCCGGCGCGGTGGACTCTTGGCCGGCGGGCGAGCCCGGGACCGAGGTTGGAGGAAAAGGTTCCCCGGGGACGGTTCACCTCGTGACGACGCCGCGCGGCGCCGAGGTGTGGCAGCTCGCGGGCCTCGGACCCGATGCGCAGTTCGACGTCAAATGCGGCGGGGAGATCGAGGTGCTCGTCGCCGGACCGACCACGCTCCGAAAGCGCCTGCACATCGCCGAATCGGAGTTCGTCGCCATCGACGGCGGCCCCGACAAGCAAGCCAGCGTCAGCGCCGGACCTCCCGGCGGGACGAGCCCGACCAGCGCTCCCAAGTAGCGGTAGCGGGCCAGGACCGTCGAACGTTGACGGCCAGGGCACCACGCGCGCATCCTGCCTCGCATGCACGAACAGGACATCGCGATCGTGAAGGCGCTCGTTCCGGTGGCCTGGGCCGACGGCGAGTTCGCCGATCAGGAAATGGAAACGCTCGACGCGCTCCTCGACGCCTACAGCGCCACCGAAGAAGAACGCAAGGCGCTGAAGGAGTACGCCAAGGTCAAACGGACGCTCGACGACATCGAGCTCCAAGAGCTTTCGGCCGATGACAGGCGCGTCCTCTTGCAACACGCCGTGCTCCTCTCCTTCGCGGACGGGAAGCAGACTCCCGACGAGGTCGAGCTCCTCGAGAAGCTGGCAGCAAAGCTGAAGATCCCCGACGCAGAAGCGAAGGCCTTCATGAAGGCCGCCGCCGAGCGCGCGCAGAAATTCCTGCACCTGCTGTGAGGTCGCGCACGGTGCGCGCAGGCGTCCGAAGGGCGCCTAGAGGATTCCGGGGGTCGATCGCTGCCGCACGCGCAGTGACTCAATCTCTTTGAGGAGCGCGATCGGACTGAACGGCTTCGTGTAGTAGGCCGTACAGCCCGCTGCGTGCGCCTTCTTCTTCGATTCCTCGTCCGACAGCGCGCTGATGACGATGACGGGCGTGGCTTTGGTCAGGGGGTTGGCGCGCACCCGCGCGCACACCTCGAAGCCGTCGTAGCTCCCGCCGAGGTTCAGATCGAGAAGGATGACGTCCGGAACTTTCTCGAAGGCGACCTCGAGCCCTTTGGCGCCGTTCGACACGGCGTCGACCTCGTAGCCGCGGGCGGCGACGAGCGCCTCGATCATGCGCCGGATGGAGTCGGAGTCTTCGATTAGGAGGATGCGCATCGATCCGGATTCCAGGATCGCAGGTTTTCGTCACAACGGGAAGGTGACTGTGACCCGGAGGCCGCCGCCGATCCCCTGCTCGATCGGCGCGTCACCCAGCTCGAGCAATCCCCCCTGCCAGACGGCTATCTCCGCGGCCACGTAGAGGGGAACGGCGCTCGGACGGCCGTACGTACCTGGGTCGAGCTCGAGCCAAAGAAGAGACCGCCGGGCCGAAGAAGGGAGCGCCGGGCCGGAGTCGTCGATCGTGACGCGCGTTCCGAGCGACTTCGTCTTGGGCGTCACCGTAAGCTTCACGCGGCCTCCCGTGGACGTGGCCGCGATGGCCTGCGAAGTGATCTCTCGCAAAAGCACAGCAACCGCGCGCGGAGCGACCGTGGCGAGCGCCCGCTCCGTCGGAAGCGCGAGATCGACGTCGACGTTCTGTCGCTCGAGGCGAGGAGCGAGCCCGCGGACCGCCGTCCGCGCGAGGTCCGCGATGTCGACCTCGGTGTGTGGCTCCGAGGGGTCGAGCTCGCCGACCGTGGCGAGCGCGGAGAGGAAGTCCTGCACGGAAGACAGGCGCCGGCGCATCGTCTCGAGGCGATCCTCGGACTCCTCGCCTGCGAGCGGCGGGGGGGGACGAGAGCTCATTCCGGGGGGGGCCGAGGTCTGCTGCGACTTCAGCGCCTGGATCTCACGCCCGAGCGGCGTGAGCAGGGCGCGAAGCTCGGCCGCGATTCCCGAGGCAAACCGACTGAGCACGGCGAATCGCTCTTCGCTCGGAGCGAGAGAGACCGCCGGCGGGAAGCTCGATTGCGACGCCGCCGAGGCAAGCTCTTCTCCCTGCGCGAAGACCGCGGCGAGCTCCCGTGCGTACGCCTCTCCCTGCTTTCGAGCCTCGTCGAGCTCCTTGCGAAGGGCGTCGTTCTCGTCGCGCGCGGAGGCGTCGCCCGCTGGGAGGGTGAGCGACTCGAGCCCCCCCTCAAGCTCGTATCGACCGCCGTAGCGGATGGCCATGCGCGAGAGCCACGCGCGCTCCGTCTCCGCAGTCGCCGACGAATCAGGCCCGAGCGCGACGGCGACACGCACTTCGTCTCCGTCGCGTTTGATCGTGACCGAGGAGCCGAGCCCGCTGCCGTGTCCGAGCAGGACGTGGAGCATCCGGCGGATCTCCCCCTCGTCGCAGAAGACTTCCGTGCCGCTCCCCGGCTCGATCGCGACGCGGGCCTCGGGCGCGACCTCCCAGATCAGCGAAGCGATGTCGATCCGCCCGCGTCTCCCGCGGCCGGCCGCAGGCTTGGCGTGCAGCGAAGAGAGCATCTGCATCACGTCGTCGAGCGCTGCGAGCGAAGCCTCGACGCCGAGCGCGGGTTGGCTCGGCGGGGACGAGGGCTCCTCCTCCGGAGGCTGCGAGGGAGGAGGCGGCGGCTTGGTCTTGAGCACCTGCACGCCGCGGCGCAGCCGCTCGGCGGCGCCTTGCGCCTCTTGGGTGAGAAGCCAGCCAAGCTCCTGGCGCGTGAGCCTTCCTTTCGACACGGGGGAATGATGCCAGAGTCCCCGAGGCGCGGCGCGGGAATCGCGCGTATGCTGTCCTTGGAGTGCGCGAGTGCTGAACGAGCGGCGTGCGAATGGTGTCATCTACGACTCCCTCACGGACGTAGTGCGCGTCTTCGTCGATACTCCGCCGGGGACCGTACGGACTCGCACCGTGGCGGCGGATCTGCTCCTCGACACACAAGGGTTCCTCGTCGGCGTGGATGTCGAGCCCGAGACGCCGCAGCGGATATCGTGATGGTCGGGGCGCACGAGATGGTCGCGCGCAAGGTTCGCGCTCGCGTGGGCGTATGTACCGACGGCAGTGGCGGCGTCTTCGAAGTGCGCGTCGCGGGGGCGCGGACGGCCGTTCGCGGAGACCAGAAGAATCCCTATGCGTAGCGCGCCTCTCTCTGGCGACGCCAAGCCTACCGAGGCCGAGCGCCCTTTGCGGCCTCTCGCGGCTGGGTGACGGAGCCCACGTTCGCCCAGGACCGCTCGATCCCGAGCGCCAGCCAGGTGAGCGGCACCTTCGCCGCCCCAACCGAGACCGAGATGCTCTCTCGCTCGCCCCACTGCGCGGGGGGCGGAAGCGTGATGGAGCGAGGCGCCTTCGCGTCTTTCGGTTCGCGCAGCGCTGTCACTGCGCCCGCGCTCGCGTCGAGCTCGATCGCGGCGATCCCGAGAGCGCTCAGAAGCGCGACGATGCCGCTCGGAATGAAGGGGGCAACGACAGCGCGTATCTGTGCGGCGCGGTCCCCGCTCGAAACGGTGACCCTGGCGGAGACGGCGCGCACTTCGTCGAGCGTCGCGCAAAGGAGCGCCACGGCGGTCGGCCTTCCGTTCTGCGCACCGGGAGACGACGTGAGAAACCCGGCCGCTTCGACGACATCGAGCGTCTGGGCGCCTCTCCAGCCGGCCGGCGCAGGCGCCGTCGCGACCGCGGGGTGCGCGGCACGTTCCTTCTTCGGCCCTGCGTCCGCGGCGCGACGCTCGCGAACGACGAGGACGTCGTCGGTCGGCAGCGCCCGCGGAACGTTGACCCGCACGGGGCGTTTGAACGACCGGGGATCGCCGATTTCACCCGTCGCGACCGCATACGAGAGAGTCTCGGCCGACGCGACGACGAACGGCGCCGGATGCGTCCCGCCCACAGTCGGCTCGGGGTCGCATGTCCGCGCGCTGAGCCCCTCGATGGACGACGCGTCTGCGCTCCGCGCAGCGCGGTCTGACGTCCCGCGCGGAGGGGGATAGAGCGAGCCGTCCATGACCCGCGCGTCGGGCTCGATGAGCCGCGCACCCGTCGCCAGGAGATCGGTCAGCGCGCCCGCCGCCGCGAGCGCCTCGAGCATCTGCCGCGACGGAACGGCGAGCAGCAGATCGAGACGCGGGGGGACGCGCTTCGACTTGAGGAGCGCCGCCGCGGCAAAGAGATCGCGAAGGGTGACGCCGCTGTCGCCACCGAGAAGGACCTGAGAGACCGGCTTGCCCGCGAGATCGCGGACGGTGCGGACCTTCCCGGTTTCGTCGAGCAGGAGCGGGTCGACCGCCGCCAGATCGAGGTTCACGACCTCGTCGCAGGGGGCGCCGGCATCCGGCAAGAGAGCTCGATGCGCCTTGGACCGGCGCTGATCGCGGAGGAACACCTCGGTTCGTTCGTCGCTCGTGAAGAGCGACGCGACCGCTCCGAGCTGCGGCGCCAGCCCGGCGAGGACAGAACGCTCGCCTACGCTCAGTAGTCGCACGCTCGGCCCCGCGAACTCGAGGACGACCGGCCCGCGGTGCTGCGTCTCGACGCGCCTCACGACGTCACCCAGACCGCGCCGAATCAGCTCGAGGGCGACGTCGCGTGCGCAGACGAACGGCCTCACTCGCCCGCTGAGGAGCACTTGCACGCTGCGCGGAGGGCGCATCCACACGGTGCCGTGCGCCAGCGCCTGCCCCAGCTGACCCGGCGCAACGACGATCGAGAGCATCCCCGCGCCGCCGACCCCTGCGAGGCGGGGCTCGTCGGTTACGCAAAGCCGGGCGGGGCTCGCGAAGCGTTCGAGATGCACGGCACTCGGAAACCCTGCCCCTGCGCGCCCAACCAGGACGCCGTGTGCGAGCATCTCCGCCGCGTCGAACGACGGGCCCACCCCGGGCTGGGTCACCGCACGCCCCTCGTAAGCGATCGCGGCCTCGACGCTCGTCCTCTTCAGGCCCAACGCGACGGCCTCCGCGAGCGCGCGGGCGGGGGCGCGCGCGAGGACGACCTGGTCGACCTTCACCTGCACGAGGTCGCCCGACAGGCTCGGATCCGCGCACCGACCGGCGAGAATCCTTTGGGTCATCGTGCGGGGCGGGTCCCCGGCTCGTGCGCGCATGCGCGCGTGAAGGTATACGTCGCCTTCGCATAGGGTCAAGGCGGGTCAAGGCGGGCAGGCCCCGCGAAGAGAGACGGGCGCGGGCCCATCGTTATTGACCGCCTGCGCGCGCACCTTCTACCTTGGGTCCATGTTCAAGGAAGCGCTCCGCGAGATCGTCGATCGGACCGAAGGTGGAATCGCGGGGCTCCTCATGGATGCCAGCGGGATCGCGGTCGAGAGCTATTCGCGCGACGGCGCTCCGTTCGACATCACGACGATCGGCGTCGAGTACGGCGTTCTCCTCGGGTCGATCAAGAAAGCGGCCGAGATGCTCGAGGCCGGAACGGCGAACGAGGTCGCGATCTCGACGGACAAGATGATCACGATCATCCGGACGCTCGGCCCCGAATACTTCCTCGCGCTGGCGATCACCCCCGAAGGGAACTTCGGCAAGGGGCGCTTCCTGATGCGGACCGCCGCGCCGAAGCTGCTCGCCGAGCTCTAGGCCACCGATGCCGCCGCGACTGCGCGTCGCCCGAGCCGCACGTCGAAGCGAGGCGCCGCGGATCCTCTGTCTATCCGGGCCGAACCTCCAGCTTCTGGGCTCGCGTGAGCCTGATATTTACGGCAAGGAGACGCTCGTTCACGTGCACGAGCGCCTCGGTGCGCGCGCCCGCGATCTGGGCGTGACAATCGATTGCCGGCAGACGAACCACGAAGGGACGCTCTGCGACTGGATCGCCGAGGCTCGTGAAGGCTTCGAGGCGATCTTGCTGAACGCCGGTGCGTACACACACACCTCGATCGCGCTCCACGACGCGATCAAAGCCGTCGCGGTTCCCTGCGTCGAAGTGCACGTCTCCAATCCCGACGCGCGCGAGGCCTTCCGCCACGTGTCGCGGATCGCTCCGGCGTGCGTGGCGCGCGTGGCCGGTTTCGGCGGCGACAGCTACCTCCTGGCGCTCGACGGGATCGTCGCGTACCTCGCGCGCGCTTGAATTCCCAAGCTCGCGCGGCCGGCGATCGAGACGCGAAGCGCGGTTCGCGCTGAAACGCGCTTCCCTCCCGAATAGGCGAGAGGCTAGTCTTCGCGCCCCATGACGGTGGACATCGAGAAGCTGCGGGCGCTGCTCGACGTGCTCACGGAGAAAGACATCGCCGAGTTCGAGCACGAGGACGAAGCGACGCGAATCCGCGTCGTGCGCGGCGCGCGTACGGCGGCGGTCGTCACTCAACTCGCGCCCCAGGCCCCCCAGCTCGTCTCGTCGAGGACCGAGGCCCCCGCGGCGGCACCTACTACGGCCGAGCCGGCGTCCGATCACGTGGATGTGACGAGCCCCTTCGTCGGCACCTTCTACCGTTCGCCGAGCCCGGACGCCCCGTCGTTCGTCGAGGTCGGCTCGGTCGTCCGGATCGGGCAGACGCTCTGCATCGTCGAGGCGATGAAGCTGATGAACGAGATCGAGGCCGAGCACTCGGGGACGATCACCGACGTCTTCGCGCAGAGCGGTAAGGCCGTCGAGTTCGGCCAGAAGCTCTTTCGAATCAAGAAGACGTAAGACTTATCCTTGCGCGTGAGGCCCACGCGCTGGCTCGCGATCGGCACGGAGGCAGAGGAACGATGTTTCGCAAGATCCTCATCGCCAACCGCGGAGAGATCGCCCTGCGCATCATCCGCGCGTGCCGCGAGCTCGGGATCAAGACGGTCGCGGTCCACTCGGAGGTCGACTCCCGCGCGCTCCACGTGCGGTTCGCCGACGAGGCGGTCTGCATCGGCCCAGCGTCCGCCGCGAAGAGCTACCTCCACATCCCGGCGATCATCAGCGCGGCGGAGATCACCGCGGCCGACGCGATCCACCCCGGGTACGGGTTCCTCTCGGAGAACGCCGAGTTCGCCCGGCTCTGCGCCAAGTGCAAGGTCACGTTCATCGGGCCGACCCCCGAGGCGATGCGCGCCTGGGGAGACAAGGTGACGGCGCGCGAGAACGCGAAGCGGTTCGGTTTGCCGCTCCTCCCCGGCAGCGAAGTTCTGCGAGACGCGAAGCACGCCATCGAGGAGGCGAAGCGGATCGGGTTCCCGGTCATCCTCAAGGCTTCGGGTGGCGGCGGCGGGCGGGGGATGCGGATCGTCCGCGCGGAGGCCGAGGTCGCCGACGCCTTCGGGAGCGCCACGCGGGAAGCCGAGGCGGGCTTCAAGAACCCCGACGTCTATCTCGAGAAGTTCGTCGAGCGCCCGCGGCACATCGAGTTCCAGGTGTTCGCCGACAACCACGGTGGGATCTGGACGCTCGGTGAGCGCGAGTGCTCGCTCCAGCGGCGCCACCAGAAGGTCATGGAGGAAGCGCCGAGCCCCGCCATGTCGCCCGAGCGGCGGCAGGAGATGGGGGAAGTCATCCGCAAGGCGATCCGCGAGACGGGGTACACGTCGCTCGGGACGCTCGAGTTTCTGATGGACGAGTCGAAGAACGTCTACTTCCTCGAGATGAACACGCGCGTGCAGGTCGAGCACCCCGTGACCGAGATGGTGACGGGGCTCGACCTCGTGAAGCTCCAGATCGGCGCGGCCGCGGGAGAGAAGATCGACCTCCCCGACACGAGGCCCTGGAGCTTCCGTGGCCACGCGATCGAGTGCCGGATCAACGCCGAGGATCCGAAGACGTTCGCGCCGTGGCCCGGTCTCATCACCGAGTACTCGCCTCCAGGGGGGGCCGGAGTGCGCGTCGACAGCGGCGTCTACGGCGGGTGGCGCGTGCCGCCGGACTACGACTCACTCCTCGCGAAGGTCATCGTGCACGCGCCGTCGCGGGCGGAGGCGATCGTCCGGATGCGCCGCGCGCTCGACGAGTTCATCGTGGGGGGGATCCGGACGAACATCGAGCTGCACAAGCGGCTGCTCCTGGACGACGAGGTCATTCGCGGGGAAATGACGACGCGGACGATCGAGCGGCTGCTCGCGGGGCGCGTCTAGAGATTCTAGCCACCGGCTAGAAATCCTAGCCCCCAGCTAGAGATCCGAGCCACCGGCTAGAGATCCTTAGTTCCCCTCCCAGCGAAGCGACTCCCCCGTCACGCTCGCAATCTTGTTCTGATTCATCCCGTCGACGTTGCTCGTGAAGAGCCCGCCGCGCGTCGAAAAGAACGCCACCATCCGTCCGTCGGGGCTGCACGAGGGGTACGTGTTCGACCCCTGGTCCTGCGTGAGGCGCTTCATGCTGCTCGCGCTCCCGCCGGGATCGACGCTGAAGATGTCCCAGGTCGCGCCGTCGCGCCCCATGAAGAGGATTCGCGTCCCTTCCGGGTCGTTGCACCACGCGGGGGCCATGTTGTACGTGCCGCGCCAGCTCACGCGCTTGCTGTCCACGTAGATCTGCGGGTTGCCCCCCTGATTCGAGACGTACGCGAGCTGCCCCGAGGGGCCGAACGCCGGGTGCGTGTTGAGGCCGCCGCTCGTCACCTTCTGCAGGCCCGAACCGTCGGGCGAGCCGACGAAGATGTCGCTCTGCCCGTTGTTCGAGACGACGAGCGCCATCTTCCCGCCGCCGAACGCGACGCCGAAGACGAGCCCCCCGGCGTGCATGACTGGCGCGGGGCTCCCGACGCGGAACAGACCGTAGCTGCCGTCCGCGAGCCCCCCCGCGTAATAGACCCCGCCGCCGGGGCCGATCGCGGGAGCGAGTGCTACGTTCGTCGCCGTTTGAAGCCTTCCGAGGCCCTGGCCGTCGCTGTCGATCGCGAAGATCCCCTTTTGCCCACGGCCTACCGTCGCGCTGAAGACGAGGCGGGTCCCGAAGCTCCCGGCGGTCCCCGTGAACCACTTCACGACCTCGTTGTCGAACTGGTGCACCGCGCTCCGGGCGGAGCCAGGGGCGACGTCGTACGCCTTCGACAGGACCGCGTCCGACCCGCGCGAAACGACGTACAGGCGCAGCTCGACGTGCAGCTGGCTCCCACGCATCGCGGTCGACCCCTTCACGACCCCCTCCGCGCCGACGTTCCGCCACGAGCTGGGATCGATCGTCATCCCTTCGCCAGCGAGGTTCGCCGTGAAGCTCTGCGGATCGAGCACCTGGAAGAGGGACGAAAGGGTGAAATCGCGGGTCTCCGTCTCGACGACGGTCTTCGAGTTGTCGGCGTCGCCCGTGACGGGGGCGCAGGCGATCTTGAAAAGCGCGCGCGTGCCGCTGGGGACCGTGATCGACGTGACCTGCCCCCCGGGAGAGGTGGTCGCCGT
Source organism: Polyangiaceae bacterium (assembly GCA_052147435.1). Taxonomy (GTDB): domain Bacteria; phylum Myxococcota_A; class Polyangia; order Polyangiales; family Polyangiaceae; genus JBKQKP01. The sequence continues at coordinate 56,605 of JBKQKP010000286.1, read as the reverse complement.
GGGGAGCGGAGCGGCAGAGCTCGACGGCTGCTGCGCGATCGCCGGGAAGGCTCCCCCGAGGATCGCGAGCAGGGCCAACGCCGCAGCCGCCGCATTCACTCTCACGCTCGAGACCCTCATCTGCACCCTTTTCCGAGCTTTAGCTGGATCCTACGCCCTTGGTACTGCTCCGCGATCTCCGGGGGAGGCGGTGGGAGCGCCGTGTGATCGTCTGCCAGCTTTTGGAGCATGGAGCGCGCCGAGTCGTCAAAGAGATCGTTGCTGCTGGGTTTGTCGGGGGCCTGTTTCACGAACCAGATGCGCATCCGGGGGTCGACCGCGACCTGAAGGTACACGCATAATTTCCGCTCTTCTCCCTGGGAGATCACAGTCGGAATCTGCCAGCGATCCTCGAAGAACTTCGTCAGCATCGCACCGTAGGCGTCCCCCGCGTGGACCTTGCTCGGATCCATCTCCGTTCCGGCGTCGCTGCCGTTCAGAAAGCCCTGGTCCGGGCGCTCCTTCGCCTTGTCTTCCGCGAACGGGTCGCTCTTCGCGATGAGGCGCTGGATGTCCGAGTCTTTCGCGTTTGGCGGAGGGGGGCCGGCGTCGGGCTTCTCCTTGTGGAGGGGGTCTTCTCGGGAGGCGACGATCTTCTGTTGGGGCGCCGTCCGCTGCCGCGGGACCAGACGGTCGGGGAGCTGTTTCGGGTCGAGCGGCTTTCCGAGCTTGAGCAGGTTCGCCCCGATCACGGGCTGGGACACGAAGGGCTGCTCCTCGACTTGGGGCGCGGGGAAGTAGACGCGGAGGATGATCGCTGCGATCGGGATCGCGTGAAGGGCGAATGCCAGCGCGAGTCCGAGGGCGACCTCGTCCCCCTCGTATGCCGGTACCCATGCCCTCCATGCGACTCGCGCCGTCATCTCGCTTCCTAGTGTGCCTCTTGCGTTTGCTACTGCGTCTTCACGACGAGCGGGTCCGTGATCATCCCGAGCTTCTCGACCCCGGCGGAACGGGCCGCGGCCATCACCCGGAGCACCGTCCCGTACCTGACGTTCTCATCCGCTTGAACGTACAGCTCTCTGTCCTCCTGGAGGCGGGCGTTCGTCTTGAGCTTGGTCTCGACGTCCCCCGTGATCTCGTCCTTTCCGAGATAGACGTGATCGTCGGCGGTGATGATGCAGAGGAGCTTCGTGTCGTCCGTCTGCATCGGCGCGCTCTTCACCTTGGGGAGATCGACGTGCACGCCCGTCGTCATGAGGGGGGCTGTGACCATGAAGATCACCAGGAGGACGAGCATGACGTCGATGAGCGGCGTCACGTTGATCTCGTTCATTCCCCCCAAACGCCGGCCGCCTCTCCCGGCGGCTAGAGCCCCCATCGCCATGGGTCAGATCCCCCCGAGGCGCGCCCGCGCGGCGACGTCGGCAGCGAACCCATCCATGATGTCGGCCACCTGACCCACGCGCCGCGCGAAGTAGTTGTAGGCCATGACCGCCGGGATGGCCGCGACCAGGCCGATGGCCGTCGCGATGAGAGCCTCGGCGATCTTCGGCGCGACGACCGGCAGGTTCGCGTTCCCCTGGTTTCCGATGCTGAGAAACGCATCCATGATCCCGTAGACGGTCCCGAACAAGCCGATGAACGGCGACGTGGACCCGATTGTTCCCAGGAGGCTCATCCACGACTCGAGGTGGGTCACTTCCTGGGCCGCGGCGCGTCGCGTGGCCGCTTCCACATGCGTCCCCTGCGCATCGCTGAGCGCGTTTCCGCGTTCGCCTTGGGTCACGCGGTTCATTTCGTCGTAACCGACAGCGAAGATTCGGGCGAAGGGGGAACCGCGGTAGGCGGCGAGCCCCTGCGCCAGCTCGTCGAAGTCCTTCGCCTGGTCGAACGCTTTCACGAACCGCTTCGACTCGGAGCGCGCGCGGGACAGGTGCAGCGCCTTCGCCCCGATGACGACCCAGCAGGCCACGGAGAAGAGCACCAGGATGACGAGCACCGCCTTCACGGGGACGGACGCGTGCAAGACGAGCTGGACGGGGTCGAGCTTCGGCGGAGCGTCGGGAGCGGGAGCGCCACCGGACGGCTGCATGATGTCTGAGACCGCGCGCAGCGACGCAGTGATGAAAGGATGCATGCGGGTGTTCGCTTATGCCCCCAGCCTCCGAACGATGTCAAAGGCCCCGGACACTCCACGCGCAGTCCGCACGAACGGGGTTTGCGGGGGACGCCTCGCGAGGTATGGTCCGCCGCCGCCGTGCGAAGAATTTTGCTTGTCTTACGAGCCTTGACGACGACGCGCCTCTGGCTCCGCCGTGCCGTCGCCGTCCTAGTCCCCATCGCGGGCCTCGTGTTCGTCTCGTGGGCCCAGACGTTCTTCGGCGCCGCGGTCGTCGCGGTCCCCGCCTGCTCGAACAGCGACGCCGGGGGCATCACGCCGATCACCGGCATCGTCGTCCTCGCCGATACGCTCACGGCCGGACACGGCTGCGGAACCGGGCCCGGGGAGATCTTCAAGTACGTCGTCGTCGTCCAGATCCCGGGCGACGCCGGCGGCCAGAACTTGAACAACGACTTCATCGCCGCCGGTGCCTACGACTGCTTCACGAACGGGACGTTCGACAACTTGTGCACCTACGGGAGCAGCGCGAGCACTTCTTTCTCCGTAAGCGTGTTCGCCTTCACCGCGGAGCAGTGGACGGGCGCGCTCGAGGACGGCGAGGTCACGGAAGCGGGCGCCGCGTCCGGCGTGGTCGCGTCGGCGATCGCGACAGCGCCGACGTCGGAGTGCTCTGGGGGATTTCTCGCCCCCCTCGAGCTCCTCAGCACGCTGCGCGCGACGGCCAACTGGTCGACCACCTGTACCGCGACCCAGCAGTCGAACGTCCCCGTCATCGCCTCGTGCGGCCCGCTCCAGCCCGCTCAGCCGTGAGCTAGCGCCTCGCCGCCCGTCCGCCCCCGGCGCCTTGCGGGGGTGATCCGCGCGACCTAGAGTGATGATGGGATGAATCGGAGCCCGTTCGCGCAGGTCACGTCCCGGCTGGGGCCGGGGCTCAAGGGGGTCCTGGCGACGATCGCGGTCGTCGGGCTCCTCGAGGCGCTGCTCGTCAACTGGGTCGGTCTGAAGGAGGCCTGGCTTCTCCTCGCCTGCTTCCCGGGAAAGGTCCTCCACGGGCAGGTGTGGCGGCTCCTGACGGCGGGGGTCCTCACCGACATCAGCCACCCGATGGGGCTGCTCTTCACCCTCGTCGGCCTCTATTTCCTCTCGCCGGATCTCGAGAAGCGGTGGGGGACGGGGCGGTTTCTCCTGTTTCTCGCGCTGAGCACCGTGCTCGGCAACGCGCTCGCGATTGTCGTCGATCTCGTCACCCCGGATTCTCTGGCGCTCCTCCACCCCCCGATGCTCTACGGCGCCAGCGCCGCGCTCGTCGGGACCGCGATCGCCTGGGGGGTCCACAATCGGGAGCAGCAGGTGCTGCTCTTCATGATCTTGCCCGTGAAGGGGCAGACGCTCATCTGGATCACGATCGGCGGCTGCTTTCTCTACCTACTCTACCAAGGGGACGTGACCGGGTTCGGCGGGGTCGTCACCGGGCTCACGATGGTGGGAGAGCCGTCGGCGATGCGGCGCGCGTACCTCCGCCTGAAGCTGGCCATGCTCCGGAGCCGGTATGGCGGCGTCCCGACCGCGGCGGACATCGTGCGGAGCAAGGGGCCAATCCTGCGCAAGGCGCGCGGCGACCGACCGCCGCTGCGGGTCGTGCAAGGGGGGCAGGCGGGCGAGCATGACAAGGCGAACGAGCCGCCGAAGGACAAGCGCTATCTCAACTGAGAGCGGGTCCGATCCGCGTCGCCGCGCTCCTGCTTCATGCTAGTTTGCCCCCGCTCGCATGTGGACGCATCGCCACCTGCTCGGGATCGAGGAGCTCTCCACGGAGGACGTGGTGCTGCTGCTCGATGCAGCCGAGGGGGTGCTCACGAGGATGCGGGCCGGCGAGAGCATGAAGGGATCGGCGCTCAGGGGGCGCACGATCATCAACCTATTCTTCGAGTCGTCCACCCGGACGCGCACGTCGTTCGAGCTCGCCGGAAAGAAGCTCGGCGCCGACGTCGTGAACGTCAGCCCTGCGCAGTCGAGCGTCACCAAGGGGGAGACCCTCCTCGACACGATCCGGAACATCGAGGCGATGCACGCCGAGGCGATCGTGATCCGGCACGCTGCGTCGGGGGCGCCGCACTTCGTCGCCGCGCGGGCGCGCACGAGCATCGTGAACGCGGGCGACGGCGCCCACGAGCACCCGACGCAAGCCCTCCTCGACGCGCTCACCATGCGAACCCACGGGAAGAAGCTCGCCGGGCTCGAGGTGGCGATCATCGGCGACATCCTGCACTCGCGCGTCGCCCGCTCGAACGCGCTCTTGCTCGCGAAGCTCGGCGCGCAGGTGCGGTTGTGCGGGCCGAAGACGATGGTCCCGCTCCACCCGGAGGCGCTTGGAGCGACGGTCCGCTTCGCGCCGCGCATCGAAGAGGCGATCGACGGGGCGGACGTGGTGATGATGCTCCGGATCCAGAACGAGCGCGGCGGGGGGACGCCGATGCTCGCGACGACGCGCGAGTACAGCCGAACCTTCGGGCTGAACGCGCGCGTGCTCGAGCGCGCGAAGCCGGACGCCCTCGTGATGCATCCGGGGCCGATCAACCGCGGCGTCGAGCTCGACGCGGCGCTGGCCGACGGCCCGAGGAGCGTGATCCTCGACCAGGTCGAGGCGGGGGTCGCCGTGCGAATGGCGGTGCTGGAAGCGGTCGCGTCCCCCGCGCGTTCCTAGGTCGGGCTCATGGCTAGCGAAGCTCCGCTCGGCGTGTTCGACTCGGGGCTCGGGGGGCTCACGGTCGTTCGCGCGCTCCGCGAGTCCCTCCCGAACGAGGACATCGTCTACCTAGGCGACACGGCGCGCGTCCCGTACGGGACCAAGGGGCCGGCCACGGTCATCAAGTACGCCCTCGGCTGCGCGCGCCACCTGGTCGGTCGCGGGGTGAAGGCGATCGTCATCGCGTGCAACACGGTCAGCGCCGTGGCGCCGGATCGACTCCGGATCGAGCTCGACCTACCCGTGCTCGGAGTGATCGAGCCGGGGGCGCGCGCCGCGGTGGCGGCCACGAGGAACGGAAAGATCGGCATCCTGGCGACCGCGGCGACGATCGCGTCGGGGGCCTACCCCCGGGCCGTCTCCGCGATCTCGACGCGCGCCGAGACCATCGGCCAAGCCGCGCCGCTGCTCGTGCCGCTCGCCGAAGAGGGGTGGACCGAGGGGGAAGTGCCGCGCCTCGCGGTGAGACGGTACTTGGAGCCGCTCGGCGTCGCGGGGGTGGACGTGGTCGTCCTCGGGTGCACCCACTACCCGCTCCTGCGCCCGCTCATCGAGGAGGAGGCGCGCGCGCGAATGGGGGGACACGTGCGCGTAGTCGACAGCGCGCACGCCGCCGCGGGGGACGTGCGCGCGTTCCTGAAGTCGCGCGGGCTGGAGCGAGGCACCGCACAACCAGGGCGGATTCAGCTCCTCGTCACCGATCTACCGAAGACATTCGGAGACGTCGCGGCGCGGTTCCTCGGCGGAGACGCGTCGAGCGTCGAGCAGATCGACCTGTAGCTCGCGAGCTCGCTTCTTGATGCTGCTGGGAGCGTGACTCGCGTCACTCCTGCACGCGGAGCATCCTCGTCGGCGCGGCGACGTAGTCGTGCGTCGCGATCGTCCCGAGCGCGATCGCCACCGCGCGCTCCTCGGCCACGTGCGTCAAGATCACGACCTGCACGGCGGCGCCGCTCGAGTCTCCCCCTCCTTGCTGAACCATCTGCTCGATCGACACGCGCGCGTCGCCGAGCGCACCGGTGATCCGCGCGAGGACACCCGGGCGGTCGAACACCTGGAAGCGGAGGTAGTAGCGCGCCTCGACCTCGTCCAAGGGGGCGAGCGGACGGGCCTCGAGCTGGATCGCGCGCGTCGCGAGCCCGGGGACCCCGCTCCGAAGCGCCCGAGCCACGTCGAGCACGTCGGCAACGACGCTCACGGCCGTGGGCATGTCCCCCGCGCCGCGCCCCGACAGGAGGCACGGACCGAGCGCTCTCCCCTCGAGCGCGATCGCGTTCAGCACGCCGCCGACGTTCGCGATCGTGCTCGTCTTCTTCACGAGCGCAGGGTGGACCCGGAGCTGGATCGTTTCGCCCTTGTCTACGCCGATGACGAGGTGCTTCACCGCGTAGCCGAAGCGGTCGGCGAAGTCGTGATCGATCGGATCGATGCCGCGGATCCCTTCGGTCGGCACCCGCGCCGCCTCGACGCGCGCGCCGAACGCGAGCATCGCGAGGACGACCAGCTTGTGCGCGGCGTCGTGTCCGTCGACGTCGAGCGAGGGGTCTGCCTCGGCGTACCCCTTCGCCTGCGCCTCCTTCACGGCGGCGTCGAACGAGAGACCGTTCTCGCGCATCCGGGTGAGGACGTAGTTGCACGTACCGTTCACGATGCCGACGAGCGACGTCACCCAGTCGCTCGCGAACGCTTCGCGCAGCACGCGGATCACGGGGATGCCCCCCCCTACCGATCCTTCGAACGCCAGGTCCACGCCGCGCGCGATCGCGCGATCGACGAGCTCGGGGCCGTGAAGCGCGAGGAGCATCTTGTTCGCGGTCACGACCGGGCGCCCGGAGTCGATGGCCCGCTCGACGTAGCCGCGCGCCGGATCGACCCCCCCCATCACCTCGACGAACAGGTTGATCGAAGGGTCCGCGAGGACCGCCTCGGGATCGGTCGTCACCCGTGCGCGATCGAGCTCCGGCACGCGATCTTTCTCGACGTCGCGCACGAGCACGCGCGCCACTTCGAGCCGCGCTCCGACGCGCGCGGCGAGGTAGTCGCCGTTCGCGTGCAAGAGCTGAACGACGCCGCCGCCGACGGTGCCGCAGCCAAGGAGACCGATGCGCAGGGGATCGCCGGATAGAGCTCGCGTGACCATGGCGGGCGAGACGTTACGCGAAGCGCGACGCGCTCAAAAGCCGGGATCGCGAACGACCGCGGAGTGAGCTGTCGCGGCGCCTGCGGGCGTGGACGGGGGACCCTTCCCGCGCGAGGGGGACGCAGGGTGATTCGGCGCGTGGCGCGAGGGGGCGGATGCCGCAGGTTCCGGAACCGCCGGCTCGATCGTGACGAGAGGAGCGCCCAGCGGTGGCACCGCCGCGGCCGGGACCGTCGCCACGGGAGGCGCGACTGCGACGCTTGCCGCGACCGGTGCGGACGCGGGGGTGAGATCTGCACTCGGTGGGGAGGGGACGGAGGAGGAGGACGCGTCGACGAACCCGGGGCGGGAGGAACGCGCGTAGAAGCCAGCCGCCCCCGCGAGCGCAACGGCGATCGCGACCGCGGCGAGCGTTGTACGAAGCCGCTTGCGCTTCTTCGCTTCGACGAACATCGACGGGATCGTCATCTCGGGCTCGCGGAACGGCGCGGGCGGCACGGATCGGTCTCCCAACGATCCGTACCCGCGCGCCGGATAGGCCCCCGATGAGTCGGGCGTCTGAACACCCGCCGTCTGCGCGGCTGTGACGAGGGCGCTCGCGAGATCGCCAGCGTCCGCGTACCGAAGCTCCGGGGTCTTCTCGAGCGCCCGTTTGATGACCTGCCACACCTCCGGCGACGCCTGCTTCAGCGGCGCCGGATCGCGCTCGAGGATGGCCGCGACCACCGAGTGATAGCTCCCGCTCGCGAACGGGTTTTCTCCGGAGAGGCACTCGTAGAGCAGAATGCCCGCGGCGAACACGTCGGCCCGCGCATCCACGTTCGAGAGCCCACGCGCCTGCTCGGGCGACATGTAGTTCGGCGTGCCGAGCATCGCGCCGTCGGTCGTGATCCGCGGCGCGGCGGGCTGAAGAAGCTTGGAGATCCCGAAGTCGAGGATCTTCGGGATCACGTGCCCGTCTGGGTCGACCGAGAGAAAGACGTTCTCTGGCTTCAGATCGCGATGAACAATCCCCTGCGCGTGCGCGTGCGCGAGCGCCGACAAGAGCGGCAGGACGATGGCGAGCGTCTCCTGCTGGGAGAAGCGCCGCTTCTTGTCCATGTGGGACGCGAGAGTCTCGCCCCGAAGAAGCTCCATCACGAGGACGAGCGCGTCGGGAGTCTGGGGCGGCACCCGACCGGCAGGGCGGACGGCCGAATCTGCTGCAGACGACTGCTCCCATGCGTCGTTGGGGTCGCGCGGGAAGTTGAGCTCGACGAGGTCGAAGATCCGGACGATGCCGCGGTGATAGAGCTGCGCCGCCGTGTGCGCCTCGCGCCGGAAGCGTGCAATGGCCTCCTGGTCGACCCCCTCACGGGCGGTGACGAGAACCTTCACGGCGACCTCCGCCGCGGTCGCTTCGTTCTGCGCGACCCACACGGCGCCCATCCCGCCGAATCCCGCAGCGCGAAGGAGGCGGTACTTGCCGCCGAGGACTAGCCCGGGGACCAGCGCGAGCTCCAACCTCGGGGAGGGGGTCTCTCCTCGGGAGGCGCTCACGGGATCGGTTAAGACGTGGGGATCGTTTGCCACCCGCGTAAAGGCCCTCAGGGTGCAGACCGAGCCGCGCCTATGCGTGGACTCGCCGTCCGACTATCGTAGTCGATCGTGGAACGTTTGAGCCGCGCCGTCCAGCGCCGGACCGGAGCCGCCGCGCTGGGGCTCGCCGCCCTCGTTTCCGCCGCAGGTGTACGGGCTCAGCCCCCCCCCGCCGATTCGGTCGTCGCACCCGGCGCCAGCCCCGCCGAGATCGTGGCCGCGCGGGAGCTGTTCCGGGAGGGGACCGAAGACGCCGACGCGGGGCGCTTCGCCGAGGGGCTCCAGAAGTTCAAGCGGGTCGCGGCAGTGAAAGAGACGGCCGCCGTCCGCTTCAACCTCGCCCGCTGCGAAGAGGCGCTGGGAAAAATAGGGGCGGCGCTGGCCGACTTCGAGCTCGCCGAGCGCGAGGGGCACCAGGACCCAAAGGCAGAGGACGTCGGGAAGCTCGCTCACGATCGCGCTGACGCGCTGCGCCCTCGCGTTCCTCGTCTGACCCTCGTCCCCCCCTCCCCTCCCCCTCCAGGTATGGCGGTGTCGCTGGATGGAGGGAAGCTCGCGAGTGCGACGCTCGGGATCGCCCTGCCGATCGACCCGGGCGCCCACGTCGTCGATGCCACGGCGACGGCGAGCGCCCCCTTTCACCTCGAGCTAACGCTCGGCCCGGGCGAGGCCAAGAGCGTTCCCATTTCGCTCCCCTCGGCGAGCCCGACCCCGACCGGAGACGCCCACGATCAAGTCCCACTCAAGGACAAGCCGGTGTCGAGCTCTCAGCACACGCTGGGATGGGTCACGCTCGCCGCGGGGGGCCTCTTCGCGATCGGGTCGGGGATCTTCTTCATCCTCCACGACAACGCGGTCTCGACCGTCAACTCCGACTGCCCGGGCGGACTCTGCCCAGCGGGCCAGGAGGCACAGATCGACGGCACCGAGTCGAACGCTCGAACCTACGAAGTGCTCTCGACCGCTTTCATCGCCGCCTCCGCGCTGGCGATCGGAACGGGCGTCGTGCTCCTCGCGACGGCGCCGAAATCACCCGCGACTCCGCCGATCGACGTGACCGCAGGGGCACCTGGCGCCCCCGCGGGACTCTCGCTTCACGGCACGTTCTGAACGACCATCCTTCGCTTTCGCGAAGGACGAAGCGTCAGTTCGTAGGAGCCGGCGTCGCGGGCGAGGTCTCTTTCTTGTCGTCCGGGTTCTTCGGCGCCAGCTTCTCTTCGAGCGCGGCGTCGAGAACCTGGTCCATCTTCGAGACGAAGACGAACTCGAGATCGTTTTTGACCTCGGCCGGCACCTCGTCGAGATCCGGCTTGTTCCGCTCGGGGACGATCACGCGCTTGATGCCTGCGCGATGCGCCGCGAGAACCTTCTCCTTGAGGCCGCCGATCGGGAGCACGCGCCCGCGGAGCGTGATCTCGCCGGTCATCGCCACGTCGTGCCGCACGCGCACCCCCGTGAGCATCGACACCAGCGCCGTGAACATCGTCACGCCGGCGCTCGGCCCGTCCTTCGGCATGCCGCCGGCCGGGATGTGGATGTGGATGTCGCTCTTCTCGAGGAAGTCCTTCGGGATGCCGTACTTCTCGGCGTTCGTCCGCACGTAGGAGAGGGCGGCCTGCGCGCTCTCCTTCATGACGTCGCCGAGCTGGCCGGTGAGCTGAAGCTTCGCCGTGCCGTACATCCGCGTCGCCTCGATGAAGAGGATCTCGCCGCCGACGCTGGTCCAGGCCAGCCCCGTGGCGACACCCGCCTCCTCGGTCCTCTCGGCCACTTCGCTCGTGTAGCGCTGCGGCCCCAAGAACTCGCGGATCTGCTCCTCGTTCTCGAGCTTCCTCGGGGTCGTGTCCCCTTCGGCGATCTTCACGGCGACGCCGCGGATGCAGCTCGCGATCTGGCGCTCGAGCGTACGGACGCCCGCCTCGCGCGTGTAGTGGTCGATCACGATGTCGACCGCCGCGTCGGTGATCTCGAGCTGCGCGGAGGTGATGCCGTGCTCCTCGATCTGCTTGGGGATCAGGTGCCGCCGTGCGATCGCCATCTTCTCGCGCCGCGTGTAGCCGGGGATCTCGAGGATCTCCATGCGGTCGCGGAGCGGCGCGGGGATTGGATCTGCCACGTTCGCCGTCGCGACGAACATGACGTTCGACAGGTCGTACGGGATCTCGAGGTAGTGGTCGGCGAACGTGTTGTTCTGCTCCGGATCGAGCACCTCGAGGAGCGCCGCCGCCGGATCGCCGCGGAAGTCGTGACCGATCTTGTCGATCTCATCCATCATGAAGACGGGGTTGATCGTCGTCGCCTTCTTCATCCCCTGGATGATCTGCCCGGGGAGCGCGCCTACGTACGTTCGCCGGTGCCCGCGGATCGCCGCTTCGTCGTGGACGCCGCCGAGCGAGATGCGGTGGAACTTGCGCCCGAGCGATCGCGCGATGCTGCGACCGAGCGACGTCTTGCCGACGCCGGGGGGGCCGATGAGGCACAGGATCGGCCCCTTCTTGTCCTTCTTCAGCTTGCGGACCGCGAGGTACTCGAGGATGCGCTTTTTCACCTTCTCGAGGCCGTAGTGATCTTCGTCGAGGACCCGCCGGACCGTCGCGATGTCCATGTTGTCGGGCGTCTGGTTGTGCCACGGCAGATCGAGGATCCAGTCGAGGTACGTCCGGACGACCGTGTACTCGGCCGAGCCGACCTGCATGTTGCGCAGGCGCTTGACCTGCTTCTTCGCCACCTGCTCCGCCTCGGTCGGCAGCGTCGCCTTCGAGATGCGGTCCTCGAGCGCGTCGAGGTCGCTCTGATCGCCGTCGTCCTCGCCGAGCTCCTCTTTGATCGCCTTGAGTTGCTGGCGAAGGACGTATTCTCGCTGGTTTTTCCCCATCTCCTCTTTGATCTGCGAGTTGATCCGCTCGCGCATCTTGAGGATCTCGAGCTGGCGGGTGAGAAGGCGCAGGACCTTCCTGATCCGCTCCTTCACGTCGACCGTCTCGAGGAGCCCGGCTTTCTCCTCCACCGGCGCGTCGAGGTTCGCCGCCACGAGATCGGCGAGCGCGCCCGGCGCCTGGATCTGGTCGATGAGCGAGCCCGCCTCGCGCGGGAGCTCGGGCATCAGCTGAATGACCTGCTTCGCGATGTCACGAAGGCTCATCGAGAGCGCCTCGGCCTCGTCGTCCTCGAGCCCCGCCTCTTCGAGGCGCTTCACCTTCGCCTTGAGATACGGCCCCGTCTGCGTCACCTCGTCGAGCTTGATCCGCGTCAGCCCTTGCAAGATGAGCGAGTAGTTCCCGCTCGAGTGCTTGAGCGCCTTGAGCACGCGCGCCGCGCAGCCGACCTTGTGCAGGTCCTCGGCGCCGGGATCGTCGGTGGCGGGATCCTTCTGCGCGAAGATCGCGATGACCGGGCTCGAGAGGTTGTCCACGTCCTCGACGAGGGCGACGCTCTTCTCGCGCCCTACGTCGAACGGAGAGACGGCGCCTGGAAAGAGCACCGCGTTCCGGATGGGGAGCACGGGGAGCTCGTCCCCGAAGTGAACCGCGTCTTCCTCGGGCTTGGCGGGCGGCGGCGCTTTCTTTTCCGACATTCTCGCTCCTCGATGTCCGTATGCGTTTGCTGGTGTCTCGCGTCTCGCGGAAATGAATCTCTTACAACGCGCGCGGAGCCCGTGGCTACACGCACCCTCGATCGAAGCTAAACATGCGGCAGGGGCAACGCCACAGAGAAACCCGCGCGGCCTGGCCCGGTGCGCTCGGCCCCCCTCGTGTGGGTGCTAGCCCGACGCGACGCGGCGAGCGGGCTCGAGGGTATGGATGGCGAGGCCGGTCAGCACCTTGGGGTAGAAGAACGTGCTCTTCTGCGGCATCACGTGCCCCGCCTCGGCGACGGCCCGAACGTCGGCCACGGGGGTCGCGTTCATCAGGAAGAGGGCGTCGCCCTCGCCCGATCGCAGCTTGGCGAGCGCCGCCGGCGCGTCTTGCGGGTACCAGATGTTCGTCTTGGCGGCCTGCGCCTCTGGGGTGATGCCGAGGACGTCCTCGAGGAGCCCGGCGTGCAGGAGGGCGACGTCGGTGCGGCGGAGGACCTCGGGGAGAGGCCCGAGCGTCGGATGAGACGAGAGAGGGATGTCGCGCTTCAGGCCGAGGACGACGACCTCCCCGGCGCGACCGCACGCGGCGAAGGTCCCGGGCCCCCCCTCACGCAGCGCCTCGAGCGCGACCGAAGCCTCCGAGCCGTTCGGGAGGCGGCGGACGGAGAAGAGCCGCTCCGCGCGCGACACCATCGCCGCGAAGTCGAAACCAGGCAGGCCGTGGACGTGACGGTGCGTCGGGAACACCACGAGCTCCGGATCGTCCCCGTTCGCGAGGAACACCATGAACCATTTGTGCTCGGCGCGGTCGGGAGTCTTGCCCGCCGCGGCCTCGGTCTCCTGCGCGTAGCGGAGCGCCGTCTCGTAGCGATGGTGACCGTCGGCGATCAGGAGCGAGGAGCGAGAGACCCCTTCGACGATGGCGCGGATCGCGTCGCGATCGCGCACCTTCGCAAGGGCGTGCTCCACTCCGTCGGCGGTCGTGAGCTCGGCGAGGGCGTCTGCGCGAGCGAGCGCACCGTCGAGCGCGCGCTGGGGGTCCTTGTAGAGCATGAACCCGGGGCTCAAGTTCGTCCGCGTCGCGCGGAACAGCTTGAGTCGGTCCTCCTTCGGCCCGGAGAGCGTCTTCTCGTGAGGGAGGACGATCCTCTCCGAGAACGGCACGAGCCGCACCAGCCCGAGAAACCCTCGCCGCGTCCGCCGAGCGCCGCCGCCTGGCGGAGAGAAGCTCTGATCGTAGCGATAGAACGCCGGCTCTTCGTCGCGCGGGAGGACCCCCTCCGCGCACCACGCCGTGAAGAGCTTCGCCGCGTTCGCGTACTTCGCGTCCCCTTCCCCCTCGGGAAGAATCAGCTGCACGACGTTGTGCGGATCGCGCGCGGCGAGCTCGGCGCGCTGCGCGGCGTCGATCACGTCGTACGGCGGCGCGACGACGCTCGCGAGTGTCTTCAGCCGGGTGAGGTCGTAGCGGAGCGGGGTAAGGGGAGCGATGTCGGCCATGGTCTTGCGAGGTCGACTAGCAGACCCGCGAGCGCGCGCGATAGCCGATGTCGCGCCTGTGCTGCTCGCCCCTCCAGTGGATGCGATCGACGGCGCGGTACGCGATCGCCGCCGCCTCGTCGAGCGTCGCCGCGCGCCCCCCCACCGTGAGCACCCGCCCCCCGGCGGTCACGACGGCGCCCCCCTCGCCGAGCGCGGTCCCCGCGTGAAACACGTACGCCCCTTCCTCGAGCGCGCTCCCGAGTCCGTCGATCGCGTCCCCCGTCCGCGGCTTCCCCGGGTACCCCTCCGCCGCCATCACGACCGAGAGCGCGAACTCCTGCGCTCCGGACGGCGACGACGCGGCGAGCGTGGCGATCGCGGGGCGTAGGTCTCCGCTTGCTGCACCGTCGAGGAGATCGAAGAGCGGAATCCGATCGGCGAGGAGCGGAACGACGACGCTCGTCTCCGGATCGCCGAAGCGGACGTTGTACTCGAGGACGCGCGGCTCTCCGCGATCGATCATGAGCCCCACGAAGAGCACGCCGCGGAAAGGCGCCCCGTCCTTCGCCATCCCCGCCAGAGTCGGCTCGACGATCTCGCGGAGAACGCGCGCGCGCACATCGGGTGTCACGATCGGCGCGGGCGCGTAAGCCCCCATCCCTCCGGTGTTGGGCCCCTTGTCGCCGTCGAAGATCCGCTTGTGATCCTGCGCCGGCTCGAGCGGCACGAAGCGCTCGCCGGCGCACACGACGTGGAAGCTCGCCTCTTCGCCGGCGAGGATCTCCTCGATCACGACGACGGCCCCCGCGTCGCCGAGCTCGCGCTTTCGCATGAAGCGATCGACGGCGCCGAGCGCTTCGTCGGTGCTCGAGGCGACGACCACCCCTTTCCCTGCGGCGAGGCCGTCGGCCTTCACGACGAGCGGTCGCGCGGCGGCGCGAACGTAGGCGTCCGCGGCGGCGGGATCGTCGAAGACCTCGTAGGCGGCCGTGGCGATGCCGTGACGAGTGCAGAAGCGCTTCATGAACGCCTTCGACCCCTCGAGCCGCGCGGCGGCGCGCGTCGGGCCGAACGCGTGGATCCCCCGCGCGGCGAGCGCGTCGACGACGCCGAGCGTGAGCGGCAGCTCCGGGCCGACGACGACGAGATCGAACGGGGCATCGCCCGCGGCAGAAGCCAGGCGCACGACGGCGTCGACGTCGTCGACGCGGACGGGGGTGCACCGCGCAATCGATCGCACCCCCGCGTTTCCCGGAGCGACGACGACCTCACACCCGCTTCGAACGAGCCCCCACGTGAGCGCGTGCTCGCGCGCGCCGCTGCCGAGGACGAGCACCCGTTTGCCGCGCATCCGCCCGCGGTACCACGCGTCGCCGCGCGGCGGTAGTGCTCCGCGCGCGCGCCTCGTTTGCTGTATGCTGCGCCCGTGGCAGACGAGCTCAAACCGCCCGTCGCGATCCGCATCACCCGCCCCTACGCGACGGAAGAAGAGTTTCTCGAGCGAGAGTTCGACACGCTCACCCACACGAGCGTCGTTCTCCTCGGCGCGCAGGCTCGCCCGCAAGGGGTCGTGCTCCGGTTCGAGATCGTCCTCAAGGGGGGCGAATCGATCCTGCGCGGCGAAGGGCGGGTCGTTGGCTACAAGGAGAGAGCGCACGCGGGGGAGCCGGGGCTCACGCTCCGTTTCACGCGCCTCGACGCGCGCTCGAAGACGCTGGTGGACCGCGCGTCGGCGTTCCGCGAGGCGCGGATTCGCGCGTCTACGTCGCTGATGTCGATGCCGGCGGTCGTCGTTCCGAAAGACGGGGCGCACGGCGCGCAGGCTGCGAGCCCGCCGCCGCGCAGCGTGACCCCGTTCCCGTCGCGCCCTTCCACGACGCCCCCCCCTTCGAACGCTGGAGGAGCCGGGCCGTCGTCGCGTCGCGGCCCGCCGCCGCTGCCGGATTTTGTTCGGTCGGAGATGCCGCCGCCATCGTCGCGCACGGCTCCGATGGACATCGAGTCGACGCAGGTCGATCCGTACTTCGACCGCGCTCCGCAACCGGCCCCCGACCCGCCTGCACCGGTGGCTTCGAAGCCGATTCGTCCCACGCCGTCGAGGCCGCCGCAAGCACCACGACCGCTTCACCACTCCGTCAGGCCAGCGCCCCCCGAGCAGCCGCGTCCACGGGGAAACGCTTCCGACCGCCGCGGCCCGCTGGAGCGCCCGTCGGATCGCGAGGCGCTCCTCGCCCGTCTTCGCACGCGCGCGCAGTCGCTCCCCGCGGCGCGCGTCGGGGAGATCCTCGCGAAGCGAGCGCGCTAGCGATCTTAATTCGGTCGCGAACGCATCAAAATCGATCGCGAGCGATCTCATTTCGATAGCAAGCGATCTAATTTCGATCGCGAGCGATCTAATTTCGATCGCGAGCGATCCGATTTCGATCATGCGCGATCCGATTTCGATCGCGCGCGATCCGATTTCGGTCGCGCGCGATCCGATTTCGATCGCGAGCGATCCGATTTCGCGTCGCGCGCGATCCAATTTCGATCGCGAACGATCCAATTTCGATCGCGAACGACCCAAATTCGATCGCGCGGGTACTGGTAAGGTTTGAAATGACGCAGCCCATGCCAGCGGCGAGGCCGCATGCTCACGTAGGTGCGAGCCCTCGTGACACGGGAGACTTGGCGGCGTGCTCCGATCGTCCGGAGCGGCGAGCGTCCCGATCTGACCCCGGAGGAGCAAGCGCACATCCGAGCAGCTCTGCGGGTGCTCCGTCAAAGGCTGGGCGGGTACGTCCCCCTTGCCGCCGCGTTGGGCGTCAACGCGAAGTCGCTGAAGGATGCGGGTGCGCCCTCGGGGAAGCCGGGCGTCGGCCTCGCGCTGCGCGCGTCCCGGCTCGCGGGTGTCCCGATGGAGGACGTCCTGAGCGGTTCGTGGCCCCGTCCCGGCTCGTGTCCGCACTGCGGACGAATCTAGCGGCGTCCCGTTCTGGTTTCGCGGCGCCGCGGGAATGGGTCAAGGCAAGTCGAGTTCGTGAAGGGAGACATCCATGTACTACGGCAGGCACGGATACGAAGGATATGGGAGACGTGGCGGGTACGCCGATGCCTTCGGCGCCGATCTGACGCAATACCGAGGGAGACAGCTCACGTACGCAAGGACTTCGCCGTCGACGTGGGACGTCACGGCCATGCCCACTCCCACGGACAATATGATGAGGAGCGGACAACTGACGAACGAGGAAATGGCGACCCTCCTCGGCCACGTTCCCGCCAGTGATAGAGGAACGTTCAATCCGACGGGTGCGCCCGGCGGTCCCGTCATGACCGCCAGAGGTTTCGAGGTGAGGAAGGATTGGGGAGGCGGAACCGGAGGCCCCGGCCAGAAATTGGGGGGGTTCCTCGGCTTCGTCGCTGGGGCGACGGGCGGTGCCCTGCTCATCGGGGGCTTCTGGCCCGCGTTCCTTATCGGGTCCGTCGGCTCCGTCGTCGGTATCCAGATCGCCAAGCGCGTGGCTTAGTCGAGCATGCGCTTGATCACGGCGACAGTGCCCGCAACCCAAATCACTGTGAGCGCGTTGCGCATCGTCGAGCTTCCCGACGCGCAGACGTCGCCGACGCAGACCTTCACCCCACGCACGACGTGTCTTCGGGCCCTCGAACGGGCCGCCGAGTGGCGTTTCCGCGGCATATTGTCCTCCGGGTATGTTCGCGGGGATGATCGCGGCTAGCTGCTAACTGGCCACGGTCCCCATTCGGCGCCCGGTTCGAGCGCCTGAGAGAAAGATGCTGCGCGGCTGACCTCGGGTCAACCTCAGACGCTTACGCGATCCGTCGCCGCATCGAGCAGGTCTCCCATGCTCCACACGGTGGACGAAACGCCCGCGGCCATCGACGGCGTGACCCGCAAGGTCATGTGGACGCGCGCGAAGTTGTAATAGGCGAACCAGAGCGCGACCGCGGCGCCGTGGTTCTCCAGCTTCTTCGAGTGCGCGTTCGTCAGGCGCGTGAAGCGCCGCGTCCCCATGCGGATGCTCAGGTTGTTCCGCTCGACGTACGACGTCGAGACGAGGTCCGCGTCCGGCGTGCCGAAGATGGGCGTCTTATCGACCCCTGTGACTTTGGGGGGCGAGTAGCGCCCCGGACCCACGGGCTCGGCTTCGTATGTTTTCGTCACCTGGGCGTAGTCCACGCTACGGCCGAACGAATCGCCGATGGCGCCCTTGTACGTGCGGAGCGCGTCCGTCGAAATCTGGACATGATTCTTCATGCGGCGCGCAAGGTCGTCCACGAACGTCCGCGTGCTCGCGTCGTCGCGCGTGGACGTCGTGAGGAACGACGGCACGAGCTTGGTGTCCGCGCAGATCGCCACGAACGTCCACTGGTCCCCCACGCGCGAAGCGTCGTCCGTCTCCTTCACGTGGCGTTGCTTCTTCCCCACGAAGGCCCACAGCTCGTCCAGTTCAAGGCGTGTGCACGGAAGATCACGCATCGTCTCGTCGAGGAGGTTCGCGCACCCGTCGCCGACGCGGACGAGGAGCCTGAGCACGGCCTCGCGGCAGACGCCGACAAGGCGCTCCGTCGAGCGGACGGACGAGCCTTCCACGAGGTGGCTCAGGATCGCGATCTGCTTGTCTCGGGGGAGGACGTTCACAGCGGCAACCTCTATGGGACTATTATGGCCATGTTACGGCCAACGTCAAGCGCCTTGACTTCGATTGCCAACGTGGCCATATTACGGCCATGGTGGAAAAACGGATCAAGCGACGGAAACCCGCGGACGCGCGGCGGGAGACGACGGTGAAGGTTCTCGTGACATCGGAGGAGCACGAGACGCTACAGGAAGCCGCCCAACGGGCGGGCCTGAGCGTTTCGACGTGGCTCCGGCTGGCGGGGATGAAAGCGGCGGCGGAGCGCGCCTGATGCGAATCAGGGCGCTCCGCCATCCGTGTTGCACGGGCGCCGCCGCGAGCCGTCATCATCGGCCGTTCGGCTCACGGCCTCAGGTTATTGTTCTATCCACCGGAAACGACTACCTTTCTCGCCCTTGTTGCGCCCAACCGACGGGCTTTGGTAGTCTCTCCGGTGTCCGGCTTGGACCCGGTTCGACTACCCGGTTGGATCGTGACGAAGGGGCGCCCTCCACGGCGCCTCTCGTCGTTTGTGGCATCTACGTCCGTCCTCCAGTCGTCGATGGCTCGGGAATCGTGAGGGTGCGCAAGAGAGGGCCCGACGTGTACACGGTAACGGCCTCGCGCGGATTCTCGGTGCTCGGTTTGGTGGTCTTGACGAAGAGGCTCGAAACGCTCACCTGAAAGCGCTCGGCGAGCCGCACGATCCCCGCCACGACGCCGCCCGTGCCCTGGTTACTCGCCTGCTCGATGGCGCGCGTCAGATCGTCGAGAGTGAGATGCTCCGCTTTCTGGATCGCCATGAGCGCGCGCCGCTGGTTCCGGTTGAGTGCGCGGAGAAACTTGTCGGGCGACGACGAGATCGCCGCTTCCTCCGCGGCCACGACCGCCGCCGTTTCCGCGAACGTCATGGCTCCGTAGACGGCGATGTTCAACGGAGGGACGAGGCCCATCGTGCGCATGCGCACTAGAAACGCGATGGCCTCGTCGACCGTCTCGCACAGGATCGAGCCGTCGAGGAGGATGCGAAAACTCATGGCGAAGCACAGGACTCTCGTCAAAAACAGGGAATGTCAACAACCATTGGTTGGAACCAATAGCCAAGGCGCTTCGCGACCTACGCCTTGGCTTTCCTCGGTCTTCCCGGACGACGCTCGACGGACGTCGGTGCGTCGAGCAAGCTCCGCGTCGTCGCGCCCAATACGCCCCCGATCTTCACGAGCGATCGAAGCGTGAGATTCTCTCCGCGCTCGATCCGCTGGAGCGACTGCACCTCCATTCCGAGGCGATCGGCTAACTCTTGCTGCGTCCAGCCACGGCCGCGCCGCAGTTCCGCGATGCGGCTCCCTACAGCCGAAATGATGACGTCTGGTCGCTCCCGCACGCCTCAGGAGAGCCCGCGCCTTGACCCCAAAAACACAACGTGATGCCGTTACGTTTAGGAGGGACCTGCCATGAAGACGCTTCCGTTCGCGCTGCTCGTGTGCCTCGCGTTGCCCTTGTCCGCCACCGCTGCGGATCAGGATTTGATGAACGAGGAGTGGGTCATCGACTCGAAGGGGGTTCACGGGGCATCCTTTACGATGCCAGCCGCCGCCGTCATCCACCTCGCCGTGACGCCAGTGAAAAACTGCGGCAAAGGGTTCACGGTTCGTCTCGTCCCCTCCGAGGACTACAGTGCCTGCGTCGGCGACTCCCAAGGTCGTTGCCGTTCTCGTCCAGGATTCGACGGCTTCAAGGTCGCTTCGCTCGATCACGCCGAGCCCGTGCCGCCCGGACGCTGGACGGTGTACGTGCAGAACTCAGAGAACGTCTTGGAGCGCGCCACCGTCCACGTGCACCTGACCATCGCCCGGTAGCTGAACGATCACTCTATGGCTCGACCTGCGCTGGCCGTAGAGTCGTCCTCGTGAGGGAGGGCCGTCATGGGACGAAAGAAGTTCACGTCCAGGCTTGTCGGAGCGACGTTGGTAATCGTCGCGACGTCGATCGGTAGCGCGAGCTGCTCGTCCACACCCCCACCCTTCGGCATCGCGGCACAAATCTCCCCCAACGCGATGCCGCTCTCCAACGCGGTCGCGTCGCAAGCCATCGTCGAGCAGGATCAGCTCATCTTTCCTCAGGCGGGCAACTCGGCCCTCGTGACTCTCCAGCCAGGCCAGATCCTGACATCGGGGGTCGGTGACGGGTTCCTTCGGAAAGTCGTCAACGTCGCCTCTACGGGAACCAGCATCACCGTTCAAACCCAGCCAGCGAGCCTCACCGACGTCGTCGTAGACGGCGAGACATCAGCGACGGTCGGCTTCGCATCGACGGAAGACGATGCTGGCACGGAGGACGACGACGCCGCGGAAGACGACGCGAGTCCCACGGGAGAACTCCGGTTACACGCGGTCCACCGCCCAAGGGACATCGCGCTACCTGGTTTCAGTAAACAGCTCGACGGCATGGTGATCTACTCCAAGCCAGCTCTCGGAGTCACCATCAGGATCGTAAAAGGAAGCCTGATGCTCAATCCCAGCCTGTACCTCGACATAAAGGTACTGAGCACACAGCCGAGCATCACCGCAACCTTGAGCGGACAGCTCGCCGCAGACTTACACGTGGAAGCCGACTGCACTGCGAGCTTTCCGCAACAGACGTTCGAGACGGATTTGTGGCCCTCGTCTCCAACCATCAAAGTAAATCTACCGCCGATTGGCGACGTCATTCCCGTTGTCGCGAGTGTCCGATTGGTCATTCTTGGAGGCGTCCAGGTGAGTTGCGGCGACGCCACTCGACTCACCGCAGGCGGAACCGCGTCGCTGACCGTGTCGTACGGCGTCCAATGGAGTGGGAACGGCATCGCACAACAACCGGACCCGCCCGCTCCGACTTGGACAGTGGACGGGCCAACCATGGCGGCGCAAGTCGATCTCAGTGCGCTTGCGTACGTTTCAGGTGGCGTTCAGATCGGACTTTTTGGCGGTTTCGATTCTAGCCGCGTGAAACTAGGTGCCGGAGGGTATCTGTGGGTCACGATCGACCCGTACCTGCGGTTCAATTATTCGTCCTCGGACGCCTCGTCGTGGGCCTTGCTCGCAGGTTTGCGGGGCCGATATTGGGGAAGCCTGCGTGTGTTGTCCCCATTCTGCGACGATTCGTTCCCGTCCGCGCCTCAAACGTTCTTCGATGTCAACACGCAAATCGCGCCAGCCGATGACGCTTCTTCGGGAAGTCCACCAAGCTCTCCCGGCACGTGCAGCGATGGGATTACGAACGAACTCGAGACGGACGTGGACTGCGGTGGGCCCGACGGGAAAGGCGGGTGCCCCCCATGCGCGACGGCCGGAGAGTGTTGCGTCACCGACGCAGACTGCAAGAGCGGCCAGTGCGTGAATGGATCGTGCGCGCCGACGGTCCCGAGCACGTGCACAGGAACGGACTGCGGCGGCTCGTGCCTCGCGTGCGTCGGCTCCGCGTGCAGCGTCGGGTTCGATTGCCTGAGCGGCAGTTGCCAGCCTGACGAAAACAGTTCGACGGGAGCGCTCGTGTGCGCGCTTCCACCGTTTTGTAGCGACGGTGTCCAGGACGACGACGAAACCGACGTCGACTGCGGCGGCCCGTGTGCCCCGACGCAGGCATGCTCGCAAGGGCAAGGCTGCGCGGTGGCTGCGGACTGCACGAGCCAAGCGTGCACGGACGGAACGTGCACCGCACTACCGACGGACTGCTACCCGACGTGCGGGAGCGGCAACGACGTCACGTCGGAAGATGGCGGAACGGAAGTGGAGGATAGCGGGGTGGAAGAGGACGACGCCTCCACGGACGAGGATGCCGGGGAGACGCACGACGACGCTGGGACGGAAGACGACGCCGGAGATGACGCGCCGTAGCTAGTTCTCCGCCCGCTTCGCCTCACCTACGATCGATGCCCTCACCGCGAGGAGCGGCGAATCGATCGGCGGTACTCCGAGCACGGCGTGAAAGCGGCGCTTCGTCCCCGTCGTGACGTGGCTCCAAGCGTAGACGCGCTTCGTCTGCGCGTGTTCGACGGCGAAGACCTGGACCTCGCCTTGCCACACCGTCGCGCCACGGAAGACTTCGTGCACAGGAACGGACTCCAGCCACGTCGCTTCGAGCCCGTACATGTGACGGATGGCGTCCTGAAGGGCGGGAATCCCGGCGTCGTCCATGCCCCGACCCTAGCCGCGCCCAAGGCACACGTCACGCCGCGCACCGCGTCATAGAATTCCAAACCTTACCAGTACCATCGCGCGCGACGCGAAATCGATCGTGAACGATCCAAATTCGATCGCGCGCGACGCGAAATCGATCGTGAACGACGGCTGGCGTGAGGCGCCTCAGCGCTGCAATTCCCTCGGCGCCGACAAATGCCCCTGCGTCACCGGATAGCTCGGCACCACGAAACGCGCGTCGTCGATCGCGCCGGGGCGCACTTCGACCGTCGTGAGCATCGGCCTGAGCGGGATTCGCAGCTTGATGCCGCCGTCGGGGGCGTCATTCGCCGCGACGATCAGAGGCAGCTCCCCGCGCGCCTGGCTCTCGACGAGGAACGGCACTTTCACTGACGCGCTCGGGAGCGCGTAATCGAGGGGGATCCTCGGGAAGCCCTTCGCCGCACACAGGTCGTATGTCCGCTCCCCGTCCGTCGCGCGCAATCGCGCGCACGGGTACCCGGCGACGCTCCCGCGCGAATCGAGCACGGTGAACGTCCACGGAGGGCGCCCGGTTCCCGCTCCCGCGCTCTCGGAGTCGGGGAGCGAGTCGACCGTCACCGAGGCCTGCGTGGGGAGCACCGTGAACAAACGTCGAGCGCGTGCGTCGTAGACCCGGTAGGCCGCGGAATCGCCCCCGGTCCCCGGGAGGCTCCATCGCACATGGTCTCCCTTGATCTCGAACGTCGCCGGAACGTTGGAAGAACCGGCGGGGATGATCATCTGAACAGTCCCCTCGAACGGCGGCTCGCTCCCGCTGCCGCCTCCCCCACCCCCCGACCGGTGACACGCCGCCGACCCGGCGAGAGCAAGAAGCGCCACCGCGATGGCCAACGTTTCGGCGACCCAAACCCTTCTTCCGTGACTCATCTTCGTCGGCCGCACCGTTACCATGAGCACGCGGGAACACGCGGATTTCCGCAGATAGATCGCCTGTCAAGCGTGCAGGTGAAATTTCGCGACGTCGTAACTTCGGGCTTGCGCTGGAGCAACCCAAAGCCGGATTTCGTACGCCGGTTCCCCTCGCTAAGTGTACCGAGTCTCTCGCTTCAATAGAGATCGGCTTTTCAGAGGCGGAGAACCGAGCACCTCGCTCGTTTCTTCCCGCTTTTCGTCCTGGGGAGGGAGCGCGAAGAAGATTTACGTAGCAACGCGCAGAGCGAGTGTGTGAAAAGTCACGCGCACGCCATTCTCTCCATTTTACCGGCTGGCACGGGTCCGGACCTGCGCCCGCCGAGTTTCGTCGTCGTCAACCTAAGGACATGCAGGAGCGCTCGATGCGTAGGTCCGTATTCTTCCTGACTCCACTGATTCCGCTGGCTCTCGCCGCCTGTGAAGACGGTCCCAATCAGACCTTCACACCCGCGACGGGCACTCTGTTCAACAACGGAGACACGCCGGCGAGCGTGACCGACGCTGGAGATCCGTTGAACTCGACGTTCAGCGGGTCGACCACCACGCAAATCTGCGGAGGGGCCGAGCTGCAGGAGCAGTGGGGGGCGATGGTCGCCCAGCCGCTGGCTCCGGTGCGGTTCATGGCCGGCCTCGACATGGACAACGGACCGACCTACCCGTTGCTCACCGTCGAGCAGGCGGAGCTCGGGCCGACGTTCCCGATCATGAACGCCTGCGTGAGCCAGCCGGCGGCGAAGTCGGCGTCCGACGGCGAGTACGGCGCGACTCCGGGGGCGACGCCGAACAGCAGCGACCCCTGCCTCTACGTGAGCGGCTCAACGACCCTCAACAACCAGACGCAGTGCCAAGCGCTCGGGCAAGCAGGTCTCGCCAGCGCGAAGGCCCCCCAGTGCGCCTGGAACGCCATCCCGGCGACGCCCGCCTACCTGCAAGCGAACCCCGCCCCGACCCGCCTCTGCCAGCCCGTCGTCCTCGGACCGGGCGGCAACGGCAGCGACGTCGGCGGATCGATCCTCGTCCAGTGGGGAAACAACGGCGAGTTCCAGATGGAGTGGGCGGTGCCGACCCACAAGGCGTACGTCCTCTACCTGAACCCTGGCTACAACGGCCAGATGCAGTGGAACTACGTCACGCCGACGGACAAGAAGGTCCACCAGTACCAGTACGAGATCGCCTACCCGATCAAGAAGGACGGCAACGAGTACGTCATCGACTGGCTCACCGGTCCGGTCTACCCGGGCCAGGTCGATGAGCTTTACCGCGGCATCGCGAGCACCTACGCCCCCGACATCTACGACGACGCGCCGCCAGGCGTGACGTGCAACAACACCGGGACCTGCCTCGCGTACGCGAACGCCGAGGACGGCACCGGCCGCGCGCTCTTCGGGATGCGCCCGGTCTCCTTCTACATGTTCTTCAACCCGCCGACGTTGCCGAACCCGTCCGGGTACACGGTCCAATCGGCGTACCTGTTCAACATCAAGTACGCGCCGTACTCGGGCATCCACTCGTACTTCAAGATGTACGACGGCCCGATCGACGGCGGCGGATACGGCGGCGGCGCGGGCGGCGTCCTCGGCGGCGATGCGGCGGCGGCCGAACCGTTCGGCGACGGCCTCGTCGGAAACAAGACCCCGCAGGCACACTGCAACTTCGGCATGGGGAACAACTTCCTCAACCTGCTGACGAACTGCATCGACGTCTTCCAGACGCCGGCCGGCTGCACCGCCGGTGTCCCCGCCCCTGCCTGCGACATCGTGAACGTCACGGCGCAGAACAAGGTCCTCGGAGACCTGTCGCACGACGACCAGAACTACACGTTCGCCGTCGTCGGCATTAACCAGAACTTCCGCCCGGTGAAGCTCGACGTCTGCACCCCCGCGCTGAAGGCGCTCGGGACGAACTGCGGGACCGACACGCAGGACGTCATCCACGACACCGACAGCCCGATCCTCGACCCGACGAACAACTTCGCGAACACGTTCGACTCGGACGTCCGAAGCTTCGGCGCCATCGAGAACGACTACTTCCCCCCGGGGTCGATCCTCGTCTCGATCACGCAGACCACGGGCTACGGCGCTCCGGTTGCGTGCACGGCAGCGAACGGGCCGACGGTCTGCAACCCCCCGGGGAGCACCGTTCCGCTCAACCCGACGGGCGGCCTCGGTGGACCCACGACGGGTTACCCCTGCCCCGGTGTCTGCGATACTTCGGGTGACGCGAACAGCGGCTTCTGCGTCGCGGCCGCCTACGGCAAGGAGCTCCACGGCTCCGGCGCCGTCTGGCGCGAATACGGACGGCTCGTTCAGACCGACATGAACGCGCAGTACGTCGCAGCGAACGGCTCGCAGTACGCCAAGATCTGGCACGACCCGAGCTGCTACTTCAACGAGGGGTGCCTCACAGCCGCGGGCGTTCCCGACCCGGCGCACCCGACCCCGAGCACCTGCGCCGCCGCTGGCAACGCATGGTCGCCCCCGGCCTCCTTCAACCTGATGGAGATGAGCCCGCCCACTGCCTGCACCACGACCGCCCAGTGCACGGCGATCAACCCGAACGCGAAGTGCAACACGACGGTCAACGGCTTCGGGATCACGATCAACTCGTGCACCGTCCCCTTCGACGTCAACACCTGGCGTGCAGCGCAAGGGTGCACCGGGTTCGAGAGCTGGTTCACGGCGGCGGAATCCACCCCCTCGGGCACCGGTCAGATCGGCGTGCCGGCCGCCGTTGCGGCAGGTCAGGCTCCCACGGCGGGAGACGACATCTGGGACAACGTTGGCTACGGCCCGTACGGCCTCGGCGGCGGGTTCAAGCCCGGAACTCCACAGGGGATGTTCTGCAACGACCCCGGCTTCCTCGGCTACTGCGGCCTCAGCGGCGACATTCAGGGCCTGGAGGGTGACCTCCTCGGCACCTCGACCTCTCGGCTCCTGCAGTACCTCGGCGGCGGCAACATTCTGTCGCTCCCGCTCGAAGGGCGTGACCGTCGCTACTTCTTCAAGCAGTGGTCGGTCGCCTACGCAAAGTACCTGACCAGCCCCTCCGTCCTCGACAACGGCGAGGCCTCCGGGGGCGCCCCGGGCGCCAACGGCCTCCAGGTCGACCTCGGAGCCCAGGTTGAGCTCGGGCACATCGCCAACCAGTACATCGACCTAGACAACTTCATCTTCGACTCGTTCGGTGGTGGAGCGAGCCGCAGCGAGTTCGTCGACTTCGACCTGGCCGACCTGAACAACGACCCGGTCGACGTCGAGCAGAAGATCCTCGTCCTCGGATCGAACCTTCAGGCGACCAACTACTACCGGAAGCTCGATCGCGAGGAGCGCGCCCTCTTCAACACCCTCGCGGTCGACAAGACGCAGGCGTCGTGGGGCTACCTCAACACCTCTGCGACCTCCGGCATTCGACAGATCGACTTCTGGCCGTCGGATGGTCAGCCGGCGACGCCCTGCACGACGAACGCGCAGTGCGCTGCCTTCGGGACCAATCCGACCGCTCCGCCGATCGTCTGCAACACGAACCCTGCAGCGAGCGACGCGTACAGCGGCTTCTGCGGCTACACGTACCCCAAGCACAACGCGAACCCCTTCCTCACCAACCTGGCGGGGAGCGCGATTCTCGTGAACGGGAACACGTCGATCCCGGCCGTCTGGCAGATCCCGCTGATTCCAAACCCGAACACCTCGGACGGCCTCCCGCTCCTCCGTGTTCCGGCCCCCGCTGGCTGGGTCGACCCGTGCAACCCGCTGGTCAACCTGCCTGCCACGTGCAACCTCGACACGGACTGCCCCGGCGTCATGTCGTGCACGGCCAACAAGTGCGTCGCGGCGATCACGCCGTACTTCTGCGCGACCCACGCGTCGTCAGACCCGAACGCCGCGGGCTGCACCGGCGGCCCCGGAGGCCAGGCGAGCTGGTTTGCTCCGCTCAACTCGGACAACGCGACGATGGTTCGCCGCGCGAACGGTAAGCCCCTCCTCGAGGGCTACTGCAGCGCATGGCAACCGAACCCGTTCTCGCTCCAGACGAACGCGATCACCCCGTCGGCTCTCGTGCCGTCGGCCCCCAGCGCCAACCCGCTCGGGATCGCCGCCGGGATCCAGATCGTGAAGACGTTCCCCGACGAAGGCGAGGCGCTCGTCAGCCTGCCGACCTTCCCCAACCCGTACAACGAGGACCCGTCGCTCAACAAGAGCCCGACCCTCGTGATGGTCCCCTGGCTCCCGCAGCAGGAGGGGGTCGGTTATCCGGTCGCGACGAACGGCACGCAGGACGTCTTCGTCCAGACCGCCCAGCTCGACTTCACGGGCCAGGTCATCACGCCGACGATGGACTTCTTCGCGACGGGGACGAACCCGCCGTACGGAGTCCAGGTCGAAGCGTGGGAGACGCAGGACTTCCTCGGGCAGGTGTTCCTCTGCATCGACGGCGTCACGGCGGCGAACCGGATCCCCCTCGATATCCCGGGGGACATGCTCTACGCGGGCATGTACACGTCGGCGGAGACCATCATCAACTGGCTGGCAACCCACCCGAACGCGGGGAACGCCTGCCAGATCATCGTCCGGTACAGCCCCTACGACAACTACCCGGACTTCATCACCTCGCTCACCGGCGGTGTCCGCCTCGATATCGAACAAGGCGCGGGCTACGGCCGCGTGGTTGACGCGACGGTCTTCGCCCCCGGCACCGGCGTCGCGGTTTCTCCGTGAAAGGACGAATAAGGATTCGAGCCATGAAGACTAAGAATCAACTGAAGGCTTTTCTCGGCCTTGGCGCCCTTTCGATGCTCACGGCGACGCTCGCCGGTGCGACCACCGGCTGCGTGGCGGACCGCCCGTCGCGTAACGGAGTCTTCGACGAGAACCAGTACATCCGTAAGGACTTCCTGGTTCGCGCCGGAGATGACACCAACCCCGACTACGGCTGGATGCTGAAGGCGACGATTACCGACGCCTCCGAGCCCAACGTGTTCGGCGACCCGGGCATGTACCAGCTCTACGCCGGCTCCCACAGCGACGGCGAGCTGGTCCACTTCATCATCACCTCCGACACGATGGAGATGGTCGACAACCGGCAGATCAGTGCGGATCCGTCGGTCGGGACGCAGGGCGAGGTGGTCAACGCCTGGCCGATCGTCAACGTCGATCTCAAGTACCTCATCAGCCTCGACGGCGAGAAGACGAACCAGTACGGCGAGAGCCAGGAGCTCGACTGGCAGGTTCGCCAGTGGGTGAAGGTCAATCTCGACAAGAACAACATGGCCGACCTGGCCCCGTTGGGGTCGTTCGTCAACGCGAACCTCGCCACTTGCAGCGCAGGGGAAGGCTCCGGGACGCTCGTACCGAACTCGTTCATCGTCGACGAAGCGCACGACTACATGGAGTGGTCGGTACAGGTCACGGTCCCGATCAGCTGGACCGACACGTGTATGGAAACGTACAAGACGCTCGGCCCGATCGCGGAGCGGCTCGGCCGCCAATACGAGACGGTCACGTTGAAGTACTCGATGGTCCGGGCGAACCCGAACCCGCTCGTCGGGGGGACCTCGTTCGCCACGAACCAGAACGGATCGACGACCCCGGCCTACCAGCCGCTCATCGTCGCCGAGAAGGACAACATCCTCCACAAGTACAGCCCCGAGATCATCTACTCGTGGAACATGGACCCCGACACCGGGCTCCTTTCGTCCAACAAGATGGTCTCCCGGCACAACCCGTCAGCGGATCAGCGCTGGTACTTCGAGGAAGGGTTCCCGGATCAGTACAAGAACATCTTCACGAGCACGAACCTGCCGCCGGGCGTAAGCCCCCTCCCCGCCGGGATACCGACCATCCAGGACGGGATGAATCAGGTGCTCGCGCAGGCGAACGCGGTGAACCCGAGCGCGACTGGTCGTGTCTCGTTCCACGAGTTCAACGAGCCTCTCGACGATGGAACGCCGATCGAGCGCACGTTCGGTGACGTTCGCTTCAACATGGTCCGCTGGGTCGAGAGCCTCGACCAGGAGACCGACTACGCGGGCATCACGGGTTTCGTTACGGACCCGCGCACCGGCGAGATGCTCAACAGCGATATCGTCATCGTCAATAGCTCCATCAAGGACTATTACACCTCGCGCATCGACGCCTTCTTGCAGTCGATCGGAGCGAGCCCCGGCCTCTACACCTCGGCGACCGCTTGGCCCCCCGCGCCGACCGACGCGAACGGCAACCAGCTTCCGACGGCATGCAACGTCGGGGATACGGCGCCGATCGTTCCGGCGATCCTGCTTCAGAACCACAACGGTCTGTCGACGCTCTTCCAGAAGATTCAGAATTACCTCTACGAGCCCGCGTCGGCGTTCGGCCCTCTCGGCCCGCAGAACTTCATCGTCCCGCAGGACGCCGACTTCCTCCGCGCGTACTTCGCGTACCTCCCGTTCATCATCTACGCGGACCCGACCACGAACGCGTACACCCTCCCGGAGAGCAACGCGTCGAACACGTCGCCGAGCACGGCGATGTGGAGCTACATCGCGCAGGAGCAGCAGTTCCACGCGCTCGCGGCGTCGCTCGATCAGGGGTTCGCGCCCTATGACGTCGGGGCCTCCACGGGCTCGACGGACGCGCTGTCGTTCCTGAACACGTACAAAGCGCTCACGCTGAACCACCACGACTACACGTACGCCCAGGCGGCACTCGGGAGCGTTCTCGCCGCCAACAACATGGGCAACGCGAACAACTTCGCCGACGCCGTCACCGACTTCTCGATGGAGAACGTGATCGCGAAGGATGCCCGGCACTGCGTCAGCAATGCAGGGAACCCGACCCCGCACTGGGAGACGAAGCAGGAGTGGATCGACGACCTGACGACGACGTACTGGTCGCAGGTCATGTGGCACGAGTTCGGCCACTCGCAGGGGCTCACGCACAACTTCATGGGGTCGGTCGACAAGAACAACTTCCCCGTGCAGCTCGGCCCGAACGGCCAGCCGGTCCTCGATGTCAACGGGAACCCCCACTACAAGCTCTATTCGTCGTCCGTCATGGAGTACAACGCCACGCCGGACCGCATCTTCTGGGGCGCTGGCTGGGCCCCCTACGACGTCGGCGCCCTCTCCTGGATCTACGGGAACAACGGGACGACCCCCTCGGGGAATGGCTCGACGGCCCTCGGCATCTCGGGGCAGACGTCCGCGACGTCTCCCTGGAACGACCCGGGTGGCTGGAACGGCAACACGGAGACGACGTTCCTCGT
Organism: Polyangiaceae bacterium; assembly: GCA_052147435.1. GTDB lineage: Bacteria > Myxococcota_A > Polyangia > Polyangiales > Polyangiaceae > JBKQKP01. The sequence continues at coordinate 25,988 of JBKQKP010000286.1, read as the reverse complement.
CTGCAACGAGAACCACCTGAAGCTCACGCCGCTCTGCCGCAAGGGTGACCTCGGCATCACGCCGAGCGAGATCACCGCGAACGACCTCGACAACTACGAGTGGCAGTACCAGTGGAGAAACTTCCGCCAGTACCACAAGTTCTGGGACGACTCGAACTACGCCGACCAGCCCATGAACTTCGTCACGGAGGCGCGCCGCTTCCTGTCGCTCTGGAACTACGACATGAGCCCCTCGGAGCTCACGTCGGTGTTCCCGCGCATCGGGATCACGCCGCCGCCGGACGCACCGTCGGCGCAGCTCTACTACCAAGCGCTGACGAACAAGTTCAACAACGAGATGTCCGGCGCCGCCAGCCTGATGGGCGCCTTCCACGAGGCGATCGTCCAGCAGAGCTCGGGCCAGCGCCCGTACGTCACGCAGTTCGACAACTACTTCGGCGACGTGACGCTCCAGGGCATCATCCTCGACAAGCTCGACGCGATCCAGTCGTTCACGGCGCTCTGGCCGGTCGACAACTACGACCAGAACCAGGCGGCCGGCGCGTACATCTCGTCGTTCGCTCCGTTCGGGCTCATCGCAAGCGTGCAGACGGGCACCGCCGTCGGCTCGCTCTACGAGACGGTCGCGGAAGCGGCGGTCACGTCGATGATCGGCGGAACGTTCGCGGCCTTCCCGTACGCGATCCCGCTCGCCGACGCGCAGTTCACGCAGGACACGCACTCGGTCAACTACGGATCGTTCGGCGGTCGCCAGGACGCGAAGGACTGGACCGGCGGGTGGCTCTTCACGCGCCTCGAGGACTTCCTCTCGTTCTTCCAGAACATCGCCGTGCAGAACGACTTCGTCGTCCCGCGCGTCGGCATCAACTGCTCGACCCTTCAGACGTGCACGTACGACCCGCGCACCCCGCAGGCCTACGCGAGCGACACGTTCTACTCGACCAACACGAACCAGTTCGTCGGTCCGGACGGGCGCAGCTACATCTGGGCGTACATCCAGAGCCGCAACGAGTGGATCGTGTGCGACCAGTACCGTCACATCGCGACGTTCACGGTCCTCTACCAGTACACGCTCGACGTCATTCAGGGGTACGACGACGGGAACGTTCCCGGCGCCGCATACCCGGACGAGCTGAAGCTCCTCTACTTCATCGACTACTACCTGGAGTTCAACCAAAACGAAGGGGGCCAGACCACTTACCCGCAGCCGTCGAGCTCGGGTTCGTCGTCCGGGAACTGAGGAGCGCGGGCCGCACCGTGACACCGGCGCGGCCCACTTCCACCGATGCGCCCTTGCCCGCCTACGGACGTGCAGGGGCGCAACGTCGTCGGGATCGCGAGAGTCGCCTTGATGCCCCGCCGCTTCACCCAGGTCGCCTTCATTCTCCTGGCTGCATTCGTTGGGGTGAATTGCTCGACGAGCTCGGCGAATCCCGCGGGCTCGGGGCCCGACTGCCAGGCGCAGCCGACGCTGTGTCCTTCGGGGCAGACGTGCTCGTACACGAGCGCCACGACTCTCGGGTGCTTGTCGAGCGACCCGGGCGCGGGATTCGGCGATTCCTGCGTCGAGGAGATCAATCACGCGACGTGCGCCGACGGAATGATCTGCGACGCGACGGACTCGAACGGCGACGGGCAGTGCACGAGCTTTTGCGCGTCGTCGGCGTCGTGCCCTGCCGGTTACGGATGCGACAGCACGAACGTGTCGGGGGGCGGACTGACGATCTCGATATGCAGAGCACAGGCCACCACGGGGCCCCCCTCCACCGACGGAGGGACGGCGCTGCCCAACGATGAGGGGGGGGCGCTCTTCCCGGATGCGGAGCTCCTGATTCCGGACGCCGCCCTCGATACGGGTCCAATCCAGCAGTAGCGGCTCCAAAAGTTGATATGACTTCGCACACGTCAAACGCCGGAAATCATTGCTTGGACGCGAGTGACGGCGGTAAAGAGGAATGAAGATGGGACGCACGAAAGCTGCATGGGTGTTGGGGGCAGCGCTGGCGCTCGTGTCGAGCCGTGCAACGGCTACCGAGAACAAGGGGGACACCGGCGGCAAAGGTGGTCTCGGCCCGGTGACCTCCGAGACGACCACGAACCCCGCGGACTCCACCGTCCCGATTCAGCGCACGATCGACAGCACGAACAAGAAGCAGGAGCAGGAGAAGCCCTGGGAAGTCGGCGTCGACTTCGAAGACCACCGTATGTTCATTCAAGACGACGGTGCCGGTGTAAACAAGGTCTTCAACTCATTCGCCATCTTCGGGACGTATCGCCTGACCGAGCACGACTCGGTGGGTATCCAGGAGTTCTTCCTGGAGGACTTCATCGCAGACCCTGGTGAAACCGGAGTGCGCGCCGCCGACGTCGCGGTGACTTATTCGCACTCCATCGCGCTCCCGCGCGACTTCCTCTTCAGCGCGATGGGGAGCCTCAGCGCACCCACGTCACTCACGTCCCAGAAGCAAGGCCTCATCACGGCGCCCCACCTCACGCTCGGTCTCAACAAGAGGATCGGGAAGTACATCAACGTGTCCGCGCACGTGAGCGGCGGCGTGTTCATCGCCCGCTACGCCTCGCAGGAGGGGGGCGGAGCGAACCCGCTCGCGAGCGTCTCCGGAGGCCTCAACGCAGAAGTCACCATGCCGTTCCACGAGCCGCTCTCGTTCGGCATCTCGGTCACCGATGTCTACGCATGGTTCTACGAGGTGCAGAGCAGCGATCCGAGCATCATCTCCAATGGAGTCGTGAACGACGGGACCTACCCGAATAATCAGCCCGTTCAACAGCAATACGGCGGCTGGATCTACGGCCGCTACAACCTCCCGGCCTTGGCTGGCATCAAGAGCGACCTCGAGGTCACGGTTGGGGACGGCGATCCGAGCCTCAGTTACAACAGCTACCTCCACAGCGGCATCGGATACATGTACCTCGGCTATCGTCTGACCGGCGAGGTCTACGCGGCACTGACGGTCCGCTACTAGCTGTTGCAGCCGTAAGCCGGAGGCCTAGCCCCCGAACGCAGCGCGGAACGCGCGCGCGAAGTCTCTCGCGCACGTGGGATCGATCGGGCCGCCCGCGGTGCCGTCGGCGCGAAGCGCGCTCCCGACAATGACGCCGTCGGAGTGACTCGCGAGCGACGGGAGCGCCGCTATCGTGGCCCCGCTGGCGACGAGGACGGGGACGCGCCCGTGGACGGCGCGCCGAACCTCCTCGAGCTTGGTCGAATCGACGGGTCGCCCGGTCCCCTCGCCTGTCACCAGCACGGCGCGTGCAAGAGAGCGCGAGATGAGGTCGGCCACTTCATCGTGGAGCGGGCGCGCTGCCAGCGGCGCCGAGTGCTTCACGTCAACGTCCCCCCAGACCTCGACGGCCTCCGCCCCGAGCGCGCGCCGCGCGCGGAAGAGCGACGCGGCGTCTCCTTGGATCACCCCCTGATCGGTCACGCGCGCGCCCGTGAGGACGTTCACTCGGATGCACGCGGCGTCGGAGACGACGGCGATCGCGAGCGCCGCCTCGGCGTCGTTCCTGAGGACGTTGATCCCGAGGGGGAGTGACGGGGCGGCCTGTCGCACGGCGAGCGCGCACGCGGTCATCGCCGCGACGGTCACGGGAGGCACTCGTCCGGCGAAGAACGGCGTATCTCCGAAGTTCTCGACGATCGCCAGGTCGAACCCCGCGTCCGCGAGGATGCGAGCGTCGGCGGCGGCGCGCCGCGCGCACTCGCGCGTGTCGATCGACGCACGAGGGCTCCCGGCGAGCGGTGGGAGGTGGATGACACCGACGAGGCGCGCGCTCATTCCTAACGCCCCGGCATCTCGCGCTGCCGGCCGCCGCCGCCCATGCTCGCGCCGCCGGGCGTGGCCGGGAGCCCGGCGGCGAACGGTGCGGGCTCGAAGTCGGCGCGATTGAGCGGGCCGTGCATGTGCCAGCCGAAGAACCCGTCGCTGCGCTTCGACTGCTTGACCTTCGGATCGAGCTCGAAGAGCGCCGGCATGTTCGAATCCGGGGTCCCGAAGAGGCTCTTCGTCGTCTCGTTCTTGGTTCGGTAGGCATCGTTGATCTTGAACCGGATGTTGAGGTCGCAGAGCGAGTCCGCGAGCGACTCGCGGAGCTGGATGCGCCCCTCCCCCTGGATCTCGACGTCCTTCCCGCTCGCCGAGATCTTCGTGATCTTCAGGACGCCGTCCTTGGCGTCCCCCGCGAACGAGAGCGTGCCCACGACGAGGCGAGGAAGCGCGAGGAAGCCCTTGAGCTTCGCTTTCCCATCGCCGATCGCGACGTCCGCCGCGTCGATCGACACCGACCCGGTCCCCTTCGACGCCTTCGCCTCGGGCATCGTGAGCTTGACCGTCCCGCTGACCGACCCCTCGACCGGGACTCCGAGCGCCTGCGTCACCGGCGGGATCATCCCCATGTTCAGCGAGTCGATCGAGAGCTCGACTTTCCGCTCTTTCGCCGAATCGTCCAGCTCGCCTTTGATCGTCCCGCCGAAACCGTCCAGACGAACGGAGACGTCGGTGTTCCCGAACAGCAGCCCGAAGAGCGAGATGCTCCCCCGCGCCTCGTCGATCTTCAGCTCCGACGGCGGCTTCCCCGGCTCGGAGGGGGGCCCGAGGAGGCGCACCCCTTTCGCGCTGAGTCCCGACAGCCACGAGGGGCCGAGGTCTTCGATCTTGAGCTCTTCTTGGCCGTTCGTCTCGCGCTGCTGCTGGTTGAACGTGAGAACCACCCGGTCGCGCAGCTTGTCGTACGGAAACGTCCAGCGCGCGAAGATCACCAGCGCGAACAGGTAAAACAACGGAAAGCCGACCTTCGGCGCAAGAGTCTTGAGGCGTTCCTTCATGGGGTCGGGTGATCTCCCGACGGCGCAGGCGCCGCCGCCCCCTCGCTCCGATCGTACGCCGAGATTCCGACCTCGACGTCGTACGAGTCTGGCTCCCCGGCGCGCCTTCTCACGTCCAATCGCGACACGATCACCGGATACCCGCTCGCCTCGACGCTCTCAAGGAACTTCGCGATCGGCAGCATGCCCGACTTTCGGAGGCGGATCGTCGTGCTGCGCTCCGAGAACTTCTTCCCATGCGGCACCTCGGCGCGATCGGTCGACTCGGTCACCTCGAGCTTCTGGGCGCGCGCGAGCTCTTCGATGAACCCGGCGAGCACGGGCGCCCGCTTCACGTAGCGCAGCGCGATCGAGTCTTTCTTGGATTGCCGCTCGCGGATCTGCGCGCGCGCCGACTGGACGGCGTCGAGCGCCGCGCGGAGCTCGGTCACGTCGGAGCGGCGCGAGATGACGGCCGCCTCGAGCGCCCCCGGGAGACCGACGAAGACCAACACCCCGACGACGACGCCGAAGATCGTCGCCATCCGTCGCTCGCGCGGCGAGAGCCTGCTCAGGCGCTGCGGGATCGCGAAGCGTGCCATCACTCACCCCCTCCCGACCCGCTCGACGCGGGCGAGCTCGACGACTTCTTCGGTTTCTTTCCGCCGCTGTCGCCGGGGCAATGAAGGTCGATGTCGAGCACGTACTTCTGCCGGTCGGTCCCGGGCTGCTGGTTGAAGCGCGAGATGTTCACCTCTTGAAAGCAGCGCTCGGCCTCCAGCGTCGTCTTGATCGACTGCGCCTCCGGGATCGTCCCGACGATCCCGTGGATCGTGGCGTGCTGCTTCTGCACGTCGAGCTCCTCGATGTCGTGCGTCGTCGACGGGGGGATGTCCTCGGAGAGCTTGACCATCACGTCGAAGGCGTCCACCCGTGGCATCGGATCGTCGTCTGCACCCCCGCTCTGCTGCAAGAGAAGCTCCTGGGCGCGCGCGGCGCTCGATGTCTCCTCGCCGAGGACGTCCTTCGTCACGGTCTCCAGGGCCGACTCGAGCGTCGTCACGTCCTTGTTGGACGCGTAGAGCTGCGCCCACGCCGAGAACAGGAAGCTCACGACGATGACCGCCGCAAGCCCGGCCAAGACGGGGACCTTCTCGCGGACCCAGGCGAAGCCGCGCTCATACGAGAGCGGGCCGCGGCGGAGATCGAGCCCTGGAGCGCGCCCGTTGAGGCCGAGCGCGAGGCCGAGCGCCTTCGCGAAGAGCGGAAGCTGTTCGATCCGCTCCGGTGGGATCGCGCCGAGCTCCACGGTGAGGGGGGGGAGCTTGGCGACCGGCAGGTTGAGATCCGCCGCGAAGAACGCCTCTGCTCCTCCGACGTGGATACTCCCCCCCCCGCAGAGAAACACGCGCGCGGGGGCGCCACCGCCGGTCGCTCGGTACGAGCCGATCGTGAGGCGGACCTCCCGCGCGAGCCGCTGCGCCGTGGTGGCGTTGAGCCCCTCGGCCCCGAACGAAACGGCCCGCGCGAACACCGGCTCTCCGTCGGCGACAATGAGGATCTCGCTGCTCCGAGCGCCGATGTCGAGGAGGACTGTGGTCCCTTCCTCGGAGAGGGCAGGAGTGCTCGCGATCAGGTTCGCGAGCGTCAGCGCTCCGGCCCCGACCCGCTCCGGCTCCTGGCCGAGCGCCCCCTTCACGAGCTCGATCCGGGCGCGCACGTCCTCGGTCCGCGCCACCATCGCGAGGACCGCGATCTGCGGCGTGGCCTCTGTCGTGTCGAAGCCGGTCTTCGCTGACCGCACGCGGAAGTCGAAGACCGACTCGGCCATGTCGACGGGGAGGGCTGCCTCGAGCTCGAAGGGGAGGACCTCGTCGAGCTGTTTCTGGACGCTCGCCGGGAGCGAGAGCGTGTGAACGACCGAGCGCACCCCTTCGATGGCGACGGCGATGCCGTCGGCCGGCTTTCCTCCGAGCGCCTCTGCCGACGCGACGCGGATCGCCTCGACGACCCCCCCCGCTTCGGCGACGTTCACGCTGGCGAGCGCCTCGACGGTCGTCTTGCGATAGGCAACGCGCAGGACGGCCACTTTGACCACCGCCGCGCCGATGTCGATCCCCACTGCAATGCTCATGACCCGATCACGCTCCTGCTAGACACGTTCGCCTCGCTCGACTCACTCCTCGTGAAAGTACACGACCTGCCCCCCGGTGCTCGGCTGCATGGCCGCCGCGATCGAATTCGGGTCGGCGGACGCGCTCGAGCTCGCGCTCCCGACCGGCACCGGTGGGGGGGCGGTCATACCGATCCCGAGCGGCCCCGACGACGACGTGCTCGGCGCTGCCGAGACGATAGGGGCCGTTCGGAAGTCGACCACCTCGTGGATCGACAGGCGCGTCTCGCGCTTGTACCCCTTCACGACTCCGACGGCGTACATCGAGAACATCTTGCTCTCGGTCGTGATCGACTTCGCGAAATCGCTCTCGGACTGGAACGCGACGGGCTGAAGCCCGAGCATGGTCAGGAGCGGCCCCAGCATCCCCTGCCCCTTCATCATCGCGATGAAGTCCTGCGGAGACCCGAAGAGCGGCGCCCCCATCGTGATCCCCTTGGCCATCGTCATCGCCATCGTGAAGAGCGCCGTCTGGTTCGGATCGCTGCAGATGGCGGGGAGGTTCGGGTTCACGCCGGCGGCCGGGGTCGTGTTGCTCGTCGCCACGGGGGGGGCGGTCGCGATCGGCGCGGCGCTCGCGCTCCCCGACGCCGCCGGAGCCGTGCCCGGCTTGGTCGCCGAGCAGAGGATCCCGAGCAGCGTGAGCGGGTTCGCGGTGTTGACGTTGACCGCCCCCTGCCCCCACACCGTCATGAGCCGCTTCTTCGGGTTCGTCGGATCCGGGTCGACGAACGTCGACCAGAAGTCGTCGGTGATCCCACGGACCATGTGGAGCTCTTCGACCGAGTCGTAGGGGGCGTTCTTCCGGAAGTAGGGCTTCGTGAGAAGCTGGTAGTACGCGTCCTCTTTTGCGTTCCCGCTCGCCCCGTTCTGCGTCATGTCGCACGAGAACAGGTTGTCGTCCGGATCGGCCCAGTCGATCAGCGCGGAGCAGATCGTGAGCCGGTCGGTGAAGTTCCCCTGCGAGTCCTTCTTCGAGAACATCGGGTCGTACAGCGGCGGAGACATGAGCCCCATCAGCTGCTTGCCGAGGCGGATGTGGGCGATGTCGTTCGACGCGCCGAGGTTCGCGTCGATCTTCGAGTCTTCGTCGACGATCACCAGCTCCCAGCGCCCCCCGGGCATTCCGAGGTTCTTCCCGAGCGTGAGGTCGACCCCCGTGCTCCCCGCGAAGTCCTTCGCCCCCTCCGAGTCGTTGAAGGCGCCGAGGAGTCGGTCGGAGAACTCCCAGACCGGCAGCTGCGGGGGGTTCCGCTTCATCAGCATGAACAGCGGAGCGATCGCTCCGCGGACGGTCGGCTCGCTCGCGATCAGGAGGCGCGCCAAGTTGATGGAGCTCCTCGCCATGTATTCCGCCTGAACGCTGTCGCGATCGGCCATCGCGCTCGCGAGCTCGGCGCTCGTGTCGTCCTGGAACTCCGCGAGCATCACGGTGAGCACGGCGATCGCGCCGAGGACCATGATGAGCGCGATCCCCGCCTCTTTCGAGCGGCGACGCGCGCGCGCTTTCTGCTCCGCCAAGGAGAGCCTCGGCCGCCTTACGACAGCCCGGGTCATCGCGGGATCCCGAAGGTGAGGGGTTGCTGCATCGGCATCGTGAGCTTCGTCGCGTACGTCGCCGCGGGGGCGTCTCCGATCCCCTTCAGGACGAGTCGGATCGAAACCTCGAGCGGGAGGCGCCCCGGCTGTCCGGTCACCTGCGTCGAGTCCCACGTGTCGACCCACTGCGACGTGAGCGGCTCGAGGTACTTGATGTCGAACTCGTCGACGTTCTCGGCGACGACGTTGACCACCCCCCCCTTCTTCGGGTCGGTGTCGATCGGGGTCTGCTCCCGGCGGACGAGGTCCATCTTTCCTTCGACGTCGGGGTCCCTCACCACGAAGTAGCCGACCTCGCACTCGTCCGACTCGTGGCTGTCGCGCTCGACGCGCCGGTGGGCGAACGCGGCAAAGTCGATCCGATCGTAGACCCCCCCGCTCGACCCGATGAACGCGGTCGCGCGGGTGATGAGCGCGGTGTTCGCGGGGTTGTGCATCGAGATGAACGCGGACGACAGCTCGCGCGTGATGCGCAAGATCGCCTCGCGCCCTTCGCGTGAGCGGTCGGAGCGCATCTCCTCCCCCTTCTTGCCGCGCGCCATCGAGTCGAACGCTCCGTAGATGAGGACGGCGACCATCGCGAGGATCGCCACGGAGACCATGATCTCGAGGAGCGTCATTCCTCGCGCGCGCGCGCGCTTGCGGGCTCGGGTGCGCATCAGAAGCGGCTCCCCGACTGCTGCGGCAAGAACGAGCCCCCGAGCGGCAGACCGCCCGGCCCGGTCGGCGGAGCGAGGGTCGCCGCCCCTCCCGACGCCCCGGCCGAGGGGACGGCGCCCGCGGTGAAGCCGGCCTGCTGCGGGTTCGTCACGTACTGGACGAGGGTGAACTCCTTGGGGTTCGGCCCTTCGCTCCACCTCACCGTGACCGTGAGGCGGCGGATCGACGCCTCGAACATCAGCTTCAGCGACGGGTACACCATCCCCATCACCATCTGCAGGAGCCCCTGCACCCCCTGCCCCCCCGCCTGACCTCCGGCGCCAAACTGGGACATGATCCCCGCGCCGAGCCCCTGGAGGCCGCCGTCGAAGTCGAGCCCGGCCCCCCCTGCCGCGTTCGCCCCCAGCCCCGGAGCGATGGCACCGCCGAGCGCGGCGAGCCCGCCGGCCCCCGCGGAAGGGGACGCCGTCGCCGCCGACGCGAGCGACGAGAGCGCGAGCGAGCTCCCGCCGTCCCCGAGCGAGTTGTCGGGTGGGTTCGGGAGGGTGACCTTTTCGACGCGCGTGTCGCAGGTGAAGACGCCGTCGTCCCGGTCGTTGCAGCAGTAGACGCCGCTCTGAATGTCCTCGATCAGCGGGTAGCCGAGCTTGAGGAGCTTCTCCTCCATCTCGGTCATCTTGCAGCGGCCGAGCGTCGAGGCGAGGCCCATGTTCGCCGCCATCTTGTTGCTCGCGGCGAGCCCCCCCTGCGCCGAGATGATCACGGTGAGCGTGAGGCCGAGGATCGCCACGGCGACCATCACCTCGAGGAGCGAGAAGGCGCGAGGCTTTCCCATCAGAAGGCTCCGTTGTCCTGGCGTTCGGAGGCTTCCTTGTCGTCGAGCGGGATGACGAGCGAGACGGGGCCGTTCTTGACGGTGACCTTCCCGGTGAGCGGCGAGACCATGAGGGTCAACGTGTCGCCGTCGTCGTCGGAATTTCCGATGCGGATCTGGATCGCCGCGCGCTCCGTGAACCCGCCGGGCCAGAAGTAGAGATACGCGCGCCCTTTCTCGCGAGCGTCGTCGTCGTGGACCGCCTGGATCTTGCGAAACGTGATCCCGCGCGGGAGCTTGATCGGCCCCTTTCCCCCCGTCGGAACGCCGTCCTTTCCGGCGGTGACCTCGTCGGCGTTCATCGTGATGCCGGAGACCGGGTGGAAGTGCGCGCGCGCGACCTTCGGCCCCTTGAGGATCTCCGCCCCCTCCTCGATCGCGGCCCGCTCCGCGTCCGTCGCCGGATCGGCGCCCCCGGTCCCCGTCTTGTCCTTCGACTGGGTGAGCATCGGGGCGTCCCCCTCTTCGAGCCACAACGTGTTCGCGTCGATGTCGAAGACGAGGCGCAGGCTCCGCGACGTCGCGGTCGCCCGCGTGTAAGCGACCTTGACGGCGCCGCTGATCGACGTCGCGGTGCGCTTCAGGCGCGCGCTGCCGAGCTGGCCGGTTCCGCCGACGATCCCGACGACGAGGACGGCGATGATGATCATCACCACCATGACCTCGAGAAGCGTCATGCCGCGAGATCCAATCCTCCGCACGAGTCTGCCCACTCCTCCCCCCGAAATCGGGGGGAGGCCGGGTGGGGGGCAGATCTGCGGGAGAGGCTGGCTCATTCGTGTGTACGGCGACGTCTTCGTGTCTACGGCGACGTCTACTTCTGGTCGTTCTGCAGCTCGGGGACGCGAATGTCGTCCGCGGTCCCCTCTTTCTTGTCGGGGCCGTTGCTCAAGACGACAGTCTCGTCGTCCTCGCACGTAATCTTGAACGGCATGTCCCAGGCGTCGGTCAGCTTCGACGCCGCGTCGAACGCCTTGTCGGCGCGGAGCTGATCGATCGTCGGGCACTGGTCGCTCGCGTGCGTGCCGCGCCACATCTCGGTGGCGCGACGGAGCTCCATCGCGCTCGTCTTGGTCGTCTTGATCTGGGCTTCCTTGAACTTCGGGAACACGGCCACCGCGACACCCCCGGCGATGAGCCCCAGGATGACGACGACGATCATGACCTCGATGAGGGTGACGCCGCGCTCTACCGAACGCCGTACCCTCGAAACTCGCGCGTACATGGCATGCCTCTCCAATCTGCTTTCCTCTGGATGCTTGCGACCTTCTGCGGTCAGAACCAACGAGACTCGTGAAACCTTCGTCATCTTCCCCTCATTTCCCCGTTCATTCGACCCGGTCGAGACCGCCGGGGAGACCGTCGGGACCGTCGCTGAAGACGTCGAAGCCGCGCGGATCGCGCAGCCCAGGACAAGCGAGCCGGAGCGGGCGCCCCCAGGCGTCCACCGGCACGTCGCGAACGTAACCACTCGCGACCAGCTCCCCCAGCTCGCGCGGGCAGGCTCCACTGTGGTCCGCTCGGTAAGAGAGGACCGACCGGTCTGCCACGTCGATGCTCGCGCGTGTGGCCCGGATCGACGCCAGCTTCTCCTCGCGTCGCCGAACGAGGACGACGAGCGTGAGAGCGAGCAGCGCCCCGACGATCAGCCGGGCTCGCGCGCGGCCGAGCACGCCGAACGCGCCGCGCCGCTTCTCCCATGGGAAGAAGACTCGGTGGGCTTCGGAACGGCGGCGGAGCATCCGGATTTCCTCACTGCACGAAATCGTTCATCTGGATCAGCGGCATCAGAATCGAGAACGCGATGAACCCGACGGCGCCCCCCATGACGATCATCATCATCGGCTCGAGCAGGCTCGTGAGCGCCTGCACGCGCGCGTCGACCTGCGTGTCGTAGGCGCGCGCGACGTTCTCGAGCATCGTCTCGAGCTGGCCGCTCTTCTCGCCGACGGCGATCATGTGCGTCACGATCGGCGGAAAGTCACCGCTGCGCTTGAGAGGCTGGGCTATCGACTCCCCCTCCCTGATGGAGCTGATCGCCTCCTCGATGACCTTCGAGAGGCGCGCGTTGTCGAGGACGTTCTTGACGATGTCCATCGCCTTCAGCAAGGGGACGCCGCTCTGGAGGAGCGTCGCGAGTGTTCGCGAGAAGCGCGAGACCGCGAGCATGCGGAAGAGCTGGCCGAAGATCGGCAGCTTTAGGAGGGTGCTGTCCTTCCAGAAGAGGCCGTTCGGTGTCGTGAGCCACTGCACGAACCGCGACACGACGTACCCCGCGATGATGCCGAGGAGGATCCCCGCGGCGTAGGACCATACCGACTCGACCACGAAGGCGAACGAGACGAGCAGAACGGAACAGGCGAGGGCCACGGTCGTCCACGCGACGCGCTTCTCCGGTGCAGCCGTCCTCGACGCGAGCGCGCGCCGCACCGTGGTCATCGTGACCGACGCCGCGGCAAACCCGAGCATCTGCGCCGACCCTAGCGCCCCGGACACGGCGATGAGCACCTGCGTGTACCAGGGGAGCGCGCGATCGAGGCTCGCGAAGATGCTCGTCACCTTCGGGACGACGACGACCATCATGATGCTGATGAGCACCGAGCCGAGCACCATCATCAAGATCGGGTACGCGAGGGCGGCCCCCACTTTGCTCCGGAGGCGCGACTGGCTCTCCATGAAGTCGGAGAGGCGATCGAGGACCTTCTCGAGCGTTCCGGACGCCTCCCCGGCGGCGACCATGTTCACGTAGAGCGGCGGAAAGACGTCCGGGTGCGGCTCGAGCGCCTTGGCGAGCGAGAGCCCCTCGTTCAGCCGGTCGCGCACCTGGGTGAGGACTCGCTTCAGCTCCATCTTGTCGGCTTGCTCGGTGAGCGCGCTCACGCACTCGACGAGCGGGATCCCGGCGGTCACGAGCGTGGCCAGCTGGCGGGTCATCATCGCGACGTCGTCGACCGACACGCGGCGGAAGAGCGCGCCGAGGTCGAGCTTCCCCCCCTTCGCGATCTGCGCCTTCTTGTCCTCCGGGGCGCTCGTGAGGAGGACCCCTTCGCGCTTCAGCGCGGCGCGGAGCACCTTCGCGTTGTCGGCGTCGCGGACCCCCTGGACCTGCTTTCCGGTCGTGGCGACGAGGCCGCGGTACTCGTAGACGGCCATGGCCCGTTACTCCCCGCCGACGGACGCCGGGACCTTCTCGGCCTCGACGTCTTCTTGCGTGGCGGCCAGAACCTCTTCCACGCTCGTCAGCCCGGAGAGGACCTTGCGCGCGCCGTCGTCGCGGAGGCTGTCCATCCCCTCGGCGATGGCAGCCCGCTTCACCGCCTGCGCGTCGGCGTTCTTCAGGACGAGGGGGCCGACGGCGTCATCCATCAGGAGGAGCTCGTAGATGCCTCGGCGCCCCATGAAGCCGGTGTTCGAGCAGCGGTCGCACCCCTTCGGCTTGAAGAACATCGGCTTCACGGTCTGGTCGAGCTCGAGGACGTCGCGGTCGGCGACCGTTCGCGGGAAGTACCGGGACGTGGGGCGCATGCGGCGGCTGATGCGGTGCTCGATCCGATCCGGCGTGAGGCCGATCTCGTCGAGCTCGGAGTCCTCGGCGGGGTACGACTCCTTGCAGTGAGGGCACAGGACGCGCACGAGGCGCTGCGCGAGGATGCCTATGACGGACGACCGGATGAGGAACGGCTCGACCCCCATGTCGACCATGCGCGTGATCGCCCCGGCGGCGTCGTTCGTGTGGATCGTCGAGAGGACGAGGTGCCCCGTGAGCGACGCGTTGATCGCGATCTCGACGGTCTCCTTGTCTCGAATCTCGCCGACCATGACCACGTCAGGATCTTGACGGAGGAAGGCGCGAAGCGCACTCGCGAACGTGAGGCCGATCTTCGGCTGGACGTGCACCTGATGGATGCCGCCGATCTCGTACTCGACCGGATCCTCGGCCGTCAGGATGTTGATGTTGGGCTGGTTGATCCGGTTCAGGCAGGCATACAGCGTCGTCGTCTTCCCGGAGCCCGTCGGACCGGTGACGAGGATGATCCCGTCGGGGCGACGGATGAGCGCGTCCATCAGGACGTAGTCGCGGGGGCTGAAGCCGAGGTCCGGGAGGTCGAGCAGGACGCTCGACTTGTTGAGCAGACGCATGACGATCCGCTCGTAGCCGCGGCTCGTCGGGATGGTGCTGACGCGGATGTCGAAGCTCTTGCCGGCGATCTTCTTCGTGATGCGGCCGTCCTGCGGGAGGCGCTTCTCGGCGATGTTGAGCGCGCTCTCGATCTTGATTCGCGAGACGATGCTGTTCATGAAAGGGCGCGGAGCGCGCCGCGCGATGTAGAGCTCACCGTCGATCCGGTAACGGACGAGGACCTCCTTCTCCTCGGGCTCGATGTGGATGTCGCTTGCGCGCTCCTTCATCGCCTGGAGAAACAGGGAGTTGACCCAGCGGATGACCGGGGCCTCGTCGTCGGAGTCGAGGATGTCGCCCGCGGCCTCGTCGTCGACGTTCGTCGCGTCGGTCTCGAGCTCGCCGCCGCCCGCCTCGCGCTCGTAGACGCGGTTGATCGCGTCGACGATCTTCTCGCCGCCGGCGACCGCCACCTCGACGGATTTTCCGAAGAGGAGACGAAGGTCGTCGAACGCCGCCGTGTCGAACGGATCGGCGCAGGCGATGTAGACGGCGTGCTCGTCCTCCGCCACGACGAGGAGGCGGTGCGTCTTCGCGAACGCGATCGGCACGCGGGTGGCGAGCGCCGTCGAGATGTTGTCGAGGTCGAGGTGCTCGCGGTACTCGAGCTCCGCCTCGGCGGCGAGCGCGCGGCCGATCGTGGCTTCGTCGGAGACGTTCGTGTTCAGCGCGAGGTCGATGAGGTCGACCTCCTTCTCGCGCTGGACCGCGTAGAGCCCTTCGAGCTTGTCCGCGGGCAAGGCTCCGCGGCGAGCGAGGATCTCTCCGAGGAAGCGCTGCTCCGGCACGGCTACCTCTCGACCTTTTCGACGCTGCGGGCCGCCGGGTTGATGTTGAGCGGCGACGGCGGGGCCCCCGGCGCGGCGGCGGCCGCGGGGGCGGTCGTCCCTTCCGAGCTCGCCGACCCGCGGGGCCCGAGCATCTCGAGCGGCTGGCTGGGCTCGTGCCCTTTGACCTCCTTCGGCTTCGTGAGCTCGTCGAGCGCGCGCTGCTCTTCGATGTTCAGGTACGCCTGGCGGATGTCCTCGAGGAGGCCGTTCGCGCGCGACCAATCGTGGGGGGCAGAGTACTCGTGCTCTTCGTTGAAGACGAAGTAGCGGTCGAGAAACTCTTGCCGCTCCTGCATCTTCCGCTCGAACACTGTGCGCAGATCCGACTGCTCCCGGATGATGTACGGCGTGAGGACGAGGATGAGGTTCGACTTCTGGAGATCGTTCTTCGACTGGCGGAAGAGCGCCCCCAGGACGGGAATGTCGCCGAGGATCGGGATCTTGTCCTCGCTGTGCGACGTGCGATTTCGCATGAGGCCGCCGATGACCACGGTCTGCTGATCGCGGACCGTGAGCGTCGTCTGCGCGGTGCGCTTGACGAGGGCGATCGTGCCGAGCGCTCCGACCGGGGTGGCGCTCGCTTCGCTGATCTCTTCGGTCAGCTCGAGGCGCACCTCGTTCGATTCGTTCAGGTGGGGGATGACCTTGATCTTCGTGCCGACGTCCTGCCTCGGGGCTGCGAAGCCGCCGCCGAAGCCGAGCGCGCCGAGACCGCCGAGCGCGCCGGTCGCACCCGTCGCGCCGGCTCCGGGGATCCCGCCAATGCCGGCCCCCGCGTTCGTCTGGAGCGGGATGTTCTGGCCGACGTTGATCTCGGCGGGGACGTTGTCGGTCGCGAGGATGTGGGGCGTCGAGAGGACGACCGTGTCCTCCGAGTGCGCGAGGGCGTTGATGAGGACGCCGAAGGCCGGGATCGTGATCCCGGTGCCGAGCAGGGTCTCGGATCCGGGGATGCCCGGGCCGCGGATGCCGAGCGCCATCCCCTGGAGGGACGTCGGGTCCGGGAGACCGATCGTCTTCAGCGGGTTCAAGCCTCCGTAGACGAGGCCGTCGCCGTTCGCGGACGGGATCGTGTCGCCGACGTGGAAGTTCGAGCCCCACTGGTTCGATCGAGCCACCGTGAGATCCATGATCACGGCCTCGATGAAGACCTGGCGTCGAGCCATGTCGAGCTGGTCGACGACGCCGTGCAGCTCCGCATAGTCGCGCTTCGACGAGGTAACGACGATCGAGTTCGTCGCCTTGTCGGCGCTGACCTTGATGCGTCCCTCGAAGATCCCCACGGGCGGCGCCGCCCCCTTGCCCCCCGCCGACCCGGTCGCGGGGGCCCCCGCCTGTGCGGCTCCGGTGATGATCTCGTTCAGCGTCTTCGTCAGCTCGGTCGCGTCGGCGTGCTGGAGCGGGAGGACGTGGAGCTCCCCTTCTCCGGACTGCGGCAGGTCGAGAACCCTGATGAGGTCGAGGACGCGCATATAGGCCCGCTCGGTGCCGACGATGACGACGGAGTTCGACCGGTCGTCAGCGACGACCTTCGTGATGTGAACTCCGCCTGTCTCGACCGGCCCAGCAGCCGCCCCCTTGCCGCCGCCTCCGCTGGTGTGCTCTTTCACGTCGAACAGGTCGTTGACGCGGCTCGCGATGTCCGACGCGCTCGCGTAGTGGATCGGCTCGATCCACATCTGGTCGCCCGCGGCCCCGACGTCGACGTCCTCGACGAGCTCCATCATCCGGCGGATGTTCGATCCGGTGTCGGTGATGATGAGGAGGTTCCCGGGGCCGTAGACCGTGATGTCGCCGTCCTTCGTCTTGAAGTGGTCGAGGACGACCTTCGCTTCGTCCGCGCTCACATGCGCGAGACGGTGGATGCGCGTGATGTACCGCTCCTCGCCGGGTGAGCCCTGCCCGGCCGCGTAGAGCGGCGTGTCCTGCGTGGCGATCCCCGCGGTCTCGACGATCTTCAGGAAGCGCCCGTGCGGCACGACCGTGAGGCCGTTCGTCTCGAGGATCGCGAGGAAGGCCTGGTACGCCTCTGCGACGGTCACCTTCTGAGGCGAGTAGACCGTGGCCTTGATATTGCGGACCTTGCCGCCAAAGATGAATCGCTTTCCTGTGAGCTGCGCGATGACGCGAACGAGCTGGTCGAGATCGGCGTCCTCGAGAGAGAAGGTCACCTTGTAGTCGGGGCTGCGCGGCTGGAATTCGACGCCGTTCTCGAACTGCGTGAGCCCGGTCGTGTCGCCTACCTGCTTGCCGTTGGGGAGCAGCACAGGCGCACCAGGTTTTCCTGGAGTCCCCGCGGCTCCCCCGGCGGCGCCGGCTGGGCCGCCAACCGGTGCAGGGGGCGAAGGGGTGGCTCCACCCGCGCCTCCCGCGTTCGGTGCCCCAGCCGTCGGCGGCGTTGCAGGAGCTGGAGCAGGAACAGGAGCGGCCGGAGCGGCGTTCGGATCCGCGCTGCCGGCCGCTGCGGCCTGACCGCGCGTGCGCGGGAAGCTGCGAGGCTGCGCATGCGCGTCCTGCGCGGCGATGAGCGCGAAGACGGCAGCCCAGGCAGGTGAGGACGCTATGGCGCGCGCGCGCCGCCGGCAGGCAAGAAGCCGGTCCGAGCTACGCCAGGTAAGCGGACGTTTCATCAGGTTTCTCAGATCGTCTCGTGCGCGGGGCGGTTGGCCGTGGTGTGAGCGGGGGTGCTTTGGAGATCTCGACCGGGATTGTTCAGGCGCGACGGTCCCGCACCGGGGAGGCGTTTGCCCGGCGTGACGGTCTCGTTCGCATCGTTCGGGCTCGCGCTCTCACCCGTGGAGCCGACGATGTGCGACGTCACGAGGACGGCGACAAGAGAAACCGTCCCTACGAAGGCGACCCACGCCCCCACCATGACCGCGATGGTCACGAGCGTTTTTTTCAGAATCGGTTGGGCGTCCATTTCCGGGTTGTTCCTGTAGGGTTGTTTCGTCGTCGCGTAGCCGCCGCCGTCCGCGTCACTTGATGTTGTAGTCGAGGTTCATGTTCTGCCCCTTGCGGTTCACCTGGACGACGAGCTGGTCCGCGGTGCGCAGGCGCGCATAGGCTTCGAGCGCCTTCTCGGGGCTCGTCATGTCGAAGCCGTTGATCGTCTGGAGGCGATCGCCGTTCTCCATGCCGAGGACGCCGAGCAGCGTGTCGGGCTTCACGCCGAAGAGCCGGATGCCGACCATCTTGCCGTTCTCCTGCTCGGGGACGATCCGCGCCTGCCGCATCAGGTCGGCCTGGTTCTCGAGGATCTTGTCGACCACGCCGCGGTCGACGTTGAACTCGGTGGCGCTGACCTTCTGGATCCCTTTGGCGATCGCCGGGTCGAGCGCGCCCGGCCCACCGGCGACGGGGGCGGCGGCCGGAGCGGGGGCCGCGGCGGTCGGAGCCGGCGGCGCGAACATCGACGCCTGGCAAAGCTGCGGCCCGTTGGTCAGCCACACGCGATCCCATCCGACGAACTTCACGGTCTTCGTACCGACCTCGCCCCCCCTGCGCCGGAGGACCGACTTCGGATCGGCGCCGTTCTGGAGCGCGGCGAACGACCATTCCGGATCGGACGACGCGGCGATGACGAGGACCTTCACCCCTTCGCACGGGGGGGCGTTCATCGGGTCGCTCAGATCGGGCCCCTGCTCGGCGGCCCCTTCGTTCTGGAGATCGAGCGCGATCGCGTTGAGCGGACCGGTCTGGGAGTCGAAGGGATTGCGCGACAGGATCGGCTCGGCGTTCGCCGTATGGAACGGGGCGCTCGAGGCGGCTGGAGCGGTGGAGCGGCCGAGCGGGGACGCGACGGAGAGCTGCTTCTCGTCCGGGGCGAGGCTCGCGCCGACGAGCTGCGTGATCCCGCTGGCGTTCAGGAACGCCACGATCGCCACGAGCACGAGCAGCACCGCCCAGAAGTTCTTCTTTAGGACCTGATCGACCGCCATTCGCTCGCTCCGGGCTCGCCCGCCCACTCCCCCGCGAAGGAGCCGGACAGGCTGAGCCAACCTGTTCGATTAGCGAGCCGCATGCCACGCGAATTCCCGCGTGGTTTCAAGGCTCTTCAGCGCCCGTTCTTCCGGAAGCTTGGACAGCTTGGCGACGCCCCTCTTGGATGGGGACGGGATGGGACAAACTGTCAGGCGGTCCGCTCCTCTATCCCGTCCCCGTCGCACCCGTCGCGCCCGGCGCCCCGGTCGGACCGGTCGAGCCCGAGGACGGAAGGGGAAGACCCGAGACGAGGTCCCCCTCGTCGGTGACACCGTCGAGCTTTCGGTAGATCGTGCGGGTCGAAATCCCGAGGAGCTGCGCGGCGAGCGACTTGTCCCCCTTCGTCGAGCGAAGGGTCTCTTTGATGACGCGCAGCTCGATCTCTTCGAGCGGCGTTCCGATGTCGAACGTGAGCTTCGTCGGCGCGGGGGCGGCGGCATGGGCAATCACGTCGGGGAGATCTTGATCCGAGAGCGACTCGCTCCGCGAGAGAACCACCGCGCGCTCGATGACGTTCTCGAGCTCGCGGACGTTCCCCGGCCAGGGGTAGTCGAGCATGCGGTCGAGCGCGGCGCGCGTGGGCTTCAGGCGCGGGCGGCCGTTCTTCGCGCAGTACAGGCCGAGGAAGTGATCGACGAGGAGCGGAACGTCCTCGCGTCGCGCACGGAGCGGCGGAGCGGTGATCGCGATCACGTTGAGACGGTAGTAGAGGTCCTCGCGAAAACGACCCGCCTGCACCTCGGCCCGCAGATCGCGGTTCGTCGCCGCGACGATCCGGACGTCGGACTTCACGGTGTTCCCGCCGAGCGGCTCGTACTCCCCTTCTTGCAGGACGCGCAGGAGCTTGACCTGGACGGCGGGAGAGAGCTCGCCGATCTCGTCGAGGAAGAGCGTGCCGCCGGTGGCGCGCGCGAAGCGACCTTCCTTCTTCGTTACCGCCCCCGTGAAGGCGCCCCGCTCGTGACCGAAGAGCTCACTCTCGAGGATGGTCTCCGGGATGGCGGCGCAGTTGACGGCGATGAACGGCTTGCCGGCGCGCGCGCTCTTGTCGTGGATGTAGCGCGCGAGGAGCTCCTTGCCCGTGCCGCTCTCGCCGAGGACGAGCACCGTCGCGAGGCTCGGCGCGGCTTGCGTGGCGACATCGACGACGCGGCGCCAGGCGGGGGAGCTGCCGACGATCTCGCGGCGCGTGAGGATCTTGATCTCGTCCTTGAGCGAGCGATTCTCCGCGACGAGCCGCTGCTTCTCCGCCGCCTTCCGGACGCTCTTCACGATGTTCATCCGCTTGAGCGGCTTCTCGACGAAGTCGTATGCCCCTTCGCGCATCGCGCTCACGGCGGCCTCTACCGAGCCGTACGCGGTCATGAGGACCACCTCGACGTCGGGCGCGAGCTGCTTCACGGCGCGCAGGAGCTCGAGGCCCGTCGTGCCGGGCATCATCAGATCGGTGAGCAGGACGTGGACGCGGTGGGAGCGCACGACCTCGAGCGCGTGCTTCGCGTCGAACGCGGTGAGGACGCGCATCCCTTCGCGGACGAAGATTTTTTCGAGGGAATCGACGTTGGAGCGCTCGTCGTCGACGACGAGGACCGTGATGGCGTCGGCGGCGGGCGCTTCTTGCGGAAGGAGCGGTGCGCTCGGGAGGTCTGACATATCGGACTCGAGCATGTCATCGTGTCATACAAGGACAGGTTGGCAACTATTCCTGACAGGAAGTCGTCAGCCGCATGAGTCCGCTCGTTGCTACGCTCGAGCCAGACACCCAGCGGAAGGGGGATGGTCCATGGCCTCTGTCTTCAAGCGAATCGCGCTCGGCGCAGTGATCGTGATCGGGCTCGCGGCGGCCGGAGGGGGCGCGTTCGTCGTCGCGCAGACGTCGGCCTACGACGCGAGCATGGACAAGGTCTACGCGGTCCCGGTGCCGACGATCACCCGGTCAACCGAGCCCGCGGTCATCGCGCGCGGAAAGCACGTCGCCACGTCGATCGCCCCCTGCGGCGCAAGCGAGTGCCATGGCGCCGACCTCGGCGGGAGCGCGCCGATCGAGATGGGCCCGGTCGGCGTCTTCACGGCCCCCAATATCTCGAGCGGCGGGCTCGGCGCCGCGTACAGCGACGGCGAGCTGTTCCGGCTCATCAAGCACGGCCTCAAGAAGGACGGGCGCTCCCTCCGCTTCATGCCGACGATGGACTTCTGCTGGCTCCCTGATGACGACGTCGTCGCGATCGTCTCGTACCTCCGAACGCTCCCCGCGGTGGACCGCGCGAACGGGGTCACGCAGGTGAAGACGCTCGGCAAGGTGCTCGACCGCAAGGACATGATCGTCATGGACGTCGCGCGCCGGATCGACCACGAGCACCCGCTCCAGGGGCTACCACCCGCGCCGACGGTCGCTTACGGCGCGCTCCTCGCCCGGCTCTGTACGGGTTGCCACGGCGAGCACTTCAGCGGCGGGCCGATCCCTGGCGCGCCGGCCTCGATCCCGATCCCGCTGAACCTGACGCCCGACGATACGGGGCTCAAAGGGTGGTCGTACGAGGACTTCACGCACCTCCTCGACACCGGCGTTCGCAAGAATGGAAAGAAGCTCGATCCGTTCATGCCGCTCGAGGCGGTCTCGAAGTTCGACGACGTCGAGCGGCACGCGCTGTGGGCGTACATGCAGACCCTCCCGCCAACGCAATTCGGGCATCGATGAAGGCGAAGACCGAGGGACTCCCGTCGCGCCGCGAGCTGCTCGTCCGGTTCGGGACGCTCGCGCTCTCCGGCGTGGCCGCGTGCAAGATGAAGTCGTTCCCCGCTTCGTGCGTCGAGGTCGCCGGCCTCGCCCCCGAGGATACGTCGGCGCGGACGACGCTCGCTTATGTCGAGCCCGCAGCCGACAAGACGCGGACGTGCGCGAACTGCCAGCAGTTCGTGGCCCCGCCGGACGACGGATCGTGCGGCAGCTGCAAAGTGCTCAAAGGGCCCGTCCACCCCTACGGCACGTGCAAGGTCTTCGCGCCGAGGACCACCTGAGAAGCCCTGGAAGAGTAAGCTCTTCCCATGCGCATCCTGCACACGATGCTCCGCGTGAACGATCTCGCCGCCTCGAAGCGCTTCTATTGCGAGGTGCTCGGGATGAAGCTCCTGCGCGAGAAGGAGTACCCCGACGGGAAGTTCACGCTCGCGTTCGTCGGCTACGCGGACGAGGACTCGAGCGCGGTCATCGAGCTCACCTACAACTGGGATCGTTCGAGCTACACCCTCGGCGACGCATTCGGCCACGTCGCAATCGGCGTCGACGACGCACGGGCGGCGTGCGACAGGATTCGCGCCGCGGGGGGGAAGATCACGCGCGAGGCCGGACCGATGAAGCACGGAACGACCGTCATCGCGTTCGTCGAGGATCCGAACGGGTACAAGATCGAGCTCATCGAGCGGCGGTAGACACTAGTCCCTCGGGGGGAATGGGCCCTCGTGCAAGAAAGGCTCGAGAGCCTTCGCGTCGACGCGCCCGTGCGTTCGCACCGCCTCGACCACTTGCTTGACGGAAGCGACGACCAGCCGGGGCGCGTCGATCTGGATGAAGTGTCCCGAATGGTCGGCGATCGCGCGCGCCGAGTTGGTCGAAAGGTGCGCCACCATGTCGTGGCCTGCGAGGAACCTGAGCTGGGATGCGGCCTCCTCCTCGGGCGTGAACAGCGGAGGAATCGGCTCCTTTCCTCGCGCCGAGAGAACCACGAGGGGCATGTCACCGAGGGGCTTGGCGGAGGCGCGCAGGTCGGCGAGCGAGGCGAGCTCCGTGTCGTAGTCGACGCCCTCCACGTCATCGCGCATCAGCGCACGCTCCACGTCGGGGTTGATCGGCACGTCCGTCTCGGTTTGCACGTCGACGAGCACCATGCCGACCACCTCATCCGGATGCTCCGCCTGGAACAGCCGGACGTTGACGCCGCCCATCGAGTGCGCGACGAGCACGTACGGAGCCGGGATGGCCGCTCGCTCGAGGAGCGCCTGGAGCTCGTGCGCCATCTGACGATTCGAGTGCTGCTTCGGCGCGGGGCCCGAGCTGAACCCGATGCCCAGGCGGTCGTATGCGCACGCGCGCGTGATGCGGGCGAAGTCGCCGAGGACGCGGTCCCAGCTCCCGCCGTCGGTACCGTGCCCGCTGTCGATGACGACCGTAGGTGTTCCGCGGCCGACGCAGTGGAGGTGCAACGACATGCCGCCGCCAATGGCCACCATGCGATCGTCGGAAACCGACTGGACCGTCGCGGTCGTCGTCGCAGTCGCCGCGGAGGCCGATGCCGCAGGAGGAGCCGTCGCCGGCAGCCGACTCAGGGGGACGCCGCTTCGCACGGCCGAGACCACCTGCCACGTGGCGGTGACGACGCGATCGGGCGCCTCGTCCGGGATCCATTGAGCCTCCGTCGCCACGATCTGCGCCGAGTTGTTGGAGAGGGACGGAACCTCTGCCTGCAATCCGCGGAACACGGTCTCGAGCTTCTCCCAGGCATCGGCCGGTATCCCGCCTGGCGGCGGCTGGGACTTGCCGCGACTGACCACGACCAGCGGGCGCTCGCCAAGCGAAAGTGGCGCGCCTCGCAGGTCGTCCATCGTGCGGAACTGGTCGTCGAGGTCGAGGTTCTCCGGCGACTCGCCGTAGCGCGTCCTCATCTTGGCGAGAGCATCGGCTGGGAACGTCCCGTAGTAGCGCGCGTGGGAGTCTTTGTTCTGCGCGTCCACCAGGACCATGCCGGCCACCGAGCTCGGGAAGTCTCGCGCGTAGAGCTGCACGACGAGGCCACCGAGCCCGTGACCGACCAGTACCACGCGCCCCGACTCGTCTCGCTGCCCGAGGAGCTTGCGCAGATCGCCGACCATCTGCCGCGCGAGGTGCGGCTTGGGGGCCGCGCTGCTGTACCCGACGCCGGCTCGGTCGTACGCGCACGCCCGGGTGAAGCGGGCGACGCCGTCCTGCATCGCGCGGTAGATCGGGGCGTCGCAGCCGAGGCACTCGTCGAACAGGACCAGCGGCGAGCCGGTTCCAGCGCAGTGAACGTGCAGCGACTCGCCGCCGATGTCGACCATGCCGTCATCGGGCAATGCGGGCGGCGGGGCAGGCTGTGACGGAGTCGAGGCTGGCGCGTGCGCTTGGCAGCCGAAGACGAATGCCGCGATGCCGGCGGCGAGAGCATCCTTTCGTGTCATTGCCACTCCTTCGGCCCGAGCACGAGCCGCCTTCGTCACTTCACGAGCTTCGACACCGCCTTGAACGCCTCGGTCCCGGCGCGCTCGAGCAGGTCGAACACGACGGTCTCCGTCGTCGTCGCGAGCGCCCCCGCCCGCTCGCAGAGCGCCAACCCGGCCGCGCGGTTCTCCTCGGTGCGCGACGCCACGGCGTCGACCGGTACGTGCACGTCGTAGCCGCGACGCACGAGCTCGCGCACCGTCTGAAAGACGCAGACGTGGGTCTCCATCCCCACGACGACCACCGCGCGCGGCGACAGCGCCGACAGGCGGCGCGAGAGTCCGACCTCGCCGCAGGCGTCGAACGTCATCTTGGAGGCCGGCGCTACGTGCAGGGCGCGCAGCTTCTCGGCGAGCGTCGCCACCGTGTGACCGAGCCCCTTCGGATATTGCTCCGTCGCGAAGACGTGCACACCGAGGTGCGACGCCGCGTCGAGCAGGATCCCCGCGTTCCGGACGAGTGCTTCGAGGCGCGCCGCCGGCATCGCCGCCGCGAGGCGCTCCTGCACGTCGACGACGAGGAGCGCCGTCGTCCCCGGCACGAGGCGGTTCATGAGCCCAACCGCACTCGCCACGATCGAAGAAACTCCGCGAGCTGCCCCCGCGCGTCGAACCGGAGGACCGCGCGCGCGATCTCGCGCCCGGTCGCGTCGTAGATGCTCGCGGGGAGCGTCGTCATCGTGTCGTGGAGCGCGATCAGCGTCACGTCTTTCTGCCCGTGGAAGCGGTACTGACGGCCGTCGTTCGCGACGAAGGTGAAATCGTACGTGAGGCGGCGCTCGTCGAGGAGCTTCAACGCCAGACTCCCCTCGAGCGGCCGGTGATCGGCGAACCCCTCGACGTAGACCTCCCCCTCGATCCGCGCGAGCTTGTCCTTCAGGAACTGCCGAATCCCGGCGACGCGGGCGCCGATCGTGAACGAGATGGCCCGCTCGTCGAGCTGGGACGACAGGAGGTGGTAGCTCCCGCTCATCGTCTCCTCGAAGCTGAATCCCAGCGCCAGTCGCGCGGGGACGGGCAGCGCATCCAGAAGGCTCATGTGACCTCTCGCTCCTTATTCGCCGTCCGCGCCGTCCGGGCGCATCGCGCGGTACACCACGAGCCGCTCGACGATTTCACCTCGACCCGCGGCGTCCACGATCGCGTCCACGTCCTGAAGTGTGACTCGGCCGTAGGCCACGTGCTCGGGCTCCTGGACGATCGAAATTCCGGTCTCGCACATGTCGAGGCAGCTCGAGGTGCAGGCGCGGATCCGGCCGGCCAGCCCCTTCGCCTTGAGCGCTTCTTTCATACGCTTGGCGATCTCCTCGGAGCCCTTCTGCGCGCAGGAGCCCTTCGGGTTGTCCTCGTCGCGCCGGTTCGTGCAGACAAACAAGTAGCGCTCGCGATGGGGCATTCGGGGACGGACAGATTCCTCAGCCTTGCCGCGTACGTCAAGGGCGCGCGCGCCAGCTGAGCTTGGGGAGCGGCAGGCCCATTTGACGTCATTTTGCCTTGCTCGCCCGCGCCTCCGACACCATCCTCGGCGCCCATGAATCGCACCCGCACCCTCCCGGCCGTTCTTTCGTCGTTCTCGTCGTGCATTGCGCTCGCGGCGCTCGCCATCGCGTGCGGCGGCGAGAGCAACAACC
>JBKQKP010000285.1:0-26050 GCA_052147435.1 Polyangiaceae bacterium | reverse complement strand
GACGGGGAGCCGCACGCCGATCACCCCGGTAGACGCGCTGAGGACGCTCGACGCGTCGATCCCGAGCGCCTCCGCCGCCGCGCGATGCACCTCGAGAACGTCGGCGTCCCCCTGGGCTCCGGTGAGCGCGTTCGCGTTTCCGCTGTTCACGACGATCGCGCGCATCCCCTGGCTCGGCAGTCGCGCCTCGGCGTCGCGCACGGGGGCAGCCTTCGCCTTGTTCACGGTGAAGCACCCGGCGGCGGCGCACGGCGCGTCGCTGTACACGAGCGCCATGTCCTTGCGGATGCTCTTGATGCCGGCGTTCACCCCGGCGTACGAAAATCCCACGGGCGTCTTCATGGAGAGATGCGCTGAAGCTGCGCCAAGCCGAGTCTTTCGTCGAGACCGAAGAGGAGGTTCAGGTTCTGCACCGCCTGGCCGGCCGCCCCCTTGAGGAGGTTGTCGATCGAGGCCACCGATACGACGACGTCACCGTTCGCCACCGCGCCGACACGCGCTTCGTTCGTGCCGACGACCGCCCCGAGCGTGACCTTTTCGGGGGCGACGACCTTCACGAACGCCGAGGAGGCGTACGCCTCGGCGAGGCACGCGGCGATCGCGCGGCTCGTCGCCCCCGCCCGCGGTCGCGCGTAGCACGTCGCGAGAATGCCGCGGCGGATCGGGAGGAGGTGCGGCGTGAACGTGAGCTCGATCGGCGGCTCCTTCGCGCCCCGCGGCGCCGACGCCGCGAGCCCGCGCGCGATCTCCGGCGTGTGCTGGTGCGACAGGATCTTGTAGGCGCGGATCTCCTCGTCGACCTCGGCGAACGAGTACTCCTCTTTTGCCTGCCTCCCCGCGCCGGTGACCCCCGACTTCGCGTCCACGACGATCCCGCGCGGCTCGATGAGCCCCTCGCGAAGCAAGGGAGAGAGGGCGAGGAGCGAAGCGGTCGGGTAGCAGCCGGGGTTGGCGACGAGGGCGGAGCCGTCGGCTGCGCGCGGAGGGGCTCCGAAGAGCTCGGGGATGCCGTAGTGCGCCCGGTCGAGGAGCGCCGGGCTCGGGTGCGCGAAGCCGTACCAGGTGGGATACCGGGCCGGGTCACCGAGGCGGAACGCGCCGGAGAGGTCGATGACCGCCTTGCGCGCTTCGACCATCGCGGGGGCGAGTCGAGCACTCACCTCGGCGGGGGTGGCCAGGAGCACGGCGTCCACTCCGAGCGCCCTCGCCGCCGCGTCGCCGTTCGGCACGAAGGCGAGGTCGCTCGCGAACCCGAGCCGGGAGGAGACCTGCTCCCCGGCCGCCGCGTCCGACGTGCAGAACGAGAGCCTAAAGCCCGGATGAGCCGCGAGAAGGCGGGCGACCAGCGCGCCCGAGTAACCGGTCGCTCCGACTACGCCGACCGTCGGGAGCGCGCTCGACACAGCTGCTCAGTGTGGCGCGCCGGCGTCGCCGGGGGTGCCCGCGTCCAGGACAGGCATAGGGGCCGACGGGGGTGCAGGAGGCTGCGAGGCCACCCACCAGACCGCTGCGGAGAGAAAGAGCACTGCGCCAAGCGCGGTGAGCCAGCCGGGGGTCTTCGGCTCCGGCGGGAGGGGGGGTGATCCGTGGTCGGTGCTCATACGCTCGCGCCCGATTCACACCAACGGGCCCCCGCATGTCAAGCGGGCGAAGCGGGTGGGGTGCGGGGAGGCCGAGAACACGACCGATCAGGGGCCGTGTCAACGCGCGTGCACACCCGGGCGCCCCCTTCGAGCGGGTCCGTACGCCGACGCCTGTCTACGACCCTTCGTCGTCTTTTTGCTCACGGCAGGTCTCTTGCACATTCGCAGGGGTTACAATGCTGTTCGTGCGAAAAGCCGCCGCCGTCCTCTCGCTCTCCGCCGCTGTCCTTGCTGCCGCCTCGGCGCAGGCCGGCAACCTTCCCACGCTCCCAGCCGCCAACGGCAACGCGCCCGCTGGCGCGCCGACCGCGGCCGCGACCGGCGTGACGACGGTAGACACGACCCCTACCACCGGGGCGGGTGTTACCGCCGACCCGGGGACGCCTGCCCCATCGACGCTCGATCGGGTGCGGCGCGGCGTCGTGCTGATCGAGCGGGACGGACACTTGCTCGGCTTCGGCACCGTGCTCGGCGGAGATGGGCGCATCCTCACGTCGCTCTCGACGCTCGGTGGCGACACGGCGGACATCCGGTACTCGGACGGCACGCTCGTCCACGCAAAGGTCGGTCACCGCGATCCGACGTGGGACCTCGCCCTGCTCGTGCCGCACACGATCCACTGGAAGGACGGCCTCTCGGCGAGCGAGATCCTCCCGGGGCTGATCGATCTCCGCGCTCCGGTGCCGCCGCGCGCCGGGGCGAAGCCGATCGCGATACCGGTCCACTTCAAGGGGCGCACGGACGCGATCTCCCGGCAAGGAGACTCGCTCGTCGATGCGCTCGACGTCGACGTGCACAACGCGCTTCCGATCACCGGGGCGCCGATCCTCGATCAACAGGCGACGGTCGTCGGCGTGCTTGTCCACGCGTGCAAGCTCGCCGTCACTGCGGGCGCGGACACCGCGCACAGCGGTCCGATCGCGTGCGCTCCCACCGTCATCGGGGCCCCCGTGAGCGCGGTCCGGAGCTTCCTCGCGCGCACGCCGCTCGACGCCGTCCCCCCGGCGCCTCCCACGCCGTGGCTGGGAATCGCCGGGGAACCCGACGACACCGGACCCGTTCACGGCGTGCGCGTCATGGCGGTCGCACCGCAGAGCCCCGCGCAGAAGGCGGGGCTCAAGGGGGCGAACGGGCAAGATGGACCGGCTGCGGCCGATCGAATCGTCGCGGTCGACGGGCAGCCGGTCGACTCGCCGCAGAAGCTGGCCGACGCGATCGGCAAGCACGCGATCGGCGAGCAGGTGAAGCTGCTCCTCCTCAGCGGAACGGGCTCGTTCCACGAAGTGTCGGTCGTGCTCCGCGCCGCGCCGTGAGAGAGTGCCCCCCGCGTGAAAGCGATTCGTTTCTTTGTCGTCGGGTGGGCGACGCTCCTTCTCGGGGGACCGATCTTGGTCTTCGCGTGCGGTCCGGAAGCGGCCCCGGGAACGTACGTCAACGCGTTCGACACGCCGGCCGGCGGCAAGTTCGTGGATCCCGGCTTCGTCACCTGCGGCGCCGTGCCCGGCGATGGCTGCCGCGTGAATCCCGGCGAGTGCTGCGCCGGGCCCGGCGTCTCGCAGGGTGGAGAGTGCTTCGACGCCGGCCAGCCCTGCCCGCCAGGCACGGGGGCCGTGGCGTGCAACGAGACGGCAGACTGCCTCGTTCACCAGTCTTGCTGCGCGACCCCGCCGCAAGGGGGCGGCTACCTGACCTCCGCATGTGCCGCGAGCTGCTCGTCGGCGCAGATCCAGCTTTGCCGCACGAACGGCGAGTGCCCAGGTGACGAATGCGTCATCCAGAGGTGCCCTGACGGCCTGATCTACGAGGTGTGCGGTCTGTCCACCTCCCCGGGCTTCGACTGCAAAGCCGTGCCCCTCCTCGCCGACGGCGGCCTCGACCTCGACGGCGCTCCCTAGGAGTAGGCGAACCGATCCGCGGTCAAGGCCAATCACCCAGGTTCTGCTCGCGAGGGGCTCACTGACCCCTTGGCTGGCGAAGTCGTTGACACGCCACCTCGCAGCTTGTCACGATTCGCCTCTACCCAGCGGCGCCCGAGGCAAAGAACCTCCTTGGGCTCCGAGAGAGAGAAACGCTTGGGCGGTCCGCTCCGAATCGAAGTCGCCGGCGAAACCAACGTCGGCATGAAACGCACGCACAATGAGGACAACTTCTCCATCCTCGAGGAGAGCGGTCTTTACATCGTGGCGGACGGGATGGGGGGGCACGCCTCGGGCGAGGTTGCGGCCAAGATGGCCGTCGACTCTCTGAAGGAGTTTTTCTCGGCGACCGCGAACGACCCCGAGCGGACCTGGCCGTACAAGATGGACCGGTCGAAGGGGTACGAAGAGAACCGGCTGATCACCGGGATCAAGCTCGCGAACCTGCGCATCTACGAGAGCGCGCAGCGCGACCCACGCCAGCGCGGGATGGGGACCACGATCGTCACGATGTTCGCCGTCGAGGACGGGGTCTACATCGCGCACGTGGGGGACTCGCGGATCTACCGGGTGCGCGACGGGAAGATCGAGCAGCTGACCGAGGACCACTCGCTCCTGAACGATTACATCAAGATGAAGCGGCTCACGGCCGAGGAGATCGCGAACTTCCCGCACAAGAACGTCATCGTGCGGGCGCTCGGGATGAAGGACACCGTGAAGGTTGATACGCGCTTCGAGCAGCCCCGCGCCGGGGACATGTACATCTTGTGCTCGGACGGCCTGTCGGGGCCGGTCGTGGACGACGAGATCCTCCAGATCTGCGGCGGGAACGGCGACCTGAAGTCAGCGGCGGCGAAGCTGATCGAGCGGGCGAACGCGAACGGCGGGCCGGACAACATCACGGTCGTGCTGGCGAGGTGGGTGTCGTAGTCATCGAGCGCGAAGCTCGATCAACCCATCCCCCGGCCCTTCCCTGCAAGCAGGGAAGGGGTGTCAACCGTCGCTGGAGATCTCCCCTCCCTGCTTGCAGGGAGGGGCCGGGGGTGGGTTTGCTTGGAGTGGGTTTGCCTTGCAGGGGCCTAGCGGCGGGAATGCATCCTCCCGCGAGGACGTTGGCCAATCTGTCGGCCGACCCTAGGGTTGGTTTGTCGAGCTTCTAGCCCGCCCGCACGATGGCCACACCACCTCGTTCCTTCTTCTCAGCCTCCCCGCTCGCCCACGAAGCCTTCCGCGCGATCTGGATAGCCGCGATCTTCTCGAACATCGGGACGTTCGTGCAGGACGTCGGCGAGAGCTGGCTGATGCTCTCGCTCACGAAGGATCCGCTCCCCGTCGCGATGCTCACGACGTCGTTCACGGTGCCGGGGATGGCGCTGATGATGCCGGCGGGGGTGATGGCGGACCGGTGGGACCGACGGAAGATTCTCCTTCTCGCGCAGTCGATCCAGACGACGTCGGCGCTCGTTCTCGCGGTGACCACGTGGCTCGGAGCGGCGACGCCGGCGGTGCTGCTCTGCGCGAGCGCGGGGCTCGGGATCGGGTCGGCGCTCGCGTCGCCGTCGTGGAACTCGATCGTCCCGGAGCTCGTGCCGCGCGCGCTGATGGCCGAGGCGGTGACCCTGAACTCCGTGGCGTTCAACATCGCGCGCGCCGTGGGGCCGGCGCTCGGCGGGCTCGTGCTCGCGGCGCGAGGGCCGGGGACGGCGTTCCTGTTGAATGCGGTGAGCTTCCTCGCGGTCATCGAGGTGCTGCGCCGGTACGACGCCTTCAAGGTCGCGTCGAGCCGCGCCGTCGCCATCGCGAAGAAGCGGCGCGCGGAGCCGATACGTCGCGCGCTGTTCGCGGCGTTCCGCACCGTGAGAGGGACCGAAGGGCTGCGCGCGGCGCACATCAGCGTCGCGGCGTTCGGCCTGGCGGCGTCGAGCTTCCCGGCGCTCCTGGCTGTCTTTGCGAAGGTGGTTCTCGGAGGGACGGCGCGCGGGTACGGGATGATGCTCGGCGCGATCGGCGTCGGAGCCGTCGCCGGAGCGCTGCTCCTCCAGCGGTGGCGCCACGCGCTCCACGCGCGCGTCGTCGTGGCGGGGGCGATGGCGATGTACGGGCTCTCGGTGCTCGCGGTGAGCCAGACGCGGTCGCTCGAGGTCGCGGTGCTGCTCCTCTTGCCGGCGGGGGTCGGCTGGATCTCGTCGCTGTCGTCCTTGAACGCGCTGGTGCAGCTGTCGGCGCCGCAGCACGTGAAGTCGCGGATCCTCGCGCTCTACCAGCTCACGTTCCTCACGTCGTGGTCGGTCGGCTCGGGGATCGGCGGGGTCGCGGCGAATCGCTTCGGCGTCGGCGCGACGGTGACGGTCGCCGGGCTCGGCGTTCTGTGCGCCGCAGCGCTGAGCGCGCGCTTGCCGCTCCCGACGTGGGACGCGGAGCCGACGCAGAGCGAGCCGCTGGTGACGCCGATACCGGCGAGCGTGCGGTGAGCGGAGCACCAATCAGGCTCGCGATTCTCGAACGTCGCCAACCCCAGCCCCCCGGGTGGGGTTACGCGAGGCGAGACATTCGCGCTCGCAAACTTACGGCGCCGACACCCCCGTCGGCCCGAGCACGAAGTACGCGAGCGCCACGATCAACAGCATCACCAGCGCGATGAGCGTGTAGCTCAAACGCGGGCTCGAGGTGCTCCATCCGTCGGCGTAGAACTTCCCCCGTGACCGCGTGCGAATGCGCTTCTGCACGCCGCGGAGGAACTGCTCGGGGGCGGGAGCGGGGGCGGTCTTCGCGTCGAGCGATCGCTTGAGGAGCGCGCGCATCGCGTCGTCCGCCACGTCGTCCGCGCTCGACTCTTCCGCCGTTTGCGCCGTCGCCGGCGGGGCCTTCGGCTCGTCTTCAGGGGTCATCGGATCTTCTCTCCGAGCTCGCGCTCGACGATCTCGCGGAGCATCGCCCGCGCGCGGTGGATGCGGCTCTTCACGGTGCCCGGCGCGAGGCCGGTGATCTCGCCGATCTCCTCGTAGCTGAGCTCCTCGACGTCGCGCAGGACGAGGCACTCGCGGAAGTCCGGCTCGATCGCGAGGATCGCGCGCTGCACGATCTGCTCGACCTGCTTCCCCGCCACCGCCTCGTCGGGGCGCGCGACTTGCCCGACGTTCGCGTGGCGCGCGTCGCCGAGCGGGACGCGGTCGGCGACCGCTTCGAGCTCTTCTTCTTCGCCGGCGTGGCGGACGCGGAGGTACTTCGAGCGGTTCTTACAGAGGTTCACCGCGATGCGGTACACCCACGTCGAGAGCTTCGAGTCCCCCCGGAACGAGCCGATCGCCTTGAAGACCTGGACGAAGACCTCTTGCGCGAGGTCCTCCGCCTCGGCGTGGTTGCCGATCATCCGGAGAACGAGCGCGAAAACCCGGCGCTCGTAGGCGCGGACGAGCTCGTTGAACGCGCGCTCGTCCCGCGCCACGAGGCGCTCGATGAGCCGCTGTTCGATCGGGTCGGGGGGGGACAAGTCCAGCCATGGTGCCAGGGGTGGGACCGAGGGCGCAAAGTCATCGTCCGTGAGATCGCCGTCGAAGCGAGAAACGAAGCGGCGTCGGCGACGGACCACACCGTTGCGGACACGGCGGAGGGAGCCGGAGTTCCCGCGGAAGACGGGGACGCGGGGGGGTGGCCTTGCGTTTTCGCGGTGGTTTTGTAGGGTCTGCCCCGACTCTTCCGGCGTCGTCCAATGGCAGGACAGCGGACTTTGGATCCGCTTATTGGGGTTCGAATCCCTACGCCGGAACTGACGGTGTGTCGCTTTTCTAGATGGAACGACCGCACGAGAGCCATCAAAGAACCACGGACCCTGGCTGTCCCAACCAGGCGAAGGAGGTGAGCGTGCTCGTGTGCTGCGATACCTGCGGGGATACTCTCGACGTAAATGCCTACGAGGACGACCCGCCCCGGAGCGGCTGGGTGAGGCAGAAGCCGCGCAGCGCTCCAGGGCTCCACGCCTGGCGTTGCCCTCGGTGCCAAGCCCGCTCGAAGAAGAGCGAGAGGCGGCGCGCTGCCTAGTTCGACATCACGACGCCGCCGCGCGGCGGCATCGGGTGTCGCTCGAAGAAGCTCCAGATCAGGTCATCGGCGTTGATCGCGTGCGTCGTCTTTCCGATGCCGAGGAAGTGCGGGACGTCCTTCCCCCCCGGCCACGTGTGCCCTCCGCCTTGGATCGTGCACAGCTCGACCTCGGCCCCCGCGGCGCACGGCGCGTGGCTCACGCACGTCACGTCGCTCGTCGCGAGCGCTGTCGTGGAGCCGGTGCATCCGTCGCGCGCGACCCACCCTGCGATCGTGTCGTCCACCGAGCGCCAGCCATCGCGCGGGTTCCCGGTGTACGGGACGACCGGATCGGCGGTGCCGTGGAGATCGAGGACCGGAACGGGGCGTAGCGGGTGGCAGTCGGTCGTCGCGTCGACACCCGCTACGGACGCGATGGCGGCGATGCGGTCCGACAGATCGCACGCGAGACGGTGGCTCATGAAGCCGCCGTTCGACATGCCGGTCGCGTAGACGCGTGCCGGGTCGACGCACAGGTTGGCCTCGAGTGCGTCGAGCATCGCGCGCGTGAAGCCGACGTCGTCGACGTGATCGTGCCGTGAGTCGCCGCAACAGTTGCCGCCGTCGAAGCTGAGCGGCGAGCCCGTCCCCTCCGGGTACACGAGGATGAACCCCGCGGCGTCGGCCTTCGCGCTCATCGACGTGAGCCAGTCCTCGAGGCGGGGGTTCATGCTGTAGCCGTGGAAGTTGAGGACGAGCGGCGTGGGTTTCGTCGGGTCGTACGACGGCGGGACGTGCACGACGAAGGCGCGCTGGTCGGACCAGACGGTGACCGACCAGGTGGAGTTCCGCGGCTGCTTCGCGCGACCGGCGCACGGAGCGGCGGGGGAGGGCTCGGGGAGCGCCGTCGCCGGTACCGGCTGGGCGGAGGCGCCGGGGAGCGCGCCGGCGCCGATGCAGGAGGCGGAGGCGAGGGCTAGCGCGAAGCGGAGCGCGAGGGAGAGAGTCGCGCGGGCCGCCTTCACTGCTTCGTCCATGTCGTGACCGAGCCCCCTTCGTCGAAGATCGTGATCGTCGTGGGGGTCGCGGTGTAGGTCGCGGGCGGCTCGACGAGTCCGCACGTCGTCGCGCGCGTGAGGACGTTGCCGGTGGTCTGGAAGGTGCTGTTGCTCTCGAACGGCAGCGTCCCGCTTAGGTCGGTGCGCTCGCAGCACCCCCCCTGGACGATCATGGTGGACTGGAAGGTGCCGCCGCAGCCGGCGTCGGCGTAGCGGACCTGCGCCGTGAGCACGTAGGTGCCGTCGACGACGGTGCCTCCGACTCCCACGGGCTGCGCGCCGGCGGGGCAGGTTCCGGTCACCGGGGTCGGGTCGACGTTCTGGACGGTGTTGCACGCGCCGTCGGCGAGGACCGTGGTGGCGATGCACACGGCGAGGACGGCGGCGGCGTCCTCCGTCGCGGCGTCCTGGACCGTGGCGTCCTGCGCGGGGGCCGCGGAGTCCTCAGGGGGCAACGTGCCTGAGTCGGACGCGGGGGGCGGGGGCGACGAGTTCGAGACGCAGGCTGCGATGGAAGGGAGGAGGCAGAGGGCGGCGAGTGAAGAGAGGGGGTTCACGACCGTTCATTATGCCCAACTCGATTCGGAGTTCGCCGGGATTCGCGCGCCGTCTCGCTCCGGCGCCCCAATCCGCCTACGCGAAGGACGCCGCGATGGGCAGGGCGTTGTCCGATTAAGTCTTAGCTTCTACACTTCATTTCGCCTCCGACCGCGCGGACCTACCGTCGGTACGCGCGAACCCACCCACCGACCGCGCGAACCTACCGTCGGTACGCGCGAACCTACCCACCGACCGCGCGGACCTACCGTCGGTACGCGCGAACCTCGCGCCGGTACGCCCGGACCTACCCACCGACCGCGCGGACCTCGCGTCGGTACGCCCGGACTTACCGTCGGTAGGCCCGAACCTCGCGTCGGCACGCCCGGACCTCGCGTCCACACGCCCGGACCTCGCGTCGGTACGCCCGGACCTACCCACCGACCGCGCGGACCTCGCGTCGGTACGCCCGGACCTCGCGCCGGTACGCCCGGACCTACCGTCGGTACGCACGAACCTCGCGTCGGTACGCCCGGACCTAGCGTCCACACGCCCGGACCTACCGTCGGTACGCCTGGACCTAGCGTCCACACGCTCGGACCTACCGTCGGTACGCACGAACCGACCCGCCGGCCCTCCACGACGACGAACGAGAAACGCGTTCGCGCATCTCCCTAATCCGGGCGTTGCACCGATTCAGCGGCGGTGTTCCCATCGTCCCCATGCCGGTCGAGTTCATCCGCCTCTCGTCCCCCCTCCCCGCCCCCGCCGAGCGCGTCTACGCCGCCTGGCTCGACAGCCGCGAGCACTCCCGAATGACGGGCGGTGCGGCGACGGTCGATCCGCAGGTCGGCGGCCACCACACCGCGTGGGACGGCTACATCGAAGGGGAGATCCTCGAGCTCGAGCCGGGGCGGCGGATCGTGCAGACCTGGCGCTCGTCGCAGTTTCCTCCGGCGCACCCGCATTCGCGCCTGGAGATCCGCCTCCGCGACGTCCCCGGGGGGTGTGAGATCATGCTGGCGCACAGCGAGATCCCCGAAGGGCAAGGGGAGCAGTACGAGAAGGGGTGGCACGAGCACTACTTCATCCCGATGACGAAGTATTTCCGCGGGATGCCCGAAGAGCCGATCACGGTGCCGCTGCTCCCGACGGAGGAAGCGAAGAAGCCGGCAAAGGCGAAGAAGGCGGCGAAGACGAAGGCCAAGAAGGGCGCGAAGGCGAAGAAGGTCGCCGGCGCGAAGCGAACCGCCAAGAAGGCGACGCGAGGGGAGCGAAAGCCCACCGCGGGCGCCAAGAAGAAGACCGCGCCGGCGAAGCGCTCGAAGAAGAAGAGCGCGAAGCCCAAGAAGGCCAAGCGCGCGACGAAGGCGAAGGCGACCAAGAAGAGAGCAAAGTAGGTCTCGGCATCCTCCTCGGGCGCGTCCACCGTCTTGCGCTGCTGCTCCTCCTCGCGCTTGCAGGATCCGCTGCAGGCGCGCCCGCTCTCGCCGACGATGCGCAAGATGCAGGCGCCGCGCCGGCCGAAGACGCGGGTGCGCCACGAGCCGAGGACACCAGCGTCACCCCGTCGCAGGACGCAGGCACCCCGCCGGCGCAAGACATGGGTAGGCCCCCCGCAGGGCTCGACCAGAAGCGGCATCTGCGCGCCGACGACTACGCGCGAAAGAAAGAGGGGGGCTACGTCACAGGCCTCCCCCTCGCCGCGTACGACCCGACCACCGGCGTCGGCTTCGGCGCGCGCGGCTACTACTACTTCGACGGCAAGCGCTCCGACCCGCTCTTCGCGCTCGCCCCCTACAAGCACAGGGTCATCGTGCAGGTCTTCGCGACGACGCGCGGCGCGCAGGACCATCTCATCGACTACGACGCGCCGAACTTCCTAGGGTCGCTCTATCGCGTCCGGGCGACGCTCGAGTTCGAGGCCGCGAACATCTGGCCCTACTACGGCATCGGATCGCGAACGCTCGAGGCGCTTCACTTTCCGGGCGCCCCGGGATCGTTCTCGACGAACTCGGCCTACCAGGCCGCGATCCAAGGGGTCCAGCGCAACGGGACGACGTACGCGCTCTACAACTCGCTCGGCTTTCAGCGCCCGACGCTGCAGCTCGGCCTGGAGAGGCTCCTCTTCGGCGGCGTCATCCGGCCGCTCGTCGGCGTCGGGCTCGCGTACAACAGGCTCACCGACTTCACGGGGCAAGACGTCGACGCCGTCGCGTACAACGGCGCGAGCGTCCACGCGCCGGAGGCGACGACCCTCTTCGCCGCGGACTGCGCCGCCCACCGGATCCTCGGCTGCGGCGGCGGCTTCGACAACGTGCTCCGCCTCGCGCTCTCGCTCGACACGCGCGACTTCGAGCCCGATCCGAACGACGGCGTGTACGCGGAGCTCTCGAGCGAGATCGGCACGAAGGCGCTCGGGTCGCAGTACGACTACGCGCGCGTGATGCTCTCCGTGCGCGGCTTCTACAGCCCCATCCCTAAGATCGCCGATCTCGTCATCGCGATCCGAGGGCTCTACGAGGTGCAGTCGTCGGGCACGCCGTTCTTCTCGCAGGTGTGGCTCCCGTTCATCGACGACAACCACGAAGGGCTCGGCGGGCTACGGACGCTGCGCGGCTACGATCAGGACCGCTTCGTGGGGCCGATCATCGTGCTCACGAACTACGAGCTGCGCTGGACGTTCTACCGCTTCAAGCTCTTGAAGCAGAACCTCGGCCTCATCGCGGCGCCGTTCCTCGACATGGGGCGCGTGTTCGACAACGTCCAGCAGACGTCGTTCTCCGACTGGAAGCGCGCCCAGGGGATGGGGCTGCGAATCGCGTGGAACGAGGCGACGATCTTGATGGCCGACTACGGGTTCAGCTCGGAGAACTCGGGGCTGTATCTCAACTTCAATCACATCTTCTGAGGGCGCTACGTCAGGCCGCTCCCGCTGGCGGAGGCACCGACGCGCCCGACGTCACGCTCTCCTCGAGGGGGAGCCTGCGAACCCGCGTCGTGGGCGCCGGTGCCCAACCAAACCGCATCAAGAGCGCGACGCGCGAGCCGCGCTCGACGCTCGGGAAGGCCGCACGAACGCTCGCGACCACCGCGGCACCGCGCTCGTCGCCGTTCTCCTCGAGCCCCGCGATCGACGACATGGGCTGCGCGACGAGCCCGCGACGTGTGAGCGCGAGCCAAGCTCTTTGCATGGATCGACCCACCGCGACGTCGGCCGCCGGCTCCGATCCGCTCGCGGTGATGACGCACACTCCGGACGCGCTCTCCACGAGCCGGCGCGACCGAGCCCCCATCTTCGCGAAGACCCCCATCGCCGCGAGACGCTCGGGTGGAGTGCGGCGGAGGGCGTCGAACGTGACGCGCTCGGACGCGGAGAGCTCCAGGCAGCCGAGCGACAGTCCGTTCGTCACCTCTTCGCGGTCGCGAACGTCGAAGCGGACGGCGGCGAGCATCGCGTCGCGGCTTCGCTGGTCCGCGAGAAAGAGCGTCTCCGCCTCTTCGAGGATCGGGCCTAGCGTTCGCACCCGCTCGCGCCCGAACCAGAGCGTGCGCGTCGACTCGAAGGCGGGGGTGGCCTCTCGCAGCCAGGAGAAGGTTGCGTCGTCTAGCGGGCGACCGTCGTAAAGGTGCCTGTTGGTTGCACGACGGAGGAGCGCCTTGTCCGGCTCCGGGATCCGCTTCGGCGAGGAGAACGTGATCGTCGCGAACGAGCCGGGGCGTGGAGTCTGGACGCGGACAATCGCCCCCATGCGCCCCGCGCGGAGCAGCGCGCACTCGATGGCCGCCCCGACCGCGATCCGCGCCATTCTTCCGCCGGCGTTCGCAGGGGAGCGATCGCGCTCGTGGTCGACGAGGAAGGAGATCGTCTCGTCCTCGACGGCGAATCGCCACGGCTGGAGGTTGTCGCGCGAGGGGGCGATGCGGGCCGCGTCGAGGATCCGCTCGATGTGCGGCGGCATGGGCGTCGTCCGTTCGGGCACGTCGCCAGGGTGACCTCTGAAGCGCCATGTCGCAAGTAATTCCGCGGGGCTAGGCCCTCGAGCTCTTGCAGAGCGTGGCTAGGCCGAGGTGCCCCCACCTTTGCGCGATCTCG
Organism: Polyangiaceae bacterium; assembly: GCA_052147435.1. Taxonomy (GTDB): domain Bacteria; phylum Myxococcota_A; class Polyangia; order Polyangiales; family Polyangiaceae; genus JBKQKP01. Next base: position 12,780 of record JBKQKP010000285.1, on the reverse strand, counting down.
CCGCCGTCGCGGCGTACGCGATCCACCCGAGCACCATCACGCCCCCCCCGAAGACCAACGCGTTGACCCCCATGACGCGCTCGTCCGCGTTCTTCACGAGAGCGACGGCCAGGAGCGCGAGCGGCCCCAGGCCGAGCAGCACGGCGCCGGCCATTCCCCCCGGAGCACGGAAAGGGCGCGGGAGCTCGGGCTCGCGAACGCGAAGGACGACGAGTGCGACGAACTCGAGCACGAGGCTCGTGCCGTAGAGAAGGATGTCGAGCGAGACGAGGCGCTCGAACGAGAGCCCGAGCGAGAGCGTCCACATGAGCGCGCACGCGATGACCGCGACCCAGGGGGCGTCGTTCTTCGGGAAGCGACGCGCGAAGATGCGCGGGAGGTATCCGTCCTCGGCGAGGACGACCGGGAGGCGCGCGTACGAGAGGCAGAGCGCGTTGAACATGCCGAAGGCGCTGACCATCCCGCCGACGACCACGGCGACGGCGAGCGGCGCGCCGCCGTAGACGCGAGCGACATCGACCCACGAGCCGGTATCCCATCCCGTCGGGTCGACGCCCGCGGCGAGCATCGCGGCCATCGGAATGACATAGGCGAGGACGACGAGCGCAACGGCGGTGAGGACGGCGATCGGGTACGTGCGTTGCGGCCGATCGACCTCTCCGGCAACCGTCGATGCGTTGTCCCACCCCATGTTGTTCCACATGGCGACCAGGATCCCGCCGGCGAGGTCCGGCGCGGCGCCTTCGTGCGAGGGCGCGGGCACGGGGGCAGGTGCAGGAGCGCCGGAGTGAGAAAGGAGCGCGAGCGCGGCGAGGATCGCGAAGGGGGCGAGCAGCAGCCCCGTCATCACGGCGGACTCCTCACCGACGACCTTCGCGCTCGCCAGGTTGCACACGGCGCCCGCCGCGATGAAAAGCACCCCGATGAGCAGCGGCGACGGGGTGAGCGCGGGCGACAATCTCCCCAGGTAGAGGACGAAGAGCGTCGGGTAGATCGCCATGTCGAAGACGCTCGCGATGAGCGACAGCCACGCCTCCTGGTAGCCCCAGAACGGCCCGAGCGCGCGACGCACCCACGCGTAGTATCCCCCCTCGAGCGGGAGCGCCGCCGCGAGCTCGCCGACCATGAACGCGGTCGGGAGGCTCCACACGAAGGGGGTCGCGATGAGCACTGCGATCCCGGTGCCGAAGCCGACCTTGTGCGCCAGCTCCTCGAGCCCATAGGGTCCGCCCGAGACCATGAAGTACAAGGCCCCGATGAGCGGAAGCAGCGTCATGCGGCGCGCGGGCGCCGCGCGGGCGGGGGTCACTTCTTTCGGAGGAAAAAGAAGAGCAGAGCAGCGAGGACGACTCCACCCACGACGAAGACCCAAACTGGGATCGGCGGCCGCGGGCTGTCGGGGCGCACGGTGAGGTCGGAGCGCGACGCCGAGGAGATCGTGTCGATCCCCTGGCGCGCGAAGAACTCCTCGGTCTTCTTCAGCACGGCGTCGTAGGAGGCCGCGGTGAACGGGAGCGTCCCCCCCTTGAACCGATCGGAGTGAAGCCTCCCGAGGTCCTTGTATGTCCGCAGCTCGACCTGGCTGAGGTTTGGATCCGCGGTCCCCATGATGATCGTCGCTCCCCCCCCTTCGCTCCCGCCGGTCGCCGCGGGGTCCACGGGAACGAGCTTGAGCTGGTCGACGGCCCCCTTCCGCGAGGTCGTCGACATCCCCTCGGGGGGCGACATCTCGACGCGGTACCCGGCGTGGCCCGCGATCGTGGAGACGATCCGCTCCTTGGCGAAGACCTTGTTCACGAGCTGCGCGAGGCCAAGCGCGCGCTGGGCACCCGCGGTGGGCTTGCTGATGCGCGAAGAGTCGTCGTCGGTCATTTGGGAGCGGATGGTACTACCTCGGCGTCCGCGAGGGGGGTCGCGTCCACGGGGACGCCGTTCTCGACGACGATGCGAACCACGGCGCCGTTGGCCAGGGGGGCCGCGAGCGCGCCGGTGACGAGGCTCACGAGCGAACGAATCGCCCTGCCGTGGCTGACGATGAGCGCCGGCGGTTCCATCCGTTCGGCGGCGTGCCGCACGCCGATGAGCATTCGCCCTGCGACGCTGTCGAGCGGCTCGACGCCGGACGGCGCGGCCCGGGGGTCGCTCTCGAAGCGGGCCCATTCCACGGGGTGGCGCGCCAGGCACTCTTCTCGCGTGAGCCCTTCGAAGACTCCGTACGCGCGCTCGCGGAAGGCGGAGTCGGTGTACCCGAGCTCGAGCCCCAGCTCGCGCGCGACGATCTCCGCCGTCTGTCGCGCGCGGGACAGATCGCTCGAGCCGACGGCGCGAATTCCGGCGCCGCGCAGACGAGCCGCGAGCACGCTCGCCTGGGCGCGTCCGACGGCGTTCAGATCGGTGTCCGTCTGCCCCTGCCAGCGCCCCGACGCGTTCCAGTCCGTCTCGCCGTGCCGTGCGAAGAAGAAGACGCGACGGGTCGTCATCCGCCCACTCTTGGCGAGCCCGCCCACGGCGCCACCGTCGCGGCGAGGCGCTCCGGCGACTTCACCGTCACGCTCCGCATCCATTTCTCGGCGTCGTCCACGAGCTTGCGCCCCTCGTCTCCCCCGGACTGCAGCCCCTGGCAGCGCCGCGACACCGCGGCCACGAGCGCCATCTCCGCGGCGTCCGCCTCGCGCGCGGCTTCTGCGTAGAGCGCGGTCGCGCGCGCAGTGTCCCCCTGTGTCGCGGCGATTCCGGCGCGCAGCATGCGCGCGAAGGGATCGCCCCACGGGGCCCTCTCGCGCTCGATCTGGCGCGCGGCGTTCGCGACGTCGGCGAGCCGCGCGGGGCGGTCGGCCTCGCTCGCGGCGGCCAGCGCCAGCGTCGTCTGGCCGCGCATCCGCCAGAGGTGCAGGCGAACGCTCTGCACCATCGTGAGAAGCGCGCGCCGCATCGGGCGCCACTGCTCGAGGACGCGCTTGTGCGCATCCTCCGGTCGTCCTTCGTAGAGATCGGCGTTCACGAGCGCGACGAGCTCGTAAAAATGCTCGAGGTGCGTCCCCTGCTTCGACCACTGGCTCATCGACGCGGCGACGTCGCTGCGCGCCGCCTCCGGCTCGTCGACGACGAGGCGCGCCATGCTGGCAAACCCGATGCGGAGGTTCACGGCCGCGTAGAGGTCGCCTCGGTCGAGCGCGTCGCGAGCCCATGCGGGCTGGCGCTGCGTCAGCTCTTCGAAGCGACCAAGGAGGGCGAGCGAGCTGACGGCGAAGATGCGCAGCGTCGAGCCCTCCCATTGCATCCCGCCTCCGTGCTCGCGGAGGCTCTCCTCGGCGCGAAGGCAGAGGCTGAGCGCTTCGCTGTACGACCCGCGCAGGTAGTGGGCGACGCCGGCAGAGCCCTCCGCCCAGGCGGTCGCGTACGGGGTCCCCACCTTCCGCGCGGTCTCGCGCGACATCGCGATGAGCCGCTCGGTGCGCTTCCAGCCGCGCGTCCCGTCTTGGGCGCTCGTGCCTACCTCGAACGCCGCGGCCCGCGCCAGGTGCGCCGGCTCGCCGAGCGAGAGCGCGGCGAGCATGTACCGCGTCTGGATCAGGCGGGCGCGCACCACGTCGATGACGCCCATCGAGAACGCCAGCGACCAGAGGACGTCGAGCCGCATCAGGCTGTGCGCCGCGATCTCCGAGACGTCGCGCTCGCGGACCTCGGTGCCGCGCAGGCGCAGGACGAGGCGCAAGATGAGAAGCTCCACGATCACGCGCAGCGGGCTCTCCGGGAGCCGGAGACCGATCGTCGTGAGGACGAGGCGGATCGCCGCGAGACCCTGATCGAAGTGACCGCTCCGGAGGAGTTGCTCGGCGGAGCGGCGATCGAGGTCGAGCTTCATCGCGGCGTTCGCTTCGCGCGCGGCCGTGCGGTACGCCTCGGCCGCCGCCGGCCCGCGCCCAGCCTTGGCGAGCGCGTCGCCAAGCCGGATCTCGAGCCCCCTTTCCTCCTCGCGCGTAGCGCGGGTCGTGCTCATGGCGCGGAGCTCGAGCGCGCGCGTGTAGAGCTCCGCGGCCTGATCGAACGCGAGCTTCTCGGAGGCGTGCTCGGCGGCGAGGAGCATGTACTTCGACGCGGCCATGACGTTCCCCGCGCCGAGCCAGTGCGCGGCGAGCGCTTCCGCGTCGGGAGCCTGCAGGGTCTCGAGCGAGACGGCGAGCGTCTCGTGGTGCGCGCGGATCGCCTTCTCGTCGAGGTGAGCGAGGACCGCGACGCGGATCCGGCTGTGGTAAAGCTCGATCTTGTCGGTCGCTCGGACACCCGTGCTTCTCACGAGGTGGGCCACGCGCAGGAGGCCCGCGATCCTCGCGAAGTCCGTGCCGTCGATCCGGAGCGCGCGCGAGACGACCTCGAGGGGCATCGGCGAGCCGGCGACGGCGAGCAGCTCGACGAGCTTGCGCGGCGCGACGTCGAGCGCAGAGATTCGCCCCCAGAGCGCTTCGTCGAGCGAGAGCAGGCCTTGCGACGCGCCCGCCGGGTCGATCGACGTCGCCGCGAAGACGGCGTGACGGACGATCTCGTCTACGAAGATCGGGTATCCGTCCGCTTCGCGCGCGATCTGCTCTGTGTTCACGGCGAGACCCGGCGCGGAGGCGTCGAGGAGGCGCTGCGCGAGGTCGCGTGTCTGCTCGCGCGTCAGGCGCGCCAGCGTCATCTGCACGTCGGCCCGCAGGGACGCGCCATGGGGGGCGCGGGCTCCCGAGGACAGCGCCGGGGAAGACTCCTGTCGCAAGAGAATGTCCTCGCGCGCCGCCGAGGTCGCGATCTCGCCGTCCGCGACTCGCGTCGTGCCGAGCAAGAGAAGCGGCGGCGGCGCCGGCGGGCGGAGCACTTCGGCGAGCACGGCGAGACTGTCGGCGTCGGCCCATTGAAGGTCGTCGATGAGGATGATGACCGGGCGGCGCTCCGCCAGGCGCGTGAGCATGTCGCGGATCGCAGCGAACGCCCCCCGGCGAAGCTCGTGGGGGTCGACCATCTTCGCCTGGTCGCGCGTCTGCGCCATCCCCGGGACGCGCCGCAATACGGGGAACGCCTGAACGAGCGCGCCGGGCCGCGTTGGGAGGTAGGAGTCCGCCTCGGCGGCGGGGAGGCGGGTCAAGAAACGACCGAGGGCGTCGATGACGCCGTCGAGCGCCTTGTAAGGGACCGTCTCGCGCTCGTAGCACCGCCCGCCCAGGATGACCGCCTGTCGATCGCTCATCGCGATCGAGTCGGCGAAGTAGCGAACCAATCGACTCTTGCCGAGCCCCGATTCGCCCCGAACGAGGACGGTCATGCATCGACCCGCGCGCGAGCTCTCGTACGCCTTGTTGAGCCGCGCCAGCTCGGCTTCGCGCCCGACGAAGATCGACCCGTGGGTGAGAGATCCGGCCGGGAGCGAGACGCCGCTCGCGCGCTCCGGCATCACGCCGAGAGACCGCAGGACCTGGCGGCCCGTGGGGCGCGCGTTCGGGTCGAACTGCAGGAGCTGCATGCAGAGATCGTCGAGGTCGGGCGGGATGCCGGGCGAGAGAGAGCTCGGTCGCCGGGGCTCTTCGGTCTGCTTGCGTTGGAGGACCTCGAGGGGGGGCCCGGTGAAGGGCACGTCGCCCGTGAGTACCTCGTAGAGCAGCACCCCGACCGCGTACCAGTCGGCCGCCGCGTTCATCGGCTTCGAGGCGGCTTGCTCGGGTGCCATGTACGACGGGGTCCCCACGAGCTCCGCGTCCGTCGTCGCGTCGGCCTCGCGCTCCTGGTCGACGTCGGCGATCAGGCCGAAGTCGAGGATGACCACGCGCCCTTTCGCGTCGACCAGGACGTTCGAGGGCTTGATGTCGCGGTGGATCTTGTGCGCGTCGTGGAGCGCCGAGAGCCCCGTCGCGAGCTGCGCGAGCGCCGCGCGCAGGCGCTTCTCGTCGAAACCGAGGTAGAGCGGTCGCCCCGGCCGGTCACGGGCCGAGGTGATCGGGGCCGGGATCGTCGGCTCGTCTTGCGACGTGATCGAGGGGAGTGCGCTGCACCAGGAGACGAAGTCCTCGCCGCGAATGAGCTCCATCGAGAAGAACCACGTCTCCCCCTCCGAGACGAGCTCTCCGAGGGTGACGAGGTTCGGATGGTTGACCTCCTGCAGAGCGCGAAACTCCTGCTTGAACCGGAGGATCGATCGCGCGTTCACGTTCGTGAGCACCTTCAACGCGACGATGGCGTCTCGATCGTTGTCGCGAGCCTCGTAGACGACCCCCATCCCCCCTTCGCCGAGGCGGCGCAGCAGCCGGAAGCGCTTGGGGGGCTGGAACTGGAGCACGCTCTCATCGCACGCGCCAATGCGCGAGATGTCAACGTGGCTCGATTCGCGCTACTGGCCGCAGACCTGGGAGCGACGGTAGGGGCCGCCAGCCTTGATCGCGCTGCACGTATCGAGGCACACCGCACCGGTCGAACTGCAAGAGTCCCAAAGATCGGACGGGGTCGACGTCGGACAGTCAGGAGGGAGCACCCAGCACGTGCCGGGGAGATTGGGCGTGCACGGCCCATGAGGGGGCCCGAGCTGCGCGCAGAAGGCGCCCGAGCCTTGGGGGCACGCGACGTCGGAGGGGCCGCCGCAAAGGACGCCGTTCAGCTCGCATGGCTCGTTCGTGAAGCACGGGACGCCGTACGCCTGGGCCCAGCAGTCGTTGAAGTACGTGATCCCGTCGCTACCGCAGACGGGGCTCTCCGTGTTGGGACAGACGACGGGGGCCAGAACGCACGTCCCCGCCGCCGCGCTGCACGAGCTGAGCGAGCAGTAGTAGCCGGGGGGGCAGTCCGAGGCGTCCACGTCGGCGGAGGCAACGCAACGCACTGGGGGCGGGGGGGTAGTCCCAGCGTCCGTGTCGGAGATTTGCGCGAGCACGATCGTCTCGTTCGAGCACGCGGGAGCCGCGAGGAAGCCGCTGGTGAGCGCGAGCGCCGCGAGCGCGAAACGACGGAGCAGCATCAGTGCCCTCCCGACGTGGGGAAGTAACCGTCGCCCAGCGCGGTGAAGCCGAACCCCGCGAGGATCATCGGGCGCACGTTCCACGGAGCGAGGAGTGGGGTATCCGTGGAACCTTGCGCGTAGACGTACCGGCGCGAGTCGAGATCCACGTCGACCCCGGCCGAAACGAGGAGCACGACGCCGGCGGTGAGCCCGACGTGGGCGGTGAGCATTGCCGAGAGGAGCGCGTCGATGCGCGTGGTCTGGTCGTTGACGGAGAGCTGATTCGAGCGAGGGGCGACCGTGATGTCGTCGAATCCTCCTCCGACGCCGAGGTCCGCGGCAAACCACGCCCCGCGAACGAGCCCGATGCCGGCGAGCGCGCGGGTGGACACGATCGTCGTCTGCGTCGAGAGGTCCTGGTTGCCGTTGTCGAACTGCACCGCGTTGTCGAACGGCACCGCGTAGAGGAAGGAGAGGGCGAGAGATGGGCGCAGAAAGGCGCGCGACACGGCCACGACCCCGAGCCCGATCCGCGTCCCCGCCCCCGAATCGTTGGCGATCGGGCCGACCCCCGCGAGCGTCGCGACCTCGAGCCCGAAGCGGGATGGAGGGGGGATCGGCTTGGGCTCTTCCTTGACGGGCGGAGGGGCGGGAGCGACGACGATGACCGAAGGAGGGGGAGGAGGAGGAGCGGGGGGCGGCGGCTGGGAAGCGCGGTCGCGCGCGGCGACGAGCGCGGCTTCGACCGCGGACTGGACCGCGTGGGCGATCTCTTCGCGGGTGATCGCGGCGGAGGCGTCGCGCGGGACCGAGCGCCGGAGGCGGACCTCGCCGGTGGCGGCGTCGGTAACTACGATCAACGCGTCGGTCCGGGAGGAGAGATCGATCTGGACGCTCGCAACGCGCGACGAAGAACCGCCGCTGGGAGCGCCGGGAGCGGCGACGGCAACGTGAAGGCGGGCGAGGAGCTCGCGGATCGAGTCCTTGAGCTCGGAGTCTTCCGGACCGACGAGCGCGAGATCGACGATACCGTCGGCCGTCGCGGGTGGGCCGGCGTCCTGCGCGCTCGCGATCGTCGAGACGAGCGGGACGACCGAGAGCACGGCGACGAGCACGATCGCTCGCGCGGGCGAGAGCATCAGCGCACGCTCAGGCTCCCGAGGCGCGACTGCGCGTGCGCGGCGTAGGGCGTCTGCGGATAGGCGGCGAGGAGCGCGCGCCACGCGTCGGCCGCCTGCACAGTTCGCCCGAGGCGCTCGAGCGCGGTCGCGCGTCCGATCATGGCTTCCTCGCCGAGCTCGCCGGAGCCTTCGCCGAGATACGCGTCGAAGCTCGCGAAGGCACCCGCGGGATCGCCGCGGTCGAGGAGGAGCCGGCCCATCGTCTCGCGCGCGACGTGGGCCTCGCGGCTGCGCGGGTACCGCGACAAGAGCTCGCGCTGGAGATCGATCGCGCGGGCGTAGCTCCCCTGGCGACGTGCCTCGGTGGCCTCGTCGAAGAGCACGGACGGCGCGCTCGCACGAGCGACTTCGCGACGAACGATGGGCGGCGGCGCGGCGGGCACGACTTCGGGGAGCGGCGCAGCGAGGACATCGGGCGCGGACTCTTCGCGAGAGAGCGCGGTGGGGGCGGGGGCGATGCGATGATGCGGGGAGCGCTTCGCGGCGACGTGCGTCGGTGCGCTCTCGGTCGCGGGGAGCGATTCCGGCGCCGGGGGGCCGATGAGCCGCGACCAGGCGCGCTGACCCACGCCCGTCGCTCCGGCGGCGGTCACGGCGAACACCGCGGCGGCGACGAGGAGCCACGTCGCGCGCGTCACGCGGCGAGGGGCAGACCTACGGGTGCGCAGCGACGGGGGGGCGAGCTCCTCGCGCGGCGACGCGATCTCCGGCTCCGGATCCGCGTGGCTCAGGCCGGCGAGCGCGAGGCGCTCGGAGGGGGTCGTGTCGCTCGCGAGCTCCTCGGCGAAGTCGGCACGGACGTCGCGCTCGAACCGGCACGCCGGGCAGCGCGCGAGGTGGGTCTCGAGGCGCGTCGCTTCGGCGGGGGTCAGCTCGCCACGCGCCGCGCGATCGAGCAGCGCCTCGGGGTGGAGATCGACGACGCGGCTCATAGCCGCACCTCGAGCGCTTCGATCATGCCGGGCATCGCTTCGATGCGGCGACGGAGACCTTCCTTCGCGAGGCGCAGACGGCTGCGCACCGTGTTCAACGGCGCGCCGCTCTGGGCGGCGATCTCTTCGAGGGACCAACCAAGGACGACGCGCATGGCGAGCGCCTCGGCTTGCTCGGGCGGGAGCTCGGCAAGAAGGTCGCGCAGGATGTCTTTACGCTGCTGCGACGCCGCCTCTTCCCCGGGGGAGGCGCGGTGACCGATGATCTCGTCGGCGTCGGCGCCGTCGTCGCGGCGGGCGTGGTCGATGTGGGCGCGCTTGCGAACGGCGACGGCGGCGCGGACGGCGATGACCGTAGCGTACCCGAGCGGGTCGCAGTCGCCCCGGAAAGCGGGGAGGGCCTGGACGAACCCGATGAGCGCTTGCTGGATCGCGTCGTCCACGTCCGGGTGGCCGCCGCCGAGGACGGCACGCACGACGCGAACGAGGCGCGGCGTCAGCGCCTTGAGGAGCTTCCCGGTCGCAACGCTGTCCCCCACCGCCGCGAGGCGGGCGAGCTCGAGCGTCGACGAGGGGACCGGCTCTAGGCCCGGCGCCCCCTGCGCTGCGGTGGGCTTCTCCTCCATGCGTGCTTCACCCATCGCGTCCTTATAGTGATCGGACGCTCCTGAAAAGGATCACTCACTTTACCGGACAGCACACGTACGCGCCCGGCTCTCCCCGGTCCCGCAACCATCCATTGCAGCCGTGCGGCACCCTTCCAGCCGCATCATGAGGGCACAACTTTCCGATGTGCCTTGTCGGATTTCTCAGCATGTGCGCCGACATGCGATCATTCGGAGGGGCGTGTGATCCCTCGGCGGGGCCCGCCTCTACCGGATTGGTGGGAGGCACGACGATGCTGCGGCGAACGCTCTCGGTCACTCTTGCTACGTTCCTGATGGCTCCGGTCGCGTGCGGAGGGGTGTCGCAAGACCCCCCGGGCGCGCAGGGCGGCGGAGACGGTGGAGGAAGCAGCGGCGGGGGGAGTAGCGGCGGGAGCAGCAGCGGCGCGAGCGGCACGAGCAGCGGCAGCACCAGCGACGATTCGGGGACGAGCGGCTCCTCTTCGGGGGGATCGAGCTCCGGCTCGAGCTCGGGCGGGGGGACGATCACGGACAGCGGGACCGTGGAGGCGGGGGGAGGCTGCACGAGCTCGGCCGAGTGCGAAGGCACCGACGTGTGCTGTCTTGGGGGGGGAAAAGGCGGCGGTGGCGGCGGTGGCGGCGCGAAAGGGTCCTGCACGGCGACGTGCAACGGGCTCACGCTCTGCTCGGGCCCAGGCACCTGTCCTAACGGAGAGACGTGCGAGACGTTTGGGCCAATCATGGGTTGCCGCGCCGGAGACGGCGGGAACTTCACGCCACCGGACGGCGGCTTCCCGCACGGGCCAGACGCGGGCTAGGGAATCTCGTCGTAACAGTGCCCCTGGCTGCAGTGGAGCGGCGCGCAGCAGTCCGCGTCGGTCTGGCATGCCGCGCATGTTCCTGCGATGCACGCCGGCGTCGCCCCCGCGCAGTCGTGGCACGTTTGGCACGAGCCGCCGCTCGGCGTGCAGCCGGTGGTCGACAAGATCGACTCGTCGTAGTGAATCGTGAACGCGCCGGAGAGCTGGAGCGAGCCCACGAAGAGAGAGCCTGCCATCTCGAGGTTCGTCGCGAGCGCGACGTTCGCGTTCGGCGCGTAGATGTTCGCGCCGATCGTCGCGGTGCCGGACAGCGTCAGCGTCGCTCCGCCGACGTACACGCGCACCCTCGCGGGAGAGTCCGACGGCCCGAGCGTGGCGTCGCCGAGGAGGAGGTTGCCGCTGATGAAGAGATCCAGCTGGGCGCCGTCGGCGAGCGTGAGGGTGAGCGAATTCTGCGCGTTGAAATCGCCGTTGATGAAGATCGCGGCGCGCCCGGCGATCGTGAGGTTCACCGGGCCGCCGCCGACGCCGTCGAAGTAGTACTGGCCGCACGGGAGGGTGACGGGGGTGCTCGGGAACGAGGCGAACGAGGAGGGGGTGAGCCCGGCGGCCGAGTCGTCGTTCGCGCTCGCGCTCGCGAAGGAGGCGACGATCGCGCCGACGTCGAGGAGGTTCGTGCAGTCGCACGGGGCGGGGACGACGACGGGGGCGTTGACGATGCCGCCGGAGGCCGTGACGTTCGTGGCGGTGTCGCCGGTGGGGACGTACGCGACGTCGCAGCTGATCGTGCCGTTGGCGTCGCCGTTCACGTAGAGGTCGTCGGCGATCGTGAGCGGTTGATCGGCCTGCACGACGGCGCCGGCGTGGACGTCGCCGAAGACTGTGCTCGTCTGCTTCACGTGGACCGCGGTGGTCTCGCCGCTCGCGAGGGACCAGACCGAGCCGTTGACCTGGAGCATCGAGTTCGTGTCGAGCGCGCCGTTCGTGCCGACCGATCCGCCGTTGCCGGGGGAGCCGCCGTCGCTCTCGGCGAGCGAGTCGGTGAAGAAGTTCCCGGAGACGGCGACGTCCTGGCACGAGCAGACCGCGAAGAGGAACGTCGTCGCGCCGAGGTCCCCCGTGCACTTCGTGTTCGCGCCGGGCACGGGAATGATCGGCCCGGAGCCGTTGCAGAAGCCGGCGTCGTCGGGGGCGGGGGAACCGTCGGTCAAGAGCGATCCGTCGAGACCACCGGGAGGGACGACGGCGCCGTCGGGGAGGACGGTGGGGGGACCTTGGCCAGGGGAGCCCGTGGTCGCGGCGGCGAAGTCGGTTCCGCAACCGACGAGAAGCGCCGGCGACAAGAGCTCGAGAAGGTGGCGGAGCGCGCGCATCGATGCCTCAGAAGGATGCGATGAGTGACGCCGACGCGAGGAGCGACGGCGAGCCTGCGCTCGCGACGGTCTGTCCACCGATCGTGACCGCAGGATGCGGCGCGATCCCGAGTGCGCGCCCCTCGAGTGCGAGCGAGACCCCCTGCGCGATCCGCGCTCCGAGGCCCACGCTCCCCGCGAAGAGCCCCGCCCAGACGTCGTTGCTCGCGGCCTGGTATCCGGGGAGCGACGGCGTCCCTTGCACATGAAGGTGGTACGGGCCTCCGCCGACCGCGACGAACGGCGCGAACGTGCGACCGACCATCGGCGTCCACGCGAGGTCGACCGTCGCGAGCTCCTGGCGCACGACGGCCGTTCCATCTGCGTTCGCGAGCCCCGATTGATACGCCGGACCGACGAGCTCGACGCGCGCTGCGAACGACGACGGAAGCGCGAGCCACGCGCCGAGCTTCGGGGCCGCGGCGGGACCTAGGCGGTCGGTGCTCGCGAGGACGGCGATGCCCGCGTCGAACGCGGCGTGCTCGATCCAGCGCGGGGAGAGAGGTGGCGCCGGCGCGAGCGGCTTCTCCGCGGCGGGCGAAGGAGCCGGAGCGACGAAGCGCGCGATGACCGGAGGGGGAGGCTGCGCGAGGGCGGGGGTCGCGGGGGGGACGTCGTCGTGCGGGGGAGACTCGAGCTCGAGGAGGCTCGCGCGCAGGAGCTCCACGCCGCGCATCGCGACGAGACGCGGGGCGTGCTCCGGATCGGCCTCGACGCGACGGACGAGCGTCTTGCCGGTGAGGCGATCGGACACCCACAGCTCCGTCGTGCCGCGCGCCTGCGCGCTGCGCACGAGCCGCACCGACGCGACGCTGTCCCCTTCGCTCGGTCCGTCGACGTCGTGGGG
>JBKQKP010000284.1:0-22550 GCA_052147435.1 Polyangiaceae bacterium | reverse complement strand
CACGGTCTTTTGCCTGGAGACCGACGGGGGGTAGTCGGTCCCCTCCACACTGGTGTACACGTCGGGACCCGGCGCGCCGTCCCTCATGAACCTAACCACCGCTCTCCACGACACCGATCCCGACGTCGCCCTCTTCCGTGTCCTGCGCGACGACGGCACGGCCGATCCGAAGGCGGACCCCTTCCTCCCGGCCGACGTCCTCTGGCGCGCGTACCGCGAAATGCGCCGCCTGCGCCTCATCGACGCGCGGATGGTCCTCTTGCAACGGCAGGGGCGTGTCGGCTTCTACGGCGCCTGTACGGGGCAAGAGGCAGTGCCGATCGCGACGGGGCTCGTCGTCGAGAAGGACGACTGGGTCTTTCCGGCCCTGCGTGAGCAGAGCGTCATGCTGGTCCGCGGTTTCCCGCTCACGAAGTTCCTCGCGCAGGTCTTCGGCAACTCGGGCGACGTGCTCAAGGGGCGGCAGATGCCGAGCCACCACTCGGGGCGCGAGGTGAACCAGGTGTCCTGGTCGTCGTGCATCGGGCCGCAGATCCCGCAAGCGGTCGGCGCGGCGTGGGCGATGAAGCTGAAGAAGGACAGGAACGTCGCGATCGGGTTTTGCGGCGACGGCGCGACGAGCCAGCCCGACTTCCACAACGCGATGAACTTCGCGGGGGTCTTCAAGGTGCCCTGCGTGATCGTCTGCCAGAACAACCACTGGTCGATCAGCGTCCCCACCGAGCGGCAGACGGCATCGAAGACGATGGCGGTGAAGGGGCGCGCGTACGGTATCCCCTCCGTGCGCGTCGACGGTAACGATCTGCTCGCGATGCACAAGGTGCTCGCGGACGCGCTCGCACGCGCGCGCGACGGGAAGGGGCCGACGTTCATCGAGGCCGTGACCTACCGGATCGGCGCGCACTCGACGAGCGACGACCCGACGCGGTACCGGAGCGACGCCGAGGTCGAGTCGTGGAAGAAGAAGGACCCGCTCGATCGCCTCCGCGCCTACCTCGTGAACCAGGGGCTCCTCGACGACGCCTCCGACGCGAAGCTCGAAGAGGAGCTGACCGCGGAGATCGCGGCGGCCGTGACGGAGGTGGAGAACCTCCCGTTGCCGGCGAGAGACACGCTCTTCGACGACGTGTACGCGACGCTCCCATGGAACCTCGAGCAGCAGAAGCGCGAGCTCTCGATTCTCCCCGAGGCACCGAAGCACTAGCCGCGCCCCTGTGCTAACAACCGCGTCGCCCCTACAAATCGACCCGGAGAACCTCTCATGGCGACGCGAACCTTCGACGCAATCGTGATCGGCGGCGGACCTGGCGGCTACGGCTGCGCGATACGACTCGGCCAGCTGAAACAGAAGGTCGTCTGCATCGAAAAAGAAGAGGTCGGCGGCGTCTGCCTGAACTGGGGCTGCGTCCCGTCGAAGGCGCTCATCTCCGCGAGTCACACCTACGAGAAGGCGAAAGACGGCGGCGTGATGGGCCTTCTCGCGGACAACGTCCGGATGGACGTGAACAAGATGCAGGACTGGAAGGGGGGCATCGTCAAGAAGCTCACCGGCGGCGTTCGCGGGCTTCTGCGCGGCAACGGGGCGGAGCTCGTCATGGGGGTCGCGCGCGTCACCGGGCCGCGGACCGTCGAGGTCAAGACGCTCGAGGGGACGACCGAGACGGTCGAGGCGACCAAGGCGATCGTCGTCGCCACGGGGTCGTCGACGATCGAGATCCCCACGTTCAAGTTCGACGGGAAGCAGATCATCGGCGCCCGCGAAGCGGTGAGCTTGCGCGAGATCCCGAAGCGGATGCTCGTCATCGGCGGCGGCGTCATCGGGATGGAGCTCGGCTGCGTGTACCAGAAGCTCGGGAGTGACATCACGGTCGTCGAGATGACGCCGTCGCTCCTACCGGGCACGGATCCGGAGTGCACTGCGGTCGTCGAGAAGCGTTTCGTGAAGCACGGCGGCAAGGTGATGAAGAGCGCCAAGGCGGCCGGCTACGAGCGGAACAAGGATGGCTCGCTCGCCGTTCGCGTCGAGCTTGAGGGCGGTAAGTTCGAGACGATGATCGTCGACACGGTCCTCGTCGCCGTGGGCATGCGCCCGAACGGCGCGGGGCTCGGTCTCGAGGCCGTCGGCGTGAAGGTCGACCGCGGCTTCGTCCCCACCGACTCGAGCGGCCGCACGAACGTGCCGAACATCTACGCCATCGGCGACGTGAGCGGCATGCCGATGCTCGCGCACAAGGCGACGAAGGAGGGGGAGGTCATCGCCGAGATCATCGCCGGTCACAAGGCCGCGAAGGACTGGGTGGCGATCCCCGCGGCGATCTTCACCGATCCGGAGATCGCCATGGCCGGCCTCACCGAGGAGCAGGCGAAGGCGAAGGGGATCGACGTCCGCATCGGCAAGTTCCCCCTCGCCGCGCTCGGCCGCGCGATGGCGATCAACGAGACCGACGGGTTCTTCAAGATCGTCAGCGACAAGAAGACGCACGAGGTGCTCGGCGTCCACATCGTCGGCGCGGAGGCGAGCGACCTCATCAGCGAAGGGGCGCTCGCTCTCGAGATGCACGCCTTCCTCGAGGACATCGGGCTCACGATTCACCCGCACCCGACGCTCGGCGAGGGGTTCATGGAGGCCGCGATGAACGGCCTCGGCCACGCGATTCACATCATGAATCGCTGACTACCGCCGCCCTTTGAACCCCATCATGTTCTGAACGACCGACTCGCTCTGCTCGGCGACCTCGGCCTCTTCGCGGGCGCGGTCGGCGCAGTCCTCGCACATCTTCTTCGTCTTCCCTGCGACCTTCACCGTGACGAGGCTGTCGACCTCGTTGTCGCAACTCTTGCAGGTGGCCATGGCGGGTCCCTCCGGGGCTGGGGCGTCCATGGTACGCTTGGTTTGGCAGCTTGAGGCTCGTCCTCGACGCTCCTTTTGGAAAGGCGTTTTGCGATGGGGATCTTCGACCGCATGGGCCGGGTCATCTCGAGCAACGTGAACTCGCTGCTCGACAAGGGGGAGGACCCGAGAAAGCTCCTCGAGCTGAACCTCGACGAGATGGGCGAGCAGCTGAAGCGGGGGCATCAGGACGTGATCTCCGCGGTGGCCGAGGAGAAGCGGCTGCGGAAGAAGGTCGACGACCTCGCGGGCGAGGTCGAAAAGTGGGACAAGCGCGCCGAGCTCGCGCTCAAGACCGGGGACGAAGGGCTCGCGCGCGAAGCGCTGAAGCAGAAGAAGCGCGTCCAGGGGGAGCGCGAGGTCGCCGAGAAGGTCCGCGCGGAGCAGCGAGACATCGCGCTCAAGATGAAGGACGAGCTCCAGCGCATGGAGCAAAAGCTGTCCGAGCTGAAGCTCCGCAAGGGGACGCTCGCGGCGCGGGCCGAGCAGGCGAAGAGCGGCGGAGGGGCGGAGGCGCTCGGCGCGCGCGGAGGGTCGAACGCGTTCGAGAACTTCCGGGAGATGGAGTCGAAGATCGAGGGGAAAGAGGCCGAGGTCAGCGCGATGGGCGAGGTCGAGGAGGCGCTCGGCAAGGGGAAGAGCGAGGAGGACCTCGAGGCGAAGTTCCGCGACCTCGAGCGGCAGACCGGTGGAGGTCCCGGCAAGGGGACGGGGCCCGACGTCGAGGACGAGCTCGCTGCGCTGAAGAAGCGAATTCGCGTGTAGCCGCTTGAGCGAGCGCATCGTCGTCAGCTGTCGAATGAACGGGGAACAGGTGGGGCGACCTGAGTCGCGCTACCTCGAGCGCGCGCGCGCGCTCACGCAGCACGCCGAGGCGCGCGGAGCAACGCTCGCCGCATGGAGCGCGACGACGCTCGCGTTCGCGTGGGACACGGAGTCGCTCGAGGAGGCGATCGACTTTGCCTGCCAGGTGAACGGCGAGGAGGAAGCCGAGAGAATGTGGGCGTGCGCGCTCGCCCGCGGCTCCATCGAGCCGCTCGCGGACAAGGGGCGCGCGGATCTCGCCTGGGGTGAGCCGCTCGTCGCCGCCGTGATCTTGGCGCGAGCCGCGCGGGCAGGGGAGATCCTCGTCGAGGAGTCGTTCGAGGGGCTCGAAGCGCTCGTGGTGACGGGGAAGCGGATCGCGCACGACGGCGAGCGCCGCGTGCGGGGAATGCGGATCGATCCGCGACTCCCCTGGAAGCGCGACATAGGACAAGGGGTCGAGCGGCTCGTGACTCCGCCGCTCGTGGGACGACCGGACCCGCGTTCGCTCCTCGCGCGCCCCGGGGTCGTGCACGTCGTGCGCGCCGATCCCGGCCTGGGGGGGACACGCCTTCTGGCGGAGATCGCCCGAGCGGTGGCGCCGGGCGTGTCGATTCTCGTGTCGCCAGCGGGGGCCAGCGTAGAGCCACTGGGTGCGCTCCGGCGCGGGCTGGTTCGCGCGCTCGTATCGCGTCCATACCCCGACGATCCCGAGCTCGTCTCCGTGCTCGACATGTTCCTCGGCGGCATCGGCGCGTCGATCGAGCAGGCGGCGGCTATCGTCGGGACATTCCTTCGCGCGCGCTCGCCTGCGGAGCCACCCGGTGCGCTGCTCATCGACGACGCCGGCGACATCGACGCCGAGAGCCTCGAAGCGTGCGCTCAGGTCGTCGCGTGGATGGCGTCGCCGTTCCACGTCTTCGTTCGAATCGACGCGACCGATCAGCTCCCCGCGGCCTTCGCGGCTCTCCCGGCGGGACGCGAGATAGAGCTCGGTCCGCTCGACAGGCGCGACGCCGAGGCGCTCGCCCGTGGAGCCACGAAAGGGGCGCTCAGCCGACGGACGGCGCGCCGCGTCGCTCGTCGCGCGGCAAACTCGCCTCTCGGCATCATCGAGGCGCTCGCCTTCGGTCTCACCAAGGGGGACATCGTCTGGGTGGGGGAGCGAGCGCAGCTCCGCATGGCGCTCTCCCTCTCGGGCAAAGCGTCGGGCGCGGGGCGGTGGATCTCGAAGCGCGCGAAGGCGACGGCGTCCGACGAGCGGGGTGTCCTCGCGACGATCGCGCTCCTCGGCGGCGAAGCGCCTCTCGACTCGGTGAAGGACGTGCTCGCGTTGATCGAGCCGTCGATCGCGGTGGACGACGAAGTGCAAAAGCTGACCGAGCGCCGGTGGCTCGTGGAGACGCTCCCCGGGTGGGTCGCGCTGCCGAGTCGAACCCATCGGGACACGATCGCCGATCTGCTCGATGAGGTGCCTCGGCGCGCGTTGAACAAGGCGATCGCGGACGTCCTCGAGCAGAGCGAAGGGGAGCTCGGGTGTGCCGAGGCGGCGAATCACGCGGTGAAGGGGGGAGACGGCGAGCGGGGGGCGCGGTTGGCGCTCCGTGCCGCGCGCGCGGCGCAAGCGGCGGGGATGCAGAAGAGCGCGAGTCGGCTCCTCACGCTCGCGCGCCTCGCGGACCCGAAGTGCGAGCCGCTCACGCGCCAGCAGCTCCTCACGAGCCTGCCGCCGCCCATCTTGCCGCCGACGACCCCGCCGAGCAGTCGTTCGCGCGCACCGCTCGTCCCTCCGCCGCCGGTGAAGCCCGCGGAGCCCGCGCGCGTGCCTCCGCCCGCACCATCTGCGACGGGTGACGAAGCGCCGACCGCGAAGCTCTCGCCGCTCAATGCCGCCCAGGCGGCGCGTCTCGTCGAGTCGGCGAAAGAGGATCATGACTCGGACTTTCCGACGGTCATCAACGCGCCGGCGTTCGTCGTGGAGCGGCCGGCTGCGAAGGGTGACCCGCTTGCTGCTGCGGTAGAGCGACCGTTCGCAGAACGGCTCGACCGCCCGACCGACCCAGACCCCGTGCCGGCCTACGTGCTCCACCCTCCGCCGCGCGTCGCCCCTCCGCCGCGCATGTCCACGCGTGGAATGCCGGCGGTAGTTCCGCCGCGCACGGGCGAGGCGCCAGGCCCTCCGAAGCCCCCTCCCCCCCCGCTGGCTCGTCCGTCGGTGCAGTCGATGCCGGCCGTCGTGCCGCGTGCGCCGGACGCTGCCCCGCGCGTCGCGGTCGCGGGCAGACCCTCGGGACAGATGCCTGCTGTTCGTCCGATCGCCCCGCCGCCGGCGGCGAACTTGCCCCCCGCGCGCGCCGTGGCGGGCGCACCTGGCGAAGCCGCGGTAGACCAGCTCCTCGAGGCACCGCCGGCGCCGGCGGCGAACGGAGACATCGCCGGGGGCGTCGCCGCGAGGATGATCGATCTCGCGAAGTCGGCGCTTCTCGAGCGCGACTCCGCAGGGATCGATCGCTGGACGGAAGGGCTTCGAGCCGCGGGCGAGCACGATCGACTCGCCGAGCGGATAGAAGCGATCGGGCGTCTCACGCGCGGGCAGGTGGGGGAAGCGCTTCGCTCACTGCGCGCGCTCCGTGACGGGGGAGACAGCGGCACGCCTTCTACCCGCACCCGCGCGCAGGCATCGCTCGCGCTGGGTCTCGGGCTCGCGGCAGCCGATCGACCGGACGAGGCGCTGCTCGAGGCGCTCGACGCGCTGGCGCGCGCGAGGGAAGGGGGAGACGAGCGAGCTGCAGCGGCGTGTCTCTCGTTCCTCGCGAAACTCTACGGACGCGTGGAGAGGACCGAGGACGCCGCGGCGCTGCTGGCGGCGGCGACACCTGCGACACCCGCGAGAGGATGACCGTCTCCCTGGCGCGTCACCCGCGATTGCGGAGGATCTCTGCCACCGCGTCGTAGAGCGTTTCGGGAATAGCATCTCCGGCGGGCTTGTCGACGAGAGCGCGCGCCACCTCGACGTCCTCCACCACCGGCACTCCATACGCGCGCGCTTCACGCACGATCCCCTCCGCCTCCTCCCCGCGGCCAACCGCGGCCACCCGAGGCACATCGTCCCCTTCGTCGTACCGGAGCGCGCACGCCGAGCGCGCCCCGTCCCGCACGACGACCGCCGCCCGCCTCACGTCGCCGATCGCCCCCGCCACGACCATCGCGTTGCGCGCTCGCTCGCGCGCCTCTTTCGCGACAGGGTCTCCTTCGGCCTCCCGTCGCTCGCGCTTAGCCTCGTCTCTCGACATCCGAAGTCGTCGCAGCCGATCGAGGCGCATGACGACCACGTCCAGCGCCGCAATCGCGAGCCCCGCGAATGCGACGTTCCACGCGATCGTCCTCGCGATGTCCGCTGCAGCCGGTCCCGCGAGCGCAAGCCTGCCGCTCGTTCGGGCGATGTCTCCCGCGTGGACGCGGAGCTGGTGCACGACGACCCACGCGACGATCGCCCCGCCGGCGAGCGCGCGAGCCACGCCGAAGAGGCGCGCGCGTGTCATGAGCCGTCCCGAGAACGGGTTCAAGCGATCCAGTCTCGGCGACAGGAGCCGCACTCCGGCGAATCCGCCGGACTGGATCAAGGAGGTCGCAGCGGTAACGACCGCGACCCCCGCGAGGACAGGGAGTGAGAGCAAAGCGACGTCCTGGATCGAGCGGGTGAGTGCGGAGCTCGCGACGAGCGCCGGGTCGGGTGAGGCGGCGCGCCCGATGGCGTCGCGAAGCCGCTCTTCGACGCGCTCGACGACCGCCACGACAGTCACCGGAAGGAGCGCGAGCGCCGCGACGAGCCCGAGCGTCTGCGTCGCGAACGTGCTCGCCCCGCTGTCTCCCTCTTCGCGCGCCCTTCGGAGGCGTCGCGGCGTCGGATCCTCGGTTCTCGCCCCGCTCAAGCTCGCCGGCCCCTCCGGCGTTGTCTGCGTCGCGGCTCTGCGGCGGAGCTGGCCCGTGCCTCCCGAACGAGCTCGTACAGAGCGATCGAGAGCTCCCGCAGCCCTTCGCCCGTGGCCGCCGAGACGAGGTGAAGGTCGATCTTCTTCCGTTTGAAGCGCGGCTTCAGCTTCTTGTAGGCCTCGCGCACCTCCGGGAGGTCGGCCTTGCTCATTGCGACGATCTGCGGACGCTTGGCGAGCTCGGGGTCGAACTTCGCGAGCTCGCCGTTCAGCGCCTCCCAGTCTGCGAACGGCTCGCGCCCTTCCCCGGGGTCGAGCGTGACCAGGTGAAGGAGGGCCCGCGTCCGCTCGACGTGCTTCAGAAAGCGGATCCCGAGGCCGGCCCCCTCTGCCGCGCCTGGGATCAGCCCAGGGATGTCGGCGACGACGAAATGCGCGTCCTCGCCGATCGAGACGACTCCCAGATGCGGAACGAGCGTCGTGAACGGGTAGTCGGCGACCTTCGGGCGCGCGCGAGAGACGGCGCGGATGAAGGTGGACTTTCCGACGTTCGGGAACCCAAGGAGCCCGACGTCCGCCATCACCTTCAGCTCGAGGCGGACCTTCTTCTCGTCACCCGGATCGCCCGGCTCGGCACGGCGAGGAGCGCGGTCGTGGGCGCTCGCGAAGTGGATGTTGCCGCGCCCGCCTTTCCCCCCGCGCGCGACGATCGTGCGCACGTTCGGCGTGTCGAGATCGAACAGCAGCTCCCCGCTCGCCGCATCGACGACCTGAGTCCCCACGGGCACGCGCGTCACGAGGTCCTCGCCGCCGCGGCCGTAGCAGTCCGAGCCCATCCCGTTTTCGCCGTCCTCGGCTCGAAGCGTTCGCGAATGCGCCAGGTCGAGCAGCGTGGACATGCCCGGATCGGTCGCGAAGATGATGTCGCCTCCGCGCCCTCCATCGCCCCCCGAGGGCCCCCCGAACGGAACGAACTTCTCTCGCCGGAACGCGATCGACCCGTTCCCCCCCTTGCCGGCGATCAACGTAACTTCACAGGAATCAACGAACTTCATCGGAGCTCCGCGCTCGCGCGCTTGCGTGGTGGAAACGACCCGTTCCGGTCGGGCAATGGCACGGGGTGGGGCGGGAGGGTAGCCTTTGGGTCATGCGCGCGCTGTCTTTCCGCGGAAACTTCACCCCCTTCTACCTTGCTCTGCTCGCCGCTGCTTGCTCGAGCACCTCGCATACGACGCCTGGCGCCGCCGACGCAGGCGCGGACACGGGCACCGGAGGCGAGGGGACCCCTCCGCCGACTTCTGGCGGCGATGCGGGGACCGTGGCCTCGAACGACGACGGAGGAACGGCGCCGACTCCGGCTCCGACGGCGACGGGGACCCCGAAGCCCGTCCCGACGCCGACGCCAAGCCCCGGACCCGTGGGCTGGAACTCGGTCGTCGGCGGCGGTGGGTTCTTCGGGCAGACGTTCGACGGCGTGTCGTGGGCCGGAAAGTCGATCGCCCCTGTCACGCTCTTCGGCGTTGCGTGCGCTGACAACCTTCATGGCTGGGCATCTGGGGAGCGCGGGTACGTCGCGTACACCGCAGACGGCGGCGAGACCTGGACAGTGCAGAGCCCGAACCTTTCGGTCGACCTGCATGCGATCAACTTCGGCTGGTCGACCCGCGGCGTCGTGGCGGGGGACAGCGGTTCGGTCGCGGTGACGAGCGATAGCGGCGCCCACTGGTCCGTCGTCCCCCCGCTCACGAGCGTCGCGCTGCGCGGCGCGGCGGTCGCTCCGTACGTCAACGTGATGCTCGTCGTCGGCGACGGCGGCACGGTGCTCCGCTCGGCCGACTCGGGGCAGACCTGGGCGCTCAGCACGATCGCCGGAGCAGGGGACCTGCGTAGCGTCGCCAGCGACGCTTGGGCGGGGACCGTTCTCACCGTAGACTCGGTCGGGTCGATCTGGTCGAGCGTGGACGAAGGGGTCACGTTTGCACGCGAAGCGGCAGCGGGCGTCGCGCTCGACGCGGTGAACACGACGCAGGCCGGCACCCGCGCGCTCGCGGTTGGTGCTGGGGGCACCGTGCTTCTGCGCGGGGCGACTGGCGTGTGGACGGCGCTCGCAACCGGGAGCGCGGTCGACCTGCACGCCGCCCTCGTGACCGAGAGCTCGCGTCTGGATGTCGCTGGAGAAGGGGGAACGCTTCTCACGAGCGCCGACCTCGGCGCTCACTGGGCCACCGTGCCGCTCGGTACGACCGCCCCGTTCTACGGCTTGCAGGACCTGTAGAGGATCAGGCGGCGTCGCCTCACTCTTCGTCTTCGTCGATCGATACCCGAATCTCGGGATCGCTCAGCGGATTTCGCGCAGGGGGGGTGGACGCGGGATTCGCGACCTCGGTACGCGGCGGCGTCGGGCGGCCGGAGGGGCGCGCGAACGCGGAAGCCGTCCGCATCGGCCCGGAAGGGGGAGGAGCGACGCTCGCGAACGAGATCTCGAGATCGCTCACGCTCTCGTAGTCGTCCGGGCGAAGCGACTTGGGCGCGGGGCGCTCCGGGACCGGCATCGACGGTGGCCGCTTCGACGGGGCTTTCGACGGGGCTTTCGAGGGACCTTTCGACTTCCGCTTCTCGGCGGCTCCGCTCGCCGGGGGGGCGGATTGCGTGGGAGCCAGCGCCGTTGCGGGGGTGTCGCTCGGAGCGGGTGAGGCCGCGTCGGCGAGCGGGGCGGGGATCGCGCTCGGGGACATCGAGGCCATCAGCGCCGCGCGCGCATCGCCGAGCGCTCGCTCGCGGAGCGCGGCCGCGTCGCGCTCGATCGCCTCGAGCTGAGTCAGTGCGAGGGACGACCTGGCGAGCATCTCCCTGGTGCGAGCGGCTTCGCGGCGCGCTTCCTCGGCCTCGCGCGCGATCGAGCGATTCTCCTCTTTGGTCGCTTCCAGGTGGCGGGAGACCGTGTCGCGGTCGTCGAGGGCAAACGTGAGCCGCTCCTCGAGTGAGGCTTGCTCCGCCTCCATCTCCTGCGACTTCAACCGCAAGTCTTTCAGCATCCCCTCGGCCTTCTCGCGCGCCGTCTTCATCTCGCCGAGCTGCGCTTCGAGGGTCGCGAGCTGCCGCTCGAACATGGATTTTTGCTGCGCGAGTGACTCCTCGTGGCGTTTCTTGAGCGACGCCTCGCTCGCTTTCAGCTCGGTGCGGAGGGTCGCCACTTCCGTGCTCCGCTCCACGAGCTCCGCCTCGAGCCCCTTCGCGCGCGTGCCCGCCGCGTCGATCTCGGTTCGGGCGTTCGCGAGCTCCTCGGCCCGCGCCCAGTCTCGCTCCTCGGCGGTAGCGAGGGCCTTCTCGGCGGTAACGAACGCGGTCTTGAGCTCATCGAGCTGGGCGCTAACCCGCACGAGGTCGGCCGCTGCCGCGCCGGCGCGCGCTTCTGCATCGAGCGCACGACCTACGGCGGCCGCCCCTTTTGCCTCCGCGGCCTCCGCCCGCTCCTCGGCGGTGTCCCTCGCCACCCCGTTCGAGCGCGCGAGCTTCTCCGCGGCTTCGAGGCGCGCTTCGAGCGCCTCCACCTTCTCCGCGAGCTCGTCCGCAACTTCGGTGGCTGTCGATCGATCCTCGTCCGTCTCGCGCACGCTCGCGTCGAGCTCGGTCACACGCGCTTCGAGCTCGGCCGCGCGCGTCTGCGCCGCTGCCGCCGCGGCCTGCGAGCCGGCCAGCGTAGCCTCGAGCTCGGCGACGCGTGTCTCGAGCTCGGCCACGCGCTTCTCCGCGCTGGACGTCCCCGCCTTCGCTCGCGCGATGGCTTCCTCGAGGTCGCCCACCCTGACGTCTTGTGTCGCGGCGTGGGCCCCGAACCCCCCCTGCGCGAAAGGATCGCGCGACGCCGCCAGCTCGCGCTCGGCCAGATTCCCCTCGAGCTGGGCCACGCGCGCCTCGGCGATCGACGCGCGCTCTTCGAACCGCTGCGTCTCCGCGCGGAGATCCTTGGCCTCCTGCTCGCGGTCGGCGACGCGCGCGAGCATCTGTCCCATTGTGGCGGCGTCCCGTTCGTTCTGAGCGCGGAGCTGCTCTACCTCGGCCTCAAGCTGGGCGAGCTGCGCGAGGACGTCGGCGGTGTCGACGCTGTGCTGTCCGGCTCCTGGCGGAATCGTGTTCGGCTTGCGCGGGAGGGCAGCCGCAGGGATGCGCACCTCGGCGACCTCCTCGGCCGGCGGATGCTGCGACTCCGCGCGCGGGTCGCGCCGCGAACGACGCGAGACGGCGGGGGGGGAGCGCGTCGGGGTCTTGCCGTCAGCCATGCGTCTCCGTCTCCAAAGTATTGCGGAAAAGGGGGGCCTCGGAGCGAATTCGCCACGGCAGGCTGGAGACGGGCGCCGCCGGGAGGGGGGGGGTGAGGGTGCGTGTGGGTAAGTGCGCGCAAGCCGCGTCTGGTCACGCGCGCTTGACGTCGCGCCGGACGTCGCGCATTTCGCTGGTCCCCATGGATGAAACCCTCCGAAAGCGCATCGCCGAGCTCGTCTCGAAGAACGACGTCCTTCTCTTCATGAAGGGGACGCGTCATTTTCCCCAGTGCGGCTTCTCGTCGCAAGTGGTCGGGATCCTGAACGAGCTCGGCCCGAAGTACGAGACCGTGAACATCCTCGCCGAGGCGGAGCTCCGCGATGGGATGAAGGAGTTCTCGAGCTGGCCGACATTTCCGCAGCTCTACGTGAAGGGGTCGTTCGTCGGCGGCTGCGACATCGTTCGCGAGATGCACGCGAACGGGGAGCTCGGCGTGCTCTTTGGCGCTGAGGCCCCGAAGCCGCCCAAGATCGCCGTGACGGAAGGGGCGGCTCGCGCGTTCAAGGACGCGCTGAGCGACGCCGGCCAGGACGTGCTTCGCCTCGAGATCACCCCTGAGTTCCAGTACGACCTCCACGTCGGCCCGCGAGAGCCTTCCGACATCGAGATCCAGACGGACGGCGGAGTGACCCTGTTCGTCGAGGCGGCGAGCGCTCGGCGTGCGGACGGGCTTCGGATCGATTTCGTCACCAACGGCGGCGGAGGCTTCAAGCTCGACAATCCGAACGAGCCGCCGCGCGTGAAGACGATGGACGTCGAGGGGCTGAAGAGCTGGCTCGACAAGCGCGCCCGGGGCGAGGCCAAGCTCGAGCTCCTCGACGTGCGCCCCGAGCGGGAGCGGGCTCTTGCCAAGATCGACGGCGCGAAGATGCTGGACCACGACGTCGAGAACGCGCTCGCGGCCGGCGATCGCGACACGATGCTGGTCTTCCACTGCCACCACGGGATGCGGAGCCGCGCCGCCGCGGAG
Source organism: Polyangiaceae bacterium (assembly GCA_052147435.1). Classification (GTDB taxonomy): domain Bacteria; phylum Myxococcota_A; class Polyangia; order Polyangiales; family Polyangiaceae; genus JBKQKP01. The sequence continues at coordinate 9,631 of JBKQKP010000284.1, read as the reverse complement.
CACTTCCTGAAGGAGGGGTTCCGGAACGTGTGGAACGTCGAAGGGGGGATCGACGCCTGGTCGCTGAAGGTCGACCCGAGCGTCGCGCGGTACTGATGGACGACCTCGAGAGCACCCTCCGCCCGCGGATCGAAGCTGCCGCCGCGGACCGCGCGCTCCTCGCCGACGCCGCGCACGCACGCGCCGTCGAGGAGACGATCGCGGCGCTCGACCGCGGCGCTCTGCGCGTGGCGACTCCGCCGCCGCGCGAAGGCGAAGAATGGACGACGAACGTGTGGGTGAAGCAGTCCATCTTGCTCTACTTCGCCGCCCGGAAGATGGAGAGCACGACGGTCGGCCCGTTCGAGTTCCACGACAAGATCCCCCTCAAGCGGGGCTACGCCGAGCAGGGGGTCCGCGTCGTTCCGCCCGGGATCGCTCGCTACGGAGCCTTCCTCGAGAGCGGCGTCATCATGATGCCCGGCTACGTCAACATCGGCGCGTGGGTCGGCTCCGGGACGATGATCGACACCTGGGCCACCGTCGGGTCGTGCGCGCAGATCGGGCGAGACTGCCATCTCTCGGGGGGGGTGGGGATCGGAGGGGTCCTCGAGCCCCCGGGGGCGCGGCCAGTCATCGTCGAGGATGGCTGCTTCGTCGGCTCGCGCGCGATCGTCGTCGAGGGGACGTGGGTGGGGCGTGAGTCGGTGATCGGGGCGGGCGTCGTGCTGACGGCGTCGACCGCCATCATCGACGTGACGGGGAGTGAGCCCGTCGAGCTGCGGGGGAGGGTGCCCGCGCGGAGCGTCGTCATTCCCGGAATGCGCGCGAAGAAGTTCCCGGCGGGAGAGTTTGGCGTCCCGTGCGCGCTCATCATCGGGAAGCGGAGCGAGGCGACCGACCGCAAAGTGAGCCTCAACGCCGCCCTCCGCGACTTCGGCGTCGCCGTATGAGCGACGACGCGAAGGCTCTCGACGAGACGCTCCTGTGGCTTTGCGCGATCGCATCGCCCATCGGCGAGGAGAGAGCGCTCTGCGACGCCGTGAGCGCTCGGCTCGAGGCCGCGCGCCCCGACGCCCCCATCCGGCGGTACGGCGACTCGATCGTCGTCCCGCTCGTCCGGGGGGAGAGGAAGCGCAAGCAGATCGTCCTCGCCGGTCACCTCGACACCGTGCGTACGGAGAACGGCCCTGCGCGCATCGAGGGGGGGCGATGCCACGGCGCCGGCGCGAGCGACATGAAGAGCGGGCTCGCGCTCATGATCGCGCTCACGGAGAGGTTCGATCGCTCCAAGATGGGCGCAGACCTCACGCTCGTCTTCTACGCGCGCGAGGAGGGCCCCTTCGCCGAGAACGAGCTCGGCCCCGTCCTCGAGCACGACGGCGAGCTGGGTGGCGTCGATCTCGCCGTGTGCCTCGAGCCTTCGGACAATCGCCTCCATCTCGGTTGCAACGGATCGATCCACGCGCAGGTCACGTTCGAAGGAAAGACCGGGCACAGCGCGCGGCCGTGGGAGGGGACCAACGCGATCTCTCTCGCGGCGCCGTTCCTCGCGGAGATCGCGGCGCGCCCCCCCGAGGTGCACGTCATCGATGGGCTCACGTACAAGACCGTCACGACGGTCACGCAGGCGAAGGACGGCGGACGCGGGCGGAACGTCGTGCCGGACCGGTTCACGCTGAACCTGAATCATCGCTTCGCCCCCGACACGTCGCTCGAAGAGGCAAAGCGAACGGTCCTCGCGATGGTTGGCGGTCGCGCGCGCGTCGAGCTCACCGACCTTTCGCCCGCCGCCATGCCCAACGCGAGCCACCCGTACGTCCAGGCGCTCCTCGCGGCGGGGGCGCGCGGGGTCGAGCCGAAGCAGGCATGGACGGACGTGGCTCGCTTCGCTGCGCGGGGGATCGCCGCAGTGAACTTCGGACCGGGCGAGAACGCGCAGGCGCACCAGAAGAACGAATCGACCTCGCTGGCGCTCGTTCACGAGGGGTGGGCGATCATGACGCGCTGGCTCGAATCGCTGCCGACGATTCCTTGACGGCCGTTCGTCGTCCGTGTGAGCGTCGCGTGCGGTTGACCCCCCCCCGACTGGAGGATGTCTGCATGGTCCCGCGCCGCGCCAAGGTCGCACCCCTCACGTGCGTGATCTCGTTGTCCGCGCTTCCACTCATTGGGTGCTCGCTCCTCCAGCACGAGGCGGCGAAAGATGCCGGGGTTGACGCCGGCGTCGTGGCGCTCGTCGTCCTGGACGCCGGCCCTCCCGTGGCCGTGACCCCCGTGCCCGAGAACGTGAACAAGGTGGGGCGCTTCCCCGACGAAGTGTCGATGAACGACGCGGCGGCGAAGATCGCCGATCAGAACGTGAGCGCTCGAAACGCGGTTCCCGGTGGAGTGCTCGTCGCGACGCTGAAGCAGGGGACGCCGGTGACGCAGGTCGCCAAGCACGAGAACTTCATCCTCTGCATCTTCCCCGATCCGAAGAACGCCCCAGGTGCAGACCGCGCCGCACATGGTGCGGACGCGCCGTCGCACAACCTCGAAGGGTGGATCGCCGAGCAGGCCTTCATCCCCGGCCCCACCGTCCCGTCTAAGGCCGCCTGCGGTAAGGGGCAGACGCGGCTCATGGTCGACGAGCAGGACTTCTGCGGGAGGACTTGCAAGGCCGACAGCGATTGTCCGAGCGGGCAGACGTGCGCGGGAAAGGCGAACCTGTACGCGAACGGCAAGCTCGGCGCCGAGGCGACGACGTGCACGATCCCCGCGCCGACGGGTGCACCCGGGGCGAGCGCGTCCGGCACGAGCGCGCCCGCGACGAGCGCTTCGGCGCCGCTCCCGACCCTTCCGGGCGCGATAGGGAAGCTCATCCCCGGTGTCCAGGCGCCCCCCCTGCCGGGCAACCAGTGCCTCCCCACATACGTCCTCGGGCCGGACAAGCTTTGCCACAAGGACTGCTCGATGGCGGCGTGTCCGGCCGGCGCGAAGTGCGCGCATGCGCTCGGGCAAGCGCTCTGCGAGCCGCAGTAGGCGCGAGCCGCCGCTCTTTGCGCCCCGCGCCGCGCGGGGTATGCGCGGGGGATGGCGAAGGCGACGACCCAGTTCGTATGTCAGGCGTGCGGCGCCCTGTTCCCGAAGTGGGTGGGGCGGTGCACGTCGTGCGCGGCGTGGAACACGCTCGTCGAGGAGGTCGTGCGAAAGGGCGCGGGCTCGGCGCTCGGGGGTGAATCGCGGCAGCGCGGGGCGTCGGCGATACCGGTGGGGGAGGTCGACGTAGACCACGCCGCGCGCTTGCCCACCGGGATCGGGGAGCTCGATCGGGTGCTCGGGGGAGGGGCGGTCCTCGGCGGGGTGACGCTGCTGGGGGGCGATCCGGGGGTGGGGAAGTCGACGCTGCTCCTGCAAGCGCTCGCGTGCCTCGCCGCGAAGGGGTGCTGCTCGCTCTACGTCTCGGGGGAAGAGAGCGCGGCGCAGACGGCGGCGCGCGCGCGCCGCGTGGCACGTGAGGGGGACGCGGCCGACCAGCTCCTCGTCCTCGCGGAGAACGACCTCGACGTCGTCGAGCGGGTGATCGCCGAAGTGAGGCCCGTGGCGCTCGTCGTCGACAGCGTGCAGACGGTCCGCTGCGGTTCCCTCGAAAGCGCGGCGGGGACCGTGAGCCAGCTCCGCGAGGTCGCGGCGCGGATGGTCGATCGGGCGAAGCGGGATCGCATCGCGACGTTCCTCGTCGGTCACGTCACCAAAGACGGCTCGCTCGCGGGGCCGAAGGTGCTCGAGCACCTCGTGGACACGGTGCTCGCGTTCGAAGGGGAGCGGGGTCACGCGTTCCGGGCGCTGCGCGCGCAGAAAAATCGCTTCGGGAGCGCCACGGAGGTGGGCGTTTTCGAGATGACCGCCGAGGGGATGCGCGAGGTGAAGCAGCCGAGCGCGCTCTTCCTCGCCGAGCGCCCGAAGGGGGTCGCGGGGAGCATGATCGCGGCGACGAGCGAAGGCTCGCGCTCGATGCTCGTCGAGGTGCAGGCGCTGGTGGGGCCGTTTGCCGCCGGATCGGCGCGGCGGACGGCGAACGGGGTCGACGGCGCGCGCCTCGCGATGATCCTCGCGGTCCTCGAACGAAAGGCGGGGCTCGCGCTCGCAGGGGCCGACGTGTTCGTGAACGTCGCCGGCGGCGTTCGTGTCGACGAGCCGGCGATCGATCTCCCGATGGCGCTCGCGATCGCGTCGAGCCTCCGCGAGAGACCCGTCTCGCCGGAGGTGGTGGCGTTCGGCGAGATAGGCCTCGCGGGGGAGGTCCGGTCGGTCCCTCGCGCCGCGGCGCGCATCGCCGAGTCGGCGGCGATGGGCTTCACGCGTGCGATCGTTCCCATGAGCGCAGCCGAAGGCGAACGGGGCGAACGAGACGGGCGGATAGAGCTCGTCCCTGTCCGCACGGTCGAAGAGGCGCTCGCGGCCGCGCTGTAACGTCCGTGTCGCTCCATCCGGCCTCGAATGGCATCGGGCCGGCCCGCCATGATAGAAATGAGGGCATGAGTAAGCTCCTCACTGCGTCCTTCTCCCCGCTCCTGTTGACCGCTCTCATCGCTCTCTCTGGCTGCGGAGGCCAGAGCGCTTCAGGCGGCGGCGCGAGCAGCGGCGGCGACGCCAAGCACCCGCTCGTCGGCAGCCCGGCCCCCGACTTCGCCGCCGCGTCGGTGAACGGGAAAGGGAAGGCGGCCGTGAAGGCAAGCTCCGGAAAGGTGCTCATCGTGGACTTTTGGGCGACGTGGTGCGAGCCCTGCAAGAAGTCCTTCCCGAAGCTCCAGGACCTCTACACGAAGTTCAAGACGAGCGGCATGGACCTCATTGCCGTTTCCGAGGACGACGAGAACCAAGGACTCACTGACTTCGGTACCACCTTCGGTGCCAAGTTCCCCCTAGTGTGGGACGACGGGAAAGCCATAGCGGGGAAGTGGCAGCCGAAGAGCATGCCGTCGACGTTCATCGTCGATAAGAAGGGGATCGTCCGCTTCGTGCACCTCGGCTACCATGATGGGGAGGAGGCCGAGATCGAGAAGGAAGTGAAGAGCCTTCTCTGAGTCGACGCACCCCCACTCTTTGACGGATACGCGCGACGCACATCTCTCTTGTTCGGCTTGTTCCAGTCTGCCTCGCCGGTGCAGTCTCGCGGTTGTCTCTGCCTTGATCGTCAATAGCGAAGCCGCTCGCTTCGCGTTCGAATCAACCCTGCCCCGCACTCGTGCGAGGGACGCGACGCGCGAGTCGCAAGGAGAGACGAGATGGGCGTGACGACGGTCCGCGTTCCCCGGTCGCGCGTACGACGGATCTCACGGCTCGCTGCCGCCGCCCTTGCGTGCCTGGCGATGACCTTCACGAACGTGACCGTCTCGCCCGCGCAGGACGCGCAGTCGGCGGGGGCCGATCTCGCGCACGCGTCGGACTTCCGCGTTCGCGTGTCGGCGGCGCTGCTCCTCGGAAAGACGCGGCCCGAAGGGGCGAGGGTCATGCTCGAGCACGCGCTCGACGACGGTCACGCGGCTGTCCGGACCGCGGCGGCCGCGGCGCTCGCCTCGGTGGGGGACCCTGGGGCGGTCCCGGCGCTCGAGCGTCACGCGCGGAACGAGTCGTCGGGCTCGGCGCGCGCGCAAATGGAGACGACGATCGCGGCGCTCTCGCACTCGGGAGACACGACCGCCCCCCCCGCGCCAGCGCACGCGCGCTACGCCGTCACGATCGGCCAGATGAAGAACATGACGGGCGTACGCGGCGGCGAGCTGTCGAACGTCTTGCGCGACGCAGCCCGCATGCAAGCCCACTCGCTCCCGGGCGCGGTGGTCTTCGACGAGGGCGACCCCGGGACGACGCGCGCCATGGGCAAGATGCCGGTGCTCTTGCTGGAGGGGCAGATCACGCGGCTGGCGCAGGCGCAGTCGAGCGGCGCGATGCGGATCGAGGCGCGCGTCGAGTTCAGCGTGAAGCGGGTGCCGCAGCAGACGCTGAAGGGGACGCTCAGCGGCGGGGCGACGTCGGTGGAGTCGATGCGGACGCTGAGCGATCAGCGCCTCATCGAGCTGCAGAACCAGACCGTGGGGAGCGCTGTGGAGAGCGCGCTCCGCGGCGCGGACTCGGGTCTCGCTCTGGCCGCCAAATAGAGCCGGAGCCTGCTACGGTCGGCGCGTTGGCCGGCCCTCGCGTTCTGTTCGTCTCGAAGCCGATAGCGCCGCCGTGGAACGACGGCTCGAAGAACCTCGTGCGCGACGTGGCGCGAAACCTCACGCGCGCGACCGCCACGGTGATGACGACGGAGGGTGCGCCGTCACTCGGGGAGCGCGTGGCGATGGACGCGATCTACACCGCGCCCGGTCGCTTCGCTCCGGGCCTCGCGCAGAATGCGCGGGTCGTGCGTCGGCTCATGACGGGTGACGCGCTCGACGTCTGGCATTTCGTCTTCGCGCCGAACCCGGCGTCGTCAACGGTCGCTCGCTTCACGTCGCGGACGCGGCGCGTGCTCGGCTGGAAAGGACGCGTCGTGCAGACGATCGCCAGCGCGCCACGGAGCTTCGACGGCGTCTCGCAGTGGATCTTCGGCGACGCCGTCGTCGTCGTGAGCGAGTGGATGCGCGGGCGGCTCCTCGGCGCGGGGGTCAAGAAGCAGGTGCGCGTCATCCAGCCGTGCGTCGAGGCTCCACCCGTTCCGACCGAGGGGGCCAAGCGCGCCATTCGCGACAAGCTCGGCGTCGGCGACGCACCGGTCGTCCTCTATCCAGGCGACTACGAGGTCTCGCACGGCGCGGCCACGGTCGCGCGCGCTGTCGCCGCGATCGCGAAGAAGGCCCCCACCGTCGTCGTCGTCTTCGCCTGCCGCGCAAAGACCCCGAAGAGCGCCGGCGCGCGCGACGCGGTCGAGAAGAGTCTTCGCGAGACGGGGCTCCTCGAGCGGACGCGCCACGCAGGTGAGGTAGACGACATGGCCGCCCTCGTCGCCACGTCGAGCGTCGTGGCGTTCCCGGTGGACGATCTCTACGGCAAAGTGGACCTCCCGCTGGTGCTCCTCGAGGCGCTCGCGCTCGGCGTCCCGATCGTCGCGGCCCGCGGCGGCCCCCTCGAGGCCCTGTCGAGCGCCCGGTTCGTCGACCCCGAGGACGACGCCGCCCTCGCCGCCGAAGTCACTCGATTCCTCCTCGATTCGGCCGCCGCGCGCGCGGCCGCGAGCGCGGGGTCTGCTCTGTTTTCGGCCCGCTTCGCCCCTCGCGTCGTCGCGGCCGCCTACGACGACCTGTACGCCGAGACCCTCGCCGAGCCGGTCGCGCCGTGAGCGCCCTCCGCGTGGCTTGTGCTAGATCGAGCCTCCCTTCCCCATGACTCAATCGACGTCTTCCGAAGTCCGCGCCACCTTCCTCGAATTCTTTCGCCAGCGGGGCCACGAGGTGTGCGCCAGCGCGCCGCTCATTCCGCAGAACGACCCGACGTTGATGTTCGCCAACGCCGGCATGGTCCCGTTCAAGGACGTCTTCACCGGGAAGGAGACGCGGCCGTTCACGCGCGCCACGTCGAGCCAGAAGGTCATCCGCATCAGCGGCAAGCACAACGACCTCGAGAACGTGGGCGTCACCGCGCGCCACCACACGTTCTTCGAGATGCTCGGGAACTTCAGCTTCGGCGACTACTTCAAGGAGGACGCGATCGCGTTCGCCTGGGAGCTCCTCACGAAGGTGTACGCCATGCCCCAGGAGCGAATGGTCATCACCGTCTTCGGCGGTGAGGGGTCGCTCGGCGCGGACGACGAGGCGCGCGCGATCTGGCGGAAGGTCACCGGCTTCCCGGACGAGAAGATCATCGGCCTCGGGATGAAGGACAACTTCTGGCAGATGGGGGACACGGGGCCGTGCGGGCCGTGCACCGAGATCCACTTCTGGAACGGGGAAGGGGATATCGACCTCGCGAAGTTCAACGAGGAGCCCACCCCCGACGGCAAGGGGTGGATGGAGATCTGGAACCTGGTCTTCATGCAGTTCGAGCGCTCGATCGTGAACGGCGAGGCGAAGCTCGAGAAGCTGCCGAAGCCGTGCGTCGATACCGGCGCGGGGCTCGAGCGCGTCACGAGCGTGCTCCAGGGGAAGACGAGCAACTACGACACCGACCTCCTGCGCGCGCTCGTCGAAGAGGCGGGGAACTTGGCGGGCAAGCGCTACCACGGCTCGCAAGGGGACGACGACGTCTCGATGCGCGTCATCGCCGACCACGCGCGGACGACCGCGTTCCTCATCGCGGAAGGGGTGTTCCCCGATCGCGCGGGGCGTCCGTACGTCCTTCGGCGGGTGATGCGGCGGGCGATTCGCCATGGGCACAGGCTCGGCATCGCGCGCCCGTTTCTGCACGAGGTGGCCGACCAGGTCATCACGCTGATGGGGGAGCAGTACCCGGAGCTACGCGACCGGCGTGAGCTGATCTTGAACGTCACCGAGCAGGAAGAGGTCCGCTTCCGGAGCACGATCGATCGCGGGCTCAAGATCCTCGACGAAGAGATCGAGTCGATGAAAGAGCGCGGGACGACCACTGTGTCGGGCGACGTCGCGTTCAAGCTGTACGACACGTACGGCTTCCCGGTGGACCTCACCGAGGTCATCGCGCGCGAGCGGGATCTCACGGTGGATACCGCCGGGTACGAGAAGAGTCTCGAGGAGCAGCGCGCGCGCAGCGAAGGGTCGAAGGTCGGCGAGGCAGCGATCGAGGACGTGTGGCGCAAGGCGCTCGAGGCGGTGCCGGGGGGGGCTTGCAAGTTCACCGGGTACGACCGCGAGGAGGGGGAGGGGAAGGTCGTCGCGATCGTCAAAGGGGCGCACCTCGTCGAGCGGGCGGGGGCGGGTGACGAGGTCACCGTCGTCGTGGACGTGACGCCGTTCTACGGGGAAGCCGGTGGGCAGGTCGGCGACCGTGGCGTCATCGAGGTTCGTGGGGGGATGCGCTTCGAAGTGCGCGACACGCAGAAGCCGCTGACGGGCCTCATCGTGCACGAGGGGCAGGTGCAGGAAGGGGAAGTCCACGTGGGGCAGCCCGTTCACCTCGAGGTCGATCACACGCGCCGGACGGCGACGCGGCGAAACCACTCGGCGACACATCTCCTTCACTGGGCCCTTCGCACCGTGCTCGGCGAGCAGGCGCAGCAGAAGGGGTCGCTCGTGGGGCCGGACCGGCTGCGCTTCGACTTCTCGTACGGCAAGGCGGTGCTCCCGGAGGAGCTGCAGCGGATCGAAGACCTCGTGAACGGCAAGGTGCTCACGGCGTCGCCTGTCCTCACCGAGGTGCTCCCGATCGCCGAGGCGCGCGCGAAGGGGGCGGTCGCGATCTTCGAGGAGAAATACGGCGACGTCGTCCGCGTCCTCACGATGACACGCGACTCGGTCGAGCTCTGCGGCGGAACCCACGCGCGCTCGCTCGGGGAGATTGGCCTCTTCAAGGTCAAGAGCGAGCAGGGCCTGGCCGCCGGGGTCCGCCGCATCGAGGCGACCACGGGCCTCAACTCGCTGCACTGGGTGCAGGAGCTCGAGCAGCTGGGGGCCCAGGCGGCGCAGGCCGCGGGGACGGGGTTCGACCGGCTCGGGGCAGCCATCGACAAGCTCAACTCCGAGCGCAAAGCGCTCGAGAAGGAGCTCGCGGAGCT
>JBKQKP010000283.1:0-4336 GCA_052147435.1 Polyangiaceae bacterium | reverse complement strand
CCGCCCTCTTTGAATAGGGGCGAGCATTCGCTAGCACTACTTTGGCAGATTTACTCACGCTGCTTTTCCTCGCTGATCCAAGATTGGCAGTACGGACATCGCTGAGGACTTGATCGCATGATGAGGTGTCGACGATGGCGTGGCGGACCGCCGGCAAGGTCGGTTGAGGTGGCGGGCCGTTGATTCTTTTTTCCCCGCCTCACTTTTTTGAGTCGATATTTTGAAGAGCGGCGGCTACAAGCTGAGCGCGCTCGAGATCGAGGAGGTCCTGCGCGACCACGCGACCGTCGGGGAGGTCGCCGTCGTCGGCATACCGGACGAGACGTGGGGCGACCGGGTCGTCGCCTGCGTCGTTCCGCGCGCAGGGAGCGCGTGCGACGAGGAGGTGCTCCGCTCGTTCGCGAAGGAGCGGCTCGCGAGCTACAAGGTCCCGAAAGAAGTGATCAGCATGAGCGAGCTCCCGCGGAACGCCGTCGGTAAGGTCGTGAAGCCCGAGCTCGTGAAGCTGCTCCAGGCGGAGGGGGCAGCTCGGTCGAGGCGCGAGGGGGGGGCTTGAGAGGGCTCAACGTCCTGTTCGCGCTGCTCGTGCTTCTGCCAGCCGGATGCACGCCGTCCTCGCCCGACACGAGCGCTGGCGGCGGGACGACCTGCACGTCGGGCGTGTCCTCGGAGTGCTCCGCGGACCAACCTTCGCTCGTCACGTGCCCGGCCGGCGTCGCCTTCGACGCGGGCGCGCTCAACTGCACCATGGTCTACCTCGGGGAGGTGCAGGCCCCCGGGGAGAGCACCTACTGCTGCGGCTCGTGCGCGCTCACGCCTAGCTCCCCCGCCTGCGACGGCGGGAGTCTCCTCACGTGCACCCCGCCTTACTCGAACACGACGTCGTCTTGCACGCCGCTCTTCGACGCCGCTGCCGGCAATCCCGCGTCGCCGCAGTGGTGCTGCCCGTAGGCGACGAGTCTCGGGCTCAGGACATCAGGTGAACGCCTCGAGCACGAGCGACGCTCGCTCCGCGACCTGCTGGCGCGCTTCGGCGAAGCGACGCGAGCCGCGCATCGCCTTGAACAGCGGGCAGTGGTCGAGCCAGACGACGTCGATGAGGCCGAGCGTCGCGGCGTCCTCGATCGTCGCGAGCGCCCCCCCTTCGTGTCCCACGTACGCCAGCGCCTCGGCCTTGAGCTGGCGGTAGAAGATTGGCCTTCGCCGAACACGACCGGTCACTTTGCCGAGCGAGTCCACGAGCGTCGTGAGCGACTCCGGGATGACCCCCGTCGTGATGATCCCGCAAAGCCCCTCGATCGGCGCGCGGAGCCCCAGGCTCGCGGGCATCTCGCCGAGCGCGCGCGCAGCCCACTCGACGTCGCGCCGCCAGAGCGCGATCCGCGCGCGCAGAAACCACACTCCGTTCTGCTCGGCCTCGTCCTTCGGCGTCGTCGAATAGAGCGGCTCGACCTGCGACCAGTCGCCGAGCAGGGCGCTCACGCGGGCGATGTCGCCCCTGGCACGTCCGATGCGTGGTTCGAGGAGCAACGCGCGTTCCAGGAACGCGATCCCTTCCTCGGGGCGCCCCACCTCCACGAGGATGCGCCCGCAGAGATCGTGCACGTCGGGGAGCGACGGCGCGCGGCGGAGGGCGTCGTTCACCTCGCGCGCGGCGGCGCGATAGTCGCCCATGACCAGGTGGTACGCGGCGAGCGCGACGAGCGGCTCCCCGGCGTTCGGCGCGACGGCCCTCGCTCGCTCGGCCGCACGAAGCGCGACGTGCGCCGCCCCCTCGCTCGTCTCTTCGTTCCCGAGCCGGCGCATCTGCGCGAGCGCGTAGCCGGAGAGGATCCGTGGGTCGTTCGGTTGGCGCTTGAGCGCCTCCTCGAAGAGCGCCACGGCGCGCTGCGTGCTCAGGGCCCACCCCTGGTGATACTCGTGACGCGCTCGCAGGTAGAGATCGAGCGCCTTGGCATCCGCCGGCGCCTCGCGCGCGGGCGACGCGCGGCGCACGAGCAGCGACTCCGCGATCGCGTTCGCCGCCTCGTCCGCGACGATGACCAGGTCCGTCACGTTTCGTTCGAAGCGCCGGGTCCACAGCTGGAATCCGTCGGCGACGCTCACGAGGCGCGACGAGATCCGCACGACTCCATCGGTCCTTCGGAGGGTCCCCTCGACGACGACCTGGACCTCGAGACCGCGGCCGAGGTCTCGCGAGTCCCCGTCCGCGGACTTGAGCGCCATGACCGTCCCGAGTGGAGTGACGCGAAGCCCCTTCGTCGAAGCGAGGGCGTCGATCAGGTCCTCGGTGATCGCGTCGGCGAGGTACTCATCCTCCGGCTCTCCCCGGTTCGCGAACGGCAGGACGGCGACGAGCTTCTCGTTCTCACGCATCGGAGGAGAGGACGAGGGGCGCCGCGGAACGCGCGTGCGCCCGGTGGTGGGGTCGAACTGCGCGGCAATCTCGGCGAGGGCCGCGGCGAGGTCCTCGGCGCTCGCGAAGCGGTGGCCCCTCTCCCGCGCCATGCACTTCAGCGTCACCTCCGCGAGTGCGTCCGGAACGTCGAGCCGTTTGCGCCGCGGATCCGGCGGGGGGGCCGTGAGGCGCGCGGCCGCGACCGCATAGGGCGAGGGCCCTCCCCAGGCGATCTCCCCGGCCATCAGCTCGTACAAGATCGCGCCGAGCGAATAGATGTCGGTCCGCGCGTCGATGTCGGGCGCCCCCTCGACTTGCTCGGGTGACATGTACGCCGGGGTACCGACCGGGAGACCGAGCGTCTGCAGCGGGTTCGCCTCGAAGCCGCCGCGCGCGACGCCGAAGTCGGTGATCACGATGCGCCCGTCGGTGGCGATGAGAACGTTGTCCGGCTTCAGATCACGGTGGACGACGTTTGCGGCGTGCGCCGCGCCGAGCCCCGCGCAAACGGCGCTCACGATCTCGATCGACCGCGCGATCCCGAGAGTCCCCTCGCGCTCGAGGAGGCGCCCGAGCGACTCCCCCTCGATGAACTCCATCGTCAAGAAGCGCTCGCCGCCGTGCTCGCCGATGTCGAACGTCCGCGCGACGTTCTTGTGGGTCACTCGGCGCGCGAGCTTCACCTCACGACGGAACCGCTCGAGCATTCCGGGCGCATCCACGAGCTCGCGGCGCAGCACTTTGAGCGCGATGTCCTCGTCGAGCTCGGTGTCGCGTGCGTGGTAGACGCTCCCCATTCCCCCGACACCGACGAGCCCGACGAGCTCGTAGCGGCCGGCGATGAGAAGCGACGCGGGCAGGCGGATCGAATCGACCGAGGAGGTGCGGAGCGACGGATCGCTCGAGATGCCCGCGATGACGGTGTCCTCCGTCCCTGTCACCTTGCGGTCGTTGCGGTCGCTCATCGCGCGTTCACGGCGATCATAGACCCGATTTCAGCGCAGCGGGCCCGACCGCTTCGCGCGCTTGCGCCGCGCCTTGGGGACCTTGCCGATGCGGGCATCCCGGGCGCGCACCATCGCGCACGCGCGCAAGACCCCCTCTTCGAAATCTTCGGCCTCCGCGGGCAAGACCTGCCACCCGGTGGTCCCGCCGTTTGCGAGGAGAGTGATGGACCGCAAGCTCGGGAGCTCGCGCCGCAGCGAAGCGTGGTGCTCCTCGGTCGTGGCGATCCAAACGCCGTCGTCACAGGCGGGGCTCCCTTTGTCGCGAAGAATGAGAACGATCTTCTCGTCGTCGTAGACCGCGTGGCACCCGAACATGGGCCGCGTCCAGGGATCGAGTGACGCTAGCTCGTCGAGCACGAAGTCGAAAGGGGGCCTCTTCGGCGCGTGCTTCGTCGCGAACAGGGCACTCGGGTCGCGACGGCGCATGCCCGAGCAGCGTAGCGCTCACAGCCCCCGCAGCCCCTCTCGAATCACTTCCGGTCGCGCAATCCCCACGTGCCGCCACACCATCCGCGTCGCGCGATCGAGGATCACCGTGGTCGGCACGGCCTTGAGAGCTCCGAACGAGCTCCCTCCGGCGATCAGCTCGGCATCCGCCATGGCCACAGGGAACGTCACGCCCAGATGTTGCGCGAACACTTCCACGAGCTCCCGATCTTGCGCCTCCTGGAGCGCCACCATGACGTAGTTGACCTGCGCGCCGTCCTTCTTCGCCATCGGCACGAGGTAATCGATCTGCGCCTGGCTCGAGAGGTCCCACGTCGTGACGAACGCGATGACCGTCGGCTTGCCGACGACGGACCCCGTCGAGACCTGGCGGTCGTCGAGCGAATCGAGCTTGAACTCGAGCGGCGCAGTCGTCCCTTCCGGGCGCACGGAAGTGCCGACGACCAGCTCGCCGGAGTCGTGCTTGCAGCCGGCTATCGCGATC
>JBKQKP010000282.1:0-73239 GCA_052147435.1 Polyangiaceae bacterium | reverse complement strand
GTTCGCGCTCGCATTCCCCGCCTGAATAATCCGCGAGCACACCTCGCTCACCACCAGCCCCACCTCCTCCCGCGTCCCGCTCCCGTTGTCGCTCGTCCCGCTCGTCACCCCGTACCCGACCACCGTGACGGTCGCCCCCGTGAGCTGCGTGTCCGTCGTGCTCGTGTCCACGACGATCGGCGTCACCGTGACCGGCGTCGCCAGCGTCACGTACCCAAGGTCCACCCCCCCCGGGATCCCGTTCGCCTCGCTCGTATACGTCGGGTACGCCACGGCGCTCGTCACATCGACCGTCTGCTCCGGGCTCGACGTACTGCTCCCGACGAGCACATGCAGATCGCTCGCCGCCACCCCGAGCACGCAGTGCCCCGCGGTCAAGACCACGCTCGGCGCGATCACCGTCCCGCTGCACAGTGACCCGTTCGCGACGTCGAGGAGCGCAACGACCGCCGTGTCCGTCGTATCGGCATCCCCGCCGATGATCGCCTCCGACACCGCGGCCGACGTCTCCACCGGCTCTTGCCCCGAAATGCACGAAGCCCCCGCGACCGCCGAAGCGATCACGAGGGCCGTGCGCGTTACCGTCCCCGCGTTTCGTCGAGCCACGACGTCGAGGCTAGATTACTTCCTCTGCGGCAGCTCGCCGTTCGCCATCAGCTCCCGCGCGCCGAGCGAGATCTGCGCCGGGTACCGGATCTCGCTCGCCGCGATGGCGCCCGTCGTCAGGTCGAGGGCGCGGCCGATGCGGTGCTGGGTGAACCCGAACGCATCCGAGACGAGCGCGACGTCGCGCAGGTGGAACGGTCCGCTGACCTGGGCGAGGGCGATCGCGTCGGACGTGAAGTGCAGCGTGATGGTCCCCGTGCCGGCGTTGAGGGCCTGCCCGGTCTGCGCCTGGGCGAGCGGGTGCTCCGCGCCGTCGGCCCCGTTGTACGTGAGTGTCCCGCGGACCGAGAAGCGGTCGTCGTTGAGGGTCTCGACCGCGACGTCGACGCTGATCTCGTCGATGAGCCCGTCGGAGCCGCGGAGGATCTGCGGCTGGCCGATGCCCGTCATGTGCGCGTGCGCCGGCGTGTACTCGAACGCCGTGTCCACGCTCCGCTCGAAGGGGACGCCGTTGCTCACGCCGGTCCCCTGCACGTGGATGCTCCAGACCCCCTGGTTGTCGGTCCCCGCGAGCGGGAACTTCGCGGTGTACTTCCCGTTGCCGAGCGGCGTCACGGAGAAGGCCGCCGAGCGGGTGTGGTTCGGGTACTCCGCAATCGCCGTGATGGTCCCCCCGTCGACCGCGCCGCCGCCGTCGTCGAGCGCGAACGCGAGCTCGCCCGTCTGCCCGTGCGTGTACACGAGCTCGCCGGGGACTGCCGCGAGGGTGATCCGCGAGTTCGGCTCCTGCACCTCGAAGTGGATGCCGTGGGCCGCGAGATCGGCCGGGATGTCGAGCTGGACGAGGCCGCGCGTGAACGGCTCGTCGAACGAGAGCTGGCGCGAGTCGAGGAGCGACTCGAACGCGGGCTCGCGAAGCTGCGTGTGGCCACGGTTGACTCCCGCCGTGTTCGTCGAGTCGCGGGAGTGGTCGAGGCGGAGCCCTGTCTCCACGCTGTGCATGTGGAGGCTGCGCAGCGGTGTGTGATCGAGCGTGCTCACGATGACCCGCGCCCCCTGCGGGTTGTCGACCGGGAACGTGAGCGACGCGGGGTCGGCCCCTGTGAAGGTCCGCCAGAAGTCGCGGCCGACGGTCGGCAGCGCCGGGGTCTCGAGGACGAACGCCTGGACCGGCGAGAGGGGGTCGGCGCCGTGAAGGAGCGCGGTCTCGGTCGGCTTCGGCAGCGGCGCCTTCAGGAGCGCGACGGGGGTGAGGTCGCCGTGCACGGTCGCCGCGCCGGCCGTCGGTACTGTCGTCGAACCGCTCGACCCGCCGGAGGGCTGGGTCGTACACGCCGCCGCGAGGATGGCGAGGAGGGAAGTGGCCAGGATCTTCGTTGAGGTCATGGGTTTTCCTTTGTTCTCCATTTTCAGCGGCACAGGCTCTGGGTGATCGACGTGTTGCACGAGCCGCTCACGCAGCTCGCGCCGTTGCTGCAGTCACTGTTCGACGAGCAGGTGCAGACCCCGCTGCTGCACGTGCTCGTCGCGGGCGACGGGCCTGGGCAGTTCGCGTCCGCGGTGCACGTCCCACCCGTCACCGCGCAGGTGCCGCTCACGCAGTAGTCGCCGTTGCAGTTGTTGTTCTCGGTGCAGGTGACCGCCGGAACCTTGTAGGTCACCGAGCAGTCGGCGCTCGACGTGGTGCAAGCGCCGTTGACGCAGGTGCCGCCGCTCGTGCAGTCCGTCGTCGTGTTGCACCAGGCCGTCCCGGCGTTCCACGCCTTGGACGACGACGGAATGGCCGCGCACTCCGTGGTCTCGCAGATCCCGTCTCCCGAAGACGCGGCGATCGGGCTCCAGAAGAGCCACTGCGACGTGTTGTTCGGGTTGGTCTCGTTGTAGAGCGGGTTGTCGTAGTAGTAGATCGTGCTCCCCGAGTACGGCTGGTCCTGGGCGATGACGCCGCCGCAGATGGTCCCCTTGCCGGGGGTGCAGTCGTTGCCGTCCGATCCGTAGAGGGCGAGGACGCACTCGTCGCAGTAACCGTCGCCGATCCAGCTCGTCGGGCAGTACCCCACCGCGTACGTGCTGCTGTACTGCGGGTCGGTGAACCACGCGCATGCCTCGCCGGTCGTCGAGCCGCCGCACGTGTAGTCGCACGACGAGTTGGAGTTGCACGTGTGACCGTTGAACGTCGTGTAGTACGAGCCGCTGCTGTTCACGTAGGTGCCGCGGTCGCCCCAGACGTTGTTCGACGAGTCAACGTACGTGACGCTGTTGTACGTGTTCGACGTGTTGTACGTGTTCGCGCTGTTCGAGCAGTCGTCGGTCGCGCCCCAGGCCGTGACCGCGCTGTGGCCCGCCGTCCCCGCCCAGGTGGGCGCGGCGTCGTGGCCGTAGAGCGCGATGCAGTCCCAGTCGCACTGGCCGTTGCCCAGGTTCGACGGCTGGCACCCTTCCGTCCAGCCCACCGTCGTCCCGCTCCCGCGGCTGTTCTGCGTGTTGCTCGTGACCTCCGCGTACTGGCTGAAGCCGCACATGTCGGTCTGCACCGGGTCCACGTCTTGGGACGGCCACTGCGCCTCGACGAAGCCCTGCGCGGAGCCCGCGACCGTGTTCCGGATCTCGACGTCGAGCCCGTTGCACTGGCGGCGGCTCTGGTTGTGGTCCTGCTTCTCCGCGTACCCGAACGTGTGACCGAGCGCCTGCGAGCCCTGGCAGGAGATGAACCCGTCCGAGCAGCTGTTGCGGTAGGTCGTGCTGTCGGTCGTATCGAGGTAGAGCGTGTGGAGGAGGAGGAGCGCCGCATCGTCCGTAGCCGAGTCGCACGCACCGATGACACCGCCGAGCGTCGGGCCGGTGATGCCGATGCACGCGCCGAAGATCGTGACGCCGTAACAGGTCGACCCCGACGAACCGCCGGTCGAGTAGACGGTGGCGCCGCCGACCGGGTTGTTGACGCCGGCGAAGAACGACGACGCGCCGTTGTAGGTGTTCATGTGGCTCGTCTGGATGAAGGCCACCCCCTCACCGCCGTAGCCGGCGAGGTTCGCGATGAAGCTCGTGATGCCGCCGGACATCGCCTCGTTGGCGAGGTACGTCCCGTCCGTGCACCCGGCGATCGAGACGACGCGCTTCGTCGCGTTCTTCACCGCGGTGAACGCGGTGCTCTTCGTGTAGTTCTGGAGGATGTAGCGGGCCTGGTTCGATCCGCCGGAGTGCGTGACGAGCGCGATCTCGGTCGCGCCTGAAGCCGTCATGAACTGCTGGATCTGCCCCGCGATCACGTCGGCGTTCCCTTGGCCGCTCGCGTTGCCGCAGGTCCCCGTCGTTCCGTTCGGGTCGGTGATTCCGTACTCGCCGCCGCTCGCCCACGGGGAGCAGGTGGCCCCGCGGTATCCGACGACCGCATACGGCAGCCCCTTCGCAACCGAGGTGAACTCGCCCTGGGTCCAGTAGCCGGACGCTGCCGCCGGCACCGTGCAGACGGTGCTCGCTCCGGAGCCGCTACAGGTCATGGTGCCGGGGTAGTCCCCGGTGCCGTGGATGAAGATGACGCCGGCCTGCGTCGCGGATGCGGACTTCGCACCGAGGAACGCTGCGACTGAAAACGCGATCGCGGAAACCGTCTTGAGAACCTGCCGCATGCAGCGCCTCCGGGGGTTGGGGACGCAGCGATCCACTGCAGCCGGCGGGCCATCGGCGTTTCTCGAGAATTCTCGGGAAATGCTCGCGGTCGGTCAGTGAGGAATCTGAACGGAGTTCTGTTCTCGAACTAAGAGATTGAACTTTTCAATCGTGTCGACCCCTCACGCGATTCGCCGCGAGGCGCGTCGATCGCCCCCTGTAGTATGTGGGCCCATGGCTCGAGGTGTCGTTCTTCTCCTCCTCTTTGCTCTCGCGTGCGGGCTCTCGTGCAAGAGCGGTTCGACGGCCGCGCGCCCCGAGCTCGTGGCCCCACCCGAATCGCTCTTCGCGGAGGCAACGCTCCAGGACCCCGATTCATTCTGGAAGCGCCTGCGCAACGGCGCGGGAGGGTCGTTGCTCCTGTTTCCCGATACCGCCGCCGGGCTCGTCTTCGCGAAGGCGCGCCTCGATCCACGGCTCGCCAACCTCGTGATGGGAGGGCTCCCGTTTCATGTCGCGCTCGGCGAAGCGGGGAACGGCGGGCTCGCGTTTGCAATCGCCATGAAGGTGCGAGACCTCCACGCTGCCGAGAGCGCCGTCGGCGCGTGGGACGCTGGGGCACGCCGGAGCGTGGCAGGCATGGCCCTGCTGAGTCCATTCACCGGGCTCAACGCTCCCGAGACGGCAACCGCGCTCTCGCCGTCCGGGTACCTCGTGGTCGCTTCGAGCGAAGCCGATCTCGCGACGCTCGGCGTCTACGCGGCGACGACGTTGCCGTCGAAGCCCGCTCCGAAGTCGCCGTTCGAGATTCGCGCGGCCGCCGGCGCGCTCGCCCAGGCGGGGGTCAAGGCGACGAACCTCGGCGCCTGGGTCACGTCGGGCCTGCTCGGACTTGCGCGACGAGCCTTCCCGCCCATGTTCGACTCGGGTGCGTTCGTCGCGTGCGTCAATCCTATCTTCGTTGCGCACGCGGCGATGCTGGCCGATCTCCAGGAGGCCAAGCTCGACGTCGAAACGGGAGACGGCGAGATCCACGCGGTGGCGACGCTCACGCCGAAGGGGGGCGACAACGGCGCGCGCAGGCGCCTCGCCTCGATCCAACCGGCTGACGCAGCGCCGCTGCTCGATGCGCCCGCGGATGCCAGCTACGCGATCTGGGCGAGCGATACACCCGCGGAGCGAGCCGAGGACGCCGCGACGATCGCGCCATGCTTCGAGCACGCTCTGGGTGCCTTCCTCGGCCCGGATGGCACGAAGACGCTCGACGGCGTCTTCACCGCGTGGGCGAAAGGTCGCGCGGATTGGGACAGAGTCGCGCTCGTCTCGAGCGCCAACGCGAACGGGCTCGTCATCGCCGCACCCGTCGCGGACGCGGACTCGACGTCGCACGCGCTCCAGGGTCTGACCGACATCGTCGCGCAGCCGCCGGTGGCTGATGCGATACAGCAGATTTTCTCCGTGCGACCTGGCGTCGTAGAGCACGCACTCGTGCCGCCGCTGGGTAACGCCACGCTCGTGACGTTCTCGAGCGCCCCTCGTCCGCAGGAGAAGAGCGCGCCGGGGGGCAGCAGGCGACCGCCGCCGCCTCCTTCCCCGCCGATCGGCTTGGCCTGGGCCGAGCGCGCGAGCGAGGTCGACGTTGGCGTCGGACAGGCGCCGAGAGAGCTCCTCGCGTTGGCCGGTGATCCAGGAAAGCTCGGCAGCGACCGCGCAACCGCACTCGCCGTGCACGCGCTCGGGGGGGACGCGAGCTTCGCCGCGGTCCTGAGGCCCTTCGGTTGCTGTAGAACCGGCGGTCCGTCCTCAACCCCGCTTACGTTCGGCTGGGGTCGGCATGGCGACGCCGGGTGGAGCCGCATCGAGATGGGCTACGGCCTGCTCGTGCAGCTCGCCGCGCAGACGGACTCCGTCAGAAGCGCGCGCTGATCGTCGCGACTCCGCCGCCTGGGCGCGCCTGGACGTCCGGCCGCACGTCGAGCCCCGTCGCGCCCGCCGCATGCGGCGCCTTCGGATGAAAGAAGAACCACGTCGCCACCGCCAGCGAGACGACTCCGATCCCCAGCGAGACGTCCGCGACGTTGAGCAGCGTTCGCGCGGAGTCCACTTGCGCCTGCGTGCAATTGGGAGCGCACGTCGCGCGCAGGTTGTTCACGTCGTTCACGCCGCTGATCCCGAACCCGGCGAAGCCCCCCGCGGCAACGACCGTCACCCCCGCGAACACCCACGCCGGGACGGGGACGCGCGAGAGCAGCGATTCCGACGGCGGCGCCTTTGGCTCCACGGGCGGGGGAGGGGAGACGGGCGCCGGTGCTGCGGCTTCGCGCGGCATGAGAATCACGGTCAACATCCGGTTCTTCTCGTTCACCCGCGCGACGACTGTCTGCTCAACCGGCGTCGCCCCCGGCGCTTCGTAGCGCAAGACGTGCTCACCGGGATCGACCGCGACCGGCTTGCCGTCGAGATGATCCACGAACGGCGTGCCGTCGAGCGCCACGTGCGTGCCTGGAAAGTCGTTCCCTTTCGGATCGCGCGCCCCGAGGACGAGCGTCGGTTGCAGCGCATCGAGCTCGCTCAGCCACTTCTGGCAGTCGTGTCGCACGATCGCCGGGCACACGTCCCGAGAGCACGTCAGCAGCGCCGCGCGCGCCGCCCGGTACTTGCCGTCGTCGCGGAGCGTCTGCGCCTGGTCCGAAGCGGTGACGCAAGCTTCCTTGTCGTCCGCCCACGCCCGCCCCGCGCTCGTCGCAGAGAGCGCGAGAGCCAGGGCGGCAATGACGCGGGGCGCGCGGGCTCGGGCGGAGCGAACGCTTCGCATCACAGACACTGCAGCTTGTAGTGCTTGTGGCCCAGCGAATCCTGCGTGAACGGAGGATCGCACTCCGCGCGCCCCTTCGGAGCGGGCTTCTGCGGGGCCGACGCTGGGGTCGTCGGCTTGAGCTTCGGCGCCCAGCCGGGGCTCGCCGGCGTCGCGGCCGTGTCGGACGCCTTCGGATCGACCGGACCGTTCTGACCGGTCGGAGTCGGCGCCGCCGCCCCTTCCGCGGCCCCCGTCGAAGGGGGGCGGGGGGCGCCCAGATCTCTTCCAGTCGGGGTCGGGGGCGGCGCGCTCGGCGGTGGGACCGTCATGGCCTCCTGCGGGGCAACGGCGGCAGCCGGGGAGGGCGGAGCGGGTCCGCGCTTGAATGCCAGGACAAGAAGAACGGCGACCAAGCCGGCGAGCGCGCCCGCGAAGAAATACCCTCGAGCCCCCCGCTGCGTTTGCGCCGCAGGCGCCGCGGACTCCGAGCTCGACACCGCGATGGCTGAGACCTGAGACGACGATGCGTCCCCCGGGATCGACTCCTTCGGCGCCGCGGCCGGGAGCGACATGCTCCCCCCCTCGACCTCCGCCACGAGCTTCGCCCGCCGATCGAGGACGTCTCCCGCGATCGAGTGAACCCACTCCCCGATCTCCGACGCGGGGGCTAGAGGCGCGCACCTCTCGAGAGCGATCGCGAAGTCGCGCGCGCTGGGCCATCGCTTCGAAGGGTCGCGCGCGAGCCCGCGCATCACGATGTCGTCGATACCGGCGGGGAGCCCGGGCACGAGCTTGCTCGGGGGGATGACCTTGCCGCTGAGGACCTGCATCAGCAGGGCCCCCTCGCTGTCCCCTTCGAAGAGGCGGCGCAGCGTCAACGTCTCCCATAGAACGACCGCAGCGGCATACACGTCGGACTGCTGCGTGAGGCTGCCGCTCTCGAGCTGCTCGGGAGCCATGTACGCGAGCTTTCCTTTGAGCTCCCCCTCGCGGGTCGTGTGAAGCCGGCCGGTCGCCTTTGCGACGCCGAAGTCGAGGACGTGCGCAATTCCGTCGGTCCCGACGAGCACGTTCTGCGGAGAGACGTCGCGATGGACGATGCCGAGCGGAGTCCCTTTGTCGCTCTTCGCCTCGTGTGCCGCGTGAAGCCCGTGGAGAACGCCGCAGAGGAGAGTGATCGCGATGCGCGGGGGGACGAGGCGCTTTTTCGCGTGCAGCGCCCGGAGCAGCCGGGAAAGCGACTCTCCGGCGACGTACTCCATCACGAGGAAGATCTCGCCTTCGCTCGCGCCGTCCGTGATCACGTCGAGCGTCGGCACGACGTTCGGATGGCGAATGCGCGCCGCGAGGCGAGCCTCGTCCACGAACATGGCGACGAACTCGGGATCCTTGGCGAACTGCGGATGGAGGCGCTTGATCGCCACCGTGCGCGTGAACCCCGCCTCCCCCTTCAAGCGCCCGAGATGGACGGTCGCCATCCCGCCGGCGGCCAGCTCCGCATGAAGCACATAGCGTCCGAGGACACGCGCCACCGAGCTCGTCGATGGTGCGGCGCGGTCGACACCAGACGGCGCGCCCATGATCCTCGAATGTACCGGACTTTCCCGGAGCTGCCCGAACCTTCGGTCGCGAGCGAAGAGCCTCGGCGGCAGTCCCCGAGAGCGGCTTCGGCGACGGTCGTGGTGCCGATGTAAGTACGCATCCGGTAATGCGTGCCTTTGTCTCCTTTTTCGGGACCGAGCTGGGCCAGGTAGCGTGCGAAGCTGTAGCCTTCCCGCGTGGTCCCCGATCTCATCCTTGCCGTTCGCCGCGTCGGCGCCATCGCGGTCCCATTGCCTCGCTACCAGACGCGGGGCGCCTCCGGCATGGACCTCCACGCGGCGATCGACCTGCCGGTGACGATCCCGCCGCTCGGACGGGCGAAGGTGCCCACCGGGCTGTCGATCGCGATCCCCGACAAGTTCGAGGGGCAGATTCGGCCGCGTTCGGGGCTCGCCGCGCGCACCGGTGTCACGGTGCTCAACTCCCCCGGCACGATCGACGCCGACTACCGCGGCGAGGTGCTCGTTCTGCTCGTGAACCTGAGCGACGCACCCGTCACGATTGCGCCGCTCGAGCGAATCGCGCAGCTGGTCATCGCGCCAGTCGCGCGCGCCGAGCTCGTCGAGGCGGATTCCCTCGCCACGACGGACCGCGGCGACGGGGGGTACGGCTCGACTGGAGCGTGATCCACCCCGCCCGTCCTTGGCAGCACGCTAGGGGGCGCGTTATAGGGGGCGGACGATGACCGAGCCTCCGCCGAGCCCGTCGAACGGCCAGCCGCCGACGCACTCACTGCTCAACGAGAAGCTCTCATCGGCCCCCCCGCCTCCGACCCCGGAGTCGATGCGACCGGAAGAACGACTCCGACTCGCTCAGGCGAAGGTCGGGCTCACGCTGAAGGGGTGGCGCCTCGGCCGTCTGCTCGGCGTCGGTCCGGTCTCGGCGGCGTACGAGGCGACCCGCGGCGTCCAGGACGGCGCCTCCCAGGGGGTCGTCCGCGTCATGATCGGCTCCCTCGCGAAGAACGAGCGGGCGCGCAGCCAGTTCATCCGGGCGGCGTACGCCGCGAGCCGCTTTCAGCACCCCCGCGTGATCGCCGTCAGCGGTGACGGCACCGACGACACGGGCGCACCGTTCGTCGTGCGTCCCATGGCCGAAGCCGAGCCGCTCGCGACGCTCGTCGAACGCGAAGGCCCCATCTCGGAAGCCAAGGCGCTCCGCCTCGCCGAGCAGGTGCTCGATGCCCTCGAGATCTCGCACGCCCACGGCGTCGTCCACGGCGCCCTCTCGCCGACGAACCTCCTCGTCACGCCGCGCGGCTCCATTCGACTGTGCGACTTCGCGACCCCCCCCGGCGTCGGTGCGCGCGCCGAGCAAGACGTCCTCGGTGCGCGTCGCGTGGGTCCGTGGACTGCCCCCGAGCGCTGCTCGACGTCCCCCGATTCTCCCAGTGAGATGGGCGACATCTGGGGCCTCGGCGCGTGCCTCTACTTCGCAACGTCGAAGGCGATCCCCCGCGGCACCGCAGAGACCTTCTCCGATCTCGCGCGCACCCCGGCCCGCCCGCTGCGCGAGGTCGTTCCGTCCCTGAGCGAGAACTTCGCTGCCCTCGTCGAGCACGCGCTCGAGTCGGACCCGACGCTGCGCTACGAGAGCGCGTACGCAATGCTGGGAGACGTCCGCCGCGTGATGGCAGGTCGCAAGCCGAAGCTCGTCGACGCCCAGCGGCCGAACCCCTCCGGGAGCTACAGCGGCCCCGCCCCTACGCGTTCGTCGCGGCAGCTCCCGACCTCGAACTCGCGGATCGATCTGATGGCCGCCAAGCCGCCGACGTCCTCGCAGCGAAACGAGGCGCGCCGCTCCGAGTGGAAGGGGAACGTGGCGCTCATCCTGGCCATCGCGACGCTCGTCGGCGTCGCGACGTTCGTGATGGTCCGCGAGCGCGTGGAAGAAGAGCGCCTCTACCCGCACGGGCGTCCGCATCCGACTCAGAGAGCGGAGTAGCTACGCCTCGCCGCGCTTGATCTGGTAGGTGCGGATCTTCTTGTGGAGGTTCGTGCGCTCCACGCCGAGGATGATCGCCGTGCGCGAGATGTTCCACCCCGTCATCTTGAGCGTCTCGACGATGTAGTTGCGCTCCGACTGGTCGCGGAACTCCCGCAGCGTGAGGTAGTTCGTCGGCGGGAGCGAGTGCGTCGCGGGCGCGTCCTGACTCGGTTCGTCGTCCGTGGGATCGGGCGTCTGGGAATCGCCGCTCGATTCTTCCTCGCCGAAGGGGCTCTCGTGAGGGTCCTCCGGAAGATCGGCGATCGTCACCCGGTCACCCGAGAGAATCGCCATTCGTTCGACGACGTTCTTCAGCTCCCTGACGTTCCCCGGCCACTTTCGCGCCACGAGCGCCGTGATGACCCCTTCGTCGATCGGCTTCGGCTTCGTCCCGTTCTCCCGGGAGAAGCCCTCCATGAACGCGCGCGCCAGAAGCGGAATGTCCTCCACGCGCTCGCGCAGGCTCGGCGAACGGATCGGAAACACGTTCAGGCGGAAGAAGAGATCGTCGCGGAACGTCCCCCGCTCGACCTCCTTCGACAGGTCCTTGTTCGTCGCGGCGAGCACGCGAACGTCGACGTGCATCACGTGCTCGCTGCCGACGCGAGAGACCTCTCCGCTCTGCAGGGCCCGGAGCACTTTCGCCTGCGCCACGAGATCCATGTCGCCGATCTCGTCGAGAAACAGCGTGCCTCCGTGCGCTTGCTCGAAGAACCCGCGCTTCTTCTGCTGCGCGCCGGTGAAGGCGCCGCGCTCGTGACCGAACAGCTCGCTCTCGATGAGCTCGCGCGGGATCGCAGCGCAGTTCACCTTCACGAACGGGCCATCCATTCGCGGGGAGAGCCGGTGGATGGCGCGCGAGATGAGCTCCTTGCCGGTCCCGCTCTCTCCCGTGATGAGGACCCCGGCCTTCGTCGGGGCGACCTTCTCGATGTCATGAAAGAGTCGCAGGATCGGCGCGGCGCGTCCGATCATCTCGTATTTTTCGGACTGCTGCCGCGACACCTCGGCGAGGGCCCGCTTCGCGTGAGCCGCTTCGAGGGCATTTCTGACGCTGACGAGCACGCGTTCGCGCTCGAGCGGCTTCTCGAAGAAATCCGACGCCCCGAGCTTGATCGCCTGGACCGCGTCGTTGACCGTGGCATGCCCGCTGATGACGAGGACCGGCGTGTCGCGCGTCGCCTCGTCCTTCTTGATCCGCTCGAGCGCCTCGAGACCGCTCATGTCGGGGAGCTTGATGTCGAGGAGCGCCAGGTCGACAGGCATGTCGGGGTTGGCGAGCATCGCGAGCCCTTGCTCTGCGGTCTCGCTGACGAGGACCTGATACCCCTCTCCCTCGAGGACGAGCTGGAGCGTGCGGCGGATGTTCTTCTCGTCGTCGACGACGAGAACGGTCTTTTTCCCCGGTGAGCCTGAGGAAGCTGCGAGCGCGGCGTCGGTCACGGAGCCGAGCCTAGCACTCC
Source organism: Polyangiaceae bacterium (assembly GCA_052147435.1). GTDB lineage: Bacteria > Myxococcota_A > Polyangia > Polyangiales > Polyangiaceae > JBKQKP01. The sequence goes on along the minus strand of JBKQKP010000282.1, from coordinate 61,176 downwards.
CGCTAGACGCCCCGCTCCTTCATCCACCCGAGGAAATTCCGCGCCGCGAGGATGAGCCCACTGTCTTGAAAGCGGCTGACGATCGTCTCGAACTGGACCCGCGCGAGGGGCCACTTGTGCATCTTGAGATAGGTCTCTCCGAGGAGAAGCAGCGCCTCGGGCTCGAGCCCCGACGTCTGTTCGCCAGCCACGACCCCCTTTGCCTCGAGGCCAGGAGCGAAGTTGCGAAGCGCATACAGGATGCGCATGACGGCCGCGTCGTAGTTGTCGCGCTGCAGGTAGAAGCGGGCGACGTAGAGCTCGTGGCGGACGAGCCGCGCGGTCACGTCGGCCAGGAGATCGCGCATGTGCTTGCTCTCCTTCGCCTCGGGATAATCGTGCAGATAGCCGCGGAGCTCTTTGTAGGCGTCATAGACCACCGCCTGATCGCGCTCCTCGCTGGCAGCCAGGATGATCGAGTCGCTGATCTGCGCGTACTCGGCCTCGGCGATCTTCGACCGAGCGTAGGAGACCTCCTCGGCGTCGGAGCGATGGTCGTGCACGAACTGGCGATACTCGCGGATCGCGTCGGCGTACTTCTCTTGCATGAAGTCGCAGTCGGCGATCCGGAGCTCGGCGAGACGGGCGTACTTCGAGTAGCTGTACTTGCGCTTGACCTCGCGCATCTTCGTCGTCGCGTCGATCCAGTTGTGGGCGGTGAACTCCTCCATCGCCGCCTCGTACGCGCGCTTGGCGTCGGCGGTGTAGCCGAGCGCGGTCTTCGGCTCGACCCCTTCGCAGCCGAGCGGCGCGACGGCCACGCTGGACAGAGCAGCGCACGCCGCCACGCGGACGACGAGTCCACGCGCGGCGCGAAGCGAGCTAGACAACCGACCCGAAGCGAGCATCCGCCTGTCACTTACCGTGCCTCGCACACCGGAAGCAATCCGAGACGCGCTACCTCTTGGTTGGCTCCCCCCTCCAGCGGACGACCCGCCGGGGCGGCGCGCCCCCCGGGGTGTCTCTGGATTGCCGGTAGAGCGTGCGAAAAAGGAGGCGAGCCTTCTCGACGAGCTCACCCGGGACGTCCGCGGCCTGCTCGACGCGGACCTCGCCCTCCGCGGACACGTGCACCTCGAGCGCAAAACGCTCCAAAGGGGTGAACGCGGCTCCGCGATAGACCCACGGGGCCTCCGCTTCGAGCGGCCGCTCGAGCACGAAGCGCACACCGCTAGCCGGATGGTCGCCGACGATCGCCACTTCCCTCAGGCGCTCCGGCCGGGGATCCTTCGCCCTTTGCGTTCGAGATACAAATGGTAAATCCCCCGGGTCATGGAAAAAAACCCGATGACCCCCGAGGGTGCCACGAGACTCCGTGAGGAGCTGATCAACCTGAAGAGCGTCGAGCGCCCGCGGGTTATCCAGATGATCGCCACGGCGCGCGAGCACGGGGACCTCTCGGAGAACGCGGAGTACCACGCCGCTCGCGAGCGCCAGTCGTTCATCGAGGGGCGCGTGAAGGAGATCGAGGACAAGCTCGCCCGAGCCGAGATCATCGATCCCTCGAAGCTCGCCGGCGATCGCGTCGCCTTCGGCGCGACGATCAAGGTGCAGAACACCGAGACGGAGGAAGAGTCGACCTACAGGATCCTCGGCGCCGACGAGGCTGACATCAACCAGGGGATCCTGGGCGTCACGAGCCCACTGGCGCGCGCTCTGCTCGGCAAGGAAGTGGGCGACGAGGTGAAGGTGCGGATGCCCGGCGGCGAGCGGACGTACGAGATCCTCGAGGTGAGCTTCAAGTAACGTGTCCCGCGTGCTCCCCGCGCCAGGTTGCAAGTGGGAGGACCCGGTCGACAGGATCAGCGGCCTCGGGCCGGCGGCGCGCGATGCGCTCGCCAAGGTCGGTACGACGACCGTCGCCGACCTTGTCTGGACGCTCCCTGTCGCCTGGGACGACGCGCGGACGCCTCTTTCCGTCGAGAGAGCGACCACCCTCGCGCGCGCTGAGCCCCTCGGCGCCAGGGTCTGCGTCCGCGGCGTCGTGAAAAGCGCGAGGCTCGTCCCCATGCGAGGCAGGCGCGCCGTCTGCGTCGTGCTCGTCGACGAGTCGACAGTGAAAGAATCGGTCGCGTTGTGGTGGTTCTTCGCCGCGCACGGAATCCTCGCGGTCGCAGCGCCCGGGAGCGCAATCATCGCGATCGGGCGCATTCGCGCGGATCCTGGGAAGGCGCCACGGATGGCGCACCCCGACATTGCGCGAGACACCGAGACGGCTCGGATCGTACGTCCGCGCTACCCCCGCCTGGGTGTCCCGGAGGGGACGCTGCGAAAGGCGATCGCCCGCGCCCTCGTGGACATCGAATCCCCCCCCGACTTCGTGCCGGCGGAGATCGTCGCGCGAGAGAAGCTCGTTCCCGCGGGCACGCTCCTCTCCGCGCTCCACGGACGCGACGGGGCCGCGGCAGACGTCCCCGACGTCGCCACCCGACGCGCCGCACTCGAGCGACTCGCATGGGCCGAGGCGTTCACGCGCGTGTGGCAGCGTTTGAACCTTGAGGGGATCGAAGGGGAGGGGAGGCGGGCCCCGGCGCTCCCAGTGGACCGCGCGGTCCTCGCGCGCCTTCGCGCGGAGCTCGGCTTTTCGCTGACGGCAGAGCAAGAGAAAGCCATCGACGCCATCGCTCGCGACCTGGCGCACACGGCGCCGATGCGCCGTCTGCTCCTCGGAGACGTGGGAACGGGGAAAACGGCCGTCGCTTTGGCTGCGGCCGCGCAATGCGTCTCGGCGGGGGCGCAGGTAGCGATCCTCGCGCCTACGAGCGTCTTGGCGGAGCAGTACATGGATGCCATAGGTCCCCTGGCGCGTGCGACGGGAGCATCCGTGGCGCTCCTTGCCGCGGGCGTGCCGGCGGCGCAAAGGCGACGCCGGGAGGAAGGGCTCGCGCGGGGGACTCTCTCGGTCGCCGTGGGGACACACGCTCTGCTGAGCGAGCACGTCACCTTCAAGAAGCTCGGGCTCGTGGTCGTGGACGAGCAGCACCGTCTCGGAGTCGCGCAGCGCCTGGCGCTGGTGAGCAAGGGGAATGGGAGGGGAGAGGACCGCGGACGGCCCCATCTGCTGACGCTCAGCGCGACCCCAATCCCACGTTCCCTGGCACTCGCCCTGCGCGGCGAGCTCAAGACGTGTGAGCTAGGGGAACGGCCCAAAGGGCGACCTCCGGTGCGGACCGAGGTCCGACCCCGCTCCTTATTCGCGTCGATCTTGGACGACATCCGCGCCGCATGCGCCCGCGGCGAGCGGGCGTTCGTCGTCGCGCCTCGCATTGAGGAAAGGGAAGGGGAGGAGGAAGGCGACGACGCCGCAAGCGCGATCGAGCTGGCAAGGAGGCTCGCGAAGGACCTCGCGCCAGCCAAGGCCCGTGTCGGGCTCGTTCACGGGGGGCTCTCCCCCGAAGAGAAGCGGAGCGCCATGCGCGCGTTCCGCTCCGGAGAGACCCTCGTCCTCGTTGGAACGACCGTGATCGAAGTTGGGATCGACGTCCCGGAGGCCACGTTGATGGTCGTCTTCGATGCCGACCGCTTCGGCTTGGCCCAGCTCCACCAGCTTCGCGGACGAGTCGGCCGTGGGGACCGCCCGGGGCGTTGCATCTTGCTACACGCGGAACCTCTCGAAGGGGCTGCGTTGGCGCGACTTCAGACGTTGGAAAGACTCGATCGCGGCGTCGACATCGCGAAGGCTGACCTCGAGCTGCGTGGAGCGGGCGATCTCGGCGGGACGCGCCAGTCGGGCGTAGAGGAAGAGCTGCTGTTTCTGGACCCGTCGTCGCCTCCACCCTGGCTCTCCCGCATCGACGGCGACGCGCGCGCGATCTTCGCCATGGACCCCGAGCTCCTCCGTCCAGAGCACAGGGCCCTTCGCCTGGCGGTTCACCGTCTCGCGACGGCCATTGCGGCCCGTGAGGAGGCGGGATGAGCATCTCCCCCCCGCTCGAGCCGCAAGCAGAGACCCGTTCCCGTTGGAGTTGGTCCTTCGACGCGCTCTGGGTGCAGGCGGGAGCCGTCCTCGCCGCGTGGTTTCTCCTCTTGGTGGCGGAGAACGTGGCCGTGACGGTCGCGTTCGGCGCCGAGCTAGCCGGCTCCTGGGAGATGCGCGCGACCCGGCGTCTCGTCGTCCCGATCGCGCTCGGCGCGCTCTTCCCCTGCGCGCTCCTCACCGCGGCGGTCGTCCGCCTCGTCGCGCGTCGGCGAGCGCTGCTCGCGGCTCTCGCCGGGATCGGCGGTGGGCTCACCGCGTGGGGGGTGTCGAACGGGCGCCACATGGCGAGCCTGGGGGTCCGCGTGCCGTTCACCGCGGCGGTCGCAGCGGTCACGGCGGGGTTTGCGTGGTGGCTCGGCCCGATCCTCGTGCGCGCGGCGCGAGAAAGACCGCGCGTCGTCGCGCTCCTCGGCGCGGTGGCGAGCGTGATCGCCTGGTGCGCAGACGAACGAGTCCTGCCGCGGCTGTACCCCGCGTTCCACCTCGCGCTCCTGTTCCTCACGCTCGCCTCCGGCGCGCTCGTCGCCCTGGCGCTTCGACCCGAGCCTCATGACCCGACCCGAGCGCCGGCCATCGTCGCCGTCATCGCCCTCGTCGCCGGCGCGCTCACGCTGCTCTACACGCCCGCTGCCGCGCGTCGCATCGCCTCCTCGGACAATCTACGGATGACCCTGGTCGAGCACGCGCCGCTCCTGGGCCGCGCCGTGACGCTCGCGTCGCTCATCGCTCCACCCCCTGCGGACGACGCTCCCGACCCCTCGCTCTCCCCACCGGGAGAGCTCCCGCGCGCGCTCGACTGGACCGGTCGCGACCTGGTGCTCATCACCGTCGATGCGCTGCGCGCCGACCACGTGTCGTCCTACGGCTATCGCCGGCCGACGACCCCCAGCCTCGATGCGCTCGCGGTCCACGGCGCCCGCTTCGACGCCGCCTACTGCCCGACGCCGCACACCTCGTACTCGATCGCGTCGCTCATGACGGGCAAGTACATGCGCCCGCTCGTTGCTCTCGGCCTCGGAGACGACTCCGACACCTGGGCAGGACTCTTGCGGCGCTACGGCTACCGGACGGCGGCTTTCTATCCCCCCGCCATCTTCTTCATCGACGGCGATCGCTTCCAGGCTCTTCACGATCGGGGGCTCGACTTCGAGTACCGAAAGGAGGAGTTCGCGTCGCCGACGCTCCGCGCGAAACAAGTCGCCGAGTATCTCGAGAGCGCGCCTCACGACAAACCGCTCTTCCTCTGGGTGCACTTCTTCGAGCCTCACGAGCCCTACGTCGCTCACCCGGAGCACCCGTTCGGCGCGAGCGACATCGATCGCTACGACTCGGAGATCGCCGCTGCGGACGAGGGAATCGGCGCCATCCTGCGAGAAGTCCGCGCATCGCGCCCCGGCGCTGTCGTCATCGCGACCGCCGACCACGGGGAAGAATTCGGGGAGCACGGAGGGCGCTATCACGGCACGACCGTCTACGAAGAGCAGGTGAGGGTGCCGCTCTTGATCGACGGTCCGGGAGTCGCGCCGGGAACGATAGCGTCGGTCGTTCAGACGATCGATCTGTTGCCGACCGTTCTTTCGTCCCTCGGCATTCCGCGCCCGGCCCGCCTGCGGGGGCGCGACCTCGGACCGCTCCTCGCTCGCAAGTCCCAGGACGGCACGTCCGCAGCGGAGCTGCGGCGTGGTCTACACCAGGACGGCACGTCCGCAGCGGAGCTGCGGCGCGGTCCACACGAGGACGCTACCGACCCGGGGCTCGCCTTCGCGGAGACCGACGAGTACACGCTCCTCGCGCGAGGCGAGGGGCGCCTCGTCTGCGCCCGACGCGCCTCGGCGTGCGCTCTCTTCGACCGCGCGCACGACCCGGGCGAGACGCACGACATCGCAAAGGAGAACCCCGTCGAGGCACGGGAGCTCCGGCGAGCGCTCACGAACGTGGCCAGCGAGCATGGGAGGCTCGAGCACGGGGAGGAGGCTTCGTGGCCCGAAGCGCTCCGACGGGGAATCGCGGGCGACGCGGAAGCCGCGCTCGACGTCGCGGCGCTGCTCGACGACGCGAACGAGCGGATCCGCGCGAAGGCTGCCGAGGTCAGCTTCGATCTTCGGGTTCCGATCGCTGCGCCGGCGATGCGTCGCGCCCTAGGGGAGGGGGGGCGCGGAGGCTCCGGAGCTCGAGACGAGACGGTTCGACGCTGGGCCGCGCTGGCGCTCGTGAGGATGGGGGAGTCGCCGACAACCGAAGCCGAGTCGCTCCTCCGAGACCCCGAACCCTCGTGGCGAAGGGCTGCGGCCTTGGCGTTCGCAGAAAGAGGGGACGCGCGTGGCGCCGCGGACCTCGCCGCGGTTTGGAGCGATCACGCGGGGCTCGAGTACGTTCGCGCTACGGAAGTTTTGGCCGCGCTCGCGAAGATCCATGACCGGGCCGCCGTGCCGGCGCTCATTCGTTCGCTCGACGACGTTCGTTTTCGCCCCTTCGTCTCGGACGCACTCGGGGAGATCGGCGATCCATCGGCTAGCGTCCCGCTCGCCGCCACGCTCGCCACGGAGGCACAGGTCACCTCGCGCGTCCACGAGGCACGCGCCCTCGCTCGCCTGGGCGGCGCCTCCTGGTCGGGGACGCCGAAGAAGAACGTCGAGGCCAGGCTCGACGTCCCGCGCGCACGCGGCGGCTCCGCGCTGCGTCTGGTCGTGCTTGGCGCGGGGGAGGGGCGCTGCACCGCTTCACTCGATGGCGCGTCGCTGGTCCCGCCCGAAGACGTGGTTTTTGCACCCGCGTTCGACGTCGGGATCAGCGGAGCTGCGGCGTGGTCCAAATCAGGCGGAACGGTCACTGTGTCGGTGAGCGACGATGCCGGCGTCGAAGCACTCTTCCTTCTCGCAGTGCCAACCGCGCCTGACGCCGGCGCCCCCTGACGGGTCCCTCGTCACGCTTGTCACGCTTCCCACGTGATGTCGAACGTGACGCGGTAGAGCGGGTACTCGTCGTGCTTGCCGTCTGGCTCGGCGCCGAGGGTGTGGGCGCGAGGCTCCCGCGCACCCGCGTGCGCCAGCACGGTCTCGATGAAGTGGGTCGCGGAAAGGGACCAAACTTGCACCATGCAGAGAGGCATCCCGCGGCGAGCTCCGCGAACGTGCCTCTCACCGACGACCTTGGACTCCGCCATCCCGAAGTCGTGGTACCAGGCCGACGCGCGCGGCAGCCACGTGGCGACGGCTTCGGTCGAGACGAGCCGAAGGACGATTCCGCTGAACCCGGTCAGCGCGCGCAACGCGTGTGCCTCGGAGACATCGCGGATGTGCTGGTTCAGCGAGACTCGCCGGCTCCGGGCGACGATGACCCCCAGGTAGAGGAGCGGAATGGTGTCGTACCACTCGAGGGCCGAGAACCGCTGCGCAAGGAACGTTTCCAGCGCGGAATCGCCCGTCGCCCGGACGCTTTCGAGCGCTTTGCCGCCGAGCGCCTTCTGGGCGAAAGCGAGCTCCTCGTTGTACAGCACCCCGCGGGCTCGAAACGGGCTCGCCCCCCAGCGAAATGGCGCCTGGGGAGGGAGCGCGAACACGGGGTCGTAGATCTTCGCCATTCTCCGTTTTCAGGCCGGTACGGCGGCACGAGACGCGCGCGAACGTCCTCATCATACCGGGACGGCGCGCACCGTCGCAATTGACGGGCCGGCGCACCCAACTAGAGTGCCGACCGCGCACCGGCGCTTTCCGCCTCTGCCTTAGGAGCTCCACCCCGTGCCCGACGAACCGACCGAGAAGCCCGAGACCCCCGAGGAGCCGGAGGCCTCAAAGCCCGAGGACGCCATGTCGCCGGAGGCGATCGCCAAGCGCGTTGCCGCGCTGGGCGGTGACGACGAGGTGGAGAAGCTCGCGCGCGAAGAGGAAATCAAGCTCGCGGAGCGGCGGGCGAAGGCCGGCGGCGGGAAGGTGAAGAAGAGCGGCCTCGAGGCGGCGGCCTCGAAGCGCCTGCAGAAGATTGGCGGCAAGGTCCCGCCGAAGCGCGTCGCGTTCGCCGCAGACGCGGAGATTCTGCGAGGGACGAGCCCTCTCGGGCGATGGTTCCGGGCGAATCAGAAGGGGGTCACGGCCATCGGCATCGTGGCGCTCATCGCCGTGGCCGGGGGAGGGTCGTACGCCTGGTGGACCCAACGGACGGAGGCCGCGGCATCGATCGACATCACCAAAGCCGTCGACGACGAGGACGGGCGTATCGGGGACCCGGCAAAAGACGACGACGATACCCAGGTGAAGGATCCCCGCCCGGTCTTCAAGACGGCCGACGAGCGCCGCGACGCCGCGCTGGCGAAATACAAGGACGTCGAGGCGAAATACAAAGGGACGGGAGCGGCGTACCTCGCGCGCCTCGAGGAGGGCTCGCTCCTGCTCGACAAGGGCGACCTCGACGGCGCAATCACCGCATTCACGGACGCCAGCCAGTCACCGCTCGGCGCAGCCGACGCCGAGGTGAAGGGGCGGGCCCTCGAGGGGCTCGGCTTCGCCTACGAAGCGAAGGCCGCCGCAGCGCCGGCAGACAAGGACAAGTGGCTCGACCAGGCGTCCCAGCAATTCCGGGCCCTCGAGAACACCGACGTGAAGGGGTTCAAGGAGCTCGGCATGTACCATCAGGCGCGCGTGGCCGAGTCGAAGGGGGAGAAGGACAAGGCCATCCAGCTCCTGAAGAGCCTCCACGAGCGTCTGTCACCGCCCGGAGAGACCCATCCGTTCCTCTATCTCGAGAGCGTCGCGGACGACCGCCTCCGCCAGCTCGATCCCAGCGCCGTACCGGCGAGGTCGAAGGGGCCTGGCGCCGCAGGGGCGGGGGGTGGCGGGAAGCTGACCGAGGAGCAGATCCAGCAGCTCATGGAGCAGTTCAAGCATAACCAGGGCGCTGGCGGCCCGGGCGGCGGAGCACCGGCTTCTCCGGGGAACAAGTGATCGCGACGATCCGATCGAAGCTGCGCTCCGGTGCGCTCAGCGGCACGTGGAAGAGCGGGCCGCTCGGAGCGTTCGCAGTGACGGCGGCGCTCGCTGGGTGTGCGAGCACCACGGCCAACGACCGAGTGAATCCCGAAGTTCCGCTTTGGTTCAACCGCCCGAGCGGGTCGATGCACGTGTACATCGACCGCGAGCTCACGGCGCCGACGCGCCAAGTGGGCGAGGACTACGAGCACGGCAGGCCCGGGATCGACCCGATTCACGGGCGCATCTTCGTCGGCTCGTCGGACCGAGGTCTCTACGCGCTTCGCGCCGGGGACGGCGCCACGCTCTGGCGCTTCGAGACGCTCGGGGTCGTTCAGTGCGAGCCCCTCTACGACCCGCAGTACGACATCGTCTACTTCGGATCCCACGACGGCGCGCTCTACGCGGTCCAGGGACGCAACGGCGTCCTTCTCTGGCGTTTCAGCTCGGGAGCGGAGGTGTCTCGTCGCCCCGTCATCGGTGGGCCGGGCCGGTCCATCCTGTATTTCGCGAACGGGGCAGACCAGCTCTTTGCGATCGAGCGCGCCACGGGCAAGCAGGTCTGGACTGTGCACCGGACCCCGGCGCTGGGAATGGAGATCGCCGCGCATGCGGGTCCCGCGTTCGACGGCGAGGCCATCTACATGGCGTACTCGGACGGGCACGTGGCCGCGTACGACGCGAAGGATGGCTCGGAGCGCTGGCCGCCGGTGGATCTCTCCGCCGAGGCCGAGCAATCCCTCGGTGACGCGCCTCGCTACCTCGACGTCGATTCGACCCCGGTGGTCGAGGATCTCCCCGGCGGCAAAGTCGTCTACGTGGCGAGCTACGCTGGGGGCGTCTTCGCCCTCGACGCCAAGAGCGGCTCCCGGGTCTGGGTGAACGACAAGGCCGTCGGTGCGACGGAGCTGCTCCTCTGGCAAGAACCAGCGCATGCGTCCCGCGAGGCCGCGCCGGGCTCGCAGCCGGGAGCGGGCCTGCCATGGGTACCCGCAAAACGGATCCTCATCGCCTCGAGCGGCGTCAGTGGGCTCTGGGGGCTCGATCCGACCACCGGGCACAAGCTGTGGCGTGTTCCGGTGCCCGAAGGGGGCATCACGGCTGCAGCGCCGATCGCCGGAGCGCTTCTTGTCGGAACGACGCAATACGGGTTGTTCCTCATGTCACCGTTGGACGGTCGTCCGATCGACGGACTCGATCTCGGTACCGGCTTCGCCGAGACGCCGGCGACCTACGGGAACCGCGGCTTCATCATGAGCAACGCGGGGACGTTTCTCGGCATCGTCGTGGACGATCCCTTGGGCCGTCGGGGTCGCTAGAAAACGGCTGCGCCCGCCGCTGAGCCCCTCGACAGCGATCCCTCGATCGACCGCATAAGAGGCATTATGTCAACCGAGGGCTTACGCCGGGCTAGCCCTAGAAGAGTCGGTCCCCTCGTCGGCAAGCGAGGCCCGGACGAGCTCCGACGGGGTCGCGCTGGCGACGCACCAGAGCTGGTGAGCTGCGCGCGTGGCGGCGACGTAGAGCGCGTGCCTCGCTTGGGGCGAGACAGGATAGGACGTGATCGTCGTGTCGAGCAGGATGACCTCGTCGAACTCGAGGCCCTTGGTCTGGCGGACGTCGGTGACGTCGACGCCGGGCTCCCAGGTGAAGTCCTGCTGGGCGATCCGGCGGACGCGCGGCACCTCGGCGCGTGAGAGGCCGTCGAAGTATACCTCCGCCTGCTGAGGGAACCTCGCGATGAGGGCGACGTTTGCATACGGCTCGTCGCGCGCGAGATCCCGAAGAGCGTCCGCCAGGAACGCGACGGCCTCGCCGATCGAGGCGTACGCGAAAAGCTCGACCGGGGGCCCGTGTCGAGTCGCGATCGGCTCGGCCTCATGGGCGAACGGACCGAGGACTTTCCGGGCGAACGCGGTGATCTCGGCCGTCGACCGATAGCTGACCTTGAGCGGCTCGATCGCCGTATGCGCCAGGCCAAGCTCCGAAAGAAGCGCCGCCCAGTCGAATTCGAGGTGCTCCTCTTCGTCGAAGAGCATTCGCTGTGCGACGTCGCCCGCCAGAGTGACGTTCCGCTCCTGCCCAGTGAGATCGAGGAGCACGCGAAGCTCGACCGGGCTCGCGTCCTGGACCTCGTCCACGAAGAGGTGCGAGAGCCGAAGCGGCTTCCCGTCGCCGTCGACCAGCGAGCCGCGGAGGGTCTGCCAGGTACGCAGGAGGATCGCCGTGTCTTCGGAGTCGATCGTGGGCTCTTCGCCGTCGCGATCCCCCTCCGCCCGGACCCGGGCTTGGCGGACGCACCAGTCATGAACCTGGTCGAGCTGGCCCGGACCGAACCCCGGCAGATCGGCGAACGCTTCTCCGAGCCAGGCGCGATTCGTGAGGATCTCGTCCCAGGTGCCGAGTACCCCCCGCGACATCGAGCGCAGCTCGTGTCCCAGTTGCTCCATCGCGCCTCGCGTGACGTCCGTGAGTGAGCTCGCACCGGTCACCCCGTCGAGCGTTCGCTTCCCGGCGAGCCACGACGCGAGAGCCGTAACGCGCGCGTCCGGTGGCGGCGTCCCCTTCGGGGTCGCGGTGGCCTCCCAGGCCTGGACAACGAGGTCGCCCCCGGGCCACTTCGCCATCGCTTCGCGGAGCCGGGTTTCGATCCGCGCCGTCACGCGGGCGCCTGCAGCGTCGATCGCGCGCAGCATCGCGGGATGACGCTTCGCGCGCGAGACGACGGCGGGCGTCTCGTCGCTCTCTCGCGTGGGGAGCTTCGGAAAGAGCGTTGCGACGATCTTCGTGGCCCAGCGCCCGAACGTCGTCACCGGAACCCCCTCGACCCCCAGTGTCGGCAGGACGCGATCGACGTAGTGAACGAGAGCGTCGTTCGGCACGACGACCATCATCCGATCGGCTCGAAAGCGCTGCGGATCGGCGAACGCGAGATACCCGACCCGGTGGAGGCCTACGGTGGTCTTCCCGCTGCCGGCGCTCCCCTGGATCGCGACGAGCCCGGCGCCAGGTCGTGTGATGAGCTCGAACTGGGCCGGGTCCAACATCGACGCGATCGCGGTGAGGTGCTTGTCCTGCCGCAGCTCTCCGGCCGCATCGATCCCGAGGCGTGGCTTCTGCTTCTCGCCGGTGGCCCACTTTCTCTCGGTGGCGAGCTTCATCGCGTGCGTATCGACCCGGCGCCAGAGGCCGTCGTCCCCGAGCACGAACGTCCCCTGCGGCGCCGCGACCCGCTTGAGGACGCCCCCCAGGATGGCGACGCTTCGACGCGCGAGGACCTCCCCTTCGATCGTCCGCCCACCGAGGAGCTCCTCGTAGTCGTCCCCTTCGGCGTACCGGTAGTAGATGCGGCTGACGGGCGCGTGGCGCCAGTCAACGATCCGGATGCCGGCCTGCGGATCGAGGTACGACCGCCCGCCGATGAGAACGTCGCGACGCTTGCCGTCCTCTTCGAGGCGGAGGTGGCCGAAGTACGGGCTCGCGGGGTCGACCGTTCCGGTCACCGACTTTCCGCGCTGGACGCGGAGGGCGCCCAGGTTGTGCATCTGCTCGAAGAGCGCCGGCAGGTCTTCGGGTTTGGCGGTCGAGACGTCGTCGCGGAGCTCGAGGAGCCGCGCGTCGTCCTCCTGCCGAGCCTCCTGCGCCCCCGCGAGGTGTTTGCGCGCGTGCTCGAGCGCCCGCTGCACCGTACCGAGGAGGCGCAGCTCCTCGCGGACGATCCGGCTCCCCTCATCGTCGCCGTCGAGCCCGGGAACGAGCTCCGCAGTTCGCAAGTCGGACTGGATCATGGGGACGGTTTGGCCACGCGGGGGGGAGCCACATTGGCATGTGGGCGCCCTCGCGCAAGCGCAAACAGGCCGTCCGCGCCGGCGGCAGAATGAAGTGGCGCTCGCCTAGAGGATGAACTGGTCGCCGAGGTTCAGCACCGTGAGGTTCACCCCCTTGAGGCGAGCGAGCTCTCTCTCGGTCTTGTCCTGGAAACTCGGCTTGATGTGATAGAGCAAAAACGGAAGATCCTTCATCTTTTCGAACTTCTTCAGATCCGCCATCAGCGTCTTGGGGGTGTGGTGCCCAGAGAGCGTGGCGACCCGTTGCTCGTCGTTCGGGAAGCTCACTTCCATGAGCATCGCCTTCAGCTTGGGTGTCGCGTTGAGGACCTCCCAGAGTCGATCGGTCGGCCCCGTGTCCCCGCTATAGGCGAGGGCCCCTCCCCCTTTTTCCTTTGGCGACTCGAGCACGAAACCGCACGTGTCGATCGTATGGCTCACCTGGATGGCGCGGACCGTGTAGCCGCAGATCTTGGTGGGGACCTCGAGCTTGAGCGGGACGTACTTGATGCTCGGGCTCTTCGCGTTCGGGATCGTGGAGAAGTCGGGCCACAAGAGGCCGTTGAAGAAGTGCCGGCGCAGGACGGTGATCGTCGCCGGGGTCGCGACGATGAGGAGCGGCTTGCACCCGTTCTGGGTGCGGTTGTCGGCGATCGTCGCGAGATCGCGGATGTGATCGAGGTGCGCGTGGCTCACCAGGACAGCGCGGAGCGCGCACTGCGCGCGGAGGTCCAGACCGCTCGTGAGGGAGCCGGCGTCGATGGCGATGTCGTCGTCGATGACGAACGCGCTCGTCCGATGACGCGGAGTCTCTCCGCCATGGCAGCCGACGACGCGTAGGTCCATCGCGCTTACGTGAACCTCCTGGGCATATCGAGGAACTCCAGGAACTCCAGGAGTCTCGCCACGTCGGCGATGACGATCACCGTGCCCCCGCCCGGCGCGCGCTCTTCGCTCGCGATTCTCACTCTGCGAAGCCGGCCGAGCACGTCGTGGACGTCCTCGACCGCGATCCCCACCTCGTGCGCGAGGTCGTCCGGCGAGACATGCACCTTCACCCCAGTCGCCGTCGCCTCACCGTTCGTCTCTGCGTGACGCTTCAGGCCGAGGAGCACGCGCGCGCGAGGGTCCGGGTTCAGGAGGATCTGGACGAGGGTGTCCGCCGAGTCGAGGCGCTTGGCGAGCTTCTTCACGAGCCGCATCGCGATCTCGGGGCTCTTCGTGATCATCGTCTCGAGCGTCTTTCCGTCGATGACGAGGCACTTGGCGTCCTCGAGGACGATCGCGCTCGCGGTGCGAGGTTTGCCGTTGAGGATGGCCATCTCGCCGAGGAACTCTCCGCGTCCGAGAGTCGCCAGCGGTCGTTCTTCATCGCCGATGCGCTTGGAGACCTGCACCGAGCCGCTCTGGATGACGTACATCTCCTCGCCCGTGTCTCCTTCCATGAAGAGCACGTCGCCGGCGCGGAACTCGCGGCCGAATCGCGCGAACAGGGGATCTGTCGTCATGCGGCGCCAACGGCAAGCGTAGCTCGAAACCCGCGGGCAAGACAAAGCCCCGAGGCGCTTTGCGCGCTTCGGGGCTTTGTCATTCGCTTCCGGAAGTCCCTACTGCTTCGCTCGGACGTCCGTGTCGGTCTCGAGCGAGGTCAGTCCATATCGAAGTCGCCGCCGCCCATACCGCCCATGCCGCCCATTCCACCCATACCGCCCATGCCGCCCATACCGCCGCCTCCCCCGCCGCCGGCGCCCTTCTCGCGCTTCGGACGGTCGGCGATGACGGCCTCGGTCGTGAGCATCATGCCGGCCACGCTCGCCGCGAACTCGAGCGCGGAGCGGACGACCTTCGCCGGGTCGATGACGCCGGCCTTCACCAGGTCCTCGAACGTGTCGGTCGCGGCGTTGAAGCCGAAACCGCCCTTGCCCGAGCGGACCTTCTCGACGACGACGGAGCCCTCGGCCCCGGCGTTGCGCGCGATCTGACGGAGCGGCTCTTCGATCGCGCGACGCACGAGGTTGACCCCCGCCTTCTGCTCGTCACCGACCTTGAGCGAGTCGAGCGCGGTCGCCGCGCGGAGCAGCGTAACGCCGCCCCCCGGGACGATCCCCTCCTCGACCGCGGCGCGCGTGGCGTGGAGTGCGTCCTCGACGCGCGCCTTCTTCTCCTTCATCTCGGTCTCGGTGTGCGCGCCGACCTTCACGACGGCGACGCCCCCCGCGAGCTTCGCGAGGCGCTCCTGGAGCTTCTCGCGATCGTAGTCGCTCGTCGTGTTCTCGATCTGCTTCCGGATCGACTCGACGCGCGCCTTGATCTCCTTCGCGTTCCCCGCGCCGTCGACGATCGTCGTGTTGTCCTTGTCGATCGAAACGCGCTTGGCCGTCCCGAGGTCCTTCACGCCGACCTGGTCGAGCTTGATCCCGAGGTCCTCGCTCACGACGTTACCGCCGGTGAGGACCGAGATGTCCTTGAGCATCTCCTTGCGGCGGTCACCGAAGCCCGGCGCCTTCACCGCACAGACCTTGAGGAGGCCGCGGAGCTTGTTCACGACGAGGGTGGCGAGCGCCTCCCCCTCGACGTCCTCGGCGATGATGAGGAGCGGACGCCCCTCGCGGGCGACCTGCTCGAGCAGCGGAAGAATGTCCTGCATCGACGAGACCTTCTTCTCGCTGATGAGGATCGCCGGGTTCTCGAGGACCGCGGTCATCTTCTCGGGATCGGTCACGAAGTACGGCGAGAGATAGCCGCGGTCGAACTGCATCCCCTCGACCACCTCGAGCTCGGAGCTCATCCCCTTGGCTTCTTCGACGGTGATGACCCCTTCCTTGCCGACCTTCTCCATGGCGCTGGCGAGCATGGTGCCGATCTCGGTGTCGCCGTTCGCGCTGATCGTGCCGATCTGCGCGATGTGCTCCTTGTCCTTCGTCGGAGTGGAGAGCTTCTTGATCTCGGCGACGATGACGGAGACGGCGGCGTCGATGCCCCGCTTGAGGTCCATCGGGTTGTGGCCGGCTTCGACGAGGCGAAGGCCGTTCACGTAGATCGACTGCGCGAGGACCGTGGCGGTCGTCGTGCCGTCGCCCGCCTTGTCGCTCGTCTTGCTGGCGACTTCGCGGACCATCTGCGCGCCCATGTTCTCGAACTTGTCGTGGAGCTCGATCTCCTTCGCGACGGTGACGCCGTCCTTCGTGACGACGGGGGAGCCGTAGCTCTTCTCGATGACGACGTTCCGCCCCTTGGGGCCCAGGGTGACCTTCACCGCGTCGGCGAGGGCGTTGACGCCGTCGAGAATGCGGGCTCGGGCGCCGCGGCCGTAATGGATCTCTTTCGCGCTCATGACTGTCTTCCTTCTTTCGCTTTCGTCGATTGCTGGCGTGCTTGTGCGCCTAAGATTTCAGAATTGGTGCGAGCTCAGCTCACTTGCCGAGCACGGCGAGGAGGTCGTCTTCACGGAGGATGACGTGCTCTTCGCCGTCGAGCTTCACTTCGGTCCCCGAGTACTTGCCGAAGAGGACGTGGTCTCCCGCCTTCACGTCGAGCGGGCGGGTCTTGCCGTCCTTCAGGGTCTTGCCGTTGCCGACGGCGATCACGACCCCTTCGACCGGCTTCTCCTTCGCGGAGTCCGGGATGATGATCCCCCCCTTCGTCTTCTCTTCTTCCTTGGTGCGCTTTACGACGACGCGGTCTGCGAGCGGACGAATCTTCATTTGGATGGCTTCCTGGTTTGTTTGGCTTGTGTGGCTTGGCCGGCTTCGTTGCTGGCCGGGCTTGTCGGCGTTGGCCCCCCGAGACGAAGGCCCGCGCTGGCGGACGATGCTTTGGCACTCGCCGTGGGAGAGTGCCAGCGCGGGCAACCTAAGCGCCCCAGCATGTGCGTCAAGAGAGAGCGGGTGGAAATCGGCCTAGGCTCCGAAAGTAGGCGCTATTGCCGCGTCATGGCGCGTCGCGTTGCACGCCGCTCTCTGGGCACTCCCCTCCCCCTCCGGCACCGAAAATCGACCGCGCAAAGCCCTCCACGAGACGCGCCTCGACGGCTGCCTCAGGCATCCCGGCCACGCGGACGACGTCCATTGACCAGGCACCCGCTCCGGCGCGCAGACGCGCGAGAGCCTCCGCCTGAGCCCGACGAACGCGCTGCCGACCACGCGGAGGGAGTCGCGCCGTCGTCCAGCGGTGAATCGCCCAAGCGAGCTCGGCGTGCTCGGTCTCGTCCTGGGCAATGCGGCGCATGACGCGCGCCACCTCGGGGTCCTCGGCGCGCTCGGCTTGGTGCATCGACAAGAGGGCGCCGAACGTTTCGCGCACGCACCCTTCCACGGCGTTCTCGACGGCGAAGTCCTCGAAGGTCAGGTGCGCGGTCGAGCACGGCGACGGAGCCTCCGCCGCTCCGCCGTAGCGACGCGCCAGACGGGCCGTGACCCTGGCGTGACGCCGCTCGTCATCGGCCGCGCGCCGAGCTCGACGGCGGAGACCCGCCGGGGCCCCGAACCGCGAGAGCCGCGCGCCGAGCTGGACGAAGGCATCGACCGACGCGCGTTCCAGGTAGGACGCCAGCGCGAAGTAACTCCCGAGCGGCGCGCCGGCCGAGCGTGCGGCCGGAACGACGAGCCCGACGGGGCGGCGGCCTATGTTGCCCAGGCACGTGCTGCAGTCGAGATAGATGGTTGCATCCGGAGCGACCCCCCCGTCCACGCATGTCGGGGGGGGGAAACTGCAGATGAAGAAGTACTCGCTCGGGCAGACGGCGACGCAGAGATCGACGTCGGGGTTGCAGCCCGACACCGGGTACTGCGGTGGAATGCCGCAAGGGAGGGCGACGAAGTTGCCGCAGGCGCCGTCCTCGCCGAAGACGCCTGCTTCGATCCAAACGGGCGCGCAGGCGTTCGCCTCCTCGTCAGCGCCGTCGGCCGTGCCGACCCCGCCGTCGCTCGGCGACGCCTCGACCGAGCCGTCGCGTGGCTCGGCGGATGCGGCATCGAGCGGTGTAGTCACGGGAAGCTCGCCTCCGCGGCAGGAGGCGACGGCCGCGGCGGTCGCCAGCGGCGTGGAGAGAGAGAGCGCGAGGAGGCGCTGCAGCTTCGCGCGGAGCGGCCTTCTCTTCGACGAGCGCGTTCTCTTCGCGGACGGCATGGGTCGCACCGTTCGCATATACGCGCGCGGGGTGGGGCGCCAGTCGCGCTCCACCCCGCTCGCTTTTCTAGGCTTGGAATACGTACGTAACTAGGGGCAGGTCTCGCCGCAGATCGAGCCGGCCTCGCCCACGCAGATGCTGTCCCAGGTGACCTCGCAGCAGTACGGGTCCTGCGCGCAGATTTCGGTCGCGCAGGTGTCGCAGGTCTTCTTGAGCTTCGAGCCTTCGTCGCAGACGTTGTGCTTGCACGTCCCTCCGCCGCCGCCGCCGGACGAGCTGCCGGAGCTGCTGCCGGAGCTGCTGCCCGAGCTGCTACCCGATGAGCTGCCGCTGCTGCTGCCCGAGCTGCTGCCGCCACCAGTGCAGCTCGTGCCGCAGATGGAGCCGACTTCGCTCACGCAGATCGAGTCCCACAGCGTGTTGCAGCAGTAGGAGTCCTCGGAGCAGATCTCGGTGACGCAGGAGTTGCAACCCGAGGTCAGGTTCCCCCCTGTAGAGCAGTCGGAGTGGCTGCAAGCGCCGCCGCCGCTGCTGCCCGAAGAGCTGCCGCTGCTGCTGCCCGAGCTGCTGCCCGAAGAGCTACCGCTGCTGCTACCCGAGCTGCTGCCCGAAGAACTGCCGCTGCTGCTACCCGAGCTGCTGCCCGAAGAGCTACCGCTGCTGCTGCCCGAGCTGCTGCCCGAAGAGCTGCCGCTGCTGCTACCCGAGCTGCTGCCCGAAGAGCTGCCGCTGCTGCTGCCGGAGCTGCTGCCTGAAGAGCTGCCGCTGCTGCTCCCCGAGCTACTTCCGCTCGACGAGCCCCAGGTGGACACGTTGGGCGATCCCCAGCCGGTCGGGCCGTCGTAGCCGACGCCCGCGGTGCACAGATACGACGGGCTGCACGAGCCGTTCGAGCCGCTCGTGATGTCGTAGAAGAGCGACGGGTTCGAGTACGGGAACTGCGGCGTCGCGCCCGGCGCTTTTCCGGTCACCGCGAAGATCGACGCGACGAGCGGTGAGCTCTCGCTCGTCCCGCCGACGACGATCCAGCCGCCCGTTCCGTCGTACGAGTCGTACACGGCGACGCCGGTGTTCGGGTCGGCGCTCGCGGCGACGTCGGCTTCCACGCGGAACGAACAGCCCGTGTCCGTCTGGTACGAGGGCTTCGGGATGTACGCGCTGCAGCCGCTGCCGCCGCTCGACCAGGCGGTCTCGGTCCATCCGCGCGTCGAGCCGGTCGACTGCGTGAGCGTCGTGCCGCCGACGGCGAGGACGTACTGCGACGTCGCCGGGAAGTTGGCTCCGTAGCCGTCGTCGCCCGCGCTCGCCGTGATGAGAACGCCGGGGTGATTGAAGTACTCGGACGATTCTTCGGCCGTCGTCGAGTCCTCCGCGCCGCCGTAGCTGTTGCTGATGACGGTCGCGCCGAGCGTCGCCGCTTCGTTCACGCCCGCGCCGAGGTCGGACATGTTGGAGCTGTTCGTCTCGACGAGGATGATCTTGCAGTTGGGACAGGCGGCGCTCGCCATGTCGAGGTCGAGGGAGATCTCCGTCGCCCAGCCGCTGTCCGCCGTCGGATACGACCCCTGGACGCCGTTCTGGTTGACCTTCTTGAAGCAGCCGTTCGCCGTCGTGCACGCCGGGAGCCCGTACTGCGCGCGGTAGGTGCCGAGGTCCGCTTCGGCGTTCGGATCGTCTTGCGCATCGACGAGCGCGATCGTCGCGCTGCTACCTCCCGTCGTCGCGTAGCCGTAGGCCGACTGCAGGTCCGACGGTCCGTACCCCTGTGGCGTCGTCGCCGCGAGGATCTTCCCGTTCTGATCCGTCACGACGTGCGACATGCACTTGGCGACGCCGGGGCGCGCCGTCATCGGACAGACTTCCTTGTACCAATGTCTCGTCACGCCATTGAGCCCGCCGTTCGTCGGTGTGCTCGACGCGACGACTTCAGATCCCGTTGGCGATCCCGACGAACAACCGGCGGCGACCAGCAACGGGGCGCAGACGAACATGGAGACGATGGATGAGCGACGCGGCATGACTCCTCCGGGGTTGAGGCCTCGCGGGGTCTCGCAGGTCGAACGGCCGCTCTGGAAGGCGTCCTGTTGCCCGCGTCGGAAGGCTGCGCGTCTCCGAAAAAGCGTTCGGTCACGCGCGCCGCGTTTCGTGTCGTCTCGCGAGGGACAGGAAACGATTTGTCACGCGCACTCGTGAACGGTCCAATCGTTTCAGCGAAAAATCAGCATGATTCCGCGCATGCGAGAGTTCGCGCCCACCGACGAAATTAGGTGCGCACGAGTGCGAGCCTGTCCGCAGCACATCGTCGACTTGGTTTCTGCGCTGCGCCATCGCGCGCTACGTCGGAGGGTCGACGCGATCCGAAGCCGAATTCCCGATCGCCGCGAAGGCAACGATGATCGCGCACAGCTCTTCCCCGCGCGCGGTCTTCATGACGCGATCTGATGCGCCGATGATCCATCCCCGCGCGCGACAGGTTTCTAGCTCTCGCTCACGACGAGCACGTACGACTCGGACGCGGTCCCGGATGGGGTTATCTGCAGGTAGTACGGCGTCTTCGTGCGGAACGGGAGCGTCGTCCCCGGCTCCACGCTCAGCGTGTTTCCGTCGATCGTGAGCTCGATCTGGATTCCGCCCGTGAACCCGATTCCGAACTTCGACGTCGAGGCGGGGAGCTCGAACGTCCACCAGTAGCTCTGTCCGGGCGACAGCGTTCCGCACGCGACCGTGTCGAACTCCGTGGCGTCGGATTGAGAGTCGCCGCTTCCGGAGACCTGCTGCGATCCGTTCGTCGGGCACTGCGAGGGGGCCGCGCCGCCGCTGCTGCTACTCCCGCTGCTGCTGCCGTTGTTGCCGCCGCTGCTGCTTCCGTTTCCGTTGCCGTTCCCACTCCCGTTGCCGTTCGCGGTCCCACTCCCGCTACTGCTGCCGCCGCTCGACCCCCCGCCATTGCTCGCGGGCGAGCCGCTCGACGAGGCACCTCCAGAGGAGCTCCCGTTCGTGGCCGTGGTCCCGGAGCCCTCGCTCGGCGCGACGTCGACGACCTGCGTGCTCGCGCCCGAGCAACCGGCGAACGCGAGCGCGGCGAGCGCGCCTAGAGCGAACGTGAGCGTACGGAGTCTCTTGTTCATGGAGGACGACCCTCCTCAAAGCACCCGCCGGGCCACGGGCTCGGGTCCGAGCATCCCCCGCAGATCCACGAGGGTTTCGTGAAGGGCCCCCGTCCCGATGTGGATCGGGTGATCCAGCCGTCGCCGCTCCTCCTCCTGCGATAGCATCGCCTCCCAGTGGATCCGCCCTGGGTGGCGCTCAAAGACGACGAGCTCTTGCGGATGCGGATCTGCGATCTCGGGCTGCGCATCGAGGGGTCACAGCTCGACGGGCGGATCGCGCAGCTCTACGCGGAGCTCGCCGCGCGCGGGCTCACGTTGCAGCCCCCCTGCTACCTCGGCGACGAGTGGTTCTCCCCCGTGCCGACGCCGGCGATCGCCATTCCGTTCTATCTCGCGCACCCTCGGCTCGAGCAGCTCGAGCTGAGCCAGATGCTGGATGTGGAGGGGGGCAGCCCCGCCCAGTGCCAGGGGCTCCTCCGTCACGAGTGCGGGCATGCGTTCGATCACGCGTGGCGGTTCTCGTCGCGCCCGAAGTGGCGGCGCATCTTCGGGCGCCCCGACGCCGAGTACAGCCCCGAGCACTATCGCCCGCGCCCCTATTCGAAGAGCTTCGTCCGGCACCTGCCGAACTGGTACGCGCAAGCGCACCCCGAGGAGGACTTCGCCGAAACGTTCGCGGTGTGGCTCGCGCTCTCGAGAGACGACTGGCGCAAGCGCTACAAGGGGTGGAAGGCGATCGAGAAGCTCGAATACGTCGATACGCTCATGGAGGAGGCGCGGAAGAAGCCCCCTGTCGTCGTGGACGGGCCACGGTGGTCAGATGCGTCCAAGCTTCGACGCACTCTCGCCCGTCACTACGCCGCGCGAAGGAAGCTCTGGGCCGAGGAGTCCCCCGACTTCTACGACGCCGACTTGCGCCGAATTTTTGGCCGCGAGCCGCACGGGGACGAACCATCGGCCCGCGTGATGCGAAGGCACAAAGGCGCGATCGTCACCTCCGTCGTCCAGTGGACCGGCGAGAGGAAGTACACGGTCGACTCGCTCGTGCGAAAGCTCACCGACCGCTGCACGAAGCTTCGCCTCCCCGCGCCGGCCGATCGCGACGCGCTCCTGCTCGAGATCGGCGCGTACCTGTCGGCGCTCGTGACGAACCACCTTCACACCGGGCGATTCAAGAGGTCGGTATGAAGGTTCTCCTTCTTTTCGACATCTTCCGGCGGACGACCGAGACCTTCACGAGCCCCGAGGCGCTCCGCGCGGAGGACAAGAAGACCGAGGCCGATCTGTTCGAGGTCCTGGTTCGCCTCGGTCACGAGCCGAGCGCCGCGGGGGTGTACGACGAGATCCGTCCGCTCTTCGATCGCATCGAGAGCTTCAAGCCCGACGTCGTCCTCAATACGTGCGAGTCGTTTCTCTCCGACCGGGCGCACGAGCCGAACATCCCGGCGCTCCTCGAGCTCCTCGGCGTCCGGTACACCGGCGCGGGACCGGATGCGCTGATG
This sequence comes from Polyangiaceae bacterium, assembly GCA_052147435.1. Classification (GTDB taxonomy): domain Bacteria; phylum Myxococcota_A; class Polyangia; order Polyangiales; family Polyangiaceae; genus JBKQKP01. The sequence continues at coordinate 38,630 of JBKQKP010000282.1, read as the reverse complement.
CTCTGCAAGGACAAGGCGCTGGCGAAGAAGCTTTTGACCTTTCACAGCGTGCGCGTGGCGGACTTTCTCGTGTCGCCCCGCGAGCGGCCGCTCCGGTCGCTCCGCAAGCTCGCGTTTCCGGTGTTCGTGAAGCCGGTGAACGAAGAATCCAGCGACGGGATCAGCAAAGCGTCGTTCGCGAAGACGGAGGCGGAGGCGCTCGAGCGCGCACACTTCGTCCACGAGCAGTTCGGAGGGGACGCGCTCATCGAGGAGTACGTCGACGGGCGCGAGCTCACGGTCGGTGTGCTCGGGAACGCGCGGCTGACGATCCTCCCGCCGCAGGAGCTCTTCTTCGGAGACCTCAAGGAAGGGCAACCCGAGGACCCCGCGGCGCCGCGCTTTCTCACGGCGAAGGCGAAGTGGGACGACAAGTACCGGAAGAAGTGGGGAATCCGGAACGGACCCGCGGCTCCCCTCCCCCCGGGGCTCGACGACAAGCTGGCGAAGATCGCGCGACGGGTCTACCGGATCCTCCACATCCGAGGGCTCGGCCGGATCGACGCGCGGATCACGCCGGAGGGGGAGATCGTCGTGATGGAGGCGAACCCGAACCCTTCGCTCGGCAAGGGGGACGACTTCGCGCTCGCGGCGGCGCGAAGCGGGATCGAGTACGACGATCTCGTGGCCCAGGTGCTCGCCAACGCGGTCCGCTCGGGGTGAGCGGCGTTCAGCCGGAGTCTTTCGTCGGGGCCGGGCCGTAGGCGGCCAGGATGCCGCCGTCGTCGGGCAAGCCCGAGCCGGAGTCCTGGACAGCAGGCCCGTAGAGCGGGAGCCCTCCCCCTCCAGAGTCTTGGACTCCCGAGTCGTAGATCGGGGCCGGGCCGTAGAGGGCGACGGGGCCCGACTCCACTGCGGCGTCGGTGATCGTCCCCGTCGACGACGAGCTCGAGCAGCCTACCGCCGCCGTCGCGCTCGCAAAGAGGAGCGCTGCGCGTGTTGTCTGTGCTGGTTCTGCTGCTTCGGCTGCTTGTGTGGCTTGCGCCGGCTTCGGCTCGACGACGAGCTCGAAGAGGCCGTGGTCGAAAGGCTCGCCCGGGGCGGGGGCGACGGGGACGATGCGCTCGCGAAGCCCCTGCTTGTCGTGCTCGAGCGCGCGGTGGTGACAGAATGGGTTGTTGCCGGGGCGCCCGAAGAGGACGTCGGTGGTCCACGTGCAGCCCGCCTTGCACTGCTCGGCGTAGTAGCACGTGCCGCAGTAACCCCAGAGATCGCGCGTGCCGCGGTCGCGCTGGTAGCGAAGGGCGTTCGAGCGCTCCCAGATGTCGCGGAGTGGAGTCTCGCGGACGTTGCCGCCGGTCCAGGTCTTCGTGGCGAGGCTCGGGCACCCCTTGATGGCGCCGTCGGCCTCGATGCCGATCGAGAGCTTCCCTGCCCCGCAGCCGGTCGAGTGGCCGTGGCGCGTGCGACCGCGCAACGCCGTCTCGTACGGGCCGAAGTAGCCGATGTTGTTCCCCGCGACGATGTTCACGCGGAGCGCCTTCGCGCGCTCGGTGAGCGCGGCGAGCATCGGGAAGAGCTCGAGGAGATCGTAGGGCTGCAGGAGGACGTCGGGCTCGTCGGCGGCGCGCCCCATCGCGACGGTGAGCTGGATCTGCCAGCTCTTCGCGCCGGCAACGCCGATGCGCTCGAGGACCTGGGGGAGATCAGGCATCGAGAGGCGGTTGATCTGCGTGTTCGCCGCGATGAAGACGCCGGCCGCGCGGAGGTTCGCCATCGCGTCGAGCGCGGCGCGCCACGAGCCCTGCACGCCGCGGAGGCGATCGTGGGTCGCTTCTTCGCCGTCGATCGACACGCTGGCCGAGTAGAGGCCCGCCTTCCCGGCTGCTTCGGCGCGCTCGCGCGTGAGCCCGCGCCCGCCGGTGGTCATCGTGGGCATCATTCCGTGCGCCTTGATCGCGCGGATGATCTCGACCCAGTCGTCGCGCAGGTACGCCTCGCCGCCGATGAGGGCGACCTCGCGCGTGCCGATCTCCGCGAGCTGGCGGACCAGATCGAGGCACTCCGCGGTCGTCATCTCGTTCGGGCGCTCCTTGCCGGCGCGCGAGCCGCAGTGGCGGCAGGCGAGATCGCAGCGGAGGGTTATCTCCCAGACGGCGACGATCGGGCGGTAGGCGGCGTCCTTGTCGCGAGCCTCGGCGAGGGGCTCGATGCGGCGGGCGTCTTCCGGAGGGAAGATCGGCAGCGCGCGGTTCGGGCGCGGGCGCGCGAGGATGGCGGCGCGCTCGGCAGGGAGCAGAGGGTCCGTGCTCACGGAGGAATGGGAGCACTTAAGGCGTGGCTTGGGAACCCTGGGCCGGCCGAGACGCGGCCACAGTAGGCGATGATAGCCTCTGCCCGATGGTCCAAGCGGGGGCCGAAGTAGCGACCGGCGATGCCGGCTCGATCGACGGCTATCGTCTCGTCCGGCCGCTGGGGCAGGACGGATCGACGTTCTTGGCGGTCGACGGCTCGCTCGATCGCGCCGTAGTCCTCACGTTTCTCCCCGAGAACGCCGAGGCGCGGCGCGCGCGCATCGCCGTCGCGGGGGCCTTTGCGCGCGCCTCGCACCCGAGCCTGGGTCCCGTGCACTATGTCCGCGAAGGGGGGGCGCGGCCGTACGTCGTTGCGGCATACATGCACGGGGAGCACCTCGACGCTCTCGCGAAGCCGCTCCCCGATGCGCGAGTGCTCGATATCGGGCGGGGGCTGGCCGGCGCGCTTGCCGGGCTGCACGCCGCAGGCGCTGCACACGGCGACGTTCGTGCCGGGCGGGTCATTCTCTCGGACGAGGGGCTCCCTCGCCTCGTGGGGCTCGATCGCGCGCGGATCGCGAACGGAACCGCGAGCGCAGGGGCCCAGCGCGTCGACGTGGGGGCTCTCCTCGATCTCCTCGGTTCGATCGCGGACCGGAGCCTGAGAGAACAGATCTCGTCGCTCTCGGGGACCGAGGAGGGGGTCGTGACCGCCGAGGAGCTGCGGCGCGCTCTCGAGACGCTCGGGCGCCCCACCCTCGCGCGCGAATCTCTGTCGGAGAACCCGTACCGCGGTCTCCGCGCGTTCGAGCGCGAGCACGCCGCGGTCTTCTTCGGACGCGAGCGCGAGGTCGCGGAGCTCGTGGAGCGGCTGCGGGGACAGCCGTGGTTGCTCATCGCGGGGCGCTCCGGGGCAGGCAAGTCCTCGCTCGCGCGCGCCGGGGTTGCGCCGGCAGTGGCGGCGGGCGAGCTCGGCGAGCGGACGGCATGGGACGTCGCGACGATGGTCCCGGGGACGAAGCCGCTCGACGCGCTCGCCCGCGTGATCGCTCCGTTCGTGGAGCGCGACCGCGACGAGCTGCGAGGAGCGCTCCGGGAGGATCGCGCGCTCGCCGGCCGCTTGGCGCGAGCCAGGACCGATCGCGGTCTCCTCCTCGTCGTGGACCAGCTGGAAGAAACGATGACCCTCGCCCCCCCCGACGAACGCGCCGCCTTCTGCGACGCTCTCGAGCGCTTCGGCGCGCTCGCCCCCGGCGTTCGCGTCCTCTTCACGCTCCGCGGGGACTTCTTGGACCGCCTCGTGGAGCTCGGTTCGTTCGGCCAGGACCTGGTCCGCTCCGCGTACATCGTCCCCCCGATGGACCGCCGAGGACTTCGCGAGGCGATCGTGTCGCCGGCGAAGATGCGCGGGATCGATTTCGAGACCCCGCAGATGATCGATGCGCTCGTCGACGAAGTGAGGCGACGCGACGAAGCGCTCCCCCTGCTCTCCTTCGCGCTCGGAGAGCTCTGGGGGGCGCGGGATGATTCGCGCCGGATAATCCCCGAGGAGGCGCTGCAGAGGATCGGAGGCGCCGTCGCGGCGCTCGCGCGCCACGGAGATACCGTGCTCGCGACGTTGCGCGAGGAGGAGCGCGGTGAGGCGCGTCGCATCCTGCTGGCGCTGGTGACGGCCGCCGACGGCCTCGGGGTTGCCCCGACGGGGGGGACGCGGACACGTCGCACGGCCGAGGACCTCGTCGGTCCGCAGGCGGCTCCGGCTGCCCCGGCGCGGGCGGCGCTCGAGGCGCTGGTGCGCGGGCGGCTCGTCGTCGCGGGCGAGACGTACGAGATCGCGCACGAATCGCTCGCGCGGGCCTGGCCGCGCCTCCGGGCGTGGCTCGATGAAGCGTCCGAGGCGCGGGCCGTCGCCTCTCGCCTCGCGGGCGCGGCGCGCGAGTGGGCGAGGCTCGGGCGCGGCAACGAAGGCTTGGGTACCGAGCGCCTCCTCCGCGAGCTCACGATCCCCGGAGCGCTCGACAACGCGAGCAAGGAGGCGATCGAATTCGTCGAGGCAAGTCGCGCCGCTCTGCGCCGTGCGCGGATCCAGGCACGAGCCCTCGCTTTCGCGGTCCCGGCCCTCGTGGTTCTTCTTGGTGGCACCGGATGGGTCGTCTCGACCGCGCGCCATCGCGCAGCCGTCGCGCGCGCCGTCGCCGACGCGCGTGTCCTCGACGCGAAGGCCGAGGAGAGCGCACGCGCGGCAACGAAGGTGCGCGACGAGGCCCTCGCGCTCTTCGAGAAGGACGACCTCGGCCCCGCGGAGGACACCTGGAAGCGGATGCGCGCGCTCGAGGAAGACGTCGATCGCGAGCGTCGCGACGTCGGCGCCGCGCTCGACCACGCGCTGGCACTGGAGCCGGGGGATCGCAGCGCGCGGAGTCTGTACGCGGACGTGACCCTCGCGCGCCTTCTCGCCGCCGAGCGCGCTCATGACCGTAGTCTCGTCCAAGAGCTGCGCGCTCGCCTCGACGTCTACGACGATGGCTCGCGCGCCGCCCAGCTCCGCGCCCCGGCGCACGTGCGCGTCGAGACCGAGCCTCCCGGCGCGACGCTCACGCTCGCTCGCTACCGTGAAGACGCCGCCCGGAACTTGATCGAGAGCGACCGCGCGCCGCTAACGGCCGGCGACCGCCGCGAGCTCGAGCCGGGGTCGTACCTGATCGTCGCGGAGGCTCCGGGTCGCTACACGACGCGCTCCCCTTTCGTCGTTCGTCGCGGCGAAGAGAGCCGGTTGCGGATCGTCCTCCCCCGCGCGGCCGACGTCCCGGAGGGGATGATCTTCGTCCCAGGCGGGCGGACGATCTACGGCAGCAGCGACGACGACGCGAGCCGGCTCGACTCGCTGAACCATGAGCCCGCGCACGACGTCGAGGTCGGGGCGTTCCTCGTCGCGCGCACCGAGGTGACGAACCGCGAGTACGTGGCCTACCTCGGTGCGCTCCCCGAACCGGAGCGCAAGGCGCGGATGCCCATCGGCCTCGCGCTGGCGAAGGATGGCCGCGTGGTGTGGAGGCGCCGCGAGAGAATTCTCGCGCCCGGAGAGCCCTACTGCAGCCCAGCCCAGCCGTGCGTCGACTGGTCTCTCCTTCCGGTGGACGGAACGAGCCGTGAGGACGGCGACGGCTTCGCGGCGTGGCTATCGCGATCGGGCCGCGTCCCCGGTGCGCGGATGTGCACCGATCGCGAGTGGGAGCGGGCGGCGCGCGGCGCGGACGACCGGGAATATCCGAACGGCAACGGCGATCTCGGGCCTACCGACGCGTGCACCCTCTCTGCGTACCGAGGCGACTCTCTCCACTCTGGCCCCTGTGCCGTCGGCACGCACCCCGCCGTGCGGAGTCTCTTTGGCGTCGACGACATGATTGGGAGCGAGCGGGAATGGACGTCCGGCCCACTCGACATCGCGACACCGGGGCAGGCCGGTCAGCGCGACGGGTCGTGGACCGATGAGGTCGTCTTGCTGACCATCTCGATCCGTTCGACGGGGGATCCCCAAGAGCGTCTCAAGGGGAGCGGCCTTCGCGTCTGCGCCGACGCCGACGCCGACGCGAAATAGAGAGGCACGAGGACTACGGGACCCTCGGCGCGGCCGCGCAGACCCGCATGCCGAGGTACGGATTCCGGGCGCCGCGGTTGACGAGGCGAAAAGCAGACCGCACGTGGAGCGACGAGTCGACCCAGAGGCCGCCGCGCACCGTATAGGCTTGCACCCACTCGCTCAGGTTCCCGCCGAGATCGACCACGCCGAACGGACTGACGTCGCCCGGGAAGGACCCCACCTCGTCGACGCCCATCTGGTCGAAATCGGCGGCGTAGGTCGCGTCGAAGTTTGCGTCGCCGGCGTGCAAGACGTCGCCGTGGGGGTAGACCCGCCCGTCGGCGCCACGCGCCGCGCGCTCCCACTCGCGCTCGGAGCAGAGGCGCGCGCCGGGGACACGCCCCGCGAGCCACGCGGCGTACGCCTCGGCGTCCTCCCAGACGATCCCTGCGACCGGGAAACGCAGCCAGTCCTGACAGCGTCGGACGGCTCGCTTCGGGCGGCAGATCGGTTCGCCTCGCCTGGCCGTCGTTTCGCCGAGCGTCAGCGAAGGGGCGCCGTCGCGATCGTAGGTGACATTCAGGCCGGCCGTGTGCGGGCGGCGTGCGGCGCGTTCGGCGTCCGGGAGAGACGCGAGGAAGTCGAGGTACTCGGCGTTGGTGACCTCGTGCTCGCCGATGAGGAATGAGGCGACCTGCACGGCGTGCTCAGGCTCCGCGAAGAGCGAGTGGCGCACCCGCTCGGAGTCAGCGTCGCCGAGCAGCGACGTGCCTCCAGGGACGAAGACGAACCCGGGAGGGACCGCTGCGGACGGGGGGAGCGGGATCTCGATCCGTTCGTCCTCGGCGCGACCGAGGACGAGGGGGAAACGCGTGGAATAGCGGCCCGGTGCGCTCGCCTCGAGCAGGTAGGAACCGGGCGCGAGCTCCAGCGACGCATCCAGCGTGACGGGGCGCCCCTCGTCCTCGACGCGCCGTCCGTCGGCATCGACGTGGACGGCGTGGAGCACGACGCGCGCGCCGGGCGGCGCGGTGCCGACGCGCAAGTGAGCGGCAGCGGCGAGGCGCGCGCGGCGCGAGCCGTCGTCATCGAGCTGGGCGAGGCGGGCGAGGAGATCGCGCGCGACGGCGGGCTCGCGATCGCGCTCGGCGGCGAGGAGCCAATCGAACGCGAGATCGGCGGCGCGCACCCGCGCACGGGGGTCGAGCGGATCACGCGCGAGCGCGAGGCCGAGAGGAGCGTTTGCCGCGACGAAGGCGGCCGACTCGCGTTGCGCGAGCGCGAGCGCGTCATTCCACCGAGAGTCGCCGCCGACTCTGTCGCCGGCGTCGTAGCGGGCGAAGGCGTCCGTGCGCGCCGCAGAGACCTTTTCGTCCAGGTCCCGAAGCTCCCCGATGGCGGGAGCGGCCTCAGCGAGGCGCGCCGCCACGAACGCGCGAGCCTGCCGCCGATCGCTCCAGCGGATTGCGTAGACGACCGCGAGCACCAGGAGCAGCACGGTCACCGGCGCACCGATGCGCAGCGCGAAGCGACGCGTGCGAGCTCGCCGCACCGCCTGCAGGCTCGCGCGCACGAACGCCTCGCCGTCGCGCCCCCGGTCGAAGGACTGTCCCGCGAGCAGGTCGAGCTCCATGAGCTGGCGTTCGCCGAAGAGCGCCTCGGCGGTCCGTCCAACGCGCTCCCACTCGGCCGCAGCGCGGCGAAGGCGCTCGGCGGTCTCGCGGGCAGCCGACTCCTCGTCGAGCCACGTGCGAAGCGCGGGCCATCCCGAAAGGAGAGCCTCGTGCGCGACCTCGTAGTCCGTGCCGTGCTCTCCCGCGCCGGCTACGACGAGGCGTGCCTCGACGAGGGCGTCGAGCGCGGCGCGCGTGTCCTCGGGTGGGGCCGTTCCGGGGGACGGGCCGTCGGCTTGGCCCCTCAGCAAGTCGCGCTCTTCTCGACGCGCGCGCGTCCGCTCGGTCGTCACCAGCGCCAGGAGAAGCCGGCGCGCCTCGCGTCGCTGAACGTCCGGGAGGCGCGCGAGCGCTGCGTCGGCGTGTGTCGCGAGCGCCCCCTCCACCCCTCCCAGGGCCTCGAGATCCGCGATGCCTATCGTCTGCGTCGTCGCCTCGCTCCGCGCGTACAGCTCGCGCAGCGCGAACTCGAGCAGCGGCAAGGAGCCCCCTTCGGAGCCTTCGACGAGGCGCTCGACGAGCGCCGGCTCGATCAGGATGCCCCGTCGCCCCGCGGGCTCGCGGATGACCCTCCGTAGCCCCTCGGGTCCCATCGGCCGCAGGACGACCAGCGCGCGCAGCGCGAGCGCTTGAAGGTCCCCCATGTCCTCGAGGTGCCCGAGAAAATCGCTCCTGACCGTGGCCGCTACGCGCACGCTCCCTGCCGAGAGGGCCAGCGACGCGACGATCGCGAAGAACACTTCACGATCCGCCGCGGGGGCGATCGTCCAGACCTCCTCGAGTTGATCGATCACGAGCAGGACGCGCGACCGCGCCGCACGCAGCTCCGCCGCGAGCCACGGGGGGGACGCCGTCAGCTGGGCGACGACGTCCACTTCGCTGCGCCCGAGCGTCGGCGCCAGCGCCTGGCCCAAGGCTTCGATCGGACGACGCCCCGGAACGAGGACGATCGCCCCCCACGGACCGCCTGCGCCGAGCGCGCCCTTCTCGACCCGTGGGACCACCCCCGCGCGGACGAGCGACGACTTCCCCGTCCCGGACGGCCCGGCGACCAGGACGAACGGGTTCGCCCGAAGCTCGGCGATCACGGCCCCCGTCTCCGCCTCGCGTCCGAAGAAGAGCGCGCGGTGCTCGGGGCCGAACGCGCGCAGGCCGCGGTACGGGTTCTCGCGGGGGTCGTCGAGCGCCTCGGCGAGGGTCGAGGCGGGGCGCGGCAGAATCCGAGCGAGGGCGTCGCACAGAGCATCCGCGGTCGGTCGGTCCGCGGGGGCGACGCTCAAGCACTGTGTGACGATCTCTACGAGCGCCGCGGGGGCGTATGGGGCGCGCTCCGAGAGCGAATCGAGGCGCCCCGCGAGCACCTTGGCGCGAAGCTCGTGCACGCTCTGCGCCGTGCACGGTGCCCGCCCGGTGAGAAGCTCGTAGAGGAGCGCCCCCAGCGAGTACACATCGGTGCGGCGCGTCGCCGTCTCTCCGCGCCACGTCTCCGGGGCCATGTACAGCGGCGTCCCCGCGATCCGACCGCTCAGCGTCGTCCCGATGTCAGTGGCGTCGAGCGCGCCGGGCGACGCCGAAGCCTGCGCGTCGGAGATGTCTGGAAGGCTCGGCGACGCGAGATCGGCCGGAACCGGGGCGTCCCCGAGCTTCGCCAGGCCGAAGTCGAGGAGCTTCGCGACGCCGTCGTCGGCGAGGAACGCATTGGCCGGCTTGATGTCGCGGTGCAGGACCCCTGCGCGGTGCGCGGCCGACAGACCCCGCGCCAGATCGATCCCGATCGCGATGACCCGCTCCGGCGGCACCGGATGCTCGATCTCGTCCAGGCTGCTCCCGGAGAGGCGCTCGCACACGATGTACGGGCGCTCGGCGACCTCCCCCACGTGATGGACCGCGAGGAGGTTCGGGTGATGCATCTTCGCCACCGCGCGCGCCTCGACGCGGAAGCGCGTCCGGGTCTCCCCCGACGCCGGCGTGCTCGCGATCTTCAGGGCGACGGCGCGGTCGAGCAGCGTGTCGCGGGCGAGCCACACGTCAGCGGTCGCGCCGCGACCGAGGCGACGCTCGAGGCGGAACTGCGCGATCTCCGGCGGCGGGATCCACGAGTGGGGCATTCGTTACGCCAGCGCCGCGTCGAGCTTCCTCGTCAGCTCGATCAGGTCCACCAGATCCTCCACGTAGTCCATCTTCGTCGTGTCGATCGTGACGATGGGCGACAGATCGTACGACGCGAACCACGCTTCGTAGAGCCCGTGGAGCCGCTTCAAGTAGGCGTGCGGGATCTCCTTCTCCATCTCGCGCCCCGGCTGCCTCGCCCGCTTCGCGATTCGCTTCTTCGCCGCAGCCAGCGAGCACGTCAGCGCGATGAGCACGTCCGGCGGGCGGAGCGCGCGGCGGATCCCCATGTAGAGCCGCTCGTACACCTCCCAGTCGCGCTTGCTCATCAGCCGCTGGGCGTGGAGGTTCTTCGCGAAGATCTCGGCGTCCTCGTAGATCGTCCGGTCGATGACGGCCGGGGCCGTCGTCTTCTCGAGCTTCTGGTGAAGCTCGAGCTTGTGGGCCAAAAAGAAGCACTGCGAGTGGAAGCTCCAGCGCTTCATGTCGGCGTAGTCGGCGAGGTACGGGTTCGCCTCGTTCGGCTCATAGAAGGGGACGAGGCCGTAGCGTTTGACGAGCCATTTGACGAGCGAGGTCTTCCCCGCGCCGATGGTCCCCGCGACGGCGACGATGCGCTTCACAGTAGGGAGACTATCCGAGCAATGGTGCTAAACGTCCGCCCGTGATCCGTCTCGACCAGATCTCCAAGCAGCACGGCAAGCAGATCCTGTTTCTCGAAGCGTCGATGAGCGCCTTCAAGGGGGAGAAGGTGGGGCTCGTGGGGCCGAACGGCTCCGGGAAATCGACGATCTTCCGGATGATCATGAAGGAAGAGCAACCGGACGGGGGGAACGTCGCGGTCGATCGCGGGGTCACGGTCGGGTACTTCAGCCAGGACGTCGGCGAGATGAAGGGGCGGAGCGTCGTCGCGGAGACGATGGCGGGGGCCGGCGAGGTCTCGGAGGCGGCCGAGGAGCTCCACGCGCTCGAGCACGCCATGGCGGATCCGTCACGCGGCGACGAGCTCGAGGAGCTGGTGGAGCGCTTCGGGCACGCGCAGGCGCGCTTCGACGAGCTCGGCGGGTACGCGCTCGAAGCGCGCGCGAGAGAGATCCTCGCGGGGCTCGGCTTCCACGACGACAGCTCGCAGAAGTCCAAAGCGCGCGGGCCCTCGATGGACGCCCCCGTGGAGACCCTCTCCGGCGGCTGGAAGATGCGCGTCGCCCTCGGTCGCATCCTGCTCATGCGCCCCGACGCGCTCCTCCTCGACGAGCCGACGAACCACCTCGATCTCGAGTCGATCATCTGGCTCGAGTCGTTCCTTCGCCAGTACGAAGGCGCGCTCGTCATGACGTCGCACGACTGGGAGTTTCTGAACCGGCTCGTGACGAAGATCGTCGAGATCGACGGCGGCGAGCTCACGACCTACAGCGGCAACTACGAGTTCTACGAGCAGCAGCGGGCCATCGCCGAGGCGCACCAGGAGGCGCAGTACGCGCGGCAGCAGGCGATGCTCGCGAAGGAAGAGGCGTTCATCGCGCGCTTCAAGGCGCGGGCGTCGCACGCGGCGCAGGTGCAGTCGCGCGTGAAGAAGCTCGAGAAGATCGAGCGCGTCGAGCCGCCGAAGCGGAGAGTGGCGCGGGTCTTCGACTTCCGGCCGGCGCCGCGGTCGGGGGAGGACGTGGCGAAGATCGAGAAGGTGAAGAAGGCGTACGGTGACCGGTCGATCTACGACGGGCTCGATCTCCTGATCCGCCGGCGCGAGCGCTGGTGCGTGATGGGGGTGAACGGCGCCGGGAAATCGACGCTCTTGAAGCTCGTCGCGGGGCAGACGAAGCCGGACGACGGGAACGTGAGCGTCGGAGCGAGCGTGAAGATGGGGTACTTCGCGCAGCACGCGATGGAGCTCCTCGACGCCGACGCGACGGTGCTCGAGACGCTGCAGGCGACCTTCCCCCTCTCGACGATCGGCTCGATGAAGGCGCTCGCGGGGGCGTTCGGGTTCTCGGGGGACGAGGCGGACAAGCGGTGCAGGGTGCTCTCGGGCGGCGAGAAGGCGCGCGTCGTCCTCGCGAAGATGCTCTACGACCCGCCGAACTTCCTGGTCCTCGACGAGCCGACGAACCACCTCGACATGGCGACCAAGGAGATGCTGATGAAGGCGCTCGCCGACTTCGACGGGACGATGCTCTTCGTGTCGCACGACCGGCACTTCCTCGCGGCGCTGTCGAACCGCGTGCTCGAAGTGGCGGACGACGGGGTGCACGCCTACGGCGGCGGGTACACGGAGTATGTCGCGCAGAGCGGGCATGAAGCGCCGGGGGTTGGCTGACCGGAGCCCCTGCCAGGGCGACGGCTGCGCGGGCTTGGCTGGCAACCCGGCGAGGTTGGCCGTCGGTACGGCGTACCGGCCCCCCAGTTCGCCGTCTTTGGCGGCCAAGCCCGCCAACCAAGGGGCTCATTCGCCGAACGTGGCAGTCCTTTGGCGCCCTCTGGCAGTCCCGTGGCGCTCTCTGGCAGTCACGACGCCTCATTTCCCGCCAAGCACGCCCCAGGAGAGGGTAGCTTCGCCCCCCCGACTGCCACGCTCCTCGGCCGGGCAGCCAAGCCCCGCGAGCGATCGCGACGAGAGCCCCTCTCCCCTGCCACCCTCGCCGACAGACCAGGAGCCATGAAAGAACCCGCGCTCTTCCCCAATCGACCGACGGGCGAGCTCGTCGCGCGGGCGCAGCAGGCGCTCGGAATGACGCACAGGCAGTTCGGAGAGGCGCTCGGAGCGTCCGAGCGGACGTCGCTGCGCTGGGCGAGCGGGCGCTCGTCGCTCGCGATCATGCATCTGCGCGAGCTCGCGAAGCTCACCCACCCGAAGAACGCCTCTCTCGCGCAGTCGATCGCCGAGGCGTGCAGCGAGACGCTCGAGTCTCTCGGGATCGTCGCGCCGTCCCCGCCGGAGCCGGCCCCCCCGCCCCCTCCCCTCGCGCCGCACCTCGCCGCCGATCTCGTCGTGTACGCCGCGGCCGACGCGCTCGGGTCTGCCCCGAAAGCCGCGCGGACTGCACTGCTCGCCGCGTTCACACGCGCGCGCGAGCTGGGAGTCCGTATCGAGGACCTCGAGAGCGCGCTCGCGGCTCCGGCAGCGGCCACCCCGAAGGCCGGCACGGCCACCTCCACGCGCCAAAAAGCGCAGTAGATTCGGCGTCCGGAGCGCGGCCCGCGGGTTGCTCCTTGGCGTGGCATACTCACGGAGCGAACGTCATGAAGCCGACCGATCTGACCATCGAGATCCTGAAAGAGATACGGGACGAAGTGCGCGGAACGAACGCGCGTATCGACGAGACGAGAACCGAGCTGTCGAAGCGCATCGACGAGACGAACAGGCGGCTCGACGAAACGACGACCAAACTGTCGCAACGCATCGACGAGACGAACACCCACCTCGTCCGCGTCGAGACGCGGATCGCCACCGAGCTGATCGCCGTGGCGTCCGCGGTCGCCGAGGTCCGGGACGAGCTGCGGACCGACCGCGCGCTGCGTGCGCGTGTGGAGGGGCTCGAAGTGCGCGTGACGGTGCTCGAGAAGAAGAGCGCCTAATGGCTCGCTGCTGCGGTCGCTCTTGACCGAGCCGCGCTTCCGGGCGACAGCATGGCCCCCTGCTGAACGCCCTCCGAACCACACTGCACCGCGCCCTCGTCACCCCTCGCGGCGACTCCGTCGCCCCGCTCCGAGTCACGAAGGACCTCGCGCGCCGGCTGAACGTCACGCTCGGGCAGCCGCTCTGCTCCGCTGACGCGCTCGAGACCCGCCGTCGCGCGCGCGCGCGCCTCGCCGAGATCGCGGGGAGGCCGGGGCGAGCGACGGCGGCTGCCGCGGACACGAACAGGATCGCGATGCCCGCGGCACCTGTGAAGGTCTACTTCGAAGGGGACCGGAACGTCCGCGAGCTCACCCGGATCCGAGAGGCGCTCGACGCGCAGGCGATCGCGTACGAGATGCTCGACGTGGCGGGGGACGAGGCGACGATCGTCTTCGTGACGCGCGAGGCGAAGTGCAAGCAGGATGACCTCCCGATCGTCTTCCTCGGCCCGACGGCGATCGGCGGGTTCAACGCGCTCGCAAACGCCGACCTGTCGGGGGCGATCAAGCGGCCGTCCTAAGCTCACAGCTTCCGCCCTTCCGCCCTTCCTGTTCAAACCAATCCGGGCTCACCGCGCCCGCCGAAACTCCACGCTCGTCCCGAGCCTCCCCAAGCGCCTCGCCTCCAGGCAGCACGGTGACCCCGGCTCGACGATCCGGCAATCCTCCGGACGGCGCTCGTACACCGCGCACGGAAAGCGCCCCGGGACCGACGTGTCGAGCGCCCCGCAGCGGCTCCCCGCGTTGCGCATGAAGCGCCACCCCGGTCCGTGGCCGTCGAGCTCCGTGTACCGCTCGAGCAAGACCTCCCCCATTCGCGCGTCGTCCGCTTCGAGGAGGTGCACCGTCTTCGGCCCGTGGTGACAACACCGCCCGCACGCGACGCAGTCGGCGCCGTCCGGATCGGGCTCGCCCTCGATCGGCGCGAGCGCACCCGTCTCTCTCTCTATTTCTATTTTGCCAGCGGCCACTTCGACGGTTGAATCTTGGACCGAAGCCCCTTCAAACGCTCGCGCAGCTGCTTCGCCGTCGCGCGCTGCTTGGGCTCGCGGCGGAGCGCGCTCTGGAGCAGCTCCCCGAGCGCCTTCGTGTCGGGGCGACCGAGGAGCGCTTTCACCGGCGCGGGGGTGCCGTCGTGCGCGACGTGGAGCGCGATCTGCGCCAGCTCGTTGTCCGACTCGAAGAGGACCTTCCCCGTCAGCGTCTCGTACGCGACGCACCCGAACGCGTAGATGTCCGCCGGCGCCGGGGACTCCGCCGGCAGCGCCCCCCAGACCTCGGGCGCACCGTACGGGCCGGTCGCGCACCCGGGGCGGACGTGGCGCCCCGCGAGCCCGAAGTCCACGAGCACCGCGTCCTCCTGCTGCTTGCGCAAGACGACGTTCCCCGGCTTCAAGTCCAGGTGTCCGACCCCCACGTCGTGCATCGCCTCGAGCCCCGCGAGCACGTTGTCGAGGATCGTCAGCCCGCGCCCCACGTCGAGCGCACGCGACTCGATGAGCCGCTCGAGCGTCGGCCCCTCGACGAACTCCATCACCAGGATCGGCTTCGGCCGCGCCCCGGCGTCGAACGTCACGAAGCGGGCGAGGTTCGCGTGCGGCGGGATCGCGATCAGCGCGGACGCCTCGCTCCGGAACATGTTCGAGAACTCCGCCTCGGAGATCATGCGCGCCGCCGTGGCCGAGTACTCGGGCACCTTGAGCGCGAAGCGCTCGGCGTTCGCCTCCCCCTTCTCCTCGATGCGGATGACCAGGAAGACCGAGCCCGAGCCGCCGCCGCCGAGCGTCTTCACCACGTAGAAGCCGCCGATCGTCCGCCGCGTCGGGATCCAGACCGGGAGCTGCCCCTCGCTAACCTTTACCGAGCCGCTCTCGAGGCTCGCGCGGTCGACCGGGAGGTCTGCGATCCCCCAGATTACGCCGGTCGCGATGCTCGCGATGGCCGTGGGGACCCCGCCGACGAGCTCGTCGACGCACGCGGACAGGACATGCTCGCTGAGCGCGGGCTCCGCGCCGGACAGGACGCGCGAGACGGCGACGGAGAGGGGGCGCGTGGGGGCCATCGACGGTGGCGGGGTCGAGTCGCGATCGGGATCGAGGCGCGCGCGCGCCCCCGACGAGAGCTGCGCGAGCGCCATGAGCGCCGTCTCGAGCTGCACGATGACGTCCGAGTCGACCCCTCCCGACGACGCGAGCTGTGTGAGGGACCCCGCGCTCACGACCGAGCTCAGCGCGGAGTGAAGGCGCACGATGACGGTGCGCAGCGCTTCGGTGCGGGTCGATGCGTCGGGCGACAGCTCCTTCGACAGCGACTCGAGGGCGCCGAGCTTGGAGACCAGCGTGGGCATCGCCGTGCTGAGCGGCACGGACGGCGGAAGGAGCGAGTCGTGCGGCTTGGTCCGCGACACCATCCCTGGCGTCGAGGCCCCGCGCACGAACTCCGCGTACCGCTGGAGCACGTGGATGAGATCCGGGGCCATCGACGCCTCGGCGAGCGTGTCGAGCTCCTTCGGATCGGTCATCTTGCGGACGACCACGAGGAGCACGTCGCTCACGTCGCACGCGCCGGCGCGGACGAGGGCGTCGAGCGCGCGCGCGAGGGCGGCGAGGATCGTCCGGCGAAGGATCGACGGGGGGTCCTTCTCGAAGCGCCCGAGGAGCGACTTCGCGGTCCGGAGCCAGCGCTTGCGCAGGCGGGCTGCCCGGGCGGCGTCGCCGTCGGGGTCCTCGACGTCGCCGTCCACGAGGTGCAAGAGCGCGCGGAGGCGCCGCAGGCGGAGCGTCGGGTGGCTCGGCGTGACGACGGCCGGGCGGGCCTCGCCGCCGACGTAGACCGATTGGCCCCCGGCGGCGAGCGGCGTCGATTCGCGCGCGAGGATCCACTCGGAGAGGCGCTCGCGGAGCGTGTCGAGCGCCTCGTCGTGCTGGCGGGTCGCCTCCGCCGAGGAGCCGAGATGAAGCAGATCGCTCATCACGTTCTGCTCGAGGAGCGTCGCGTCGAAGTCGCGCAGGACGGCCAGCGATGCCCGGCGCGCCATCGAGCTCGATCGCGCGCTATCGCTCGCGTCGTCCTCGCGGGAGACCGCCTCGAGCGTGTCCATCTGCGCGCTCAGCGCGTCGAGCACCTTGCGCGCCTCCTGGTAGGCCGCGCGCGCGCCGTCGGTCGCGAACAGGAGCAGCGCCTTCGACACCTGAGCCCGGAGCGGCGGGTCCTCTCGCGGCTCCCGCTCGAGATCGCGCATCAGCTCTCGCGCGAGCGCCTCGGCGCCGTCGTCGCGGTCGGAGTGCACCGGGCGCTCCTGGAGCATCGTGAGCGCACGCGCACACGCCTTCTCGACGAACGGCGCTTCTCCGAACTCGCTCCGGAGCTCGAGCACCGCCTCGGCGACCTCGGGGGTCGCGCGGGCGAGCACCTGATCGAGCAGCTCCGTCGCCGCGTCCGGCTCCGCTTCGGCTGCGCGCGGCAAGCCCCAGATGAACGCGCTCGCCCCCCCCGGATCGCGCTCGAGGACCCCCTGCCCTCGCTGGCCGAGCCCCGCGGTCGCGAGGCGGAGCGCGGCGTCCGGGTTCACGGCGACGTACGCGGCGATCGACGTCGCCCCCCGCCGCCACTCGGTCGGCGTGTGCTTGGGCGACAGCGAGTCCTCGATCTGCGTCCGCAGCTCGCCGATCCACGGGGCGAGCAGCCCGCGCGCGACGGCGACGTGGCGCCAGACGAGCGACTCGCGATCGCTGAGAAGCCTCCCCCAGGCGTCCTTCACGGCGTCGCTCGAGAAGACCCGGAGCGCGTGCGAGTCCCCCTGCGCCGCCCGCTTCGCCGCCTCGCGCGCCGCCCGTTCGATGAGGCGCGCCGAGAGCCTCCGCGCCGCCAGCGATCCGGTAGACCCCGCCCCGATCCACTCGCGTGCCAGGTCCCTCCTCGACGCGAGCGCCAAGGCGAGCCGTTCGTCGTTCAACCCGATCCCGATCGGCAGCTCCGCGATGAGCGAGATCCGTGCGCGCACCGCCCCCGAGGCGAGCCCCTTCCCGCTCGACAGGGCCATCCGCGTCGCGAGCGCGATGAACGACTCGGCGTTCGCCGCCAGGAGCCGCGCGAGCACGCGGCGCCCCAGATCGCGCTGCTCCGGCCCGATCGGCAGCGCGGACGCCAGCTCGTAGAGCGCGGCGCCGGCGGCGGCGGGCTCCAGCCAGTCGAGATCGTCCACGAGCTGGCTCGCGAGCGCCGCCCGGACCCCTTTCACGAGCGCGTCGGGGTGCAGCCCGTCGAGCGGCCCGGGCCCCTCCTCGGCGGTCGCTCGCGCCAGCGCCGCCAGAGACTGGCGCCACATGGCCCGACGCTCTGCGGCGTCCGACACGTTGTGAAGCTCGAGGAGGCCGCTGACGTAGAAGGAGGGGTCGCGCACGCTCGCACGCCTACGATAGCTCCGACCTCAACGGCGGTGGGTATTTCGTGCTAGAGACGCGCGCTCCCGCCATGATCGTCCTCGAAAAGCTCACCAAGCGTTTTGGCCCGAAAGTCCTCTTCGAGAACGTCTCGATGCAGTTCGACCCGGGCAAGCGCTACGGCCTCACGGGCGCCAACGGCGCCGGGAAGTCGACGCTCCTGAAGATGCTCTCCGGCATCGAGGACTCGGACACCGGGTCGATCGAGATCCCGGGGAACCTCCGGCTCGGCGTCCTGAAGCAGAACCACTTCGAGTACGACAAGGAGCGGATCCTCGACACCGTCCTCATGGGGAACAAGGTCCTGTGGGACGCGCTCCAGGAGAAAGAGAGGCTCCTCGCGGGCGAAGTGACCGACGAGGTGGGGGTGCGCCTCGGCGAGCTCGAGGGGACGATCGCCGAGGAGAACGGCTACGCCGCCGAGAGCGAGGCCGCCGAGCTCCTGATCGGTCTCGGGCTCCCCGCCGAGAAGCACGCCGAGCCGATGGGGTCGCTCGCCGCCGGGTACAAGCTGCGGGTCCTGCTCGCCCAGGTCCTCTTCGGCCACCCGGACGTGCTGCTCCTCGACGAGCCGACGAACCACCTCGACCTCGAGTCGATCCGCTGGCTCGAGTCGTTCCTGATCGACGAGTTCAAGGGGACGCTCGTGGTCGTCTCGCACGACCGGCACTTCCTGAACGCCGTCGCGACCCACATCGCCGACGTCGATTACAAGACGATCACCGTCTACACCGGCGGCTACGACGACTTCGTCGCCCAGAAGTACGAGAACAAGCAGCGCGCCGACGCGACGGCGAACGCCGCGAAGAAGAAGAAGGAAGAGCTGCAGGAGTTCGTTCAGCGCTTCGGGTCGCACGCCTCCAAATCGAAGCAGGCGCAGTCGCGCTTGAAGCAGATCGAGAAGCTCGAGGACGTGATCGAAACGAAGGGTTCGAAGCGCTCCAGCCTCGTCCGCCCGTTCATCCGGTTCGACTTCGAAAAGCCGAGCGGGCGCGACGTCGTTCGCATGGACGGCGTATCCAAAGCGTTCGGAAAAGGGGCCCAGCAGAAGGTCATTTATCGCGACCTCGGCCTCAACGTGAATCGGGGTGACAAGATCGCGGTCATCGGTCCGAACGGCATCGGAAAATCGACGCTGCTCAAGCTGATGGTCGGCGGCTTCCAGGGGCTCGACAAGGAGACCAAGGCGGAGACCCTTCAACCCGACAAGGGGGAGGTCCGCTGGGGGCACGACGCGTCCGTCGGCTACTTCGCGCAAGACCACCACGAGGCGCTCGGGCACACCGCGGCGGGGACGACGGCGTTTCAGTGGCTGTACGGGTGGGACACGAAGCGCCCGCAAGAGGAGATCCGCGCGATCCTCGGACGCCTCCTCTTCCAGGGGGAGCAGGCGCTCAAGCCGGTCGAGGCGCTGTCGGGGGGCGAGAGCGCGCGCCTCCTCCTCTGCAAGTTGCTTCTCCTTCAACACAACGTCCTCGTCCTCGACGAGCCGACGAACCACCTCGACATCGAGTCGATCGAAGGGCTCCTCGACGGGCTGAAGCTCTTCAAGGGGACCGTCGTCGTCGTGAGCCACGACCGCCACTTCGTCTCCGAGCTCTCGAACCGCGTCATCGAGCTCATGCCGGGCAAGTCGGCTGACGGCACGCCGTGCACGGCGCTCACCGACTTCAGCGGGAGCTACGAGGAGTACCTGGAGCGAAGCGGCAGGGACTACATGCGCAAGTGAGCCCGCGCCCACTTCGACCGCGCACGTGCGTGCGTGTCGCTACGGGTGTCACTCGCAGCAATCGCAAAGAGTTCTGCCCCTGGAAAACCTTTCGTACGAAGGGGCCGACCCCCGTAGACTCATCCTCTGGTTCTGCCGCTTTCTGCCGCCTCTAGCGCCGTGAATCCAGCGCGGTACGAGGGGCACATCGGTTGCAGTTCGCTGGACGTTGGCCGCGCGTCTGCGCGTCCCCGGACGGTGAGGGCTTTGGGATGAAGGTCGGACTGAGTCGCGCCCGGGTCATCTGTGCCGTGATCGCCGCGGCTATCTTGGTCACGTTGGCCGTCTTCGGCGGCGCGTGCTCCAACGCCCCGCCCACCGCCACGACGGGCGGATCGAGCTCCGGAGGACCCGGAGGCTGCAGCACGCCGACGCCCGGGTGCGAGTGCGCAACGCCCGGCGCCAGCGAGCCGTGCGGCAGCCAGATCTCCGAAAACGGCAACACCGTCACCTGCTCCGAGGGGAGCATGACGTGCGGGACGAACGGGAAGTGGGGCGCGTGCGGCGGCGGGATCGTGAAGATGGTCTCGCGCGAGATCACCCATCACCCCAGGGCGCTCGGCGAGGACGCGGGGAGCTGCAACAACCCGTGTGACCCGTACTGCGAGGTCATCGACGACACGACCGCGGGGCTCGATGCCGGCGAGGAGAGCGGGCTGCTCGTCACGGACGCGGGGCTGTCGCTCGCCGTGAGCCCGTCGCCGCCGGCAGTTCCGTGTACGGGCCTCGCCATCTCGCCCGCTTCGCAGACGGTGGTCCTCTATTCCTTGACGTTCCCGGCCTGCGGCTCCGGAAACACGTGTGCCGCCGGGAGCGTCTGCAACAGCGGCACGTGCTTCCCTCAAGACACGTTCACCGCGTCGTATACGCCCGCGGGGTGCTACACGGGCGCCGCGGCCGCAGTCTGGAGCGTCGAGCCGAAGTCAGTCGCGCAGGTCGACGGGACCGGAGACGTAACGGTCATCAACCCGATCGCCGGTCCGATCACCGTCACGGCGTACGCCGGAGCGACCGCGGGGCTCGTCACGGCGACCGCGACGCTCAACGTCGAGATCGACGTGCTCGACACGTCGCGCGCCCCCACGGGCTCGAACGCGAACAACTTCGACGCCGGGGCCTCAGGCACCGACGGCCTCCAGATCCTTTACCCCTATCAGAACGTGGTCCTCCCCCTCGGGCTGCTGCCGCCGACCGTGCAGTGGTCGCCCGGCAACGACGGGGGCTCCGTCACGTCGATCTCGGTCGTAGACGGCGGCAGCGGGTACACGTTCGCGCCTGGTGTCGTGTTCACGGGGGGCGGCGGCTCGGGAGCGGCGGCGAACGCGACGATCAGCGGTTCGGTCGTGAGCGTCACCGTCGACGCGGGGGGCACCGGCTTCACCGCCACGAGCGGCAACACCGTGCCCGTCTCGTTCTCGGGCGGCGGCGGAACGGGCGCGACGGGGACCGCGACGCTCACCGGCGAGGTCGCCGTCGGGACGTACGGGCTGACCGTGACCGGACAGGGGTACACGAGCGCGCCCACCGTCTCCTTCACGGGTGGTGGTGGAGGCTCCGGAGCCGCGGCGGTAGCGAACGAGGGGCCGACCGGGGCGCTGAACACCGGGACGTTCGCCCCCACGACACCGGGGTCCGGCTTCGTCGGTCCGGTCACGCTGGGCTTCACCGGCGGTGGCGGCTCGGGCGCGACGGGGACCGCGGCGCTAACGGGAGAGCTCACGCTGGGTACCTACGTGACGTCGGCGTTGGGGACGGGATATACGAGCGCGCCCACGGTCACGTTCACTGGGGGGGGAGGAAGCGGAGCCGTCGCCACCGGTATCCTGACGGGAGAGGTTCAGACGGGGACGTTCCCGATCACGGGTGCGAACCAGGGCTCGGGCTATTCGGGGTCGCCGGTCGCCGTAAGCTTCACGGGCGGCGGCGGAGGGGGCGCAACGGCGACGGCGACGACCACCCAGGAGGTCACGCCAGGAACGTACACGCTGACGACATTCGGCCAAGGCTACACGGGGGCCACTGCGACGATCAACGGCGGCGCACCGACGACTGCAGCGACGGCGTCGGTTACGACGACCAACGTGGTCGCGACGCCGGTTTACACGTCGACGGGTACCGGGACGCTGTATTGGGGGACCACCCCCTCCGCGTCATTTACTGGGGGTACCACGACAGGCACCGCGGCCGCGGCCACAGTGAGCACGACGTCGGTAGCCCTCGGGATTACCGCACTCGCGATTGCGACGACCAGCACAACCTGGACGCACAGCTGCTCCACGATCGTGCTCGCCGGCAGCGGGGGTTTTGCGGGAACGGCAGCGACGAACAGCTCCGGCAGCGTTACGAGCACGGTCATCACCAACCCCGGCAGCGACGCCTCGTGTCCGGCCGCAACGACCATCACCGCGACCGGATGTGGCAACAAGAGCGTCACGTTCACCGTGACATGCGGCACCTACAAGTACATCAGCGCCATCAACGCGAGCCCCCAGGGATATGGGTACACCGCCGCTCCGACGGTCACGCTCAGCGGCGTCACCGATTCCACGATCGCAGCTCCAACGCCCACCCTCTCGACAGGCATCTATTCGTTCACCATCACGAACCCCGGTGCGGGCTACGCCTCGGTGCCGACGATCAGCTTCGCCGGGGGAAGCGGAACGGGGGCCACGTACACGACGGCCCTCACGCTCACCGGCGGAATCAACCAGGTCACCGTTTCCGCGGGAGGCACGGGCTACACGAGCGTCCCGACCGCGACGATCGGTGGAGGGGGCACGGGCGCTTCCTTCACACCGACGCTGACGAACGGCGTGTCGGCGGTCCAGATTACGAACGGCGGCACGGGGTATACGAGCATCCCCACGTCGGCGACGATCGGGGGACCCGGTACCGGCGCGACACTCTCCACGGCCGGCTTGAGCCTGACGCAGGGGGTCTCGAGCGTCACCATCGTCAACGGCGGCAGCGGCTACACCACCGCCCCGACCGTCACGTTCATCGACAACGGCGGCGCAGGCCCCGGCACCGGTGCGACGTTTACTCCGACGCTCGCCGACGGCGTCATCAACATCACGATCACGGCGGGCGGGAGCGGCTACACGACCACGCCGACCGTCGTCTTCACCGGAGGCGGAGGCTCGGGAGCGTCGTTCATCGCCCCGATGACCAACGGAATCGCCTCTGTCGTGGTCAACACCGGCGGTAGCGGCTACACGCTGCCGACGACGCCCATCTTCGGTGGCGGCGGATCAGGCGCTGTCGGCATCGTGGCCATCACGGGTTCCGTGAGCGGCCTCGCCATCACCGCCGGAGGCTCCGGGTACACGTCCGCCCCCGCCGTTTCTCTGACCGGCGGCGACGGCTCCGGCGCGACGGCAACGTGCACGATCTCGACGGTCGGCGGCACCGGTATCGCGTCCGCGGTCATGGTGTCTCTGAAGTATCCGCTCAACGGATCGGTCTTCAACTACGAGGAGCTTCTCCCTGAAGACGACGCGAACTACGGCGATCCGTACAGCGCGAGCCCAATCGCCCTCGGCTTCACGTCATCCCATGCATCCTTCTCCGCGGCCGCGTGGAGCTCGTTCAACCAGGCTGCCCTCGGGCAGACGGCCTACATCACGGTCCAGCGTCTCGTCAGCGGGCACCTCTATCCGCAAGGCGCCGTGACCATCAAGCTCGCGACCGACCAGCTGAAGGGGACCGTCTACTACAACACGTACGGCACGCAGGAGGTCTTCAACTACAACGGCATCTACGGGAGCTCTCCGAACCCGTCGAGCGATCCGGACTACTTCGGCGCCGCGACGCTCGAGATTCAGCCGGGTCAAGCGCTCCCGACCCCGATCGAAGGGTACGACAGCTACAACATCGGTACGTGCACAGGGGAGCCTCAGAGCCTCGCCGGGTGCCGCGTGTGCCATTCCGTGAACGCGAACGGAACGAGCCTCATCACGCAGGACTCGAGCGACACCGTGTCGCACTGGCTCGGCCTCCCGAGCTCGGAGAGCAACCCCCCCTGCACGGTGAACGCCGGCGAGGTAGGGATGACGTGCGCGTCCAACTCGCGACAGAACTTCGACTTCGCCGGGCAGTACCCCGACGGCACGATGTTCTTCACGAACTCGGCGGGCCTCCAGGGGGCCGACACCGGCGACAACAGCGTCCTTTACTCGATGACGACGCCGACCGCGCCGACTCTCGTCGCAGCGGCGAACACGTCGCTGAGCTCCAGCTCCGTTCTCAACGGCACGCTCTTCGCGGGTACCCCGGCATTCTCGCCCGACGGCACCCACCTGGCGTTCAACTTCCAGTCGTCCTCGGGCGGCAAGATCAGCGGAACGTCGGGCGACAACAAGTCGCTCGCCGTGGTCGATTTCAACAAGAGCTCGAGCGCGTTCTCCAATCCGCGCTTCGTGGCGAGGCCCGGCGCGACGGCCCCGTCGGTGCCGCTCCCCACGACCGGTGGTGGAGGGCTCTCGGGCGTCGCCTGGTTCCCGACGTTCACCCCGGACAGCAGCAACCTCGTGTTCCACTTCGAGACGTACACGAACAACGGCACGTCCTGGGGGAGCGGCCGCAGCCAGGCCGAGACCCGCTCGCAGTGCGACGCGAACGAGCCGGGGAGCGACGACTGCCAGGAGGAAGGGGTCCACTCGGAGCTCTGGTACACGGACCTCGCGACCAAGACGCCGCGCCGCCTCAACTGCTTGAACGGGGTGGTCGACCCCGTGGACGCGTCGGGCCACCAGAACTGCCCGAACGGCGCTGCGGTGAACGCTTCGTATCTCCCGGCAGACCCGAACTACAGCGCCACCACCAACGCCGCTGCCCAGAGCGGCTGGGTCCCGGCGACCTACGGCGCCGACTGGAACATGAACTACGAGCCCACGATCCTTCCGCAGGCGCGCGGAGGGTACGCCTGGGCGGTCTTCACGAGCCGACGAGCGTACGGCGACATCACGACGGCGAACCCCTACTGGAGCGACCCGCGCTACGCCCCGATCGCCCCCGGCAGCGGCAAGATCACGCCGAAGAAGCTCTGGGTGGCGGCGCTCGACACGGGGGTCACCGACACGACCCACGACCCGAGCCACCCGGCCTTCTACCTGGACGGACAGGAGCTGGTCGCGGGGAACTCGCGCGGGTACTGGGTGCTCAACGCCTGCACCGCCGCAGGCTCGGGCACGACCTGCTCGTCGAACCTCGACTGCTGCTCCGGCGCGGAGTGCCAGCTCGACAACCCCTTGCCCGCGTACCCGAACCCGCCCACCAGCCACTGCGTCGCGACGCCGCCCCCTGGGCAGTGCATCGACCTCGGCGACAACTGCGCGAGCAACCCCGTGTGCTGCACGACGGACGCCATTTGCGGCGGGTCGCCCCCCACGTGCGTGGTACCGCCGCCCCTGCCGTACTACCAGGAGGCCGACTTCGTTCGGCTCTACAGCCCGGTCTGCCCGTCCGGCACGCGCCCCATCTGGGGGAACTTCGAGTACGGCACGATCACGCCGTCGAACTCGGAGATCATCATCGACGTCGAGACGGCCAACAACCCCGCCCTCCTCACCACGACCGTGGACGCGGGGGGGGCGAACGTCGCCGCGCCGCTCGTCCAGCTCCCGACCATCGTCTCGGGGGCGACTATCCCGTACCCCAACGGCTCGCAGAACGTAGAGTCGGCGCTCCAGGCCGCCGGCGACCAGTCAGCTCTCTACCTCGAGGTGATCGTCCGGCTCATCCCATCGACCGACGGTCACAGCGCCCCCTCGCTCGTGCAGTGGAACCAGCAGTTCGATTGCTTGCCCTCGCAGTGAGCTCGCTATGAACAAGAAGATCCTGATCCGCGCCGCCACGGCGCTCGCTTGCATCTCTTTGTCCCCGATGCTCGGCGTCGCCTGTTCGAGCTCGCCCCCCCCGCTCGCGACCGGCGACGAGGGGAACGACGCCTCGGCAGGCCCTGACACGTCGTCCATCGTCAAGTCGGACACCGGAGCGACGGGAGACACGGGGAGCGCCGGGGAGACAGGCTCGAGCGACGGAGGCCAGCCGGGGGACGGCACGCTTGGCAGCCAGGACACCGGTCCCGTTCAGGGGGTCGACTCCGCGGTGCCGGACGCCCCCATCCTCTTCCTCGATGGCAACGAGTTCCCCGACCAGAACAGCATCGACTCCGCCCAGCCTTGCTCGTTCCTGGTCTGCGATACGTGCTGCGCCAGCGACGGCACGTGCGTCCTCATCCCGAGCAACACGCAGTGCGGCTCGGCGGGGGTGAATTGCGTCGATTGCACCGCTTCGGGAGAGACGTGCGGGCCGTCCAACAGCTGCCAATAGGAGGACGGTGCGCGAGGCCAGAGCGCTCTAGCCCTGCGTCGAGTCGATCGACACCCCGCTCCTCCCCTTCCCCTTCGCGTCCTCGAGCGCCTCCCCGGCGCGGCGCAGGATGTCCTCCCCCGTCTCCCCGGACGGCGGGACCCACACGCACGCCCCCGCGGATGCGGTCACTCTCCGCCCGTCGGCCAGCTCGAAGTCGCGCGCGGAGATGGCGTGGACCATCCGCGTGGCCACGGCTTCGACGGCGACGCGATCCGCCCCCGGCAAGATCGCCACGAACTCGTCCGCCTCGAACCTCGCCACCATGTCGTACTCGCGGCGGCACGCGTCGAGGCACTCGCTCACCCGTTCGAGGACGACGTCGCCGATCGGGACCCCCAGCTCGTCGTTGATCGCCTGCATGCCGTCGACATCGACCCGCACGAGACCGTAGCTGTCCCAGGCGCGCGAGCTGCGCCCGTGCTCGCGCTCGAGCTCCTCGCGAAAGCGGCGCGCGTTGGGGAGGCCGGTGAGCGTGTCTACGGGGACGAGCTGCTCGAGGCGATTCTGGAGCTGCCGCGTCGACCGCTCCGCGGAGCGCTCGCGCGTCACGTCGCGCACGAGCCCGAGCCGCCCCCACGCCGCCCCTTGCCGCACGATCGGGAACGAGGTCCAGACGATCCGTCGCGGGCGCGGGTGGACGATGTCGAACTCGCCGATGACGCTCGCCGGCTCGATCAGGTCATCGACGCTCACCGCGTCGAGGAACGCGTCGGGCTCGTCGCACGCGCGCGACACGACGCCGAGCACCTCGGACCGGAGCTTGCCGACGAGCTTGGCGGGATCGATCCCGAAGAGGTCCGCCACGCGCCGCCCGATCATCCGGCACTTGCCGTTGCGATCGAAGACGAAGACCCCTTCGTCGGCGGCCTCGAGCACGGCCACGAGCGCCCCCTCCAGGAGCGCGCGCCACTCGGAGTCGTCGACCGTGGGGCGCTCGGATCGCGTGGGTCGCTCGGATTTGGGTCGCTCGGACGATGCCATACGCTCTCGGGGGGCCTTCCGCGAGGCGGCATCCTACCCCAGGTGCTTCATCCCGAGGAGCGAAGCGAGGAGGGGCCCCCCCTTCTCGGTGCTTCGCTCAGTGCGCCGCCCCGCCTAGCTCCCCGTCGGGGCTTTTCAATCGCCCCAGGAGCTTCGCGAACGACTCCTTGTCGCTTGCCTTCTCCAGCGCCACCTCCGGGTCGACGAGCTTCTGATTGACCAGGCGCTCGAGCGCCATGTCCATCGTCTGCATCCCGAGCGCCTGCCCCCCCTGCATGATGCTCGGGATCTGGAACGATTTCCCCTCGCGAATCAGCGCGGAGATGGCGGAGTTTCCGACGAGGATCTCGAGCGCCGCGAGGCGCCCCTTGCCGTCCGCCGTCTTCAGAAGCTGCTGCGCCACGATCCCGGCCAGCCCCTCGGCGAGCATCCCGCGGACCTGCGGCTGCTCGTCGGCGGGGAACGCGTTGATGATGCGATCGATCGTCGCGGGGGCGCTGTTCGTGTGCACCGTCGCGAAGACGAGGACGCCGAAGCTCGCGAGCTGCAGGGCGAGCTTCATCGTCTCGTTGTTTCGGAGCTCGCCGATCAGGATCACGTTCGGGTCTTCGCGCCCCGCGCTCCGGATCGCCGTCGCGAAGCTCGAGACGTGAGGGCCCACTTCGCGGTGCGTGACCTGCGCTTTCTTCGGCTGGTGCACGAACTCCACGGGGTCTTCGACCGTGAGGATGTGGCAGGCGCGAGTCTCGTTGATGTGGTTGATCATCCCCGCGAGCGTCGTCGACTTGCCGGAGCCGGTGGGACCGGTCACGAGCACCAGCCCCGCGCGCCGGTCGGCCATCTTGCGGACCGAGTCGGGCGTCCCGAGCTCCGCGAGCGTGAGCACCTTCGTGGGGATCGTGCGGAAGACGGCCCCCAGGCCGCTCATCTTGTAGAAGTAGTTCGCGCGGAAGCGGGCTTTGTCGCCGAAGGCGTAGGCGAAGTCGAGGTCGAGCTCTTCGGTGATCTGCCTGTGCTGCTTCTCGTTCAGGATCTCGAAGAGGATGGCCTCGACCTCCGCCGACGTGACGGGGTTGTCGCGCATCGCGACGAGCTCGCCGCGCGCGCGCGCGAGCGGGGGGTAGCCGACGCCGAGGTGCAGATCGCTCCCCTTCATCGAGAGGAGCTGGTCGAAGAGGCGATCGATCGCGGGCACGGATCACCCACCCTTGCGAAAGAGGTTGCCGGCCTTGCCGAGGATCCCGGCCATCCCCTCTTTCGCGCCTTCGCCCGGCGATGCCGCTGGCTTCGGCGGCTGCATCGGCGGCGCGATCTGCGGGCGCTTGCCGAGGACGGTCAGCTCGAGCTCCTCCGGGTTCTCCGCCCACTCTTTGGCGATCTCGAGCGTCGTCCGCCCCGCCTTCACGAGGTCGACGAGCGAGTCGTCGATCCGGATGATCCCGATCCCCTTGCCGCGCTGCTGGAGGCTCGGGATCTGGAACGTCTTGTTGTCGCGGATGAGGCTCCAGAGGCCGATCGACCCGGGGAGGAGCTCGGCGCAGGCGACGAGTCCGGTGCGATCGGCGTTCGGGATGAGGCGCTGGCTGACGATGAGCCGGAGGCCGCCGGCGAGGGTCATCCGGACCTGCGCCTGGTCCGCAGGGGGGAAGAGATCGATGAGGCGGTCGATCGTCTTGGCGGCGCTCGGCGTGTTCATCGTGCCGATGACGAGGTGCCCCGTCTCGCTCGCCGAGAGCGCCATGCGCACGGTCTCCGTGTCGCGCAGCTCGCCGACGACGATGACGTCGGGGTCTTCGCGGAGCGATCCCTTCAGCGCCGCCGCGAACGACTTCGTGTTCGAGCCGACCTCGCGCTGGCTCATCATCGCGCGCTTGCGGGGGTGGACGTACTCGACGGGGTCCTCGACCGTGATGATGTGGTGGGTCGTGTTGGTGTTGATGATGTCGACGATCGCCGCGAGCGTGCTCGTCTTGCCGTGGCCGGTCGGACCCGTGACGACGATGAGCCCCTGGTGGTGGTGCGTCGCGTTCGCGATCTGCGCGGGGAGGCCGAGCGACTCGAGGGTTGGGACCTCGGCCGGGACGAGGCGCACGCAGATCTTGTGGCCGGTCCGCTGCCTCGAGACGTTGACGCGGAACCTGCCGTGCACGTCCGCGAGGGCGAAATCGCACGAGCCTTCGGTCTCCAGCTGGGGACGGAGGCGCGCCGGGACGATCGCCTCGACGATGCCCATGGCGTACGCTTCGTCGATCGGTTGACCGCGAGGGACGAGGTCACCGGCGATGCGGAAGAGGACCGGGCGCTCGGGGACGACGTGGAGATCGCTCGCGGACGCCCCGCGCGCCTGCAGGAGCAGGTTCTCGATCGTCCCCTCGGACGGCATGATGCGGGGAGCCTCCCGGGCGGGGGCCGCGCGAGGAGGTACGTAGGGAGCCGGCGCCGGGGCCGGGGCCGCGTAGGGGGGGGGCGCCGCGGACGCGGGGGCCCGCATCCCGCGAGGCGCCGTGGGGCCCTCGAGGACGAGATCCGAGGACGAAATCGGCGCGGAGTCGATCTCGTTCGTCCCGGACCGCGGCGCGCCTCCACGCGTTCCCGTCGCGCGAGTCTCCGCCGCGCGCCCGCGTGACTCGAAGTCGAACTCGGGCTCGTTGCCGACGAGAGCGGCCGCTGCAGCGGGCGGTGGAGGCGGGGGGGCGGACCTCGTGCCGCGCGCGCGAGGGTCGATGTCGGCCCGGCCGATGCCGCCGCGTCCTTGAATCGTCGGACCGTCGTCGTCCTCCGGCTCGGCGCGTATGTCCCGCTTCACGAGGACGAACCGCGCCTGGACGACGTCGTTTCGCATGAGCGCCGTCACGCCGACGAGCCCTAGCCCGTCGACCCGCATCGACCACTGCGACGCCTTCGCGCCGAGCGAGTCTACGTAGCGACTCCCCCCCGCCGAGACGAGCATCTCGAGCACCGCGTCGGTGCTCGGGGCGTCGTCGTCGATCGGCTGAAATGCGCCGTTCACCTTGATGCAAGGGAGGCGGTCACTGACGACGGCGAATTCGGTAACGTCGCCCCGCGCGAGACTGCGGAGCATCTCCTCGATCGTTTTCACTCAGCGACGGAGGATACACCACTCACGATGCCGGCGCGGTTGGCGGTGAGAGCTGTACGACACGCTCTTACTCGCGCTGGTGCTGCGCTTGGCGCTGCGCTCAGACCTGCGCGTGCGCCCCGTTCACGCTCGCCCGCTTCGTGACCCGGTCCGCCTCGCCGCGCTCGTACGCCGCGAAGAGCCTCCCCCAGCCGGTCTCACGCTTCCAGTTCTCGAACGTCCGCTTGTCCTTCAGCGGCCACCGGTAATAGTCGTGGTAGGCCTCGCTGCCGGCGATGAACACGTTCACGAGCGGCGTGTGGAAGAAGAGCTTCTGGAACTTCTTCATCGGCCCGAACCACATCAGGTCGCCGATCACGCTCGCGCCGTTGTCGCCGACCTCGAACCCCCAGCTCTCCTTGCGGACGCCGTCCGGGTCATCGCCGACGATCTCGATGTCGCGCGGATCCCCGACGCCGAGCTTGTCGTCGTGCGCGGTCTTTATGTACTCGAGGCTCATCGGGTCGAAGCCCATCATCTTCGCAGCCACGGCATCGATCGCGACCTGATCCTCGCTCGCGAGCATGTAGTCCTTCACGACCGGGAACATCGTGCGCGGGCCGGGGCCGTTGCCGGCGGTCGTGCCGTCCATGATCGCGAAGAGGCCGGTGTGGATCTCTTTCTGGATGGCGAGGAGATCGACGAGCGTGCGATGGATCCACGAGTGCGTGTAGTGCCGCTTCGTGGCGAGGAGCCCCCCGAACGCGTTCTTCATCGCGCCGGTCGTCGTCGTGTAGATGTGACACTTCATCGTCGGCAGGTGGACGATGTTCTTCCCGAAGAAGTAGTCGGGGATCTGGATCCCGTCCGGGAAGATCTTGTGCAGGACGTGCATCCGCGCCTTCGGGCGGTACTCGACCCATTTCATGTCGCTCTCTTTGAAGTTGTACAGGACCGGGATCGCGTACTTCTTGAAGAGCGGGACGTAGTTGTTGAGGTCCTCCCCCTTGAACGCGTTCGTCACGACCGTCTTGTTCTGGACGCACGTGATGTCGTCGTAGCCGCTCTTCTTGAGCGCGAGGATCGCCCCTTCCATCTGCCACGGCGTCGTGTTCGCCGCGGGGAACGGGTAGTGCCACGAGATGTTGTCTTTCAGGATCGTCGTGCGGTTCTTCGCGAGGGCCTTCGCCATCCCGGCGAGATCGCAGAGCCGCTCCATGTCCTTGAGGATCGTTTCCGGCTTGGACTTGATGACGGCGACTTTGGACTTGGACATGAATCGGCGGCTCCTGGAGGGCTGTTAACATGGGGCCGGGCGCGCGCACCGGCAACCGGACGCGAGCTCACCGCCGAAACGGCGTCTTCCCCGCGTACACCGCCCCCTCGCCCAGCTCGAACCCGATGCGCATGAGCTGGTTGTACTTTGCGACGCGGTCCGAGCGGGAGAGCGAGCCCGTCTTGATCTGCCCGGCGTTCGTCGCCACGGCGAGGTCGGCGATGAACGTGTCCTCCGTCTCCCCCGAGCGGTGGCTGATGACCGAGCGGTACCCGGCGTTCGTCGCCATGCGGATGGTATCCAGGGTCTCGGTGAGCGTTCCGATCTGATTCACCTTGATGAGGATCGCGTTCGCGTACTTCCCCTCGATGCCGCGCGCGAGGCGCTCGACGTTCGTGACGAAGATGTCGTCTCCGACGAGCTGAACCTTGTGCCCCATCCGTTCCGTGAGCTTCTTCCAGCTGTCCCAGTCGTCCTCGGAGCAGCCGTCCTCGATGCTGATGATCGGGTACGCCGACGCGAGCTTCTCGTAGATGCCGAGGAGCTCGTCGGGGCTCACCTGCTTCTTGTCGAACGTGTACTTGCCGGTCTTCTTGTCGAAGAACTCGCTCGCCGCGCAGTCGAGCGCGATGCTCACGTCGGTCCCCGGCTTGTATCCGGCGTCCTCGATCGCGCGGGCGACGTACGAAAGTGCCTCTTCGTTCGACGCGAGCTTCGGCGCGAAGCCCCCCTCGTCGCCGACCGCGATCGTGAGCCCCTTCTTCTTCAGCGCGCCTTTCAACGCGGCGAAGATCTCCGCGCCGCAGCGCACGGCCTCGTCGATCGACTTCGCGCCGCTCGGGATGATCATGAACTCCTGGATCTCGAGGCCGCTGTCCGCGTGCACGCCACCGTTCAGGATGTTCATGTGCGGCGTCGGCAGGACGCGCGCGTTCACGCCGCCGAGGTACCTCCAGAGCGGGAGCCCCACGGCGTCTGCCCCGGCGCGGGCGACGGCGAGCGATACGCCGAGGATCGCGTTCGCGCCGAGCTTCGCTTTGTTCGGTGTCCCGTCGGCGTCGCGAAGCACCTGGTCCACCTGAGCTTGATCCAGGGCGTCGAGCCCGAGGACCGCCGGGCCGAGCGTCTGGTTGACGTTCGCGACCGCCTTCAAGACCCCCTTTCCGCCGAAGCGCGCTTTGTCGCCGTCGCGGAGCTCGATCGCCTCGTGCTCGCCGGTGGAGGCGCCGCTCGGGACGGCGGCGCGACCGCGACCGCTCGACGTTTGGACTTCGACTTCGACCGTGGGGTTTCCGCGAGAATCGAGGATCTCGCGCGCGAGGATGGCGGTGATTTCGCTCATGGGTCCGTGGTGTAGGGGATTTGTCGAGAGGCCACAATCCCCCGCCAGAACGCCCGGACCTCGTCGAGCGTCCCCACGCGCGTCGCCGGTGGGAGGCTCGCGAGGAGGCGCTTTCCGTACCCCTTCGTGACGGCCCGCTTGTCGAGGAGCGCGACGATCCCGGCGTCCTTCTTGGTCCGCAGGAGCCGCCCGAAGCCTTGCTTCAGCGTTATGGCGGCGACCGGCACGGAGTACTCCGCGAACGGGTTCCCCCCTTCCCGCTCGATCTGCGCGCACCGGGCGGCCACGACCGGCTCGGTAGGAACCGCGAACGGGATCTTGTCGAGGATCACGAGCCTCAGCGCGTCTCCCGGCACGTCGACCCCCTCCCAGAAGCTCATCGTCGCCACGAGCACGGCGTGCCCCGACGCGCGGAACTTCGACAGGAGCAGGTGCTTCGGCGCTTCCCCCTGCAGGAGAAGCGGCTGGGAGAGGCGATGCTCCAGCGCGCGGCGGAACCCTTTCATCGCGCGCGTCGACGTACAGAGAACGAACGCGCCCCCTCCTGTCACGTCGACGAGCTCGACGATCCGCGCCACGGCGGCCGCCTCGAACGCGGGATCCGCGGGCTCGGGGAGATCGCGCGGGAGGTACAGAGCGGCGCGCGCGGGGATGTCGAACGGGGACGGGACGATGAGCTCGCGCGTCTCCGGCGGGGCGCCGAGGCGGGCGCGGGCGAAGTGGAAGGTCGGGTCTGCGCCGCTCGTCCCCGTGGCGAGCGTCGCGCTCGTGCAGACGACGCCGGAGACGCAATCGAAGAGGGCCTCGCGCAGCGTCGCGCCTAGCTCGACGGGGCTCGCGCCGATCGCCACGCTCCGCTCCCGCAAGTCCAACCAGGCCACGTGCGCCGACAGCTCGCCGTCCTCGGACGCGACGCGCCCTTGGAGGACCGAGCGGAGATCGCCCCGGAGCTCCCGCGTCCTTCGAGCGACGACGCTCACCGCCTCGTGCCGATCGTTCGCGAGGGCGTACGCCCAGAGCCCGTCGAGCGCGCCGTCGAGCGCCTCGTGCGCCCCTCGCACGTCCCCCTCGAGGTCTCGCTCCGAGAGGATCCGCCGAGCTTCCCCGGCCGCGTGATTCGCGCGCGATCCGAGCGCCATGAAGAAGCGCATGCTCCCGGTGAGGATCCCGTCGAGGAGCGACTTCGCCTCCCCGGTTCCGAGCACGGTGAGCAGGTTCGCGGAGACGAGCGCGCGCCTCGCGTCCCGCACGAGCGACTCCACGCGCGAGCTCGACACGCGGACGCCGAAGAAATCGGTCGCGATGTCCTCGATCTGGTGCGCCTCGTCGAAGATGACGACGTCGTACGGCGGGATCGCGCTCGCGTACTCCCCCCCTCGCCCGCGCCGGAGCGCCAGATCGGCGAAGAACAGGTGGTGGTTCACGACCACGAGAGTCGCCTCCTCCGCCTCGCGCCGCATCTTCGTCACGAAGCACGCGTCGAAGTGCTCGCACGCCGCCCCGATCCGCGTGTCGCTCGACGACTGCACGTCTCTCCAGGCCGTGGCGTCCTCCGCGAGCGTCGCCAGCTCCGCCCGGTCGCCGGTCTCCGTCTCCTTCGCCCATTCGACGAGCCGCGCGAGATCCCGGTCGCTCCCGATCCGTGACGCCCCGTCGCTCGCCAGCAGCTCCCCGAGCCGCCGCTTGCAGACGTAGTTCGCGAGCCCCTTCATCAGCGCCGCCCGAAAGTCGACCCCGAGCGGCGCCAGGATCGACCGGACGATGGGGAGGTCCTTCGTGAAGATCTGCTCCTCGAGCGCCCGCGTCGCCGTCGAGACGATCACCTTCTTTCCGCTCAGGACCGCCGGCACCAGGTACGCCAGGGTCTTGCCCGTGCCGGTCCCCGCCTCGACGAACAGGGGGCGTTCCTCGGCGAGAGCGGCCTCGACCGCCTCGGCCATGGCCAGCTGCCCCGGGCGGTCCTCGTAGCCGGGGAGGTTCGCGCTCAGGGGGGAGCCGGGGCCGAGCACATCGCGCGCGCGCACTCCTGCTTCGATAAGCCGGGACGGGGCCGGCGTCGAGCGCGCTGGTGCTCCTTGCCCAGAACTGAGCTTCCTTTGCGGGCGCTTGCTAGGATTCGTGGCAGACCGCGCCGCGCTCGAGCGCGAAAACGCCGTCCACCGTCAAGCCGTGCCCGCTCGCCAGTCCCCTCCCCCTGCAAACGTGTCCCGCACGCCGGTCCCTCCGGCGAAGGCGCGCGCCGGCTCGCCCGCCCTCGATTCACCGACGATCGATCGCGACACGCCGACCGTCGAGCTGCGCCTCGCGATCGGCAAGGACGGCCTGGGGCTCGAGCTCGGCCGCCCCGCGCGTCTCGGGTGCATCGACGTGACCGACATCGCCGTCGCCCTCCCCGGTGTGCGGTTTCCGCTCGACGTCTCCGGCGGGGTCTCGCGCTTCCGTCACCGGCGGGGGGAGCTGAAACGGCTCGAGGTCGAGGTCGACGGCCGGGAGCTCGAGCGCTGGGCGGCGCCGAAGCTGCGCGGGCTCGTGAGCACGGAGACGCCGGACGTCTGGATCGCCGTGCGTCGCGATGCGGCGACGGTGGGGATCGCGGGGCGGGATAGTGCCGACCCCCCGGTGCTCGCGTTCGAAGTGACCTTCGACACGCACGAGGACGACGTCCGCCTCACGGTGGCGAACGCGCGCGGGATCGGCCTTCCTGCGCCAGCCACGGCGCTCGCGATCGCCGCCGTGCGTACGCTCGCGAAGGACCACGCGACGCGCGAGGGGGCGCGCTTCGTCCTCGCGCACGCCGCGACGCGGATCGCGCGCGTCGTCTTGCCGGAGGCGGGGGCGCGCGCGCCGTCGTGCCGGGGCGTCCGCTGGACGATGACGACGGCCGCGACGGATGCGTGGATCCTGCACGCGACGCTCGGCCCCCAGGCAGACGTGCACGAGGAGGCGACGAGGGCGCGCGAAGCGGCGGCGTTGACCGTGGAGGGGGACGACGCGCGTCTCGCGGGCGATCTCGTTCGCGCGCGCGCGTTCGATCTCGCCGCCCTCGAGCGCGCGCCGCGCCACCCGTGGATCGCGATGCGCGTCGCCGAGATCGACGCCCTCGCGGGTGGGCGCGCCGAGGCGGCCCTCGCGATGCTGAACGAAGCCGACCCCGATCCGGGCGCTCCGCGCGGCCCGCTCGCGGGCGAGCTGCTCGCCGAAGCGGGAGATTCCGGCGCTGCGATCGCCGCGCTGGCGCGCATCGGCGACACCGAGACGGTCCCCGCGCTCGCCGCCCGTTCGTACGCGCGCGCGGCGAGCCTCACCGAAGACCACCACGACGCCCTCGCGTGGCTCGATCTCGCCGTCGCCCGCGCGCCGTCGATGGCGGGGCTCCGGTGGACGCGCGTCGCGCGCCGGCTCACCGCGGGGCGGATCGAGGACGCCCTCGCCGACGTGGAGCACCTCGAGGCGATCGCCGCGGGGGCGCGCGCGAAGTACGGCGTGTGGCGGCGCGCGGGGGAAGCGTGGCGTGAAGCGGGGCTCGTCGCGGAGGCGGCGATCCTCTTCGAGCGCGCCTTGCGCTACGCCCCCGACGATCCCGAGGCGCTCGCCGGGCTCGGCGCAGCGCTCGTGGAAGGGGCGCGCAGCCTCTGGTGTGGACCACGCCGAGGCGAAGCCTCGGACGTGCCGTCGAGAGCGGGTCGATCGGCGCGCGCGGAGCGGCGAGCGGCGCGTGGGGCATCGCTCCTCGCCCGCGCGATCGAGCTCGGTGAGTCCCGCGGCGACGACGTCAGCGCGATGGCGATCGATCTCGCGCGCGCACTCGCCGAAGCGCTCGGTGACCGCCCCTCGGCGATCGCCCGCGTCCGCGCCGTCCCGAACGTCGCCCGCGACGCCCTCCTCGCCCGCGGTCTCGAGGCGCGCTGGCGCGCCGGCCTCGGCGACACGGCAGGCGCATCGCTGGCGTGGGGCCGCGTGCGCGATCTCGCCGCCGCCCGCTTCGACGAGGGGGACATCCGCGACGCGGACGCCGCCGCCGCGATGCTGCGCGAGGCCGCCGATTTCGAGCGCGACCACGGAGACCTCTCCGCCGCCCAGCGCCACCTCGCCGCCGCCCTCCGCCTCCGCCCGCGCGACCCCGACCTCGACCGCGCTTACCGCGACGTCTGCGCCCGCCTCGCCCCCCCCGCGACCTCGGCCGCGACCCCCCCCTCGCCCCCGACCCCGACCTCCCCCCCGACCTCCCTCCCTCCTCTCTCGGACGGCGACGACGACGCCAGCGACCCCGACGACGTGCTGGCCGCCGCCCGCGTCGAAGAGCTCACTCGCTTCCTCCAAGCCGATCCGACCCGCGACGACGTCGTCGACGAGCTCGCCGCCCTCCTCGTCCGCCTCGGCCGCAGCCTCGAGCTCCTCGCCCTCCTCAGCGCCCGCCTCGAAGACGCCCCCCCCGAGCGCCGCGCACAGCTCCTCCCCGCGCAGCGCGCCGTGCTCACGCGCCTCGAAGAAGAAGCGCTCGCCGCGGGGCGCGCGTCGGAGGCGGCGCTGTTCAGGGACGCGCGGTTGATGCTGGGCTAGCGCATCAGCCGGAGCGGCAGTGCTCGTCCCCTCCCCGCTTCCGCGGAGAGGGTTGAGGGGCTGCAGCCGCCGGTCTAGGAGGTCGGCTTCTCCGAGAGCGCCGCTCTCACGTCGGCGATCGCTCTATCGACCTCGCCCGCCTCGAGCCCGCACCCGGCAGCGATCTTCCCGAGCACGTCGCGCTCGACCTGGCTGACCCCTTCGCTCGTGTCGGCGAGGAGCGCCGCGATGCGGAGCACTTCGATCGCGTGATCCTTCTTCTGCACCGAGCGCGCGATCTGCGACACGCGCCGCTCGAGCCCGTCTTCGTCGAGCTGGTCCTGCAGGTCGGACACGAGCGAGCCGATCTGGCTCGGCGTCACAGCCCCTCCGCACGCGCTCACGACGACCCGCTCGAACGCCTTCCGCTCGGCGTCGTCGAACTCGCCGTCCGCCTTCGCAACGAGATACGCCCCCTCGACGATGGTCTCGAACAGCGCGACGGCGTGAGGGTCGAACCCGGTGGGCACGGTGGCTTCGTCCGGGGGGCGCGCGCCGTACGCGGCGGCGCAAAGAGACAAGATCGACGTAGGCGTGGGGAGCTTGGGGTCTCCCCCGCGCGCGATGCGGGCCAGGAGATGGATTCGCGCTTCGTCTGTCGCCATACCGCCTCGCCAGGAGCATACCAGCAAATCCCGCTGGATAGATGGCCGTGTGGAACCGGGGCTACTGCGGCGGAGCGACGAACATCGAGAAATGGCCGTTCGCGTCCGTGAGCCAGGACCCGAGCTCGACCTGCGGGGGCGGAGCGCCCGAGTCCGGTAGCGGGCCGGGCGCCGCGGTGAACGTGCGAACGATCGCGCCGACGAGCGGGCGCCCCTGGTCCTCGAGCGTCATGTCGATGAAGATCGGCGCCGGCACGACGAACGGGGTCAGGCTGAGCGCCGTCCCCGCGCCGACGCTCTGCGACGCGGCGGTCATCCAGGGGAACCCGGTCCCGTCGAGCGGGCGAACGACGACGTCGTAGATGCCGGGATCGACGGACATCGAGAACGCGCCGTTCACGTCGGTCACGGCGGTCATGGTGCGCGGCCAGAGCTGCTGCGGGACCGGCGGGTTCATGGCGGCGAGAGACGTCGAGGCGTGCGCTTCGACGATCGCGTCCACGAGCGCGCGACCGTCCGACAGCTGAGCGACGCCGCGGATGGTCCCCGGTTCCGTGGCGTAGAGGCTCTTCCCTGCCGCAATGGGCGTGTACCCCGGGATCGCAGGTTGCACGACGAGCGGCACCGACGTCGCTCCCGCCACGACGCCGGCTCCTGGAACGATGAACACGCTGTAGGCGCCCGGAGGGAGCACGACGGAATAACTCCCAGCCGTGGCGTGCGCCGTCGTCGAGTAGCTGAGCACGCGCTCCACGTTCCCGGAGATGATCGAGTTGATAGGACAACTGGGGTCGGAGCACGCATAGATGCCTCCGGTGTCGCCCTGGGGCGTGGTGCTGTTGATGACGAGATCGGCGTCGATGGGGTGCTGTTCCGCATCGAAGACGGTGCCCGTTACCGTCATCGGCGTAGG
>JBKQKP010000281.1:0-44682 GCA_052147435.1 Polyangiaceae bacterium | reverse complement strand
GAACAGGAAGGGCGGAAGGGCGGAAGCGAGAGGGGACGAGGGGGCTCCAATTCAACCGGCGAGGATCCCTTTCCAGGCAACATGTCGGTCGAACGTGCCGATGGGCTACGGTTCTTCGCGAGCTCGGAGATTGGAGGATGACGCGTCGCCGGGCGGGGCTACCGCTGAAAGTCGTACACGCTCCCGAGCTCGAGGAGCTTCGTCAGCTCGTCGAGCCCCGCCATCGTCTCGCGCGCGAGCTTCGGATCCGCCAGATCCCCCGGCTCGAGCTTCTCGCGGTAGTGCTTGTCGACCCACGCGCAGAGCGCATCGTGGAGCGCGTCGCTCAGGAGCACGTTCGCGCCGATCGCCGCCGCCTCGACCTCTTCGAGCGGGACGCGTAGCCGCAGGCACGCCGGCCCGCCGCCGTTGTGCATCGACTGCCGCACGTCGCGATAGAACACCTGGGTCACCGGCCCCTTCACGGCGACGACCTTCTCGAGGAACGCGCGCGCGTGGGGATCCTCGCGTGAGTCCTCCGGCGCGACGATGCACATCGTGCCGTCGTCTCTCGTCACGACCTGCGAGTTGAACGGGTACGCGCGAATCGCGCTCGCGGGGGGGAGCTCGCGGGACGTCGCCTCGACGACGACGAGCTCGTCCCCGAGCACGCGGCGCAGATCGTCCACGAGGAGGTCCTTCGCCACGAACGCGAGCTCGTGCAGCATCAAGAAACGTTCGTTCCCCACCGCCAGGACGTCGGTGTGAAACGCCCCCTCGTCGATCCCGGCGGGGTTCTGCTGCGGGAATCGACACCGCGCGGGATCGAGCGCGTGGAGCCGCGCGATCGCTTCGCTCGCTTCGCGCGTCTGCCTCGCCGGAAAGCGCTTCGGCGTCTCCTCTTCGCCGCCCCAAGCGCGCCGCCCCCACGCAAAGACGTGCACGCTCCCGCGCGACGTCGCAAGGCGCGTGTGATTCGCCGCCCCTTCGTCCGCGAGCTGTCCCCCTCCGGGCAGCGGGTCGTGCACGACGAAGCGCCCCGTCGACTCCGGGAAGATCGCGCGCAGCACCCGGGTGGTCGTCTCCGGCTCGATCGCGCGGTGGAACATCTGCTGGAGGTTGGCCGGAGTGAGGTGCGCCTTCCCGTCCGCCGCGTCGCGCGAGGGGGCCACGGTCGCCGCGTTCGCCGTCCACATCGCCGACGCGCTGCTCGTGAGCCGCAGGTAGAACGCGTCCCCCTTCGCCGCGGCCGCGATCACCTCTTCGTCGCTCCCGCGGAAGCCGATCTTGTGCAGCGTGGATAGGTGCGGCCGGTCATGCGGCGGCAGCACCGCTTGCCTGACGCCGAGGTCGCGCACAAACCTCATCTTGGCGAGCCCCTGCCGCGCCGCCGCGCGCGGGTTGGACGTCTGCCCGGCGTGCGTGGTCGAAGCTACGTTGCCGGAGCTGAGGCCGCCGTAGTTGTGGGTCGGACCGACGAGGCCGTCGAACTGGTACTCGCGCATGGCGTGCTCCGGGATAGCACGAGGCTCAGCGGTTCTTGTAGAGCGCCACGGTGACGTTGTCGTGCGCCCCCGAGGCCAGCGCGGCGTTGACGAGGCGCTCCGAGGCCTCACTGACCCCCATCGTCGGATCGACGAGCTTCGCCAGCTCGGCCGCGGTCGAGTAGTAGTTCCATAGCCCGTCGCTGCAGAGCAGAAGAAACCCGGGGCCGCGGATCTCGCGCGAGATCACGTCGGGGTCGACCGTCCCCGCCCCTCCCCACTCGAGCGGCCCGAGGCAGCGGGTCAGCGCGTGCGCGAGCGGCTGCTTCATCGCCTCGGGCTCGGTCCATTCGCCGCTGGCGACCGCCTCGTTCACCCACGTGTGATCGCGCGTGAGGACGTCACCGCCGTCCTGCGTCACCCAGTACGCTCGGCTGTCCCCGACCCACCCGACGAAGGCGCGATCCCGCGTGACGAGCGCCACGACGATCGTCGTCCCCGGCGGCTCTCCCCCCGGCTTCGGCTCGAACTGATGCGCGCAGACCGCCGCGTGGGCCGCGCGGATCGCCGTCGATACCGCCTGCAGCCCGCCGTTGCCGGAGAGGTCCCTCGACCGCGCGAGGTTCGCGAGCGTCGCCGACGCCGTCGCAGACGCGATCTCCGCGGCAGCCCCCGCGTGGTTCGACGACGACACGCCGTCGCACACGACGAGCGCGGTCCACCCCTCGCCGATCTCGATCGACGCGGCGTCCTCGTTCTGGCCGCGCTTCATCCCGCGGTCGGAGAGGAACGCCGCGCGCGACTTGTCGACCGGCTCGGGGCGCGCGAGCTCCGCTTCCACCGCGTCGAGCTCCGCGCGCTCGCTCTCGAGCGTGCATGCGCGATCGGCCTCGACGATGTAGTGGGCGGAGAGGAGCCGAACCAGGCGAGGCGTCCCCCGGATCCCTGGCTCCGGAAGGAGCGCTCCGCCGACGGCTTCGGTCACCCCTCGCGCGTCGAGGCGTTCTCCGGGCGCCAGGCGGCGACCGCTCCGGAGGCGCGCGAAGAACAATCGACCGTCCGGACAGAGGAACGCGTCGGATCGCATGGGGGTCCAGTCGAAGCGACCACGCTCGATCGCCTCCGCGGCGTCGAGCGCCTGGCGGAGAACGCCGAGCCCCTCCTCGACCGTGAGCGTCCTCGCGACGTCCATGAGCGACTGCGCGCCGCGCGGCGGAGGGGTGAGCGCCGCGTACGATCCCCATCGATCGTCGAGCGTGTTCTCGAGGACGCGTGGAAACCGGGCGTCGTCGCGCATCGTCTCGAGCGCGCTGACCTCCGCCGCGAGCGCCTCGGCCGCCCCGACGACGACGATCGCGCGCCCCCCGTCCCCGCGCGCTTCGAAGTCGTCAGGCGCACGCGCGGTCTGTACCCGCCATCCCCCGACGATCTCCGCGGGGGGTATCGACGGCGCCCCGCTCGCGAAGACGAGGCGGTGTCCGCACTCCGAGCAGAACCCGTCGCCGTCGTCCCGGTCGTCCTCGCCGCAGGCGGGGCACGTCGCGCGCCGCGCGATCACGCTCGAGACGAACGAACCCGTCCCATCGCCAACGGCCAGCCGCTGCTCGCATGCATCGTCATAGTGGAGGTGTTCCCTCCCACACAGGGGGCAGTCGGCCACGGACCGAACATGCTAGCAGGAGCGATCGTCGGCGCGCGCGCCGCGCGGAGAATGGGGGTTCGCCCCTCGGGGGAGCGGGGCGTGGACCTCAGCCTCCGCGGGCGTCGATCGGCGGATTCGCGGGGCCGAGGCGAGGGTCGAACGTGGCTTCGATCGACTCTTCCACGAAGCGGACCGCGGCGATCCCGCGATGGCGTCCACCTCGCACTGCCTCGCACGTTGGAGCCAGATTCGCGCAACGAAGAGGAGCGCGTTGCAGGGAAGCAAGGGCACGGAACTCGCCTAGACTTACGACGATGGCCGAAAAATACACTGTGCTTCCCCTCGCGCGGACTTGGCCTCTCGTCGCCTCGATCGCGTTCGCTCTGACACCGCTCGCGTGCGGAGGATCGAACGGCGTCGGGTCGCTTGGTGCAGGCGGGAACGACGCCAGCCTCGACGGAACGATCGACGACGAGGGGGGGATCGGGGTCGGCGACGACGGGTCGCCCGGCGCGGGTGAGGACGGGTCCGGCAACGGAGACGACGGGTCGGGCAACGGCGGCGACGGCTCGTCGGGGAACGACGACGGAGGACTCGGCGACGGCGGCGGCAACGGCGATTCAGGAGGGCTCTTCCTCCCCGACGGCGCGGTCGGCGGAGACGGCTGCGTTCCGGGAATTTGCGCGGTGATCGGCGCGAACGCGTGCGGGCTGATCGACGACTGCGGTCAGGAGGTCAACTGCGGCACCTGCCCCTCGACCGACGTGTGCAACCTGGGGACGCACCGCTGCGAATCGAAGAACCCCGACTGCGGAGACGCAGGGGCTCAGTGCGGAACGATCATCGATTCGTGCGGGGTCGCCATCAACTGCGGCTCCTGCCCGACGACGAGCGACGGCGGCACGACGCAGATCTGCGACGCGAAGACGAACCAGTGCGTCGCATGCGTCCCGCCGACGGCGGCCGACTGCACGGGCAAGTGCGGGACGCTCACCGGCTGCGGTGTGTCCGTCAATTGCGGGACGGCCCAGTGCGGCACGAGCGATCCGTGCGACACGACCACGAACACGTGCGGCTGCACACCTCTCACCTGCGCGAGCCCCGGCGTGTGCGACCCCGGTACGGGCGTCTCCAACGGCTGCGGGACGATCCTCCATAACTGCACGAAGTGTCCGCCTCCGCCCCCACCCGCTGCCTGCACCGGAAAGTGCGGCACGGTGAAGAACACCTGCGGCGACAACGTCAACTGCGGCGGCTGCACGGGGGGAAAGACGTGCGTCGGCAACACCTGCGAGTGTCCGACGGTCACCTGCCCCACCAACTCCTGCACGAACATCACCGACACGTGCACCGGGACGACGATCACCTGCTCGTGCGCGACCGGCGCGACCTGCAAGTCGGGGGCGTGCTGCACGCCGGCCACTACCTGCCCGGCAAACTATTGCGGCTCGACCTACACGGATCCGTGCAGCGGCACGGTGATCAACTGCAGCACGACGTGCGCGAGCGGCCAGCAGTGCGGCGACGCCGGCGTCGACACGAACGAGTGCTGCAC
Organism: Polyangiaceae bacterium; assembly: GCA_052147435.1. Classification (GTDB taxonomy): domain Bacteria; phylum Myxococcota_A; class Polyangia; order Polyangiales; family Polyangiaceae; genus JBKQKP01. The sequence goes on along the minus strand of JBKQKP010000281.1, from coordinate 40,022 downwards.
GCCGATGACCTGCCCCGCCAACTTCTGCGGCTCGGTCTTCGACCCTTGCACGAACGCGACGCTCGACTGCTCGACGAACTGCGCGAGCGGACAGCAGTGCTCGAACGCCGACCCCGGCACGTGCTGCACCCCCGCCACGGCGTGCCCGGCGGACTGGTGCGGCGCGACGTGGCCAGACCCCTGCACCGGCCAGCCGGTCACGTGCAGCAACGCTCCGTGCGCGACGGGCACCGTGTGCGCCGACGGCGGGGTCGACCAGAACACCTGCTGCACCCCGAACACGACCTGCCCCGCCAACTACTGCGGCACGTTCACCGACCCGTGCACGGGGATCCAGGTGAGCTGCACCACGAACTGCGCGAGCGGCCAGCAGTGCTCGAACGCCGACCCCGGCACGTGCTGCACCCCCGCCACGGCGTGCCCGGCCAACGCTTGTGACACCTGGAAGGACCCGTGCTCGGGCGCGACGCTCACGTGCAGCGCGACCGCTTGCACCAGCGCGCAGACGTGCTTCGACGGGACCTGCTGCACGCCGAAGACATGCAGCACGCAGACGTCACCCTCGTGCCAGCCGATCTCGGCCGGCTGCGGGCTCCCGGCGATCACCTGCCTGACCTGCCCGAGCGGCGACGTATGCATGTCCGACGGGACCTGCTGCCAGCCGCTCACGTGCCCTCCGGGGTACAGCGGCTCGCTCTTCGACGGCTGCAACGCGACGCTGATCTGCGAGGCTCAATAGGCCTTCGTATTCGCCAGGTGCACCTCGCCCGCGCCCCACCGGGCGAGGATCCCCTCTTCGTTGCGGACGAGGAGGTGCCCTTCGACGTCGATCCCTTCCGCGGTACCGCTCCCGTTCTCGCTCGTCACGAAGTGGCCCCGCAGCGCATCGGCGCTGGAGAGGCGCGCGTGGACGAGCCCCAGTCCCCTCGCGGCGACCAGCTCGACGTCGCGATCCAGCGCCGCGAGAAAGTCGGCCAGGATCTCGCCACGGTCGACGGGGCGCGACGACGGCGCGTTCTCGCTCCGCGCGACGCGGTCGAAACTCGAAGTGACGAGCGCGATTGACGTCGCGCGGGGGGCGATCTCTTTCGGGAAGTCGCGCGTGTGCACGTTGAGCCCGACGCCGACGACGACCGCCTCGACCCTGCTCCCCTGAAGGACCGCCTCGACGAGCACGCCGGCGATCTTCTTCCCCTCGACGAGAACGTCGTTGGGCCACTTGATTCGCGCATCCGCCCCTGAAGCGCGAGCGATCGCGTCCCTCGCCGCCAGCCCCGCGACGAGCGCGATTGGTGGGAGCCGGGCGGCAGGACAGGTGAGCCGCAAGAGCACCGAGAAGAGGAGATTCTCGCCGCGCGGGGAGACCCACGCTCTCCCCTGCCGCCCCCGCCCCGCCGTCTGCGACTCGGCGACCCAGGTCGCGCCGTGCCCTTCCCCCCCCTTCGCGCCGCGCTTGGCTTCGTCGTTCGTCGACGTCGTCTCGTCCAGCAAGTAGATCGGCTTCCCGAGCGCGATGCCGCGCTCCGCGACGAGCGACGCCGCGCGCGCGAGATCGGGGAGAGCCGCCGTTCTCAAACGACGAAGTCGAGCCCGATGTCTGCCGCGGGCGAGGAGTGGGTGAGGGCGCCTACCGAGATCACATCGACCCCGGCCTTCGCGAGCTCGGTGACGCGCGCGAGGGTGATCCCGCCCGACGCTTCGAGGAGCGCGCGCCCCGCCGTCCGCTTCACCGCGAGGGCGACGGTGGGCGTATCCATGTTGTCGAGGAGGATCACGTCCGCCTTCGCGGCGAGCGCTTCGTCGAGCTGGGCGAGCGTGTCGACCTCGCACTCGATCCGTGACGTATGCGGAGCGCGTTCGCGCGCGCGGAGGATGGCTTTCGCGATCCCCCCGCACGCGGCGATGTGGTTGTCCTTGATGAGCACCGCGCTGCCGAGGTTGTCCCTGTGGTTCTTCCCCCCCCCGGCGCGCACGGCGTAGCGCTCGAGCAGGCGGAGGCCCGGGGTGGTCTTGCGCGTGTCGATGATGCGCGTCGTACAATCGACGGGGACCGCCTCGACGTAAGCGCGGGTGGCCGTCGCGACGCCGCTCATGCGTTGGGCGAAGTTGAGGGCGACCCGCTCGCCCATGAGAATCGACCGCGCGCTCCCCGCGACGCGCCAGAGGACCGCCCCCGGCGCCGCGCGCCCGCCGTCCGCCAGGACGACCTCGAACGAGAGCCGCGGATCGACGCGCGCGAACACTCGAGCCACGACCGGGGCGCCGCAAGCCACGATCGCGCCGCGCGCCACGCCGTGCGCGGTCGCCTTCGCTTCGGCGTCGATGCACGCCTCCGTGGTGATGTCCCCCGAAGCGAGGTCCTCGGCAAGAGCGCGATCGACGATCGGATCGAGGAGGGGGAGCGGAAGCTCGAGGGCGTTCGCCTTCGTCTCGTGGGCCACGCTTGCCATGTAGATCACCAGGCCTCGATGCGCCACCCCCGCCGCTTCGCTTCGCGCGTCAGTCGCGGGTCGGGGTTCACGACGACGGGCTCGGCCACGTACTCGAGGAGCGGCAGGTCGGTGAAGGAATCGCTGTAGAAGATCGCCTCGCGCAGGTCGAAGCCGAGCTCCTCGGCGAGGCGCGTCGCGCGGACGATCTTCCCCGCCCCGTAGCAGAGCGGCTCGATCAGACGCCCGGTGAAGCAACCGTTTTCCCCCACCTCGAGCTCGGTCGTCACGAAGTGCTCGATCCCGACGCACCGCCCCACGGGGCGCGCCACGTACGGCGACGTCCCCGTGACGATAGCCACGACGTCCCCTCGATCGCGGTGGTGCGCGACCGCCTCGCGGCCACGGTCGCAGACGTGGACCTCCACGAAGCGTCGAAACCAGTCGTCGCACCGCGCGGCAAGAGCCGTCTCGGACATGCCGGCGAAGCCTTGCATGACTTTCGCCGCGACGTCGTCGGCGTTGACGATGCCGAGCGTGTACTGCGCGACCCAGTACGCCGTGCGGACGGCGTCCCGCCACGTCGCTTCGCCGATCTCGCGCTGGTAGCGGACGTAGAGGCTCGCCGTCTGCTTTCGGACGAGCGTGCGGTCGAGATCGAAGAGAGCAGCTCGCGTGCGAGCCATCAGTAGACTCCGTACCCGCGACCGAGCGCCTCGCTGAAGACATTGCAGAAGGCGTGGTACCCGATGCTCGCTCCGACGCCCCCCGTGCGGGCGCGGAGCCAGCCGAAGAGGAGCGCGGGGAAGAAGACGGCGAGGCGCGCGGGGGCGTGAATCGTCGCGAGGTGCCCGAGCGCGAAGATCGCGCTCGCCACGAAGATGCCAGGTCCGATCGGTGCCCCACCCACCCTGAGCCGCGGCAACCAGACGGAGTCGAGCCTCGACTGGAGGTAGCCCCGGTAGAACGCCTCCTCGGGGAGCGCGATGATGACCAGCTGCCCGACGACTTCGTTCGCGGCCTCGGAGAGTCGCGGCGTCAAAGCGAACGACCCCTCGGGCGCCCACCACGCACGCCACCCGAAGAAGAACGGGATGAACGTCGCCGCACCGAACGCGAGCGCCCACCCGGCGGCTCGTAGAAAATCCGCGGCGGCCAGCTTGGCGTCGAGCCTCCCCGGAAGCACGAGCCCGCCGAACGCGAGCCCCGAGCTCACGACGAACCCGTCGTCGCGCCTCCAGACGAGCGCCCACGTCGCCGCCAGGAAGACGAACCCGACCCCCGTGGCGATGTATTTCTCGGGCAAGCGCGCCGAAGCAAGCGTCACGAGCCCCGTGACGACGAGCGATGCCACGAGCGCCTCCACGAGCGCGCTTCGCCGGTCGGGGTCCACGCGCTAGTTGGCCTCGACCATCGGCGTCGTGCCGTCGCTTGTCTTGGCGTTCGCGTTCACGCTCGCATTCACGTTCACGTTGCTGAAGTACGCGCTCTGGTCCCCCTCGTAGACGACGGTGTCACGCTGGGTGAACGTGAATACGTACCGGGCGAAGACGCTCGCGCTCCCGCGCCGAAGCTGCGTCGCGCGGCACTCGAGGATCAGCGGTGCGCCCGGGGGGGCGAGCGCGCGGAAGCGGGCGCTGTTGATCTTGGCGCCGTAGCCGATCCACCCCTCCGAGTGGCGAAGCCCGAGGATGAAGTAGGCGTGCGCGAAGCCCATCATCCCGGTCATGTGAACCATGAGCCCCCCGGAGACATGCCGCGGGTGCCGCAGGGGGTGCGCGCGCTGGGTGCGCGTCAACGGGAGGTCGTCCGACGTCGGCATCCGCGCGCGGACGAGCTGCCGCTCGGGATCGACGAGGAGAATCTCGTCGATCAGGAGCCCTTCCGGGCCATACGGACAGTCCGCGAGGAAGTCGGGGTCGAGCGCCATGGCCGGCCTTATAGCAAGCCTTCGGACGGTGGCGCCAGGCGAGGGGGCGAGCGCCTGCCTGAACCGCTCCGGCCGCGTGCTACGTTCGAGACCGATGCGCGCGGAGTGGAGCTTCCTCTTGGCGTCGCTCGCGCTCGGGTGCTCCGGAGCAGGAGGGGGGGCCGGCGAGGCGGTAAACCAGACCGATGCCGGGGGGGCGGACGCGACGACGGTCACCGACGCAGGGGGCGGACCGCAGATAGACGCCACGCTGGGCGACGCAGCTCCGGAAGATGCCTCGACTGGACCGTGCCCCAGCCTCATGGCGCTCGTTCAAGCCGAGGCGGGGCCCCTGTGCGTCGATCTCTACGAAGGGGCGCTCGTCCACCTCGAGCCCGACGGCGGCGAGACCGCGTGGCCCTTCTACGAGCCGATCGACGGCTACGACGCGGGCGAGTTCCGCGCGGTCCCGGCGGCAGGGATCTTCCCGCAGGGGTACATCAACCAGGTCCAGTCGGCAGCGGCGTGCGCCGCGTCGGGGAAGCGTCTTTGCACGTTCGACGAATGGACGGCCGCGTGTCGGGGCCAGCCGCAGCACGACTACACGTACCCGTACGGAGACACGTACGAGCCGGGCTGGTGCAACGAGGGGAAAGAGAGCCCGATCATCGAGCTCTTCGGACCCGACCCCACGTACTCGGACTCGGAGCTGAACGATCCGCGCTGCGACCAGCTCGAAGGGGGGCTCGCGCAAGGGGGGACGTACTCGATGTGCGAGAGCACCTACGGCACGTTCGACATGCACGGCAACATCGAGGAGTGGGTCGTCGACAGCCCCGCCGGTGAGCCCGACAACGGCATCTTCATGGGAGGCTACTTCGTCGAGGCGACCGTCAACGGCCCAGGCTGCACGTACGAGACGACGGCGCACGCGAAGATCTACCACGACTACTCCACCGGCTTTCGCTGCTGCGCGAGCCTGCCCTAGCCGTCGTCCTCGTCCTTCCGCCTGGCTCGACCAAAGTGACCCCCGAGCAACGCCTCCTCCTCGCTGAAAATGTCGGTCGCGAGCTCGTCCGCCTCGGGCTCGAGGAGCACCTGGCGAAGGTTCGTAGCTTCTACGCCGACACGCGCGCCGGCCGCCCTCTGAGGATGGGGGGATGGATCCAGGAGCACGTGATCGAGCTCGCGAAGATTCTCCGCGTCCCGCCATACGAGCACGCCTACCCCGTCCGCCCGCGGCTCTCCTCGTGCGGGTGCTCGTCGCCACAGCCGCTCACGGCGCTCATGGTCGGGCCGGTCTCGAAGCTCGAGTGCGGAGCTTGCGGCGTGGTGTGGCTCGAGGTGCGCGATCGCGTATCCTCCGACCCATGAGCGATCCCCCTGCCTTCCAGCCTCCCGCCCCCGGTCCTGAGCACCGCGTCTTCGCGAAGGACGTCGGCACGTGGGACGGCGACGTCGTCATCCGAATGCCCGGCGCGCCCCCGCAATCGTCGCGCGGCGTGATGATCAATCGCCTGGTGTGCGGCGGGCTCTGGCTCGTGAGCGACTTCCACAACGAGACGACCGGCTTCGATGGCCACGGCATCTTCGGATACGACGTGCAGAAGAAGAAGTACGTCGGCACGTGGGTCGACCCGATGCGCACGTTCCTCGCGGGGATGGAGGGGACGTGGGACGCGAAGGCGCGCACGATGACTTTCGTCGTGGATCACGCACCGATGAAGTGGCGCGAGGTCACGGAGCAGGTCGATGACACGACGCAGGTGTTCCGCGTGTTCATGGCGCCGCCGGGAGCGGCGGCGGAGAACGAGGTGATGACCGTGACGTACAGGCGGCGCGGGTAGGGTCGCACTCGTGAACGACGGAGACTCAGTCTTCTTCTTCGCGCCGCGGGTCGTGCGTCATGTCGGCGACGACCTCGTCGACCGTCGCGGAGGGGGCGGGAATCGTGCGTCTCCTCGAGCGCATCCCCGACGCGCGTGGGGTCGCGGGAGGCGGCGGCGGCAACGTCGGCAGCTCCGAGCGCACGGTGCGCGCAGCGCTTTCGGGGTCAGCGGCCTTCTGCGTTCGCGACGCGAGCCTGTGCCCAGGCTTCGTCGAAGGGGCCGCGTCGTCGCGCTTTCGAGTCGTCGTCAAAATGGGATCACCCTTGCAGAACAAATAGCGCGCGCTCGCCCCGCGCGCTCATCACACGAACGGATGACGTAACAGTAGACGTAACGGAGGAAGCGAACATGGAGCAACTCTCCGACACGACCTCACCTCCCGCGTCTCGCCGCGCATCGCGCCGCCTCTAGGTCGCCCACGCGCCCACGCGCGCACCCGCGAGACCACACACGCCACGCTCGCGTCTGCCCCAGCTCATACGAACAAGCGACGCACCCCCGCGTCGACCGACCCCTCGTCCGGCGCCCCCGCGAGCAGGGGCGCAACCGGAGAGCTCGACAGCGTGTGCCAGTAGAGGACCGTCTTCGGCAAAGAGGAGTCGCGCAACGCCTCTACCCGCTCGAGTGCGGCCGCGAACGCTTTCGCGGTGTACGTAGGATCGAGCGTGAGGCCGGCCCGCGCAGCCTCTTCCGACGCACGCCCCCCCGCCTCGGTGGGGACCCCGTAGCCGGCGCCCAGCCAACGACGGTCGATCACGAGTCGCCTGTCGAGCCACCCGCGCCGGCCCGCCCCTTCCTGGAGACCACCCGCCGCACGGCGCAAGCACGCGCGCGCGAGCCTCCTCGCCCGAAACGAAATGAACCACGCCGGCTCCGCCACGATGACGCCGATGACCTGCGAGCGAATCCCTTCCATCTCGAGCCCCGCCGCTATTCCGGCCACTGTCCCCCCCGACCCGAGCGCGGCGACGACCACGTCGGGCTCCGGCATCTCCCCTGCCCGGATCTGCGCCGCAAGCTCGCGCGCCCCCTCCACATACCCGAGCGACCCGACGAGGCTCGACCCCCCCACCATCACGAAATAGGCATCGCTCCCGACGACCCGCGGCAGCACCTTCAGCACGACCCGGGCGTATCCCTCTGCCGGCATGGCGTGGAGACCATGGCCCAGCCCGGCCCGCACGACTTCGACGACGTGGTCGGTCCGCGGCTGCGGAAGGAGCGCAGCCTCGACCGAGAATCCCTCCCGGCGGCCGTACAGAGTCGTGGCCAGAACGTGGTGGCTCCCCACGGCGCCGATCGTGACGAGCCGCGTCGCACCCCGGGCGCGCGCGTCCGCGAGGATGTACTCGAGCTTCCGGACCTTGTTTCCCCCGTAGAGCTGGCCGGTCAGGTCGTCCCGTTTGACCCAAAGCGCGCAGCGGCCACGGGACGCTTGCGTCAATTCATGAACTGGGGTGGGGTACGTCCCCAAAACGAGGCGGGCGATCGTCCCCGATTTCCCGGCGAAACTTTCCGGAAACGGAGCGCGCGCTACAGCACTCTTGGCAGCGGCGCTTCCTCGCGTTTCCATGCGCTCTCCCGCTAGGCCGCCTGGTGTTTATCACGCGGCACAGTCTCCCGAAGGTCGGTTAGAGGACAGTGTCCCATGAAAAAGATTGAGGCCATCATCAAGCCCTTCAAGCTCGACGAGGTGAAGGACGCGCTCGCCGAGGTCGGCGTGCAAGGGATGACCGTCACCGAAGTGAAGGGGTTCGGCCGCACCGGCGGCAAGAAGGAGGTCTACCGCGGCTCGGCGTACGTGGTCGACTTCGTCCCGAAGGTGAAGATCGAGGTCGTCGTCCCCGACGAGCTCGTTCACGACGTGCTCGAGGCGATCGAGAAGAGCGCCAAGACCGGACGGATCGGGGACGGGAAGATCTTCGTGACGCCGATCGAGGAAGCGATTCGCATCCGTACGGGCGAGCGTGGCAAGGAAGCTATCTAGGAAAGCCTGTGAGGTAGAAGAGGATCATGAAAGCGAAAGAAGTCATCGAGCTCGCGCAGAAGCACGACGTGAAATTCGTCGATCTCAAGTTCATCGACTTCCCCGGCGTGTGGCAGCACACGACGATTCCGGCGCAGCGCCTCAACGAGGGACTGTTCGAGGACGGGCTCGCGTTCGACGGGTCGTCGATCCGAGGGTGGCAGCCGATCAACGCGTCCGACATGACGATGATCCCGGATCCCGACACCGCGAAGATCGATCCCTTCTACGCGATCCCGACCCTGTCGCTGATCTGCTCCGTCTTCGACCCGATCACGAAGCAGCCGTACTCGCGCGACCCGCGCCACATCGCGAAGAAGGCCGAGGCGTACCTGAAGCAGACCGGCATCGGCGACACCGCCTTCATGGGGCCCGAGGCCGAGTTCTTCATCTTCGACGACGTCCGCTTCGACCACTCCCAGCCGAACGCCGGCTACTACTACCTCGACAGCAACGAGGGGGCCTGGAACAGCGGCCGCGAGGAGTTCCCGAACCTCGGCTACAAGACGCGGCACAAGGAAGGGTACTTCCCGGTCCCGCCGACCGACACTCTCGGCGACCTGCGACAGGCGATCATGATCGCGCTCCAGGAGAGCGGGATCGAGGTCGAGGTCGGCCACCACGAAGTGGCGAGCGGCGGGCAGTGTGAGATCGGGATGAAGTTCAACCGGCTCCTCCCGTGCGCGGACCAGCTGATGTGGTTCAAGTACGTCGTGAAGAACGTCGTGCGCAAGCACGGCAAGACCGCGACGTTCATGCCGAAGCCCCTCTTCGGCGACAACGGCTCCGGGATGCACGTTCACCAGTCGATCTGGAAGGAGGGGAAGCCCCTCTTCGGCGGCGACGGGTACGCGGGCCTCAGCGAGACCGCGCTTCACTACATCGGCGGCATCATCAAGCACGCGAAATCGATCGCCGCGCTCACGAACCCCACGACGAACAGCTACCGCCGGCTCGTCCCGGGTTTCGAGGCGCCGGTGAACCTGGCGTACTCGAGCCGCAACCGCTCGGCGTCGTGCCGCATCCCGATCACGGGGCCGAACCCGAAGACGCGACGCGTGGAGGTCCGCTTCCCCGATCCGAGCTGCAACCCGTACCTCGCCTTCAGCGCGATGCTCCTCGCAGGGATCGACGGGATCCAGAACCGGATCGATCCGGGGGATCCGCTCGACAAGGACATCTACGCCCTCTCCCCCGAAGAGCTGAAGGACGTGCCGCACATGCCGGGCTCGCTCGAGGAGGCGCTCGATTCGCTCGAGCACCACCACGAGTTCCTCCTCCGGGGCGACGTCTTCACCAAGGACGCCATCCACGAGTGGCTCGACTTCAAGCGCTCGAAGGAGCTGAACCCGATCCGGATGCGGCCGACGCCGCACGAGTTCTTCCTCTACTTCGACATCTGAGACGCCGTAACAGCGACACGCGCCGTAACACCGCAACGGTGTTACGGCGTTACGCCGCGTGCGCGAACTGCCGGATGTCCTCGAGCGTGTCCCGCACGCGAGAGGCGACGTACGAGTCCGCCTGAAGGGCGTAGAGCGCCGGCAGGACGCGGCTCACGTCGATCGCCCGGTGAATCCGGACGAGATACCCGATGCTTGCGACGGCGACCCCTCGAACCTCGGGATGGGGGTGGAGGAGGAAGCGGCTGACGTGGTCGAGCGCCCAGGCCCAGTCCTCCTCGTGGAGGGCGACGCGAAGGAGGCTCTGGCAAAGGACGTACGTGTCGTCGTCGCGCGAGAGTGCCTCGTCAGCATCCTGTTGCGATATGGGAGAAAGTTCTTCGTAGTGCATGTCGCGTCTCCGTGAAGGTGACGGATTCGCCTGGCGGGTCTTGGAACGCGCGGGCGCTTTGCTCTGTTCCGCCTTCCCTTCCGCCCGGCTGCCCGAAAAATTTCGGCCCCCCCGCTGAAAGAGACGAACACTCCCCTCGCAAGGGACGTACCCGCTAACGCGCTTCGGCTCGCTCGCGTATCGCCGCGGCGCGGATGCAGCGAATTCCTGCGGTCCACGCGGGGAAGGAGCGCGGTGGGAATCGCCGTTCACGGAGGGAGGCTCACTCCGGCACAGCGCCCGGGCGTTCGCGTCTTGACGGCATGCGGCGTCACGCCGCAGACGGGTCCGGTGTGAGGGGCAAGACGACCTCCGGCTCGACTCTGCGTCCCCCTTTTGACACCCTAACGCCCATGCGACGGATCGCGATCGGAGCAGCGCTGGTGGGGAGCGCATCCCTCGTCGGTCTTCGCGCGGACTCTGCCCCCGAGGTCGCGACCGCCGTCCCGACGATCCGTCCTCGCGTCGTCGCCGTACACCCGCACGACACGACGGCCTTCACCCAGGGGCTCGTCGTTCATGGCGAGGAAATCTTCGAAAGCACCGGGATGTACAACGGAGGATCTTCGCTCCGCGCCGTGAACCCCGTAACCGGGAAGATTCGCACGCGAGCGTTCCTCGGCCCGCAGTACTTCGGCGAGGGGACGACCGTTCTGGGCGACAAGATCTACGTGCTCACGTGGCGCGAGCGGACGGGCTTCGTCTACTCGCTCGACTTCCTCGTCGTCGGGCGCTTCTCGTACGAAGGCGAGGGGTGGGGGCTCACGAACGACGGCAAGCTCCTGATCATGAGCGACGGCACGACCACGCTCCGCTACCTCGATCCCGCCACGTTCCAGGTCGTGAGGACACTGCACGTACGCGAGGCCGGCGCGGACGTCCCCAACCTGAACGAGCTCGAGATCGTGCGTGGGGAGATATGGGCCAACGTGTGGCAGACCGATCGCATCGTCCGCATCGCCCCCGACTCGGGCGAGGTGATCGGGGCGCTCGATCTGCAAGGGATCGACGGGGGCTGGAGCAAGGAGGTGCCAGACGCCGTCCTGAACGGGATCGCGTACGACCCCGCCCACGACCGGATCTACGTGACGGGGAAGCTCTGGCCGAAGCTGTTCGAGATCAGCGTGCCGCGTGGGGGAAAGTAGGCAGCGGGCTCTGGCCCATCACCAAGGTCGCGCTTCGGAGAATCAGGCCTCGGCCGCGAGGGCCTTCGCCTTCTTCTTCTCCTTCTTCCGCTCCTTCTTGTCCTTCTTCGACGAGCCGTTCCCGTTCGCGTGACCGTTCGTCATCGCGAGCGCCTTCCCCTTCGGCTTCCCGCCGAGGAGGTCCGCGGCGATCTTCTCCGCGCGGTTCGTCTTCTCCCAGCTGAACTCGCTCCGCCCGAAGTGGCCGTAGGCCGACGTCGCCTTGTAGATCGGCGCCAGGAGCCCGAGCTCGTCGATGAGCGCCTTGGGGCGCATGTCGAAGTGCTCGAGGATGTACGCCTCGAGCTTCTCGTCGCTGATCTTCCCAGTGCCGAACGTGTTCACGTGCACGCCGACCGGCTTCGCGACGCCGATCGCGTACGCGACCTGGACCTCGCATTTGCGCGCGACGCCGCTCGCAACGACGTTCTTCGCGATGAAGCGCGCGTAGTAGCAGGCCGACCGATCGACCTTGCTAGGGTCTTTCCCGCTGAACGCGCCGCCGCCGTGACGACCCATGCCGCCGTAGCTATCGACGATGATCTTCCGCCCAGTGAGCCCGCAGTCCCCCTGCGGTCCGCCGATGACGAAACGCCCGGTCGGGTTCACGTGGAACTTGGTGTTCTTGTCGAGGAGCTTCTTCGGGAGAACCTTCTCGATGACGAGCTCCATCACCGCTTCGCGCAGGTGCTTGTACTTCACGTCGTCGTCGTGCTGCGTGGAGACGACCACGGCATCGATGCGCGCGGGGCGGTCGTCCTCGTACTCGAGGGTCACCTGGGTCTTGCCGTCGGGGCGGAGGAACTTCACCTTCTCGGCCTTGCGGACGGCGGCGAGCTCCCTCGCGAGGTCGTGCGCGTACTGAATCGGCGCCGGCATCAGGTTCGGCGTCTCGTCGACCGCGAAGCCGAACATCAGCCCCTGGTCGCCGGCCCCCTGCTCCTTGTGAAGCCCCTCTCCCTCCGTAACCCCTTGCGAGATGTCCGGGCTCTGCTTCTCGACCGCGACGAGGACCGCGCAGGTCTCTGCGTCGAAGCCCATGTCGGAGCTCGTGTAACCGATCTCGCGCACGGCGTTGCGGACGATGACCGGGTAGTCGAGGATCGCGTGCGTCGTGATCTCGCCCGCGACGACGACCATCCCGGTCTTCGCGAGCGACTCGCACGCCACGCGGGAGTGCTTGTCCTGCGTCAGGATCGCGTCGAGGATGGAGTCGCTGACGGCATCGCACAGCTTGTCGGGATGCCCTTCGGTCACGGACTCGGACGTAAAACGGTAACGGGACATACGCGCTCCTGGGGCAGGTGGGATGACCGCGGCCGAAGGCGGCGCGGCGGGCCCACGGTTTGCCTCGTTTTGGCCCCATTCGCAAGCGTCTAAGGCAGGCGCGAGCTCCTCGGCACACGGAGGCTCGGCCGGTTCTCGAGCTCGATCTCGGCCCCCGGGAGGGCCCCGAGCGCGATCGTCGCCGGCGAGTCGAACGAGAGGGGGACGTCCGGTCCGCCGACTTTCTCGTAGAAACGCGCAGCGACGCGCGAGAACCGCTCCTCGCCGAGCTCCTCCCAGAGCCGCCGCCAGGTGCACGCCTCTTTCACCGCGCTCACGAAGTGCTCCGCGCTCTTGAAAACAAGGGTATGGCGGACGACCGTGTGACGAACCATCGTGAGCCCCCCTTCGTCGAACAGGAGGGACATCGGCTCGCGTTCCGCGAGGACGCGTGGGCTCGGGACGTGAGAAGCAGGCTCCACCTCGGCCACGCTTGCCGCGAGGATCTCGAACGGGCCTTCGCCGTCGGGGGGTCCCCAGGTGAGGATGCCGATTTTCCCGCTCGGCGTGAGCGCCTCGGCCCAGGCGCGCAGGAGGTGCCCCCGATCCTCGACCTGCCAGAGCCCGAACGCGCACACGATCGCGTCCCAGGGTCCCCCAGTTGTCTCGGCCGCGTCCGCGACGTCGACCTCCACGTTCGTGAAACCCGCGGTTTTCACCTGATCGCGGCAGAGCCTGATCATCTCTTGGCTCTTGTCCGTCGCTCGGACCTTCCCGCGGCCTCCGACGGTCCTGGCCACAGCGAGCGCCTCCGAGCCCGGCCCCGCGCTCGCGACCAGGACCCGGGCCCCAGGATGGAGCGCGAGCTCCCGGACGAGGTCGAGGTGGTAGGGGACGAACCGAGGCACCCACTCGTCGAGGTAGCCCGCCGCGGCGCGATCCCAAGGGGTGGCCATGGGCGGGAGTGTAGCCCGACGGGCAGCGCCGGCGCGAGCCTGAGCGAGCGCATGGGGGGTGCGATTTCGTCGGGCAAATCCTGGAGATCGCGATTAGGCTGCCCAGCCTCATGACCGAGCCTCAGGCGCCGGAAGCTCCGCTCCGCCGCACCTCTCTGTACGAATCTCACGTCGCTCTCGGGGGGCGCATCGTCCCGTTCGCCGGATGGGAGATGCCCGTGCAGTACACGGGCATCGTCGACGAGCACCAGGCGGTCCGCACCGCGGCCGGCCTCTTCGATGTCTCCCACATGGGCGAGCTCGAGATGCGCGGCGAATACGCGCTTCAGGTCGTGAACTACCTCGTGACGAACGACGTTGCGAAGCTCGAGGACGGCCAGGCCCTGTACACGTGCTGTTGCAACGCCAAGGGGACAATTCTCGACGATCTCATCGTTTACCGCGCCGCTTCCGACCGCTTCCTGATTGTCTGCAACGCCTCGAACCGCGCCAAGATGGTGAAGGTCTTCTCGCAGGCGGCCGAGTACCATTGCCAGTTCGACGACCGGAGCGACGAGACCGCCCTCATCGCCCTCCAGGGGCCAAAAGCGTTCGACGTGCTCGACCGCGCGGGGAGCGATGCCGCCACGCTCCGGCAGCTGAAGAGCTTCCATTTTCGCGACGCGATCGTCGCGAACGTGAAGTGCACCGCGGCTCGCACGGGGTACACGGGGGAAGACGGGGTCGAGATCTTCTGCGGCTGGAACGACGCCCCGGCCCTGTGGAACGCCCTCCTGGAGCTCGGAAAGCCCTTCGGCGTGAAGCCCGCAGGCCTCGGGGCACGCGACACCCTCCGCCTCGAGTCGCGTCTCTCGCTCTATGGGAACGACATCGACGAGAGCACGAACCCCCTCGAAGCCGGGCTCGGCTGGGTCACGAAGATGAACAAGGGGGACTTCGTAGGTCGCGCCGCCCTGGAGGAGGTCCAGAAGAAGCCACTCCCGCGAAAACTCGTCGGTTTCGAGGTGACGGGCCGCGGAATCGCCCGCCACGGGTACCCTCTACGCGACGTCGACGGCCGCGATGTTGGGCTCTGCACCAGCGGGAGCCCCGGACCAACCGTTGGCAAGAACATCGGCCTCGGGTATTTGCCTGCGGGGATGGCAGCGGTCGGGACGCGGTTCCTGGTCGATTGCCGCGGGAAGAACGTCGAAGCCGTCGTGGCGAAGACGCCGTTTTACAAGAGGGCGAAGGCATGAGCGAACAGTTCCCGGGTGATCTCCGCTACACGAAGGACCACGAGTGGGCGAAGCGGCAACAGGGAGCCGCGGAGGTCACCGTCGGCATCACTTCGTTCGCGGTCGAGCAGCTCGGCGACATCACGCTCGTGAACCTCGACGTGAAGCCCGGCGACACGGTGACCGCCGGGAAGGCGTTCGGGACGATCGAGAGCGTGAAGACGCTGAGTGATCTGTTCGCGCCAATCAGCGGGAAGGTCGTCCGCGTGAACGGCGACCTCGAGGGGAAGCCGGAGCTCGTGAACGAGGACTGCTGGAAGGCTTGGATGATCGCGATCGCGCCGTCGGAAGCGGCGGCCATCGATGCGCTCATGGATCCGAAGGCCTACGCCGATCATGTGAAAGCGTCAGCGCACTGAAGCAAATCGAGTGAGTGTAAGGAGTTGGGGTCATGTTCGGAAAAGTGATTTGCGGGCTTACGGTCATGGGGTGGCTCCTCATCGCGTGCGGCCCTGCCGCCAGCCTGAACTCGAACGAGGGGGGCTCGTGCACGAGCAACAACGATTGCGGCGGTGACGTCCAGTGCCAGCCCATCCAGGGGCGCACCGGGGACTACTGCTGCCCGGATCCCCCTCAGTCGAGCAGTCACGAGAACTGCCACCCGATCGGCAACAGCGCGTTCTAAATCCACTTGCGCTATCTCCCCCACACGCCCGGCGAGATCCAATCGATGCTCGCCGCGATCGGCGTCCCGTCGATCGACACTCTCTTCGACGTGATCCCCGCCGACGTGCGCCTCGGCCGGCCGCTGGCCATCGAGCCGTCTCTCGACGAGGCGCGCCTGATGGATCACATGGGGGCGCTCGCCGACAAGAACGGCGGGGCCCGGGCGCTGTCGTTTCTCGGAGGGGGGATTTACGAGCACCACGTCCCCCCCGCCGTCGATCAGCTCTTGCTGAGGAGCGAGTTCTACACGGCGTACACGCCCTACCAAGCCGAGGTGGCTCAAGGGACGCTGCAGGCAATCTTCGAGTTTCAGACGATCGTGAGCGAGCTGTTCGGGCTGCCGGTCGCGAATGCCTCGATGTACGACGGCGCGAGCGCTGCGGCCGAGGCCGTGTTGATGGCGCGGCGGCTAACGAAGCGCACCCACGCGCTCGTAAGCGCAGGGGTTCATCCGGAATACACGGAGACGATCTGCACGTACGTTCGCGGCCTACCGCAAGGGGCCGAGGCGATCGAGACCGTCCCGCTGGGGGCGAGCGGCACGCTGGATCTCGCGGCGCTCGAAAGGGCGCTCGCGCGGAGCGAAGACGTCGCGTGCGTCGTCGTCGGTTACCCGAACTTCTACGGCTGCGTGCAGGACGTACGGGCGGCCGCCGAGCTCGCGCACGCGCACGGCGCGCTCTTGGTGACGGTGACCGCAGAGCCCTACGCGATGGCGCTCCTGGAACCGCCGGGGGCGCTCGGCGCCGACATCGCCGTCGGCGAAGGGCAGGCGCTCGGGCTCTCGCCTCAGAACGGTGGGCCTGGGTGCGGTCTCTTCGCGTGCCGCGACGCGCGCGAGTTCCTCCAGAGCATTCCAGGGCGCCTCTGCGGCGAGACGGTCGACAAGAACGGACAGCGCGGCTACGTGCTCACGCTCTCGACGCGCGAGCAGCACATCCGGCGTGATCGCGCGACGAGCAACATCTGCACGAACCACGCGCTCTGCGCGCTCGCCATCACGATCCGCGCGTGCCTCCTCGGCAAGCAGGGTTTCATCGAGGTGGCGAAGCAGTGCCTCGCGAAGGCCGAGTACCTGAAGAAGGCGCTCGTCGCGACGGGTGCGTGGGAGCTCCCCTACTCGGCGCCGACGTTCAACGAGTTCGTCGTCCGAAGCAAGCGTGGGCCGGTCGCTCCGCTGGTCGCGAAGCTCGCGAGCGGCGCGCCCACCGGCATCCTCGCCGGGATCGAGCTCGCCCGCTTCGACCGAGCGCGTGATCGCGATCTGCTCGTGTGCGTGACGGAGCGGCATTCTCGCGCCGATCTCGATCGCCTCGTCTCCGCCCTGGGATAGGCCATGTCACTCGGCACGCGGGTCCACGACTACGATGTGTGGGGCCGCCTCGGCGAAGGGGGGATGAGCGACGTCTGGCTCGCGAAACACCGCGTCCTTTGCACGCCCGTCGTCATGAAGACGCTGCGCCATCAGGCGCTCGGTCTCGACGTCCCCTCGTGCGCGAAGCGCATCTTCGCGGAGGCGCGCCTCCTCGCCCGGGTGACGAGCCCACACGTCGTGCGGGCTGTGGACGCCGGCGCGCACGATGACGCCGAGCACACGCCGTACCTCGTCGAGGAGTACGTCGACGGGATCGATCTGGCAGAGCTCGATCGCCGGCGGAGGCGGGCGCTCGGCGTCGGCTTGCCGCTATGGTTCGTCTGCCACGTGATGCACGAGGTGGGCTCGGGACTACGGGCGGCGCATCAAGTGGGCGTCCTCCACCGCGACATGAAGCCGTCGAACGTCTTCGCCGCGCCGGGCTCGCGAGGGATTCTCTTGGGGGACTTCGGCTTGGCGGTCGCACGCGCGGACGCACCGCCGGGCGACGTGAGCGGGACCCTCCGCTTCATGGCGCCCGAGCAGCTGCAGGGAGATCCGGTCGCACGCGCGACCGACGTCTTCGGCGCCGGCGCCACCGCATTCGACCTTCGCTACGGGCATCCCCCCTTCGAGGATACGCGCAGCGTACTCGACCTCGACGTGGCGCCGCGTTTCCCCCCCGCTCGAAGCCCGGCGGAAGCCTACTTCCAGAATGTCCTCGGGCGGATGCTCGCCAAGCGAATCGAGGATCGTCCTCGCGACATGAGCGAGCCGACGAGACACTTCCTTGCGCTGGTCAACGCGCTAAGGCCGATGCGCGCGCGGGTTCCATTCATCCCCGATGGGCGCGAGTCGTTCCTCCTGGCCGACGTCGCCGTCACGTTGAAGGAGGGGGACATCGCGCAATCGCAAGCCGACGCGATCGTCTCGTCCGCGAACGACGAGCTCATGATGCGAAGCGGCACCGGAGAGGCGCTTCGCGTTCGTGGCGGCGACTCGATCGAGGTAGAGGCCATGCGCGGCGGCCGCCAACCCCTCGGCACGTGCCTCGCGACGTCGGCCGGCTCGCTGAACGCGCGTCATGTCTTCCACGCCGTGAGTGCGTGGAACGAGACGTCGTGCATCGGCCGCGCGATGTGCCGCGCGCTCCTCCTGGCCGACGAGCTCGGGCATCGCTCGATCGCGGTACCGGCGCTTGGGACCGGACAGGCGCACGTGAACATAGAAATGTGCGCACGCGCGATGACCTCGGCGCTGGCGTGGCACTTCGCGCTCGGCGGCTCACGCCTCAAGCGTGTCGAGATCGTGCTCCAGGGGGAAGCGAAGCTAGCCGTCTTCCGCGAAGTCCTCGAGGACGTGCTGCGTGACGAGCTCGCCGACCCCGCAGGTGACCTCGGCTTGCCAGTCGACGACGCCCCCGTTCACGTCGACGCGGCGACGCTCCTCGACGCCCGCTTCACTCGCTGAGTCCGCGGTCCTAGCCTGGCTCGAGCCGATCGCGCCCGCCACGCTTGGCGCGATAGAGTGCCTGGTCGGCGCGCGCGACGAGATCCTCCGTCTTGAACCCGTTGTCGGCCTGCGCTGCCGCCACGCCGCCGCTGAACGTGACCGTCCGGAGCACCCGCTCGACGCCTAGCTCGATCGGACTTGCGATCAGGCGCGCGCGAAGCCGAGCGCCGACGGTCTTCGCCGACTCCGAATCGCAGTCGCGTAGCAGGATGACGAACTCCTCACCTCCATAGCGGTAGGCGGAGTCTTCCGTACGCAAGACCGTGGGTATCGCCGCCCCGACGTGCTTGAGAACACGATCGCCCTCTTCGTGACCGAAGGTGTCGTTGATCGACTTGAAGTGGTCGAGGTCGATCATAATGAGCGCGAGGGGGCGCGAGTGGCGCCGAGCGTGAGCGCTCTCTTCGCGGAACCGCGCCTCGAAGTGGCGCCGGTTGAAGAGGTTGGTTAGGGCGTCGATCGTGGCGTGCTGCTCCGCAAAATGGAGTTTCTTCTCGAGCGCCCGCGCGGCCCGCCCGCGTGTGACCATCGCGCGCACCTTCGCGGTCAGGACGCGACCCGAGAACGGCTTCGCGAGATGCTCGACAGCCCCGGCCTCGACGCCGCGAATGATGTCCGTCTCCGCGTTGGCATGCGCGGTCAGCAGGACCACCGGGATCGCCGCCGTCGTCGTGTCCGCCTTCAGCCGCTCGAGCACGGCGAAACCATCGATGCCCGGCATCATGACGTCGCACACGATCGCGTCCAGCCCCTCCGCCATCGCCTTCGCCGACTCGAGCGCCTCTTCGCCCGAGCGCGCCTCGACGCAGGCAAGCCCCGCCTTCGTGAGCCAGGTCACGACCAGCGTTCGAAGGGCGTCGTCGTCGTCCACGACGAGCACGGAGCCCGGCTTGACGATTGCGCCCGAGGACCGGTCTCTCGGCGTCTCGTTGGAGCCCATGCCAGCCAATGAGTATACAGCTGAGCTCCTGGTGTGCGCCCAGTTCACCGTTCTTTTCGAGGTCTCACCCCGTGCGTGCAGACCGCGGAACGCTCGCGCAAGGGCATTTCAGGCGCGACGGGCGACCACGAGCCCCGCGCCCAGCAGGATCAGCCCTCCCCCAAGGACCCCCGAGAGCCCAACGGTCTCGCCGTAGATCACGACGCCAATGAGCACCGCGACGAGTGGCTCGAGGAGCGTGAGGGTCGACGCACGGCTCGCTGCCACGTGGCGGATCCCCCAGACGAAAAAGAGTCCTGCGAGCGCACCGGGGCCGAGCGAGCCGAGCGCTACGACCCCGATCGCGTGCGCGGCATGCGCGTCGATCGCCCCCCATTCGTGGAGCGGCACCATCAGGGCGAGGAGCGGAAACGCCACGAAGCAGTGAAAGAACATCTGCTCGCTCCCCGAGAACGTTCCCGTGAGTCGCTTGGTGAAGAGCACGTTCGACGCGTAGAAGACGGCGCTCGACGCGCCAAAGGCCGCACCGCTGAAGTCAGTCGGGTGCGAGGCCGCTCTCCATGGCTCCAGCAGCAGGACGAGCCCCGCGAACCCGGTCCCTACCGCGACGTAAGTCCGTCGGCTCGGTCGCTCGCGAAGGAGGAGGGGCGCGCCGATCGCGATGAAGAGGGGTGCCAGATAGTGCGTGAGCACGGCGATCGCCACGCTCGTCCGCTGGTACGCCTTGAAGAAGAAGTAAGCGTTCAACGCGTCGCCGACGCCGAGCCACGCCACGCCGAGCCACTCTCCGAGGGTGGCCTTGCGGTGCACCCGGTCCCGCATCGCCAGCGGGCCGGACACGACGGCGATGACCACCATCAGGACCGACGACTCCAGCGCGGCCGACATGGGGCTTATCCGTTCCGCAGTACGCAGGATGAGCGGCCACGTCCCCCAGGCGCATGCAGCTGTCGCAACGAGCGCATACCCGATCGCAGCTTGGCGGGCACCGACCCGCGAGGTCTCGCTCACGTTCGGCTCAAGTGGGGGAGGGCTTGTCCGTGAGCGACTGCTTGAGCGTCGCCAGGAGCGTCAGCGCCTCGAGCGGGGTCAAGCGGTCGACGTCGAGATTGCGGAGAATCTGCACGGCGCCGTGCTCCCTCGGCGGGTCGGGCACCCCTCCCCCGCCGAAGAGATCGAGCTGCGGCCGCCCCGCGCGCGTGCGACCGCGCAGCGACGCCTGAGCCCCACCGGGAAGCGCGGCCCCCCTCTCGAGATCGGCCAGTATCGCGCGCGCACGGGCGAGCACCGGCTCGGGGATTCCCGCGAGGCGCGCGCACGCGACGCCGTAGCTGCGCGAAGCCGCCCCCCGTTGAAGCTTGTGGAGGAAGACGACGTCTCCCTGGTGCTCGCGCGCCGTCACGCTCCAGTTCTCGCACCCCGGCCGCGTGGCCGCGAGCTCGGTGAGCTCGTGGTAGTGCGTCGCGAAGAGCGCGCGACAGTGCGCGACGTCGTGGAGGTACTCGGCCACCGCCCAGGCGATGGCCAGGCCGTCGTACGTGCTCGTTCCTCTTCCGATCTCGTCGAGCACGACGAGCGAGCGGCGTGTCGCGCCGCGCAGGACGTTCGCCGTCTCCTTCATCTCGACCATGAAGGTGCTCTCCCCCTTGGCGAGGTTGTCGCTCGCGCCGACGCGCGTGAGCACGCGGTCGACCACCCCGATCCGAGCGCGTCTCGCCGGAACGAACGAGCCCATCTGCGCGAGGATGACGATGAGGGCGACCTGGCGCATGAAGGTCGACTTGCCCGCCATGTTTGGCCCCGTAATGAGCCAGAGGCGAGCGGCGTGGTCGCTGTCCGCTCGGCCCGACGAGGCGTCGAGGGTGACGTCGTTCGGGACGAAGCGCCCTGCCGCGGCGAGTCGCTCGACCACCGGGTGGCGTCCGTCCTCGATCGTGAGCTCGCATGAGTCGTCGACCTCGGGTCGCACGAAATCGGCGCGATGGGCTACCTCGGCGAGCGCGCTCGCCACGTCCCACTGGGCGAGTCGCTGGGCCACGGCGCGGAGGCGTCCGTCTCCCTTCGCGAGCTCACGAACGAGCCCCGCGTAGAGCTCGCCCTCGCGCGCGGCCGAGCGTTCCTCTGCGTGCGCCATCTTGTCGGCGAGCGTGTCGAGCTCCTCGCACGTGAAGCGCTCGCCGTTCGCGATCGTCTGCTTGCGCCGCCACTCGCGGGGAGCCTTGTCGACGTGCGCGCGCGTGACCTCCATGTACCAGCCGAAGACGCGGGTGTAGCGGAGCTTGAGGCTAGGGATCCCCGCGCTCTCGCGCATGCGCGCCTCGAGCTCGACGATCATCCGCTGACCGTCGCGCGCGAGGAGGCGCGACTCGTCGAGGAGCGGGTCGAACCCTTCGCGAATGACGTTGCCGTCGCTCGCGCGCGGAGGGGGGTCGTCCGACACCGAACGCGCAAGGAGATCGTGCAGGTCGCGGAGCTCGTCCACGAAGGGGGCCCCCTCCGGTATTCCGAGCGCGTCGCGTGCGCTCGGATCGGGGCAGTGCCCGAGAGCGCTCGCGAGCGCCGGGAGCTCGGCGAGCGAACGGCGGAGCGCCGCGAGGTCGCGTGGGGTCGCGCGATCGACGGTGAGCTTGACGGCCAGGCGCTCCAGATCCGCCACGACGGAGAGCTTTGCGCGCACCTCGGCGCGCAGGCCCGGCTGCGTGACGAAGAGCTCTACGGCGTCGAGCCGGCGCCGGATCTCCGGGACCTGCGCGAGCGGCGCAAGGAGGCGACGCCGCAGGAGGCGGGCCCCGGGAGCAGTCTTCGTCTCGTCGATTTGCGCGAGAAGTGACCCGCGCGCCTCACCATCGACCGAGCGCGCTAGCTCGAGGTGGCGCTGGGTTGCCTCGTCCAAGAGGAGCGCGTCCGACACGACGTACGAAGCGAGGCGCGCGATCGGAGGGGCGCGCCCCGGCTCGCACGCGCGCGCCATTGCGACGCAGCGAGCGGCCGCGCGCCGCGCGACCTCGGGAGCCGACGCAGCCTCGGCCGACCCGAGCAGCTCGCCGAGGATCCTGTCGGCCTCCTGCCCGTCGATCGGGCTCTCCCCCTCCTCGCGCACGACCGACCTCGGGAGCGCGGCCTTGATCGCCGCCGCGAGGCTGCGCGCCTCCGGCCCCACGAGCACCTCGCGCGCATCCAGCCGAACGAGCTCGGCGACCGCCGCCTCGGATCCAGAAGCCTCGCACGCGGAGAGCTCCCCGGTCGACGCGTCCAGCGCCGCAATCCCCCATGAAGCCCCGCCCTCGCCTGCCGCCTCCACGGCGACGAGGTAGTGGTTCTCCCGCGCGGCCAGCCCCGCGTCGTCGTAGACGATACCCGGTGAGACGACGCGCACGACTTCGCGCGGAACGATCCCCTTCACCGTGGACGGGTCGGCCATCTGCTCGCAGATCGCCACCTTGAAGCCCTGCTCGAGCAGACGCTGGATGTACGAGCTCGCCGCGTGGTGCGGCACCCCCGCCATCGGCACCTCGTCCTCGGCGCCTTTGTTCCGGCTCGTGAGCGTTAGATCGAGGGCGCGCGCCGCAACGACCGCGTCGTCGTAGAAAAGCTCGTAGAAGTCCCCCATCCGGAAGAAGAGCAACGCGTCGGGATGCGCCCCCTTTGCGGCGAAGAACTGCCGCATGACCGGAGTGAGGGACGGCACGTCCGTGCCGGAGGCGCGGCGTGGTCCACTCGCGGTAGCGGGCGCGGCTTTTCCGTCCGACTTCGACATCGCCTGGCCGTTGCACACGTAGCGGATCGCCTGCGCGAGGTCTACGCCCGGCGACGAGCGAGCCCCATCAGAAGTACGGAGCGTGAGCCTCGGCGATCGTCTGAAGGTTGATGAGAATCAGCCCTTGAGACGCTCCGTCGATGACCGCCAGCTGCCCCAGCGAATCGATGAATTTCATCGACTGGGGGCTCACGTTCGAGTTCGACCCGGCGATGTTCACGAAGAGGGGCGAAAATTGCCCGCTCGTCGTGAACGTCCAGGCGGTGTCGCGCGCGGGGGGGAGATCGGCGAGGTTGGTCGCGCCGGCGTCGGCCAGGCAAGTCTGCGTCGAGTCTTGTCCGTTCCAGACGAGGAACGAGAACATCGGATTGCGCATGGCGAGCACGCTATCGCGCGTGAGAGACGGCACAGTCTGGTTCGGACAAGGGCGAGGGATTGGGGCAGCTCGCCCGTTGAGCAGCGCGTCCCGCGCCTCGCACGACGGAGCGCAGCGAAGGTCGGACCCGGTCGCGACGATGTGATGTAGGAAGCCGTTCCCCGAGCCGACGACGTTCCACTCCCCCCCGGTCCGGACGTTGAACTGAATCTGATCGTTGAAGCAGCACTGCATCAGCTTGAGAAAGGGAACGTTGGTCGGATCGGGGCCGACGATGCTCCAGTCGGAGTGGCCAGGCTCGCGGGGGACGGCGTTGCCGCCCGTGCCCGTGTAGCCGAAGCGCCCGATGAGGAGCTGGTTGTCGTGCGCCTCGATGATCGGGAAATCGCGCTGGAGGCTCAGGGTCGAGGCGTCGAACGTACCGCCGACTTGGTAGCCGTACGTGTCCGCGCAGAGGTTGGCGCGCATCTCCACGGGGATCGTCTTTCCCGGAGAGATCTCCCAGCACGAGTTGTCGATCGCCCAGTACTGATCCGTGTTCGCCCGGATGGGGCTCGTGATTTGAACGTAATCGGCAACCTGCGAAGCGAGCCCGTCGATCGTCGGGAGCCCGGCGGCCGCAAGCGCGGCGTTCTCGGCGTTCGCCCGCTGCACCCCCACAGCGACGTCCTCCAGTCCTTTCGAGCAGAAGTACGCGTCCGTGTTGTAGAGCCACACTGCCGAGTAATCGAGCGCGGCCCCGCCGTCCTCGGTCTGGCCGCTGTCCGTCTGGTTGTAGGCGCGGACGTCGGCCTGGATCAGCGCGTTCCCGCCGCTGTCGAAGAAACCGGGGAGCGCTCCTTCGAACGTGACGGACCAGCTCTGATTGACCGACACCTCGGGGTCTTCCCACGCGAAGCGGATCCCAGGCGTCGCGCCCGGCGTGGATTGGACCAAGAGCAGGTCAGAGGGGGGCACGCCGCCGCCGTCGACCGCCGGCGAGAATACGAGCGTGCGGCCAAGCGGATTGGGCTCCGCAGGGTTCGTGGTCACCGACGGATCGACGAACGGCGAATCGGTCGGGACGAGACTCGGATTGCCGAGGGCCTGGGGGCCCTGCGTCGCGAGCGGCGCGCCGAGCGCGAAGAGCTGGGGCACGCCGAGAAGATACGGCGCGTGATTCCCGTTTACGGCGGTGTTGTTGAGGGTAAACCCCGACCGCGCGCGGTGCGGCGCCGACACCGGGAAGAACCACTCGAGCGATGTCGGCGTGTCAGTGTAGGCCGTCTGGAAGGCGACCGGCGTGTGATAGGGATCGGTGTCGGACGAGCTCGATGGGAACGGCTCTGGGGGGGCAACCGCGCTGAAGGGACCATCGACGATCCGGTCGGCGATCTGTTCCGCCTGCGTCCCCGAGTTTGCTTGGATGTACGTGGCGGGACACG
The DNA here is from genome assembly GCA_052147435.1 of Polyangiaceae bacterium. Taxonomy (GTDB): domain Bacteria; phylum Myxococcota_A; class Polyangia; order Polyangiales; family Polyangiaceae; genus JBKQKP01. The sequence goes on along the minus strand of JBKQKP010000281.1, from coordinate 15,224 downwards.
TCTGCTGAGTCTCGTACCCTTCGACGAGAGCGCATGTGCTCCCTCCCGGCGGAGCTACTGGATCGGGACGGCGACAGGGGGCGTCCCAGTCGTCCACGTCGATGGCAATCACGCTCCCGTTCGTCAGCGTCGCGAACCCGAAGACTCCGCGGAGGCGGTTCGGGCCGAGCGCGACCTCCTGAAACGAGATCGCGTTCCGGTAGTACGCGCCGTTGTCCGAGAACGGTCCCTGCTCGGCCGCTAGCCCGTCGGCCACGCTCGTCGGGGTGGACGTATCGACGTTCGGGTTGGGGTTGCAGAGCAGCCCCGTCAGCGCCGTCGCGAGCGAGTTCACCGTGGCGGTTTGCGAATAGGTCTGGGTCAGCGGCCAGTCGTTCTGGACGAACGCGACGGACGCGACCGGCGAGCCGAACAGGATCCGATCGGGGGGCTGGAACGGCTCGAGCACGGCGTGGGGGCGCGTGAGCGGGACGTGCGGACCGCCGATTGGATCGGTCACGTCGTAGACCATGATCCCCCCCCCCACTTGATCGATCGCGTAGAGAAAGCGCTTGTAGTCGCGCGTCGTGGGGCTGACCGCGATCTGACCGACACTCACCACTTCCTGTGGATTGACCACGCTCGTCGCAAGGAGCGGCGCGAGCTCCACGGGGGCGGAGGGATCGGAGACATCGATCTCGTGGATGATCGGGAGTGAGTTGTCGGCCACATAAAGGAGGGGCCGTTGTCCCGACGTGTCGAGCACCGTCGCCCCCCCACTCGGGCCTGTCGCGCCGGTCGTCAGGAGCGGCGAGGTCTGACCGGTCGCGGCCCCGGCATCGACCGGCGACGCGCACGCGACGGCCGTCTGCGGGAGATCGACGTCAGCGCCTCCATCGACGTAGTCGACCCCGTCGTCCCACGTCGGGCCCGGCATCCACGTCGTACCGGCGGCCGGCGACCCGAGCGGGATGTCCTGGAGGATGAGGCAAGGTGAGAGCGATCCTGCATCGACCTGGTAGCCGGGGGGGAGCCCAGCATCGATGTACGGCGAGGCGCCTCGGATGAGCGGCGCGGGATCGATCGTCGCCATCTTGGCGCCGTTGTTCGAGTCCCCTGGGAACACCACGACGATCACGTACCCCGCGGCCGAGCTCGGGGGCGCCCCTCCGTCGGCCAGCGGCGGGAGGAGGTTGTTCGGGAGAATGCGAACGGCGCCCGGCGCCTGAGGGAGGGAGCAGACGGGCCACGTCGTCAGGTCGGGGATGGGCTCCGTACCGTTCGGATTGATCTCCCCGCCGTCGTACTCCTGCGAGTCGCCGAGGATCAGCGTCGACGGGAGGGCGAAGATTGCCGGGGCGTTCGGATCCGCCGAGCCGACGTACACCATGGTGCCGTCGGGGGTCGCCGCGATGTCGCTCGGAAGGCGGCCGACCGGGAGGAAGTTGATCCCGGGAGTCGACGGATCGACGTCGATCTCGTAGCCCGCCGTGAGGTCGACGACCGCGACCTCTCCGCGCGTGACCTGCGTGACGAGCGCGAACAGGTGGTACGGGAGCTGCGATCCGTTGACGTTGACCGGGACCTGCGCGCACTGCGCCTGAGGCTGCGGGATCGGCGGGATGATCGGCTCGATGTTGGAGTTCAACACCTGCATGCAGACGACGTCCATGTTCTGCGGCTGCTCGAACGTCTGCACGGGGACGTTTGTGGGCGTTTGCGCGCAGCTCGAGAGGAGCGTCCCTGCCAGCCCAGCGGCGGCCACGAGCGCCGTAGCGGTGATCGCAATGGTCTTCCCTGTCAGCATCGCCATCAGTTCGCCTGCACCGGGGGGACCGGAAGGCCAAGCGAATACACCATGGTCTCGAAAGTCGATTCGCCCATCAGTCGGTCGTCCTGGAACGACTCGTCCAGGTCCATGACCTGCACGTACGAGTCGGTAAAGCTGGAGATGTAAGCAAAGCGGTACTTGCGAAGCGCCGGCTCGCCGTCGATCGCGTTCCCCTTGGAGATGATCGTGTACGTAGAACGCGGATCGAACGCGACTGTCGCGTGCGTAGCGACCGACGTGATGTCGAACGGATCGAACGCCATCGCGAAGGGGCCGGGGCCGGTGGTGACCTGGTTCTCGACGCGCCCCGTATCGGGGTTGAAGATCGCGATCGTCTGCGAGTCGAAGCAGACGACGAAGACGCGCACCGAGTACTTCCCGGTCTTGTCGACGATCGGCGCGACATAGACGTTCGACGGACCGGCCGAGAGCGGATAGTCATGCAACAGGGTGAGGGCGTCCGGGTCGTACGTCCCCCCTTCCTCGCTCATCGCGCCGATCTGCCCGACGATGAGCGAGTTCGGCGAGCGACTGGCGATGAAGACCCGCGACGGCGTCTGCGCGCAGGCGACGTATTGCGCGGACGTCATCGCCCCTCCAGCGCTCAAGACGGCCTGCTCGCACGCGATGCGCGGCGTCGGGTCGATCGCGATGCCGCGCGAGTTCGTCCCGTTCGCTTCCACCGGGATGCCGTACTGCCGCTCCTTCACCATGAAGGGGCGAAGGTTCGACGAGCCCTCGATGACCGCAACTCCCGCGTCGACGAGGACCCCGCCGTCCGCAGGCAAGAGCCCCTGATACCCCTCGTCCGTGTAGTAGCGAAGGAGGTCAATCTCGGCGGTCACGTTGCTCGTCTGGAGGAACGCCGGGCGGAGCGGATTCGTCGGGTCCATGTTCGGGACGGAGGCGAGGTCGTGCGGCACAGCGGCGATGCCGTCGCCGCCGAGGGGGAGGTTGTCGACGTAGTACTGGATCGACATGGGGTACTCGTTCGTCCCGAGAGCCTGTGTCGAGCCGCCGTCGTCGGTCGCAGAGCCGCCATCGCCGCCAGTGTTGGTGGGCTGCGGGTTTGCAGGGATGAAGCCGCTGAGAAAGAGGCTCGTATCGGCCTCGGCCTGGTTCGTCACCGCGATGGCCGTCCCGTCCTCACTGAAAGCCATCGCGAACGGCTCGCCGGGCATCGAGAGATTCCGCGTGTTCCCCGGATCAGTCAGCTGGCCGGCGTGGTGGACGGAGTCGCAGCACAGCGGACAGCCGGCGACGGTGCCCTGGCCGCAGACGAACTTGAACGGGGGATACGTGTCGGCTGTCGCGTTCGGTGGCGGCCCGTTGATGTAACGCGGATCGTTGTCGTTCTGGACGTCCATCCAGGTCAACGTGGCATCGCCGCGAACGGGGACGACGAGACGGCCCTGGTTCTTCGAGAGCTGAGCGTCCGTTGCGAACGCTCCGATGATGACCGCGTCGCGGAAGTAGACCGTGGAGTCCATCGGCGGCGAGCACGCCTGCCCGATCGGGAGCCGCTGCGGACCTCCGTTGTAGCCACTCGTCGGATTGTTTGGGTTCGCGGGCGCGGGGTAGAGGGTGGTGTTCGGGCAACCAAAAGCGGTCGCGGCGGCGACTCCAGCTTCGAACGGTAGCGGCCCCGCGTCCGCGGGGATGACGCCCGCCTCGAGAGGAAACCCCGCGTCGAACGGGGCGGCCCCGGTGTAGAGGCCCAGGATCAGCCGGACCGTGTCGTTTCGAATCGCGGTGAGGTCGTACGACTGGACGGTGCCGCCGTTCCACTGCAGATCGAAGTCGGAGTTGGCGGCGTAGAGAACGTTGCCGGCGGCCGAAACAGCAAGGCCGACGGGGTAGTAGAACGTGTTGAGGGGGGGGTTCGTCCCGTTGCCCGTCGAGTAGCAGGAGACGGCGAGGACGGTTCCGAGGCCCGCGCACGCCAACGCGCCGTGGCGAAGCCTGCGCCGCCAGACGCTCGTGAGGACCGCGGCGCGCTGCGCGCGGACTCGCCGTCGCGATCCGCCTGTCATGCCCGGTCCCTTCATTGCGGGGGCGGAGCCTAGTCAGGGGATAGGGATGTGTCCATGTGATCCGCCGTGCGCAAGCACGGGGATTTCATTGCGAGAACGAATGCCCCGCGCGCTGAAAAGTCAACGGGCGCGCTGCGGGGCGATTGCTCCTCCGGTCGACCGACGCCGTCGCCCTAGTCCGAACCGAGATCGAGGATGATGACTCCGCGATTCCCTTCGTCCTCTTGCTGCTCGGGCTTGCGGGGGCGCGGCTGCGGCTTGGGGAGCTCGAGCTGCGGCTGCTCGTAGCGCGCGCGCTCTTCTTCTTCCCGCTTCCGAATTTGCTCGATGATGAAGGGAGGCAGCATCGCGATCCTCCTCATAGTGTAGTCCGAGCCCCGCTCGAGCCCACATCTGCGTGACCTTTTACGGGCCTTCTGCCTCAAATAGTTAGCAAGGTGGGTGCCAGCGTCAAGAGATCCGCAGACTGGTCCCCCAGAAAACACGCTCGTCTCGACGCGTCTCGTCGCGCGAGCGACTGCGGCGGGGGCCCAGGCAAGGTGCGCCGCATCGCGGCGTCATTTCGCCTCGGCCGCCGCACGAACGGCGGAGGCGCGGTGTACAGTCGGCTCGTGATCCCGCGCGCTTGCCGAAACGCCGTCGCAGGCTTGGCTCGCTTTGTCCGGGGCTTGGTTTGGGCATTCCTGGCGGTCGCGCTCGCCGCGTCACCGGCTCGGGCGGTCCCCTTCGATTGGGGCGGGCGGGACTGGGAAGGGTGCGCGGAGCTCGTCGATCTTGCGCGATCCGAGCTTGGACCGCAGCGGGTCATCGTCACGTCGCGCCTCGACCTTCACGCGCTCGAGCCGACCGACGGGGTCGTGATCATCCACCCGCAAAAAACGCTCGATGTCGAAGGATACGCGCGATTTCTTCGCGCCGGAGGGCGCGTCGTTCTCCTCGACGACTACGGAACCGGCGACGCGCTCTTGACCCACTTCGGCATGGAGCGAGTCCCCATGCCCGAGCACCCGGCCGAGTCGCTCCGCGGCAACCCAGCGCTCGCGATCGCCGAGCCCGCGGGAATCCACCCGGTCGTGAACGACGTCGCACGAGTCGTGACCAACCACGCGACGGGTATCCGTCACCCGGATCTCACCCCCGTCCTCCAGGTGCGACCCGCGAGCGGCGAGCATGGGACGTCCCCTTCGGGAAACCGCCCCGTGCTCCTAGCCGTCGCGGGCGCCGTCTCGAACGGGAGGCTCCTCGCGGTCGGGGATTCGTCGATCGTCATGAACTCGATGCTCCGGTACGCGGGGAACAAGATGTTCGCGCGGAACCTTCTCCACTACGCCGCAGACGACGAGGCCACCGGACAAGGGCACGGGAAGGGGCGAGTGTTCCTCGTCGAGGGGAGCTTCGAGCAGATCGGAACGTTCGGCGACGACGCGGACGCGAACGGGGTTTGGTCGGAGCGGATGCGCGCCCTCCGGGACGCCCTCGCCTCGGTCCGTGCCGAAGGCTTCCCCCCCAACATGGCGTACCTCTTCGCGGTGCTCGTTGGGCTCGGCATCGTCATGTGGACCGGTTCTCGCGCTGGCCGTACGCACAAAGCGGCCACGCCGCGGTTCACGCGCTCGATTCCGCTTGCCCAACAAGGGGGCGTTGCCGGGCACGCGGCCCTCATCGGCGCGGCGCGCACGCCGCGTATTCTCGCGATGCTCGAGCTGAAGAGCGCCCTCGAGGAAGAGCTCTGCACCACGCTGGGGATGGACAACGCCGACCATATGCCCGGCCACGAGGAGCTCACGTCCGCGCTCGCCGCACGACGCTGGGTGGCCCCCGAGGTGATCGCTCACCTCCGCTCTTTGCTCCTTCGGATGGCCCAGGTCGAGACGATGATGCTCTCGCAGCGCTCGGGCGCTACCATGGCCCCCGTGCGTGATCGCGAGGTCCTGTCTGCGTCGAAGGAAGTGAACCGGATTCTGCTCGCGGTGCGTGAGGGGCACGCGCGACCGGCGCGCGAAGGAGCGACGTGAGCGCCGTCCCCACCAGCGACGTTCAGCAGGCACGCGAGCGCCTCGAGCGCCTGCGCAACGAGGTCGCGCGGATCTACATCGGGTCGAGCCGCTCGATCGACATGATGCTCGTCGCGCTCATCGCGCGGGGTCACGTCCTCCTCGAGGGGGTCCCCGGCGTGGCGAAGACGACCCTCGTGAAGGCGTTCGCCACGGCGCTCGGATGCTCGGGTCGGCGAATCCAGTTCACGCCGGATCTTCTCCCCGCCGACATCACCGGCACGTACGTGCTTTCACCGCGGGATGGAACGTTTCAACTCCGCGCCGGGCCGATCTTCGCGAACGTCGTTCTGGCGGACGAGATCAACCGCGCGCCGGCCAAGACGCAGTCGGCGCTCCTCGAGGCGATGCAAGAGCGGCAGGTCACCATCGAGGGGGACCGCTTCGAGTTGCCGGCTCCGTTCGTCGTCCTGGCCACGCAGAACCCGATCGATCTCGAGGGGACCTATCCCCTCCCCGAGGCGCAGATCGATCGCTTCCTCGTCCGTGTGACGATGGGCTACCCGACGGCGCGCGAAGAGACGCAAATGCTCAAGGCACACGGCGTCGAGCCTCCGGTGATCCGCCCCGTGCTCAGCGCGAGCGAGGTCACGGCGATGCAGCAGATCGGGGCGCGCATCCACGTCGAAGACGACCTGAACGACTACGCCGTGGCGATCACCGGTTTCACGCGCTCTCACCCTCGCGTCGCGCTCGGCGCGAGCCCGCGAGCGACGCTTGCGCTCGTGCAGGCGGCCAAGGGGTGGGCGCTCCTCGCCGCGAGGACGTACGTGATCCCGGACGATCTCAAGGCGGTCGCGCCCGCCGTGCTCGCGCATCGCATCGTCTTGACCGCCGATACCGAGCCGGACGCCAAGGCGCGGGAGCAGGTGGTGGAGGAGGCGCTGGCGAAGGTGAGCTATCGCAGAGGGGTGCGGGCGGTCTAGGTCCTTTCGCGTTTCGCCTTCGAAGGTCAACGATGCAGCTCCACCCGACCCCCTCGACCTTCCACGTCGCCGTCGCGGGCGCCGCCGTCGTCGCCGTGGGGGTCGCCGCGCACGCTCCCGCCGCGGTCGCCTTCGGAGGGGCGATGATCCTCGCCGTCGCCATCGGCCGGGCGGCCGCGCTCGCCACTGTGACGCGCCTCCGAACGGCGGGCTTCGAGATGGTCTGGAACGCGCAAAAGCGGGTCGCTCGCACCTCGCGCGGCGGGGTCATTCATCTCCAGGCCGAGCTGCGAAACCGCGGGTCGAACGACGCACGCGGGATGAACGTCCGGGCCGTCGCGTCGAGCCAGCTGCGGGTCGTGATCGAGCCGGCGTGCATCGACTTGCCGGCGGGAGCGAAGGTCCGCCTCGACGTGACGATCCACGCGGATCGCGTGGGGCGCTGGGGGCTCCACGGGATGGCGCTCGAAGTGCGCGGAACGCCGGCCGGGGGCGAGGGGCTCTACGAGGTACCGCTGATGTTCGCCAATCCGTACGGCGTCGAGGTCCTCCCGCTCGCGCTGCACGCGATGATCGTGTCGCCACGGGGAGGGCGGTCGCGTCGCATGGCCGCAGCCGGACGGGCCGCGGCGATCGCGGGCGAGGGGGACGAGCTCCGCCAGCTGCGCGATCATGTCCCGGGCGATCCCTTCAGGCGCATCGCGTGGAAGGCGAGCGCGCGACGGCGCAAGCTCATCGTCCGCGAGATGGAGCGGGAAGAGCGCGACGTCGTGTGGCTCTTGCTCGACGCGAGCGTGGAGCTCTGGGCGGGGGCGCCCGGCCGCGCGCCGCTCGACTTCGGCGTGGACGAGGTAGCAGCGCTTGCGACGCGCCACCTCGCGCGCGGGGATCACGTGGGGCTGATCGTCACTGCGTCGCGGCTGCGGACGTGGATCCCCCCTGCGACCGGCGGTGCTCACGCCATGCGAATCGCGGCGGCGCTGACGAGCGCTGCGAGCATGGTTGACGGCGACAGGTGCGAGCTGGACGAGCAGGAGGTCGCTCAGCGCGTGGCCGACCACGCCCGACCGCTCGATCCCCGCGCGCTGAGCGATCTACCAAAAGGGGATCTCGAACAGCTGGCCACGCGCGCCGAAGCGCTGCGCACACGGGCCCCCTTCGCTCCACGCCTTCCGTTCGCGCGAACATCCCGCGAACAGCGGCTACGCCACTACCTCGCTGCGTTCGGGATCGAGGTCCCCCCAAGGACCGAAGGGGAGCGCGAGAAGAGCGACGTCGCCATCGCCGAGGCGCTCGACAAGCTGGCCACCGACAAGTCGCGTCCGAGCGTGATCTACGTGTGGGCTCCGGTTCCGTCGAAGGGGACGCCGATCGGAAGAGCGGTCTATCGCCTGAAGGCGCGTCGCGCGGAGGTTCGCTGGACACTTCCCCCTTTCGAAGAGAGCGTCGGTGCCATTCCGAGGGAGAAGAGCGGCGACCTACGACGGGAGCCGAGGACGGTGATCGAGGCTGTCGACGCCGCGGTCCGCGCGCGCGCCGTCATCGCCAAACAGCGCGGCGAGCGTGCCCTTCGCAAGCTCGGCGTCCGCCCGACGACGCTCCGCCGCCCCTCGTTGCCTCCGGAGCTCCGCCCCCCTCCGCCCGAGCCACCGACGGCCCACCCCTCGGCCGCCGACCCTCCCCCCCCCAGCGACGCGCCGCCGACGGAACCGGGACCCAAAGCAGGCACCGGCACGCTCGTCCTGCCGCCACAATGATCGACGCACGCGCGCTGCTTCGAGAGGCGAGCCTCTCCCCCAAGAAGAGCTTCGGCCAGAACTTCCTCGTGGCCGAGCGCATCGTGCGAGCTATCGCCGAAGCGTGCGTGCCTGAAGGGGAGCTGGGACGCGCGAGAGTGCTGGAGCTGGGCGCGGGGCTGGGTGCGCTGACGTCGGAGCTCCTCACGCGCGCGGCGCACGTCGTCGCGGTCGAGCGTGATCGCGATCTCGTGCCGATTCTATCGCGGGCGCTTCACGTAGAAGTCGAGGCGGGCAAGCTCACCATTCTCGAGGCAGACGCGCAGTCGGTGAACATCCCCTCGCTGCTCGGAGACGGCGGCCCGCGCGTTCTCTGCGGCAACCTCCCGTATCAGATCACGGGGAGGCTCCTGCAGCTCGCGGTCACCTCCGCCGCGGCCGTCGACCGCGTGGTCTTCATGGTGCAGGACGAGGTCGCCGAGCGCCTCGTCGCGTCGCCGGGGACCAAGGACTACGGCGCGCTCACCGTGTTCGTTCGCGCAGCGTTCGACGTCACGCGCTTGTTCAAGGTCTCGCGCGGATCGTTTCATCCTCAGCCGGACGTCACGAGCTCGGTCGTCCGCCTCGTCCCCGTCCGCCCGCCGCGCGCCGAGGAGACGGAGGCCTTCCGCGCGCTCGTCAAAGGGGCGTTCGGCATGCGCAGAAAGACGCTAAGGAACGCTTGGGGTGGCGTCGCATCCGCGGAGACGATCGCCCGCGTCGCGGCCGAAGCCCAGGTGTCGCTCGACGCTCGCGGCGAGACGCTCTCCGTCGAGGATTTCGCGCGCGTCGCCGCCGCCCTCGATCGGGCTGCCCCCTAAATCGCCGAGCACGATTCGGCTACGAATCCAGCGACGGCGATTTAGCGCTGATCCTCGTACGGCGCCCCGAGCTGCACGAGGGCGCTTCGAGCGTCGCGGTTGTTCGGATCGTTCAGGTCGGCGTGCTGGAGGAACGAGGTGTAGTGCTTGATCGCGCCGGCCTTGTCCCCCATCCTGCGGAGCGCCTCGGCAGCCTGAAACTCGGCCGACGTTAGCCAACCCGGGCGTGGCTGTTCCTGCTCCCCGGCGTCCGCGGACGCTTTCAAGTGCTTCGCCGCTTCCGCGACGCTCCCCCGATCGAGAAGCAACTTCCCGAAGAGGTAGTTCCAGTAGTCGTTGCTGTCGTCGCGAGCGAACGCGATGTTCCATTCGGCGATCGCTTGATCGGGCATGTTCTTGCGCTCGTAGACCTGCGCCAGCGATGCGTGCGCCTGGTACAGCGTCGGCTTGAGCTGGATCGCGTACTTCAGGTCCTTCGCGGCGTCGTCGTCGGCGCTCGTCTTGTGCTCGAGCACGCCGCGCTGCCAGTACCCATCGGCCAGCGTGTTGTCGAGCTCGAGCGCCTTGTGAATCTCCTTGTCGGCGAGGCCGAGGTCGGGCGGTGTCAGATCGTTCGCCAGCCACCCGACGTACAGGTGGTACTCGGCGCGGTTCTGGTCTTTCTCGACCGCCGTGCGCAGGCGCCGCATCGCCTCCTGCTGGAACACGCCCCCCTTCAGCATGAGCGCCCGGCCGAGGTAATGCTCCGCGTCCGCGCTGTTGGGGCGCTGCTGGAGCACCTTCTTGAGCTTGACGATCGCGTCGTCCGGCTTCCCGATGGCGACGAGCGCCGCCCCGACGCGAAGGAGCAGGTCGGGATCGTCCGGATGCTTCTCGAGCGCCGCGCTGAACTGGGCCAGAGCCTCGTCCACCTTCCCAGACTGCTCGAGGAGGAGCCCGCGCTCGAGCGCGAGGTTCGGGTAGTTCTTGTCGGCCTGAAAGACGAGGTCGAACGTCTTGGTCGCCTCGTCCCCTCGGTTCGCTCTGCGGAGCGCCTGACCGAGGTGGAAGCGCGACGTGACGTCCTGCGGGTCTTTCTCGAGCGCGAGCTTGTACCGGGAGATCGCCTCGTCGTGCAGTCCCTGTTCTTCGGCAACATCACCGAGCGACCGCTCGAGCGCGGCGGTGTCAGGGAGCTTCTTCAGCGCGTCCTTGAGCTTCGCCTGCGCTTCGTCGGCGCGCCCCTGCCGGCTGAGGAAGGTCGCGTACGCTGCGTACGCATCCACCGCGTCGGGATCCTTCGGGTCCGCGAGATCGATCGCCGCGAGAAAGTCCTTCTCGGCGTCCTTCTTGTTGCCGAGCGTCGCCTCGGACTCCGCCAGCCATTGCATCGCAAGCGACGACTTCGGGAAGCGCTTCACTGCGTCGGTGAGCTCGGTCTTCGCGTCGGCAAGGCGCTCGAGCCTGATGAGCGTCTTTGCGTGACCGACGATCGCGCGGATCGCATCTGCATTGACCTGCTTGGCCGTTTCGTAGCGGCCGACCGCCTCCGTGTTGCGCCCCTCGTCGTAGTAGACGTCCCCTTGCCCGATGAGCGCTGCGACGTTCCGCGCGTCGACCTTGAGCGCGTCCTCGTAGGCCGCGCGCGCTTCGGCGCTCCGGCCGCGCGCGAACTGAATCTCGCCGCGGAGCGCGTACGTCTGCGCCTGTTGCTCGGTCGAGATCGAGTCCCGCGCGGGCCCCTCGAGCAGCGTGGCGATGTCTTTGAGCGCCGCGTTCGCCGCGGCGTCGTCGTGCCCCTGCCCCCACGCCAGCTCCGCGCGAAGGCTGAGCGCAGCGCCGTTCTTCGGCGACGCCGTGATCGTCTCGCCGAGCTCCTTCGTCGCCGTGGCCACATCGCCCGTGAGGTACGCCGCCTGCGCGAGCCCGAAGTGCGCTCGACCGCCGGGAGCGAGCGCGAGCGCCTTCTGGAACGCCGCGGTCGCCGCCGCGCCATCGCCCGTACGCAGCTCGAATTGACCGCGCATGAACGCGATGTCGAGCAGGATCGGATCGCCGGCGTACTTGCGCTCGGCGGCGTCGAAGCCCGCGCGCGCCTTGTCCCGCTCGCGGTCGATCGCGGCGACGGCCGCGTTGGCGACGTCGAGGTAGCGGACGTTGGCGCGGGGCTCCGGGATCTCCGACGTGAGCCAGACCTTCGCTCGATTCGCCCGCTCCGGCTCCTTGCCGAAGCGCAGCTCCGTCTCGATCTCGGCGATCGCGGCGATCGCCGTCAGTGAACGAGCGCGTGGCCTCGCGGCGCGCGCGGCGGCGAGCTGGTTCGCCGTATTGACCGAGTCGCTGTAGACGTCGGTCTTCAGCCCGTCATGGAGCTTCTGGAGCGCGTCGGTGGCCGCCTTCGCGTACTCCGCCTTGTGCGCGGCGTCCTGCACGGCGTAGTAGCCGAACGGACCGTAAGGCGTCAGCGTGAGCGCGGCGCCACCGAGGACCGCGACGCCGACGAGCCCGGCGAGGATCTTGGGGAGCGGCGACGGTCCTCGCGAGCGCTCCGCGGCGCGCTCCCGCCGCGGCCGCGCCGGTGCATCGATCGACGCTTCGGACGGACCCGCAAACGCGTCGGCGGAGCTGCGCCCGTCGCTTCCGGGGAGCTGGCCGAGCTGCGAGACGCGCGACACGTCGCTCGGCGCCGACGGCGGCGGCTGGATCACGCTCCCCAGCGAAGCTTCCCCGTACTCCCCTCCGCCGATGGGCGCCTGAGACTCTCCTGCCCCACCGAGGTCGAGCTCACCGAACGACATACCCCCGGCCGCCCCCGTCTGCCCGGGCTCCGAGTGAGGACCGCCCGGCGGCGGGAAGCTCGCAGGCCTGTTCTCCGGAGCGACCGGGAGCTCGAGCTCGCCGAAGCCCCCGTCGTCGCCACCGCTCGCCGCGCTCTGGCCGGGGGGGGCGACAGAAGTGAAAGGGTTCTCGTCGAAGAGCGATCCGCCGGCTGCGGCCGCAGGGGGATTGTTTGGAGCCCGCGGCAGCTCCAGCTCACCGAAGTCGTCTCCAACGCCGAACGCCGGAGCTCCCGAGACGCTCGACGGCAGCTGCTGGCTGGTCGACTGAACCGAAGGTAGAGCGTTCGCCACCGAGGGGAGCGCGTTCGCAACGGCGGGGAGCGAGCCCGCAACCGAGGGGAGAGAGCTCGCGACCGACGGGAGAGCGCTCGCGACCGCAGGTAACGAGCCCGCGACGGAGGGGAGAGAGCTCGCGACCGACGGAAGCGCGCTCGCGACGGCGGGGAGATCGTTGGCGACGATCGGCAGATCGATCTCGCCAAACGCCGGCGCGGGGCGCTTCGCGCCCGGAACGGGGGGAGGCGCACCTCTGACAGCGGGGGGCGAGCCGACCTTTGCCGGCGAGGGGAGCCCGACCTTCGCGGCCGCGGGCAAGCCCACATTGGCCGGCGAGGGGAGATCGGTCAGCGCGGGCGAAGGGAGGTCGGCGCGCGCGGCGGGCAAGCCGACATTCACGGGGGAAGGGAGATCGGCGTGCGACGCGACGGCGGGGAGGTCCGCTTCCGCGAGTGAGGGGAGATCGGGCTTGGCGCCGGGGCCGAACGCCACCGTCTTGTTGAACCGCTTCGCGGCGGGGAGGTCTGCGGTCGGCTGGGGGAGCGGAGGGGCTTTGGGAGCTTGGGGGACGGGGGGCTTCGGAGCCTTGGGCGCGGCCACCGCGGGGAGATCCCCCGGGAGCGCGGGGAGATCGTCGTCGAGGCCGAGATCGAAGTCGTCGATCTTGTCGATCTTGGTTGCGGGCGCTGCCGGCGTCACGCCGCCGACCTTCACGACACGCGGCCCGGGGATTCCGATGATCGTCCCGGCCGGCGCGCGCTTCTGGATGACGGGGCCCGCGGCCGCGCGGGGAGGCACGGGAGCCGGGAGGTCTGCGGAAGGGGGAGACAAGTCGAGATCGCCGCTCATCAGCGCCATCGGCAAGCTGGGCTTCGGCGCAGGGGGGGGCGGTTTTGCGGGGGGCGCGGGGGGGGCGGGAGGAGCAGGCTTCGGTGGCGCCGCTTCAGGGCCACGCGGCACGACGCGCGGCGGCGCCGCGGTCGGAGCCGGACCAGCAGCCACGCCCGAGTTCTTCACCACGAACGAGTGCCCACACTTGGGGCATCGCATCTTCAGTCCGGCCGCAGGGACTCGCCGCTCGTCGATTTGGTAGGGCGCCTTGCAGGACTCGCACTCGACTTTCAGCATTCGCCGTCGTCCCCGAGCATCCGGCCCAGGGTACCACACGGGATCGCACAGACTCCAAGCGGCCTGAGACGGTTTGCCGAGCGCGCACCCCTCAATAAGTGTGGGGAATCTCCCGCCTCGTGGAGCACGAGGTCCCACGCTGGAGCGGGCGGGATCCACCCCGGTCGCTCGGGCCCCCATTTGCGCCCGGCCGAGAAGGCGTTCAATGTTTTCCCCTCGAGCACGTGCGAGCCTGTGCTGTGCTTGGGGTGCGCGGTTTCATGCGCCCGCTGTCGCCGTCACCATGCCCACTCTCCCTTCCGCCAACGCTGACCGAAGCGCGCCGATCGCGAGCGCCTCGACGGACTCGCAGGGCGAAGATCCGACGGCGCCGCGCCCGGCCTCCGCGGCGGAGAGCATCCCGGGGGTCCCGCGACCGGGGGACGTGCTCGCGGGGAAGTACCGCGTCGAGGGGGTGCTCGGCATAGGGGGGATGGGGGTCGTCGTCGCGGCGGTGCACGTGGACCTCGACGAGCGGGTCGCCGTGAAATTCCTCCTCCCTCAGGCGCCGGGGGCGCAGCCGGAGGCTGTCGCGCGGTTCGTCCGCGAAGCGAAGGCGGCGATCAAGATCCGGAGCGATCACGTCGTCCGCGTCCTCGACTCGGGGAAGCTCGAGAACGGGACCCCTTACATCGTGATGGAGTACCTCGAAGGGCGCGACCTGCACGCCGTCCTCGAAGCGGACGGACCGCTCCCCGTGGAGATCGCGGTCGACTACGTGCTCCAGGCTTGCGACGCGATCGCCGCGGCGCACGCGCTCGGGATCATTCATCGTGATCTGAAGCCGGGGAACCTGTTTCTCACGCGGCGCGGAGACGGGTCGCCGCTCGTGAAGGTGCTCGACTTCGGGATCTCGAAGATCCTGGCCACCGACGGCGCCGTCTCGAGCGGGCTCACGTCGACGACGTCGATCATGGGGACGCCGGCGTTCATGCCCCCCGAGCAGCTTCGATCGACGCGCCACGTCGACGCGCGCGCCGACATCTGGTCGCTGGGGACGATCATGTTCGCGCTGTTGACGGGCGAGCCTCCGTACTCGGGGGAGTCGACGGCGGACATCGCCGCGAAGATCATCCGCGACCCTCCGCCGCCGCTGCGATCGATCCGCGCCAACGTTCCGCTAGGGCTCGAGGCTGCCGTCGATCGCTGCCTGCAGAAGGATCCCGCCGCGCGGTTCCGCGGCGTCGCCGAGCTCGCGGAGGCGATCCTCCCGTTTGCGTCGGAGGGGTCGCGCGCTTCGTCGCAGAGGATCGCGAAGCAGATCTCGTCGCGCCAGCTCGGCGTCGCCACGACGGTGCTCTCGGCGCCGCCGGTGCCCATCCCTCCGACGCCGAAGGGGTCGAACGCGACGCGAACGGCGAACGCTTGGGGAGAGACGAAGCCCGAGCCCGAGAAGAAGAGCTGGGGTGGGTGGATGCTGTGGGTGAGCATCGCGACGGCGAGCGCGGCGGCAACGGGCGGGGTCCTCGCCCTCGCGGTTCCGCGCAGCGCCCCGTCCGCGGCCTCGACCTCGCTCGCGGCCGTACCTCCCCCCGCGCCCGCG
>JBKQKP010000280.1:0-26829 GCA_052147435.1 Polyangiaceae bacterium | reverse complement strand
CCCCCGCCCCCCCCCCGGCGGCACCCCCCGCCCCCCCCGCGACGAGCGCGACCGCGTCGGTGCCCCCCGCGCCACCGCCGCCCGATCCGCAGCTCGACTTCCGGATGCAGTACCGCGACCCGGGCGGGATGTGGATGCCGTCGCAGATGACGCTCGCGCAGCACGTCGACACCTTCGCCAAGATGGGGGTGACGCTCGACCCCAAGGCGCTCTCGAGTCCGACGGAAGCGCCGCTCGCGAGCGTCGTCTACCTCGGCGGGTGCACGGGGTCGTTCGTGTCGCCCGACGGGCTCGTCGTCACCAACCACCACTGCGTGCAAGGGGCGCTGCAGTTCAACTCGAAGGACGGCAAGAACCTGGTCGAGGACGGTTTCCTTGCCAAGACGAAGGCCGACGAGCCGTCCGCGGGCACCGCGCAGCGCGTGATGGTCTCGCAGGCGTACACCGACGTGACGTCGAAAATGCGCGACGGGCTCGATGCGATCAAAGACCCGATCGCGCGCAAGCTCGAGTCCGAGAAGCGCTCCAAAGCGCTCGTCGCCGCGTGCGAGAAGGACCGCCCCGGCATCCGCTGCCAGGTGTCGGCGTTCTTCCGCGGAGGGCTCTACCAGCTCATCGAGATGCTCGAGATCCGAGACGTGCGCCTCGTCTACGCCCCGGCGCGGTCCGTCGGCGACTACGGCGGCGAGGAAGACAACTGGGAGTGGCCGCGCCACACCGGTGACTGGTCGTTTTACCGCGCCTACGTCGGCAAAGACGGCAAGCCCGCCGACTACTCGCCCGACAACGTGCCGTACAAGCCCAAGCAGTTTCTGCAGGTGTCGACGGCGGGGCTCAAGCCGGGCGACTTCGTGATGGTCGCCGGCTACCCGGCCGTCACCAACCGCACGCGCACGGCGGCCGAGGTTCATCACGACGTCGAGGTCTTCTACCCGTACCTCATCGACTACCTGAAGGAGCGCTACAAGCTCGCCGAGGCGCACCTGGGCGACGGCGGTGAAACGTCGATCAAGGCGACGGTCCTCAAGCAGGGGATCCAGAACGGCCTCGAGAAGTACGAAGGGACGCTGCAAGGGTTCCAGAAGAACCCGGACCTCATCGCGCAGAAGGACGCACTCGACAAGAAGCTCCGGGAGTGGGCGGCGCAGCCCGGGCACGAGCGCCAGAAGAAGGCGATCGACAAGCTCGATGGGATCTTCGCGGACATCTGGCGCACCGAGCGCGCCGACGATCTCCGAACCTGGGCCTTCTATGGGTCGAGCCTCCTCTCGACGGCGATCACGCTCACGCGCTGGGCCGAAGAGCGCGGCAAGAAGGACGCTGACCGCAAGCCCGGATTCCAGGACCGCGACATGCCGCGCGCGAGCGCGGGTCAGAAGCAGCTCACGCGGCAGTACGACAAGACGCTCGACCGCGCGGGTTTCCGCCTGACTCTCGTGCGCGCCGCGGGGCTGCCCGAGGCCGACCGTCCGTGGCTCGCGGCGCTGCTCGGCACGAAGAAGGGGGAGAAGATCGACGAAGCGCTGATCGATAAGCGCCTCGACGCCTGGTACAAGACGCAGCTGCTCGAGGACGAGAAAGTGCGGCTCGAGCTGCTCGAGAAGGGGACCCCTGCGAAGCTCGCGGCATCGAAGGACCCGTTCGTGCAGGCCGCGCAGCGCATCTGGGCGACCTACAAGGCCGACGAGAAGAGGAACGACGCGCGCGCGGGCGAGCTTCTCCTCGTGACCAACGTCTACACCGACGCGCTCAAGGAAGTGCTCGGTGGTGCGCTGGCCCCTGACGCCAACTCCACGCTCCGCGTCACGTACGGCACCGTACGATCGCTCAAGCCCGAGTCGAGCGCGCCCGCCGACTCGCCGTTCACGGTCGCGTCGCAGATCCTCGGCAAGGATACGGGGAAGGACCCGTTCAACGCGCCGCAAAAGCTCCTCGAGGCGATCAAGGCGAAGAGCTACGGGTCCTATGCTGACGCGTCGCTCGGCGGTGAGCTCCCGGTCGATTTCGAGTCGGACGTGGACATCACCGGCGGCAACTCGGGGTCGCCCACGCTCGATGCCAAAGGGCACCTCGTCGGCCTCGCGTTCGACGGCAACAAGGAGGGGCTCGCGTCCGACGTCGTCTTCAACGGCGCGACGACGCGCACGATCCACGTCGACGCGCGGTACATGATCTGGACGATGGAATCGCTCGACGGAGCCAAGCACCTCCTCAAGGAGATGGGGCTCGAGCCGAAGATGCCGTGAGCCGAGTCCCGGCGCGAAAACCCACCCCTGCGGTCACCCCTTCGGCGCCATCCCCCGGATGAACTGCTCGATGATCTCCCACGGCATGTTCGTGGGCAGGTTCAGGATGGGGAGATCCATGCCGAAGCTGCGCCGGCGGCGAAGCTCGTCGAGGCAGTGCGCCGGATCGCCCGTGATCGTGAGCGCTTCGATCATGCGATCGGTCACGGCGTCGGCCGCCTGTCCGCGCGTCGCCTTGTCCTGGTAGAGCGCCGCGATCTTCTTGCAGTCCTCGCCGAAGCCGAAGCGCGTGAGAAGCTCGATGTAATAGTCCCCCATCCCGCCGATGTAGAAGCTGATGATCTGCTTCGCCATCGCGGTACCGCCGGTGTCGCCGATCGGGAGCGCCGTCGTGAACGGAGCGGTCACGATCTTCGAGGGGTCACGGCCGGCGCGCGCGGCGCCCGCGGCGATCCACCCGCGCCCCTCGGCGAGCTTCTCGTAGGGCCAGAACGTGGGAATCCATCCGTCGGCGCACTCGCCGATCTGCTCGATGGCCTTCTGCTTCAAGGCCGCGACGTAAATGGGGATGCTCGGACGGAACGGCTTCATCTCCAGCCGGAACGGCCGGTACTGGGTGAGCGTCGCCCCCGCCTCGCTCTGCCGCTGCCCGGCGAGGAGCGCGCGGGTGACCTTGATGACGTCCTTCACCTGCGAGAGCGGCTTGTCGAACGGCCGCCCGTGGAACCCTTCGACGACGTTCTTCCCGCTCGTCCCGACGCCGAGGATCAGCCTCCCCTCGCTGATCTCGTCGACCGTCGCGGCCGACATCGCGATGAGCCCGGGCGTCCGGCTAAAGACGTTGATGATCCCCGTGCCGAGCTGAATGCGCTTCGTGTGCACCGCCATCTCGGCGAGCAGCGTGAAGACCTCGTAGCCCCAGGCCTCGGGGAGCCAGAATGAGTGGTACCCGAGCTCGTCGGCGAGCTTCGCCGCGCGCAGGTACGTCTTGCGGTCGTAGTTTTTCCAGAATGCGAGGAGTGCGATCGGCTCAGGCATCGTGCACGGGAGGGTAACCCGCTCGCCTCGGCTGCGCTCGCCCGATCAGGGGGGCCCAGCCGAGGCTCTCGCGGATCCTCGGAGGACTACTTCCTCTTCGGGCCGGGCTTCGCGGCGGGGGCGGGCTGCGGCCTCGGCTCGGGCTTGGCTTGGGGCGCCGTTTGCGGCCTCGGCTCCGGCTTCGCCTCGTTCGACTGCGGCCTCGCCTCGTTCGACTGCGGTCTCTGCTCGTTCCCTTGCGGCTTCGGCTCGGAAGTCGTTTGGCCCCTCACTTCCGTCTTCCCCGTGGGCTTGGCGGTACCCTCCGCGGTGCCGTGAGCCTCCGCGGTGCCGTGCACCTCTCCATGAACGGTCGCCGAAGCGTGAGCGGAGACGGGCTCCGCGTGCATCGCCACCGCCACACGCGGCGCGGACGCCGTCGGGAGCGGGCGCTTCTTGAACACCCCCGTCGGTTTCGGACCGTAGTGCCCGCGTTGACCGGGCGGCAAGCCTGCGCTTCGCGGGACCGCGACGCGAACACCGCGCTGATAGTTCGCCGGCCGAACGGCGGCCGTGAACGTGATGCGATCGCCGCCGTAATAGCGGGGAGCCTCGCCTTGCGCGCCCCAGTACCCGCGGACGAACACGACGTGGCCGTTCACGTGCTCGTAGTACGGCTCGATGTAGACGCGCCCGGCCGGCGCCGGGGCCCACGCGCCGTAGTACCAACCCCAGTCGCTACCGGTCCACTGCCAGTAGCCGGGGACCCAGAACACGCCTGGGCCTGGCATGTCGGTCTGCTCCTCATAGACCAGCTCCGGGGGCTCGCTCGTCGCGATGAGCTCCTCGGGCTCGGCAGTCGCTTCGGGAGCGGGGGCTACGTCCACTTCGACGCTCGCGGGCTGAACCTGAGCCTCCACGACGACCCCGGGCGGCGGCGGCGGCGGCGGAGCCACGACAGTTACCCGCGCGGACGGTTCGACCCAGGTGGCGGTGGCATGAGCAGCGCAGCCGCAGAACACAGTCGATAGGGCAACAAGCGCCAAACGCTTCATCGAAGTCTCCTCTCCTAGTCGTGGAGCAGCGCTTCTCGCCCGGATGGTCCTTGTTCGAGCCGAGACGTGCTGCGCTCAACCGATACAAGGCGTGGGGCGCGACGGATAGCCCCTTTGCTCGACATCCGGCTGCGCAGGGGTCTTTTTTGTTCTTCGGGACCCTTTCCTCGTAGGGGGCTCGGGGGACTCGAGATCGAGTGGGCTCGGGGAGTCCGCGGGGAGCGAGTCAGCGGAAAATTCCGTTTCGGTGCGCGCCACGCGACGCGGCAATCCGCATCGTCGTCACGAAGTCACGACGATGCCCTTGACGGTCAGCGGGCGATCAATAGTGTCCCGCCGTAAATGAGGGGAAACATCGCACTGGGGATGACGTGGGTGGTCCTTCTCGTCGCGTGCAGCGGAGCCGCACCGGGCAACCTCTTTCCGGCGAGCACGAACAACGCGCAGGACGCCGCAGCGCCGACGAGCGAGCCGCCGACGACCGCGAGCCCCGACGATGCGTCGTCCCCTAGCGCCGATCCGGTCGACGCCACGCTCCCTCCGGTCGAGGTCGACGCCGCGGTCGCCGATAGCGCGTCGGTCGCCCCCGCCGACGCCGCCGCCGACGCCTCCACCCTCTCTGTCTGCGCCGAGTGCGGGGCAGATGGCGCCCCCCCGTACTTCGCCGCGCAGTACGTGAGCCAGAGCTTCCCCCTCGCGTCGTCGCCCCTCACGATGACCGAAGGACAGACGATCCCCTCGTACATCGAGCTTCAGAACGTCGGCACGACGCCGTGGGCCTCGAGCACCGAGCTCGCGACGACTCAACCTCGCGACCGCGCGAGCGCCTTCGCCGACTCCACGTGGCTGTCGCCGAGCCGCGCCGCCGCAGTGACCGGAACGATCGCTCCGGGCGCCAGCTATACGTTCTCGTTCGACCTGCACGCGCCCAACACGCCCGGCACCTACTACGAGTACTTCGGGCTCGTCGATCACACGATCTGGTTCGGGGATCCCGGACAGGGGGGCCCCCCGGACAACGACCTCGAGGTGCAGATCGTCGTGGTCGCTCCGTAGCGCGGGGAGCGGGTATAACCCCCGCCATGAAACGCCAGGCCGCCCTTCTCGCGCTCGCCGTCGCTGCTTGCTCCCCCGCGCCGGCGGCACCCGCACGCGTCGCAGCGGCGCCGGAGGCGGCGCCTTCTTCCGCTTCTTCCGCTTCTTCCGCTTCTTCCGCTTCCTCTCCTTCCTCTCCTTCCTCTCCTTCCTCCGCGTCCTCGCTGACGCCGGCCGAGACCGAGGCGGCGGCTCGCATCACCACGGGGGCGATCGACGCCCCGCTCCGGTTTCTCTCCGACGATCTGCTCGAGGGGCGCGGTCCGGGAACGCGCGGAGACGACCTCGCGATCCGATTCATCGCGTCCGAGATGCAGGCGATGGGGCTCGAGCCGGGCGCGTCCGAGGGGGGATCCCCGAGCTGGTTTCAGAAGGTCCCCCTCATCGGCGTCAGCGCGCGCCTCCCAGCGGCCGAGACGTTCGCGTCGACATCGTCGCCTTCGTCGAAAGCGACGTTGTCCATTCCGGCCGATCTCGTCGTCGAGACCGGCGTCGAGGACGCGAAGGTCTCGCTCGCCGTCTCGGACATCGTCTTCGTCGGGTACGGCATCGTCGCCCCCGAGTACAAATGGGACGACTACAAGAACGTCGACGTGAAGGGGAAGATCGTCCTCGTGATGAACAACGACCCCTCGACCGACCCCAACCTCTTCGAGGGGAAGACCCGGCTCTGGTATGGCCGCTGGGACTACAAGTACCTCGAGGCCGCGAAGCACGGCGCGGTCGCGGCGATCATCATCCATACGACCCCGTCGGCCGCGTACCCGTGGCAGGTCCTCGTTTCGTCGGGCATGCGCGAGAAGTTCATGCTGCCGCCCGTCCAGGGCGAGCCGCGCGTCGTCGCGCAGATGTGGGCCACCGAGGATGCGAGTCGGAAGATCGCCCGGCTCGGAGGCAAGGACCTCGACGTGCTCCGCGCCGCCGCGGAGAAGCGGGAGTTCGTGGCCGTGCCGCTCGGCGTGAAGACGTCGCTCGCGTTCACGAACGACGTGCGCAGGATCGAGAGCGCAAACGTCGTGGGCTTACTCCCGGGCAATGATCCCGTGCTCGGGAAGGAGGCGGTCGTCTACTCGGCCCACCACGATCACCTGGGTATCGGCGCGCCGAAGGGGACCGAGGGGGCCGCGAAGGGGGGCGGACCCGTCGACACGATCTACAACGGTGCGATCGACAATGCGTCTGGCGTCGCGGCGCTCCTCGCGATCGCCCGCGCTTCGGCGCTCTCGGAGCCAACGAAGCGCTCTCGCGTCT
This sequence comes from Polyangiaceae bacterium, assembly GCA_052147435.1. Taxonomy (GTDB): domain Bacteria; phylum Myxococcota_A; class Polyangia; order Polyangiales; family Polyangiaceae; genus JBKQKP01. The sequence goes on along the minus strand of JBKQKP010000280.1, from coordinate 20,165 downwards.
TTCTCGCGGTCACCGCGGAGGAGCAGGGGCTCCTCGGGTCCGAGTGGTACGCGAAGCACCCGACGTTCCCTGCCGGGAGGATCGCCGTGAACCTCAACATGGACGCGGTGAACTACCTCGGTAAGACCAACGACGTCGGGTTCTATGGTTACGGTCGCTCGTCGGTAGACCATGTCATCGATGCGATTGCCAAGGCGCAGGGGCGGACGGTGCACGGGGATCCGTTCCCCGAGAAGGGACACGTCTACCGCTCGGACCAGTTCAGCTTCGCGAAGGTCGGCGTGCCGGGGATCTTCGTCAAGGGGGGGCCCTCGTTCGTCGGCCGCCCGGCGGGCTGGGGTGAAGAGCAGGAGGAACTGTACGAGAGGCTCCATTACCATCAGCCGTCCGACGAGTACTCGAAGGACTGGGATCTCTCCGGGGCCGTCGAGGACGCGCGCATGCTCCTTCTCGCGGGCATCCGTATTGCCAACGATCCGGCGTTGCCGTCGTGGAACCCGGGGAACGAGTTTGAGGCCGCGCGAAAGGCGGCGATCGCCGCGGCGGGCCTGGCGCGCTGATACGCATTCCTACACTTGCCAAACTTTCCGACAGCCCTTCGCTAGGGGGTTGAGCGTCATCCCTCGGTCGGGCGACACTTTTGTGACGTGGCGGCTCTTTTGCACGGCCGCTGGGGCAGAGTCATGGCGTCGACATCTCAGGGCCCGTCGCTCCGGCGACTGAGCGACGAGGAGTCCGGGCCTCGCGTTCGGAGTGCACCTGCTTCGGCCCCTTGGTCCTCGACGGAGGCGTCGCGTTGGCACGCGGAGAGGCACCACGCCATCCTCCGTGCTCACCCAGACATACGGCGCCTTTTCGGGATCGACCGAACGACTTCCGTCTACCTCGCGGCGCTCGTCGCGGCTCAGGTCGTCCTTGCCGTGGCCCTGAGACACGCTTCCTGGGGGCTCCTCTCCATCGCCGCCTTCGTCGTCGGTGCGCCGATAGCTCACGCGCTCGGGGTTCTCATTCACGAGTGCTCCCACAACCTCGTCTTCCGATCGACCGCGAGCAACAAGGCTCTCGGCATCGTCGCGAACCTCCCGCTCGGCGCGCCCGCGGCGATCGAGTTCCGGCACCAGCACCTCCTCCACCATCGCCACCTCGGCGATACCCGGGAGCCCGACGGGGAGGACACGCAGGCTCCCGTACGGCGCGAGGTCCGCGCGACCGGGGGATCGAGCTGGCGCAAGCTCCTCTCGTTCACGTTCGGGCGCTTCGTCTTCGGGGGGAGGCTAGCGAACCGACCGAAGGTCGACCGCTGGCTCGTCGCCAACTGGATAACGAGCGTCGGGACGAGCGTCGCGCTCGTCGTCCTCTTCGGCCCTCGCCCCCTCACGTACGTCCTGCTCTCCTCGCTCTTCGCGTTCGGCCCGCACCCGCTCGGCGCCCGCAGGCTCTCGGAGCACTTCACGCTGCGCCGTGGTCAACCGACGAACTCGTACTACGGCGCGGCGAACCTCATCAGCTTCGACGTCGGGTATCACGTCGAGCACCACGACTTCCCTTACGTCCCCTGGAGCCGGATGCGCGAGCTGCGCGCGCGGATTCCCGAGTACTACGACACGTTGGCCGCCATCCCGTCGTGGACACGGCTGCTGCTCGCCCACTTCTTCGACAGGAGTCGTCACGTCGGGCAATACGTCGGGCTCTCGGACGACTACGTCGAGAGCGCTCAGGGATCCCCTCCGCTCGAGTCGTCGAGCTCGCGCTTGCCATAGGCCTTACGATCGAAGGAGGCCAGCTGCTTCTCCACGATGGCCGTCCGTTGCAGCAGCTCGGCGACCACGCGCTGAATGTTCGCGATTCCGACCTCGTTCTTGAGGTTCACCTTGTAATCGTTCTCGGCGAGCAGCTTCGACTTCGTCTCCTGCCGGTTCTGGCTCATCATGATCACGGGGGCCTGAAACGCCGCGATGACGGCGAGCAAGAGGTTGAGGATCATGAAGCCCGGCCGGTCGTAGGGGATGAAGAGGTTCGCCGCGAGCCAGGTCAGGATGATCGCGACGAAGAGGCTGATGAAGCCCCACGAGCCCCCGAACGCCGCCATCTTGTCCGCGACGCGATCGCCAAGCCCCAGATGCTCGTCGTGCTCCTGAACGACGTTGCGCGACACCTGGCTCAGCATCATCTCGTTCGTCTTTCGCATCCGGTTCGACATCTCGGCGAGGATCGTCATCGCCCCTTCGGGGTTCGAGCCGATGAACCGCGCGAGTTCTTCGCGGCCGAGGCGCAGGAGCTTGGTCGGCTTCGTCGCGGTGGCCGTCGCCGAGCGGGGGAGCTTGTCGAACAGCGACAGCTCGCCGAAGTACTGGCCTTCGAAGAGCGACGCGAGGACCACCGACGTCGGCCCCTTGCCGACGGTGATGTCGATGGCGCCGTCCACGACGAGGTACATCTCGCCCCCCGGGTCCCCCTCCTTGCAGGCGGCTTCCCCTTCGGCGAGCGTCTTCTCGTCGAGTCCGCGTGCGAGCGCGTCGCGCTCTTCCGGTGTCAGCGCTTCGAACAGCGGGATCTTGGCGAGGAGGTCCGCATGGCTCATGCGGCGAGCCTAGACGATCGAAAACGAGCCCGCGACGACGCGCTACTGCGTGAACACCGCCGCAGTGAGCGCGGGCAGGGTGATCGTGACGTTCCCCCCTGACGGCGCCACGGCGGTTCCCGAGAGGGCGTCAGTCACGCCCGTCGTGAGCCCGATGTTCGTGACGCTCATCGTGCGCGTCTGCGAGGTCCCGCTGAAGTTGAACGCCGCGATCACGGTGTCGCCGTTCGAGGAATCGACGCGCCCATACGCGTAGAACGCGGAACCTCCCGTCCCCGGCGGGTCGACCCACAACCGCGTCCGCGTCCCGCGCCGGAACGCCGAGTGCGCCGCGCGCGCCGTCCCGAGCTTCTGCAAGTTCTGGAGCGTCGCCGTCTCGAGCGCGCTCAGCGCGGAGCCGAACCGCATCATCCGGCGGCAATCGGGGTCGACCGTGCCGGGCTGTCCGAACTCGTCGCCCATCCAGAGGATCGGGATCGGGTCGTACGAGAGGAGCACCGCTTGTGCGAGCTGCAGCTTCTCGAACGCGACCGGGTTGGTCTCCTGCGCGGGGGGGGCGCCGCTCCAGGGGTTACCGTTGCTGTCCCCTTCGGCGAGGCTGATCGCGCGGGGGGTGTCGTGGCTGCCGAAGAAATGCCCCATGAGCGCGTCGGGCACGACGCTCGTCCAGGTGGACTCGTCGGCGATGAGCGCGTTGTCCAGATCGCTCGCCGCGTTGCTGTCCTCCTGGAGGACCGTTCCTACGAGGCTGTTATGGAGCGGGTCATCGACCGATCCGTTCAGCTTCGTGTCGCCCACGCAGTCCATGACGTTCGCCGTCACGTTCCCGAGCGCCTCGCCGACCATATAGAAGGGGAGGCCGGTCGAGATCGCGCCGCCGATCTTTGAGCGCATGTCGGTGCACAGGTCGTTTTGCACCTGCTTCGCGGCATCGACGCGGAACCCGTCGAGGTTGAACTGCTCCATGAGCCACACCGCGTGGTTCGCGATGGCGTCGTCCGCGGAGGGGTTCGTCGTATTGAGGTCGGGGAGGTACGGATCGAACCAGCAGTCGGCACGGTTCCAGGTCTGAGCTCCGGCTTGCCCGAAGTCCGGAACGTCCCACAACCCGCCGTTGACCCCGCAGTCGTTGACGGTGCTGCCGTAGGGGATGTTGAACCACGCTTGCTCGGTCGCGTGCGCGCTCCAGAGCGGCCCGAGCTGCGGGAGCTGGCCGTCGGGGGGGGCCGAGTCGGCGAAGACGTGATTGACGACGAGGTCCGTGAGAACCCGAATGCCGTGCGCGTGCGCCGTGTTCACGAGCGCGACGAGATCGGCCCCTTCGCCGAAGTGCGGATCGATCGGGTTCGTGATGCCGGCGTCGGCGAAGGCCGGATCGTTCTCGGAGCCGTACGTCCACCCGCTCGCGATCGGGAAGTACGAGTGGTACCCCGACAGGCAGTATCCGGTGTTCGCGCCCGTTCCGAGCTCGCACAGCCTAGTGCCGAGGACGGGTGAGCTGATCCAGAGCGTGTTGACGCCCATCGCGTCGAAGTACCCCGCCGTGATCTGCTGCGTCACGCCCCCGAAGTCACCTCCGTGCCAATCGCCGGCGTCGACCGTCGGCGGGCCGTTCGGCCCCTCCTTACTCGTGCCGCCGGGGAGGAACCGGTCGACCATGACCTCGTAGATGAACGCGTCCTGCCACTCCCAGTCGCTGGCCTGGACCCAGAACGGCACCCACAGGCGCGCCGGCATGCCGTTCTTGTCCTCTACCTGGAAGAGGTACCCGTACTTGTTCGGTGCGGTCACCCCCGACGACACCGAGACCGTGAACAGATTGGTGCTTGCGTCGTAGGGGACGGAGCTCGACGCGAGCGGCGTCCCGTTCAGGGTGATCACGGTCTTCGAGGGGTCGAGGGGGGCAGCACCCGGCACGTAGGAGACCTGGAACGAATAGCTGGTCGCGGTGGTCGCGACGCTTCCGACGAGCTGGAGCGTGCCCCCCGCCGGCAGGCCGCAGGTGATGGCTTGCACGATGTTGTTCGTGTTCACCCCTGCGGTCGACGGAAGGTCGATCGTCGGCTGACCGGGGTTCACCATCCAGGTCCCGTTGGCGACGAACTTGTATTCGACGTCGGTGCCGTACGGAACGGGGGTCGAGACCGACCACGTCGAGCCGCTTTTTGCGAGCGGGATGCCGCCGGTCCAGTTCAGGTAGTCGGTCTCGAGCAGGACCGTCGTGTACGAGTTGTCGGGGAGCGTGAAGGTCTGCGGACAGGTCGCCGGCGTGACGATCGAGGAGTCTCCTCCTGACGGGCCGATGCCTCCGTCGTCGCCTCCGCTCGTCCCCCCATCGTTCTCCGAGCCGGCCGCGCCGTCGCCGTTCGAGCCGGTCGTCCCCGGCGGGCCGCCGTGACCACCGTCGCCGAAGACGCCGCCGAGCGCGGGCGGGTTGTACGCGGAGGTCGTCGGGCTCGAGCCGCAGGCGACAGGCGTGAGCGTGGCTCCCACGACGAGCAGGACCGCGACGAAGGAGAAACCGCCGTGCCTCGCCATCATCAACCTCCCCGCGGGCGCCACCGCGGCGGGCCCTCTCGGGCCGCACCGACCACTTAACATCCGAGAGTCGTCTTCGCCACGACAAAAGTGACTCAGGATTGCGTGACGAGTGCTTGATGCGTCGAGTCATCGGCTCGCCAAGAGCCGACCTGAGGTGTATTTTAGAGGCTTCGCCGTTTCGGTCCTTTTCGGCGTGTAGGTGCTCAAAGGACAAGTCAAAGCTGGAGGGTTGTTTGGTTCGTGCCAGAAGCCTCGCGCTGGGAGCCTTGGCGCTCGTTGCTGCCGCCTGTGCCCCCATCGCGTGCGCGGGGGTGCTCGGAATCGATGACCCGATCATTGACCTGGGTGGTGACGCGACCGTCGACGCGCGCGCGGATGTCGCTGCGAACGACGCTACGAGCGGTCAGGAGGACGTCGTCGTAGGGAACGAAGACGTCGCCGTGCCGGACTCTCAGGCGACGGACGCTGGTGATTCCGGGACAGAGGGCGATGCCGACGCGTCGCCCGCGAGCGACGCGGGCGCGGACGCGAGCGACGCGAGCGACGCGAGTGACGCCGCATGCGGAGCGACGGGGGTGCCGGACGCTTCGGCCGCGGTCTTCGTCGATCACAACGCCGGAAGCGACAGCAGCTCGTGCGGCTCCGCATCGTCCCCTTGCCAGTCGATCCAGCAGGGCCTCACCAACGCGCATCTCGCCACGGGGACCACGACGGTCTTCGTGGCAATTGGCACGTACACCGAGTCGCTCACGCTGTACCCGGGTCTCACGATTCAGGGAGGCTGGCTGAACACCGGAAGCGGCGTCTGGAAGGCGACTTGCGTCGAGCCGGCCATCGTCGCCCCCGCGACGAGCAACACGACCGTTCTGGCCGAAACGCTCGGCGGCGCAGCGACGCTGCAGAATGTGACGGTCCAGAGCAAGGCGAGCGCCAACGCTGGTGAAACGATCTACGGCATCTTCGCGACAGGCAGCTCGACGACGCTCACGCTCGACAACGTTCAGGTCAGCGTCGTCGGCGGTGGCACCGGCGCGACCGGCAATGTTGGCGATGGCGGTGAGCCAGGCGTCGGCAGCTGCTCGCCCCCCGCCGACGGCGGCTTCGGTGGCCCGAACGGCCCGCCCGGATCGGGCGCCGACGCCGGGTTCTTCGAGCAGACGGGCTACGTCGCTACCGGAGGAACGAGCGGCGATCCCGGTGTCTACGGACTCGCGGGCCCCCCCCCGACTCCGCCTGCGTGCGACACCTGCATGACCTGCAAGAGCGGGCTCTTCGGATGCACCGCCACAAACTCGGGGACGTCGTGCGGCGATGCGGGGCTCCCGGGCTGCGGCGGCGGCGGTGGACTGGGTGGGGGGGGCGGAACGGGCGGAGGAAGTAGCATCGCTCTCTACGTCTGGGGGGCGACCGTGAACCTCGTCGGAGGGTATTCGTTGACCGCGGGGAGTGGCGGTAACGGCGGCCCCGGCGGTACGCCGGGCGGTGGCGCCGAAGGGTCGGTCGGAGCGACGGGTCCAGAAGGGACCTCCTGCACAATCGGATGCTCGGCGAGCTGCGGCAACGAGCCGGACGCAGGACCCGGTGGAGTCGGCTCGCGCGGGGGACAAGGGAGCGCGGGGGGCGCCGGAGGGGGTGGCGCCGGCGGATGGTCGTGTGGCTACGTCAAGGCCGGGGGCGGGCTGGTGAACGGAGCCTCTTCCGCGCAAATCGTGACCAGCGCCGCCGGTTCCGGGTCTGGCACCGGCGCGCCGGGATTGGCGAAGCAACAATGTCCATGAGCGGGCCCAGCGCACCGTCCCGGATTCTCGCCGGGAAGTATCGCGTCATCTGCGCCCTCGGCGAGGGGGGGATGGGTGAGGTGCTCCTCGCGACGCACCTGCAGCTCGATCAGAAGGTCGCCATCAAGGTGCTCAAGAAGGAGCTCGCGGCGGATCCCATCGAGGTCGAACGCTTTCTCCGCGAGGCGCGCGCCGCAGCGCGCATCAACAACGATCACGTCGTGCGCGTCTCCGACGTCGCGAGCCTCGAGACGGGCCAACCCTACATCGTGATGGAGTACCTCGAAGGGGAGGATCTCGCGAAGCGTCTGGAGAGCGGGCCTCTGCCTATCCCCGAGGCCGTGGACTGCGTGCTTCAAGCGTGCCTCGCGATCGCCGAAGCGCACCGCGTGGGGATCGTTCACCGCGATCTGAAGCCGGCGAACCTGTTTCTCGTCCGCCGCCGCGACGGGAGCAACATCCTGAAGGTGGTCGACTTCGGCATCTCGAAGCTCACGCCGACGACGGGGCGCCCGGAGGCGTCGCTCACACAGGCCGGCATGATGGGCTCGCCGTTTTACATGTCGCCCGAACAGATCATGTGCAGCGCCGATCTCGATCGGCGGACCGACCTGTGGTCGCTGGGGCTTATCCTCTTCGAGCTCATCACTGCGGAGGGGCCCTTCGAGGCTGCAACGATGGCGCAGCTTTGCCAGAAGATCGTGAAAGCCCCGGCACGACGCCTGCGGGAGGCTCGCCCCGATCTCGAGATCCCTGACGGTCTCGAGGACGTCATCGCGCGGTGCCTCGCGAAGAACCCGGCGGACCGCTATGAGGACACCGTCGACCTCGCGCAGGATCTCGTCCCCTACGCGCAGGGATCATCGACCGCTCGGCTCCTCACCGACGACATGCCGACGAAGCCGCCGCCGCCCGACGCACTGGAGCTGCCGAAGTTGGGCGCGGTCGCGGTGCCTGTCGCCGTTCCAACTGCGCGCACGGCTCACGGAGATGCCGGCATTACCTCGAACACCTGGAACACGGCCGCGCGCCGCGCGAAGGGGCGCCAGAGGACCGTCGCGCTTGCCGTCGCGGGCGGGGCGGTCGTGCTCGCGTGTGCGGTGCTCGCAGTCTGGAGGCTCACGGGCACCGCGACCAGGCCGGCGTCGGCAGCTTCCTCCGAAGTGTCGACCGCGCTCCCGTCGTCGCCCCATGACGACATTGCGCCGACCCCGCCACCGACCGGCATGCCCGCAGATATCCCTCCTCCGCTGGCGCCATCGGTGGAGCTGCGCGCCCCCTCCGTGCCGGCCGTCTCCTCCGTGCCTCCTGCCCCCCCCGCACCTCGCGCGGTTCGCGCGCCGGTGACTTCGCCGACGACGTCTGCCCGGCCAACCCCCCCCGCGGCCGACGAATTTGGTGGTCGCAAGTGATCGTCAGAAGACACGCGTGCGCGCTCGTCGCGGCTCTCGCCGTCGTCACCGCCGGCTCCCCCGCGAGGGCTACTGGCGCGGAGGACAAGGCCGCCGCGGAGGTCCTCTTCAACGACGCGCAGAGTCTGATGGCACACAAGGACTACGAGGGCGCGTGCGCCAAGTTCGCGGAGAGCCTGAAGCTCGATCCCGGCATAGGCGTGACGCTTCACCTCGCCGACTGCTACGAGAAGCAGGGGAAGCCGGCGAGCGCGTGGGCGACGTTCGAGGAAGCTCGCGAGCTCGCGACGAAGGAGGGGGACACGACGCGCGCCGACGTCGCTGCGCGCCACGCCGCGACGTTGGAGCCGACGCTCTCGACGCTCACCGTTACGGTTACGGGTGTCGTGCCGGGGCTCGTCGTGACGCGCAACGGAGTGCAGGTCGGCCAGGCGCAGTGGGGGATCGCCGTCCCCGTCGATCCAGGCCCGCAGGTGATCGCCGCGGAGGCGCCAGGCTACCGCCGCTGGGAGACGACCACGCACGTGCCTGGGGATCACTCGCGCGCCGTCGTGACGTTGCCCGAGCTCGTCCCGCTCCCGCCGTCAGCGACGCCGAGTCCGTCGCCGGAGCCTCTCGCGGCCAGCCCATCGTCCGCGGCCAGTCCCGCCGGTCCTCCTCCTCCGCAAGCGTCCTCGGTGATGGGGACGCGGAAGATTCTCGGGCTGGCTGTCGGAGGCGCCGGCGTCGTGGGGATCGGCGTTGGAATCGCGAGGGGTCTCGTCGCGGCCTCGAAGCTGAGCGACTCGGACGCCAACGGTCATTGCATCGCCAACACCCCGAACTGCGACGCCACCGGGGCGGCGCTTCGTGACGACGCGAAGAGCGCTGCGACCGCGTCGACCGTCGCGTTCATCGTGGGGGGGGTCGCGGTGGCGGCGGGGGTCCTTCTGTACGTCACGGCTCCGAGCTCGAAAGTCTCGGTCGGGATGACGGGCTACGCGGACGGGCGCGAGGGGGGCGTCCTTCTGCGAGGGAGCTGGTGAGCTGCCAGCCCCCTGTGAGTCGATCAACCCATCCCCCGGCCCATCCCCCGGCCCATCCCCCGGCCCCTTCCCTGCAAGCAGGGAAGGGGTGTTCACTCAGCGTGCCTTCGCAGGCAGCGGGACGCGCCAGATGTCGCGCGCGTAGCCGCGGATCGTCTCGTCGCTCGAGAAGCGTCCCATGCCGGAGATGTTCGCGAGGGCCATCCTCGACCAGCGCTCGGGCTCGCGGAACGCCGCCTCCACCTGGAGCTGCGCGGCGGCGTAGGCGGGGTAGTCCGCGAGGACCATGAAGGGGTCGCGGTTGAGGAGAGTGTCGATCACGGGACCGTGGCGCCCGCGATCGCCGTCCGAGTAGGCTCCCGAGGCGATCGCGTCGATGGCCTCGCGGAGGGCGGGGTCCGCCAGGTACGCCGCGTGCGGATCGTAGCCGGCGCGCTTCTTCGCCTCGACCTCTTCGTCGGTCATGCCGAAGGTGAAGAAGTTCTCGGCCCCTGCCGCGGCGCGAATCTCGATGTTCGCCCCGTCGAGCGTGCCGATCGTCAGCGCGCCGTTGAGCGAGAGCTTCATGTTCCCCGTCCCCGACGCCTCTGTCCCTGCGGTAGACACCTGCTCGGAGAGATCGGCCGCCGGCACGATGAGCTCCGCGAGAGAGACCGAGTAGTTCGGGAGGAAGACGAAGTTGATCCGCTGGCGCGTTCGCTCGTCGCGGTTGAGCGTCGCCCCCACGTCGTTCGCCAGGTGGATGATCCGCTTGGCCATGTCGTAGCCAGGCGCGGCCTTCCCCGCCATGAGCACGACGCGCGGGACCCGTTGCTCGCCGCGTCGCGCGAGGAGGTGCAGATGCACCGCGTGCAGGATCGGCAGGAGCTGCCGCTTGTACTCGTGGATCCGCTTGATCTGAACGTCGAAGAGCGCCTGGGGCGATAGGTGAACGCCTGCGTCCTTCTCGACCGCCGCGCACAGACGCTCCTTGTTGGCGTGCTTCGCGTTGAGGAACGCGGAGCGCATCGGGGGATCGTTCGGCAGCTGCGCGAGGCGCGGGAGATCGGTCACCCAGGCCTCGCCGAGCTTCGACGTGATGATCTCGGACAGGGCGGGGTTGCATTTGCGGAGCCAGCGCCGCGGCGTCACGCCGTTCGTCTGGTTGCCGAACTTCTTCGGCCACAGCTCGGCGAAATCGTGAAAGAGGCGCTCTCGCAAGATTCGGCTGTGCAGCTCCGAGACGCCGTTCACGTGGACGCTGCCGACGATCGCCAGGTGCGCCATCCGCACCTTCTGCTCGGGCCCCTCCGCGATGAGCGACATCCGCTGCACGCGCCCCTCGTCCCCCGGGAACCGGGCGCGAACCTCGTCGAGGAAGCGGCGGTTGATCTCGTAGACGATCTGGAGGTGACGCGGCAGCACGTGGCCGAACATCGCGACGGACCACTGCTCGAGGGCCTCGGGGAGCACCGTGTGGTTCGTGTACGCGAACGCGCGTGACACGATCGACCACGCCTCGTCCCAGCCGAGCGCGTGGTCGTCGAGGAGGAGGCGCATCAGCTCCGCCACCGCCACGGCCGGGTGCGTGTCGTTCAGCTGGAAGATCGCCGCCTCGTGGAGGTTCTTCACCGTGGGGTAGCGCGACAGGTGGCGACGGATCGCGTCCTGGAGCGTGGCGGAGACGAAGAAGAACTCCTGACGGAGCCGAAGCTCGCGCCCCTGGGCGACCTGATCGTTGGGATAAAGGACGCGCGTGATGTTCTCGCTCGCGCTCCGCTGGTGGACCGCCTCGACGTAGTCGCCCCGGCTGAACGTCGCGATGTCGAAGTCGCGCGTGGCGCGCGCCGACCAGAGCCGGAGCGTGTTGACGACGTCGTTTCGGTACCCGGGGATCGGCGTGTCGTACGCCATGGCGTGCACGTCGTGCGTGTCGACCCACGTGAAGACCTCGCGCCCGGCTTCTTCCTTGACGGCGACCCGTCCGCAAAACTGGACGGTGAAGAGGCGCTCGGGGCGCGCGAGCTCCCACGGGTTCGGGTAAAGGAGCCAGTTGTCCGGCCGCTCCACCTGCTCGCCGTTGACGATCGCCTGGCGGAACATGCCGTACTCGTAGCGAATCCCGTAGCCGACCGCGGGGATCCCCAGCGTCGCCATCGAGTCGAGGAAGCACGCGGCCAGGCGACCGAGCCCCCCGTTGCCGAGCCCGGCGTCATCCTCGAGCTTCGCGAGCTCAGTGATGTCGAGGCCGAGGTCCGCGAGCGCGGCGCGCGCCTCCCCGGTGATCCCCAGACTCAGCATCGCGTCGTCGAACACGCGCCCGATGAGGTACTCGAGCGACAGGTAGTAGACCCGCCGCTCGGCGTTCCGGAACGCGTGCTGCTGCGTCTTGTTCCACCGATCGGCGAGCCGGTCGCGCACGGAGAGCGCGATCGCCCGATAGAAGTCGCGCTGCGTGGCCGAGTACTCGTCCTTGGCGAGCGTGTACTCGATGTGCGACGCGAACGTGCGCTCGATGGAGTTGCGGTCCATCGCGAGGTCGCTCGCGGTGAGATAGCTGCGATCCGTCATCGATTCCTCCCCAGTCACGATGCGATGAAGCGACGATGATGCCCCTGACTCAGTCGGCGATGAAGCGAAAGCTCCATCCGAGCCGCGCGAGCTCGCGACTCGGCCCGGACGCAGTGGGGACCGTGGCCGCGCTCCCGCACCGACACGTGAACGTGAGCGAGGGGGAGGCGCGGCGGGGCTCGCGGTCCGAACGCAACGCGCGAAGCGACGAAGGGGCGGGGCTGCACGCGGGGCAGGTGGGCTCGACGGCCATCGTGCAGCCTCCTTCCACCATCTGCGCGGCGACGGCAAGAGTCAGCGAGCGCGATTCGACGGGCGCTTTACGAATTGGCGATGTCGAGTCGTCTTCTCGACGGAGACACGGCGCCGACACATCGATCCGAGCGAAGTCTCCGACGACGCGGGCTCGCTCTTCGGAGCCCCGCCCGAGGCGGCGGCGCATACGGTTTCCGCTGACGACGTTCCAGAAACCCGTGCCATCGTCCTATGAAAGTCATGAGGCGATCACCTCGCCCGGGGTGATCGTCCTATGAATCTCAAGCGACGCTTACGCGGCCCGGGTGATCGTCCTAGGAAAGTCATGAGGCGATCACCTCGCCCGAGGTGATCGTCCTAGGAGATTCATGGGGCGCTTAGCTCGGCCAGGTAAACGTCCCATGACTTTCATAGGACGCTGACCCATCGGTAGGTGATCGCTTCATGACGTTCCTAGGACGTCGTCACGGCATCTGATGCGCGCTCATGCACGTCGCACGCGCTTCGCCGTCCTTCGCCGTCCGATCAGCGCCATCCCGAGGAGGAGGCCGCCGAAGGCCGCGCCGCTCGACTCGCCGGGCGCGCGCTCGCTCCCCGCGACGACGCAGCTGCAACCGCTGCTGCCGCCACCGCCGGAGCCCGGGGCGGTCGCTCCGCCGTCCTCCTCCGAGCCGCCGTCAGGCGCAGGGGCGATGACGCCGCCGTCCGATGCGCCGGAGTCCGAGGTCGCGCCTCCGTCGGAGCCGGGGCTGGTCGTCCCCCCCTCCTCGGGCGGCGCGGCCGCGTCGAAGCTGCCCCACGTCCCCGCGTCGGTCGTCGGCTCGCCGCCGTCCCAGGCCGGGACGGGAGGATTCGCGGGACCGCCGGTCGGACCGGCGTCGTCGACGGTCGGGAGCGTCCCGGCGTCGTCCGCCGTCCCCGCGACGGTCACGAGGACGGTCGCTTCCTCACCGAGCGTGTCCACGGCGACGACGGTGACCGAGCCGTCCTGCGGACCGGCCTGGAAGGCCGCCGTCGTGGGGGTGAGCGACTCGATGTTCGAGCACTCGACGCCGTGATGCTTCACGCGCTCGCACGTCGTGTCGGTCCCTTCGATGCCCCAGGTGACCGCCCCGTGGTTCCCCGTCACCGAGAAGGTCGTCTGCGCGTTTGGCGCGAGGGTGATCGTGGAGGGGACGATCGCCAGCGTCGACCCCGTCACCTTGACGAGCGCCGTCGGCGACGAATTCGACGCGAGGTAGTTCGTGTCGCCGCTGTACTCCGCGACCACGTACGCCTGCCCGTAGAGCCCCGGGGGAATCGCCGCCGACAGCGTCGCCGTCCCCGTTTCCGGCGAGCCGGCGACAGGCGTGACGTTCACGGTCCCGAGCGGCCACGACTCGTCCGGGCCCCCGCCAGCGTCGAACGCGTAGACCGCCCCCGCGTCCCCCGCGAGCGTCATGAACGCAAACGTCACCGTGCCGCTCACCGGGCTCGTCGCCGACGCCAACGTCGACGTGATCGTGGCCGAGAGAGACACCGGCGTGCCCGCCGTCGCCGTCCCCGGGACCGTGAGGGCCGTCGTCGTCGGCGTGAGGGCGACCCAGGCCGCGACGAGCTTCGTCGCGTCGACCGACCCGAGGCCCGACGCGAGGTCGTAGCCGGGGTGCGCGAAGTAGCCGCCGTAGCTGCTCCCCCCCTCGGGGTAGCCGCCGTCGGCCGGCGGGCAGTTCGGAAAATCCGTCGTGTCGGTCGGATCGCACGGGACGGTGTTGTCGCCGATGACGATGTCGTGGAACGCGCCGAGCTGCCCGTTGTTGGAGAAGAGGGCGTAGAGCTGCGGGTTGATGTTGCCGAGGCCGAGCGGGCCCCCCTTGGCGTAAACCGCCTGGTTCACGCGCGCCAGGATCCCGGCGAACGACGGCGTCGAGCACGAGGTGCCGCCGACCGGTCCGAGCGTGTCGGCCGCGCCGCCGTCGGCGAGCTCCGTGGGCTCCCACACGAGATAGCCGACGTTGTTCGGAGATGCGGTGAGCGCCAAGTCGGGGACGTCGCGCGCGCCGTCGTTCGGCATGCCGGCGACCCCCTGCTGGTACGCGGGCTTCGGCCAGATGATGCTCGCGCCGCCGCCACCCGCGGACGGGCCGTACTGGATCGTGCTGTCGTTCCAGATCCCCTCGAGGCTCAGACCCCCGGGGGTCATGGGGTATTCGACGGCGTTCTGATCGACGAACCACGGCGGCTGCTGCGCGTCGATAGTGGTGGGGCCTGAGTTGTAGAAGCACCCCCCGAGCTGCCCCTCGAACGAGCCGCCGCAGAACTCGAGGCCGCCGACCGCCGTGACGCTGGGCATGTCGGCTGGAGGACCGGTGAAGAGCCCCCCTGCCTCGGGGAGGCAGCCGGTGGCGCCGGAGTCGCCCGACGCCGCGAGGTACGTGATCCCCTCGAGGTTCGCCGCCGCGCCGATCTCGCCGTCGACGTCGGCGTCGCTCCCTTCGTAGTCGACGTCGCAGCCGCCGTAGCTCTCGCTGATGATCTGCGCGCCGCCGTTGCCTGTCCCAGGCACGAGGTGCGTCCCCTCCTCGACCGCGTACGCGACCGAGTCGTCCACGGTGAAGGCGCGGTCGTTGCCGGTGTAGACGAAGACGATGTTCGCGCCGGGGGCGGTGGCGCTCGACCACTCGAGGTCGAGCTCGGTCTCGCCGAGATCCCCCTGGCTGTTCACCGCCTGCGTCCCCGTGTTCGGGACGAGCACGTCCACCTCGTTCACCCCCGTGATTCCGAAGTGGCTGCGGAAGCTCGAGACGTCGCTGGGGGTGTAATAGGTCTCGCCGATGATGACGAGGTTCACGCCGGTGCCGGTGATCGGGGGGCTCGCGCTCGTGAGCGGACCGGTGTCGTAGAGGGCGGCGAAGTCGCTCGGGCCGAGCGCCGTCCCGCCGTAGATCGGGTCCTGCGTCCCGGGATGCGGGGTCACGTGGCGGAGCGCGGGATGGTGCAGGTGGAAGTCGTGGAAGCCGTGCAGGCCGAGGACGACGGGGGCGAGATCGGCCGGGACCATTGGCGCCGACGAGAACGCGTAGTGCCGCTGGCCTGCCACTTGGTAGTCGTGGAGCTCGGTGTGGAACGCCGTCTCGACCTGCCCGCCCGTGCCGCGGAACTGGATGCGGCTGCCGGTGCGCGACACGCTGTCGATCGCGAGCCCCTTGCTCTCGAGCCACGCGCGCACGCGCGCCACGTCGGCGTCGCGGGCGCCGAAGCGCGCCGCGATCTCCTCGACGCTGAGCCACTTGTGGTAGCTCGGCGACGACGGGTTCTGCACGGCGGCGACGAGGGCGTCGCGCTCGGCGCGCTGCGCGTCCGACGGCTTGAAGTAGAGCGAGCCCGCGACGCGAAGCGACGGATCGCGGTGTCCGAGGTCGTACTGGGGGCGCGCGAACGGGTGCACGCTGCGCGCAAGCGGTACGAGCGCGTCCGGCGAGGCGGCCGCGGGGGCGCTGCTCGACGACGAACCGCCGCGCGAGGGCGGCGTGGAGCAGGCGGTGAGGACGGCGCCGACCACGACGAGCGCGGGGGCGAGGAAGCGCGTGCGAGCGAGCATGATATTTTTCCCCTCGAAAAGGTGCGCGACCTTAGCCTCAGGCGAGAACCGGCGCTAGGCGGCGATTCGCGCAATATTCCCGCAGCGCTGTGACGGGAGCCTCGCCGCTCGGGATGGGCTGAGGCGGGTTAGCGCGGCGTTCGAGAATCATGAAGTGGCCTAAAGCGCCGCGAGCTTCGCGAACGCCGCGCGGTCCCTGTCGCCGAGCGAGCCGAGGAGCGCCTCGGCGATCGTCGTGACGGTCGCCGTCGCGTCCTTGACCAAGCTCTTTCCGCTCCGCGTGAGGACGGCGAACGTCGCGCGCGCGTCGTTCCCGTCCTCTTCGCGAACGACGATCCCGCGTCGCTCCAGCGGGCCGAGCAGGCGCGTGACGCCCGACGGGGTGAGCGCAAGACGCCGCGCGAGGTCGACGCGACGCAGCCGTCCGCCGGGCGCCTCCGCGAGGTGGTGCAGCGCCGCGAAGTCCGACAGGCCGAGCCCGTGAACCGCGCCGAGCTCCGCGTCGGCGCGCGTCTCCCAGAGGGCGACGGCGCGGCGGATCCCCAGAAACTCCGTGAGAGCGTTCATGCCGGCAAGATAGGCACCGATCATTGATCAGTCAACTATGTGCCTGGATCGCCAAGGATCCGAAATGGATCGTTCGTGGCTCACCTTTCGTTGAAAGTTTGCGGTTTCATGGGAGCGCACATGTGGCCCGCGGCATGCTCGGGAGGGGGCGGGCGGGCGCATCACTTCATTCCTTGCTCGAGGGGTCGATCATGAGTCGCGTCACCTCGCACACTGTCTCGTACGCAACGCTGGGGCTCGTCCTCGCCGCCGCGATCGCCGCCGCGTGCGGCTCGGGGGGTGGAGGCGCGGGGGCGAAGTCTTCCGAGGACGCCGGCGGGCCGACGACTGACTCCGGAGGCGGGTCGCTCGGGGACGGCGGCTCGTTGCTCGGGACATCCACGGTCACCTCGATCGCGATCAATCCTCCGACGGCGTCGATCGAGTCGCTCAACGGCGCGACGGCGCTCCAGGCGTTCACCGTCACCGTGACCTACTCGGACGGTTCGACCGGCCCCGCGATGAGCGGCCTGTCGTGGAGCGCGAGCGCCCCTCAGGTCGGAGCGATCTCCGGGACGGGCGTCTTCACGGCGAGCGGATCGATGGGGGGCGTCGTGCCGATCTCGGCGCAGTACAACGGCGTCAGCGCGTCGGCGACGCTCACCGTGAAGCTCCTCTTGCAACAGAACCCCGCGGGCGCCTCCGGCACCGTGCAGTCGGGCCTTCAAGGGGCGACGACGCCGGACCCCAGCGTGGTCTGGGCGTACCCGTACGACGGGACGGTGTGGGCGCGCGGCCTTCTCCCCCCCACGCTGCAGTGGAACGGCGGCGCGACGACCGACGACTATTACGTGCACATCGTCAGCTCCGCGTTCGAGCTTCAGGAGTTCACCACGTCGACGGGGGCGCCGAGCTCGCAGCTGCTCCTCGACGCGACGACGTGGGGTCAGCTCACGGGATCGACGTCCGGCACCGCCCAGGTCACCGTCGCGCGCTGGAGCGGAACGGCCGACACCGTGATCGCGAACCAGACGTGGACGATCGCGCCGGCTTCGATCCGGAGCACGATCTACTACTGGTCGAACAACCTCGGGCGCGTCTTGCGCATCCAGCCTGGCGCCGCCTCGCCCGACGACTTCGCCAACCAGCCGCCGCTCAGCGACCCGACGCTCTTCCAGCAGGACAGCTGCCTGATGACCTGCCACACCGTGAGCGCCGACGGCTCGACGCTCGTGAGCGGCGGAGGGACGTTCGGCGGGAGCTACAACCTCGGGACCGACCAGCCGATGGACTCGCTGGGGGGGACGTGGGGCTATGACCCGAACGACGCCGGGGTCCCGGTCTGGAAGAACATCCAGTGGAACACGCCGGCGGTGTCGCCGACCGGCACGTACGTCCTGACCAACTCGATGGGCCAGAGCGGCGTCAGCGACTACAGCGGCCCCGACACCGACATGGGGCTGTTCACGACCGCCACCGGGGCCCCTGTGACCACGAGCGGCGTGACCGGGACTCCGTTCGCGGCGCCTGCGTGGTCGCCCGACGGATCGAAGGTGGCGTTCGTGAGCTCGGGCGATCCGTCTGGGTGGACCGCCGCGGGTTACAACTGGCAGAACCCACCTCCCGGCGACCTCGCCGTCATCCAGTTCGACGCGGGGGCGAACCCGATGTTCTCGGGGCAGCAGACGATGGTCTCGGTGGGGACCGGAAAGGCGATCACGTGGCCGAGCGTGTCCCCCGACGGGCAGTGGATCATCTACTCGCGCGCCGCGAGCTTCGACACGCGTAACGGCAACGGCGATCTGTACCTTGCCAGCGCGGTCACGCCGAACCAGGAGGTGCGCCTCGCGAAGGTCGACGGCGACGGTTACCCCTTCGCGGCAGGGGCGCGCGATCTCTCCTGGAACTACGAGCCGAGCTTCGCGCCGGTCGCCGCGGGCGGGTACTTCTGGGTCGTCTTCACGAGCCGGCGCACGTACGGAAACACGCTGACCGGACAAGCCGAGCCGTGCGCCAACGTCTCCGCGACGTGCGCCGCGGACCCCAACTGCGCCACCGACTCGTGCGCGACGACGTGCGCCTGCACGACGGCGACCGAGGTGAAGCAGCTCTGGGTGGTCGCGATCGATCAGAACCCGACGCCCGGCGTCGATCCGAGCCACGCGGCGTTCCACCTCGAAGGGCAGGACGAGACGAACCTCGCGATGCGCGGCTTCATGTCGCTGCCGCCGTGCGAGCAGAACGGGCAGACGTGTTCGTCGGGGACCGACTGTTGCGGAAGGTACTGCGCGAACGCAGAGGATGGCGGTGGGCCGGTCTGCACGGCGGTCGCCCCGCCCTGCGCGGCCGACGGCGACGGGTGCACGACGACGAGCGACTGCTGCGGAGCCGCGACGGGGTCGACGTGCATCAACAGCGTGTGCTCCGAGCCGACGCCCAAATAGCGATGCAGGTCCTCGTGGTTCAGCACGTGGAGGGGGAGGGGAGCGCCGCGATCGGTGAGACCCTCCGCGGGCGCAGGATCGAAGAGCGCGTCGTGCGCGTCGATCGCGGCGATTCCGTCCCGGTCGATCTCGCCGACGCGCGCGGCCTCCTCGTCATGGGGGGGCCGATGGGGGTGTACGAGGCGGATCGCTTTCCGCACCTGCGCGACGAGATTCGACTGATCCAGCGCGCGGTCTCGGTGGGGGTGCCGGTGCTCGGCGTCTGCCTCGGGAGCCAGCTGGTTGCCGCCGCCCTCGGGGCGCGGGTCACGCGGGCGGCGAAGCGGGAGATCGGGTGGCGGGACGTGCGACTGCGCGACGCGGCGCGCGACGATCGCCTGTGGAAGGGGAGCCCCCCCTCGTTCGCCCCGCTGCACTGGCACGGCGACGTCTTCGATCTCCCCGGGAAGGCCGTGTCGCTGGCGTCTTCGAAGGAGACCGAGCATCAGGCGTTTCGTTTCGGGGACAAGACCTGGGGACTCTTGTTCCACCTCGAGATGCGCCCCGCCGATGTCGAGACGATGGCGACGAGGTTCGCGGAGGACCTCACGGCGGCGGGTCTTCGACGCGAGGACGTCGTCGGAACCGCGGAAGAACGGACGGCCGCGCTCGCGCCGATCGTGGAGAAAGTGTTCGGCGCTTGGGCGGATCTGGTGCGCGCGACGTGAGCGGCTACTTCGGCGCCGGCGGCGTCGTCGGCGCGCAGGTCGAGACTCCGGCTCCGACGATCACGATCCCAGCGTTCGTCACGTAGCTCGTGTCGATTCCGCCGTCGGCTGTGGTGTAGTGCGTGACGGTCGAGTTCGTCGTCTCGTTCGGGGACGTGTAGAGGTAGAAGTCACCCCCCCAGAACGAGAACGCCCACGCCTCGGGGCAGGTCACGCCCGTCATCGTGACCGAGTTCGAGGTCGCGCCGCTGGCCTTGTCGATCTGCGCGACCTGCAGGGGGGACAAGACGAAGAACCCGAAGAGCCTCCCATCGCCCGTGCCGGTGAGCTCGGCGCTTTGCCCGGCGAGACTCCCGGTGAACGGCCCGATAGGGGAAAGCGTCCCTGCGTCCGTGTTGATCGAGGCGAGGCCGGGGCTCGTCGCGCCCCCTCCGCCGCCAAGACCCCCCAGGCAGCCAAGGCCGCCGCCGCCGGTGGCCGTGACGTAGAGCGTGTCGGTCTGATCGGTCGCCGACACCGTCGAGTAGCCCATCCCGACCTGGTACCAGTCGGAGCTCAGCGTGATGTTGGTCGCGGTGCAGGCTCCGGTCGCGATGTCGACCTTGAAGATGGCCCCTCCGGTCGCTTCGCCGGTGAGCTGGTTCTCGGAGACGTAGTTGACCCAGGCGTTCCCCTGGCGGTCCACGGCCATCGAGTTCGGCGTCATGCTCCCGGCCTGGCACTGCAGGGTCGAGATCTTCGTGAAC
>JBKQKP010000279.1:0-3105 GCA_052147435.1 Polyangiaceae bacterium | reverse complement strand
CCCGCCCTGCCCGCGGGGCGGGGGGGCCGGGGGGGTGGGGTTCGGAGTATCGTGCGCCCCTGATGCGCACCACTCCCCTCGTCTCCCCGCGGTTCGTCCTGCTGCTCGCGCTACTCGCCTCACTGTCGTGCGGCGATCCGGTGCCGTCCACGAACCCCCCGCCGGCCTCCCCGACCGCGGGCACCCGGGCGACCGAGCCCACCGCCGCCCCCACCGTGCGCACCGCCGTCGAGCTCGCGCGCGACGCCGTGCTGCTCCCGAAGGCGACGGCGTTCCTCTCCGCTTTCTGGAACGACGACGCGCGACTCACCCGCTCCGGCAACGTCGTCTTCACGTCGAACCGCGACGGCCTCGCGCAGCTCTATCTCGGCGACGCCGCGCACCCGAGCGATCCCCCCCGGCGCCTCCCGACGCCGCCGAACGAGCGGGTGAACTACGCGACGCTCACCGCCGACGAGCACGCCGTCCTCTTCACGAGCGACGTCGGCGCCGACGGGAACTTCCACATCTTCAAGGTCGGCCTCGACGGCAACGGGCTCACGGATCTCACCCCCGGCGAGAAGCTGCACCGCAACCCCCCCTCGGTCGCGCGGAACAACCCGAGCGTCTTCGTCTACAGCGCGCACGCGCCGTCGAGCGAGAAGAGCACCGTCTACGTGCAGGGGCTCGACGGTACCCCCGCGCGCGAGGCCTACTCCGACGCGCGCGGCGGCCAGCTCAGCGATCTCTCCCCCGACGGCAAGCGCGCCCTCTTCACGCACGAGAGCTCCCACCAGGACGCCGTCGCCTTCGAGATCGACCTCGCCACCGGCAAGGCCTCGCGCGTCTTCCCCCCCGAAGGGGCCCCCGCGAGCGTCGGCGTGGCCTACTCCGCGACGGCCGACCGCGTCTTCGCGACGACGCGGCGCGAGGGGGAGCACTCACAGCTGTTTGCCGTCGACCCGAAGACCGGCAAGCCGTCCGCCCACTACGAAGAGACGCTCCTCCCGAACGGCGAGATCACGAGCGTCCTCGTCTCCCCCACGGGCGACCGCGTCGCGATCAGCGTGGACGGAGGAAACCACGGCGAGATCCGCCTCCTCGACGCCCGCACGCTGAAGCTTCAAAAGACCCTATCGACCCCGCTCGGAATCGCGACCCTCGGCGAGTACGGCAAGGACGGCAAGCGCTTCACGATCACGGAGTCGCACCCCGACGCCCCCGCCGACGTCTTCACGGTCGAAGCAGCCACCGGCATCGTGACCCCGCTCCGGAGCGAAGAGCGCCCCGGGTTGCCTGCCATGGCGCCGATCAAGGTCTCGATCGAGACCGTCCCCGCGTTCGACGGCCTCGCGCTCCCGGTGAACGTCTATCTCCCGAGCGACGCTGCAGCGGGCGCGAAGATGCCGACGCTCGTGAGCATCCACGGCGGCCCGTCTGCGAGCTCCTCGGTCCGCTGGAGCGGCGCGATCCGATTTTATCTCTCCCTCGGCTACGCGTTCGTCGAGCCGAACATCCGCGGGTCGACCGGCTTCGGCGTCGCCTTCGAGAAGGCCGACGACAAGGAGAAGCGCGCCGACGCCCTGAAGGACGTCGAGACGATCAACCGCTGGACCCGCGCGCAGCCGTGGTGCGATCCCGACCGCGTCGTCATCATGGGGGGGAGCTACGGCGGGTACATGACGCTCCTCGCCGCGGGCAAACAGCCGCAGCTCTGGCGCGCGGGGCTCGAGGTGGCGGGGATGAGCGATCTGCGGGCGATGGAGAAGCTCGAGGACCAGTCCGTCCGCGTCTTCGACGAGACGGAGTTCGGCGTGCTCGGCAAAGAAGACGAGCTCCTCTCCGAGTGGAGCCCGATCAAGTACGTCGACGCCGTCACGATGCCGCTCTTCGTCTACCAGGGGGTGAACGACCAGGTGACCCCCCAGAGCGCGACCGACGAGATGGTGACGGCGCTGCGCAAGCGAAACATCCCCGTCGAGTACATGCTCGTCGCGAACGAGGGGCACAGCCTCGCGCACCGGGAGAACCACGCGGAGTACCTCGCGCGGACGGCGCGATTCATGGAGGAGCACGCAGCGGCGCGCTAGTCACCGCCCCGTCGGCACCGTCACGATCACCCGCGTCCCCTGCCCTCGCTCGGTCTCGATCCGCACCTCCCCCGCGTGCGCGTCGACGATCTTCCGGACGATCGAGAGCCCCAGCCCCGTACCGGCCTCTTTCGTCGTGAAGAACGGATCGAACACGTTCGCGAGCACGTCGGGCGCGATCCCGGGCCCCGTATCGCCGATCGAGATCGTCACCCGCTCCGTGTTGCAGCTCACGTTCGCGGTGAGCGTCCCGCCGTCTTTCATCGCCTCGAGCGCGTTCACCACCAGGTTGATGACGACCTGCTTCAGCTTCTCCTTGTCCCCGATCGCGAGGCACCCGTCCGCGGGGATCGCCCGTTCGAAGCGGATCTTCTTCGCCGCCGCCGACTCCCGCTCCAGATCGAGCACGTCGTCCACGAGCCTCCCCACGTGAACGGGCTCCCGCGCGATCCCCCGCGGGCGCGCGAGCTCGAGGAACTCGGTGAGCAGGCGGTTCAGCCGCCCGATCTCGTCGCCGACGATCTCGGTCCGCTTGTGGAGCGCCACGCGCGTCGCGTCGTCGGCCTCGAGCTTGTCGATGTTTCGCCCGAGGAGGTGAAGCTGCAGCACCGCGGCGTTCAGGGGGTTCCGGATCTCGTGCGCCAGGTTCAGCGCCAGCCCCCCCATCGCGCTCATCGCCTCTGCGTCGGCCGCGCGCATCTCGAGCGCGCGACGCTCGGTCACGTCGATCCCGATCGCATACACGAGCTCCGCCGAAGCGTCTGGTGTAGACCGCCCCGCGTTGAGCGCGGATGCGCCGTCCTCCCGCGCGCGCGACAAG
Source organism: Polyangiaceae bacterium (assembly GCA_052147435.1). Lineage (GTDB taxonomy): Bacteria > Myxococcota_A > Polyangia > Polyangiales > Polyangiaceae > JBKQKP01. Next base: position 216 of record JBKQKP010000279.1, on the reverse strand, counting down.
TGCCACCGCACCCGCCGCTTCGTCCCGGCGCTCGAGTCCACGAACCCGGTCTCCACCTCCCGCGCGCGGTCCCCGAGCTTCGTGTGCTGGATCGCGTCCTTCACCTTCACGCGATCCTCCGGCGGGATCCACGTCGCGCAGAACGACCGTCCGAGCGCCCCCTCCGCCGACACCCCTGCGAGCGCGCTCGTCTTCCGGTTCATCAGGACGACCATC
>JBKQKP010000278.1:0-9873 GCA_052147435.1 Polyangiaceae bacterium | reverse complement strand
TCGGTCCACGCACCAGCGTGTTCATCCCGTCGATCGCGGTGATCCCGGTCTCGATGACGACGCTCGGGGGGAGTCTGCGTACGGGGTTTATTGGGGCTCCCCATAGTGGGCGGAGCGCCTCGCCGATGGGGGGGGGAAGGCCGTCTCGTGGTTCGCCTGCGCCGCTGAGCGCGCGCCCGAGGAGATCTCGACCGACGACTGCCTGGGGGAGCTCTCCGGTCAGCGTGACGTCGATCGTTGCGGGCGACAGACCGAGCGTCTCCTCGAGCACCTGGACTACGGTCACTTCGTCCCCGACGTCGATGACCTGACCGCGGAGGGTCTGTCCAGGTCCCCGCAGCGTGACCCACTCACCGAGCGCGACTCGTTGCGCGGCCTCCAAGTAGACGAGCGGGCCCGCAGCAGCTCGCGCCCCGTGATACGTCCGCGCCAGTCTGCTCATGGCGCTCTCTCCTTCGCCGCGGCAACCGTCGAGAGCGCGGACAGCCGTCGGGCCAGCTCTTCTGTGAGAGCGCCGGCTTCGGCTTCCGAGGCGTCTCGCAGGGCGGCGAGCGCGCGCCGGGCCGGCCCCAGCTCGAGCTCTGCGAACGCTACCCCTGCGGCCAAGGCTTCTCGGCCGCGGGCGAGGACATCGAGCGCCCCGCGCGCGAGGCGGTAGGTCTTGTCCGGGGGAGAGTAAGCGTCGTTCGGATCGAACGCGCTCTGGCCGAGCACGATCTCGCGCACCATGCTCGACGCGGCCAAGAGGAGGCGGTCTGCGTCCTCGAGAGATTCGAGACCGACGACACTGGCGATCTCCCGGAGCTCGGCGTCGCGCTGGAGAAGCGCGAGAACCTCCGCGCGGGTCTGTCCCCAGCGGGCGTCGACCTCGCGCGCGAACCACTGCCCCATCGTCTCGGCGTAGAGGCTGTAGCTCGTGGTGGTGTCTACGGCTGGGAATTGGCGCTGGTGAGCGAGCTCTGGGTCGAGCGCCCAAAGCGCCCCCGCGACGCGCAGGCACGCTTGGGTGACGGGCTCGGAGAAGTCGCCGCTCGGCGGTGACACGGCGCTGATCAGGGTGACCGACCCGTAGCGCTCCGTAGAGCCGAGGCAGCGCACCAGGCCAGCGCGCTCGTGGAGCTTGGCGGCGCGGCTCGCGAGGTAGGTCGGGTAGCCCTCTTCTCCCGGCATCTCCTGGAGGCGCGATCCGATCTCGCGCAGAGCCTCCGCCCAGCGCGACAGCGAGTCGGCCATCACCGCAGCTCGGTAGCCCATGTCACGGAAGTACTCGGCCACGGTGAGTCCGAGGTAGATCGACGCTTCGCGCGCGGCGATCGGCATGTTCGACGTGTTCACGACGAGCACGGTGCGATCGAGAACGGGCCTCCCGTGGCGCGGGTCCCGAAGCTCCGCGAACTCGTGGAGCACCTCCGCCATCTCGTTCCCGCGCTCGCCGCAGCCGACGTAGACGACGACGTCGGCCTGAGCAAACTTGGCGAGCGATTGCTCGATCACCGTCTTGCCGGTTCCGAAGCCCCCCGGCACTGCGACCGTGCCCCCCTCCGCGACCGGGAACAGAAAGTCGAAGACGCGCTGGCCGGTCAGGAACGGGCGGGACGCTGCCACGCGCGACGCGACCGGGCGCGGGCGCCTCACCGGCCAGCGCTGAATCAGGCCCAGCTTCGTGCCGTCTTCCAGCTCGGCCACCGGATCTGCGGTCGCCAACTCGCCGACGTGGATCGCGCGGAGAACACCGCGGCGACCCGGCGGCACGAGGATCCGGTGCTCGAAGCCGCCGCGCTCCTCGACCGTTCCGAGCAGGTCCCCCTCGCGCACCTCGTCGCCGGCTTTGCACGACGGTCGAAAGACGAAGCGGCGAGCGGGATCCAGCGTCGGTGCGGCCGCTCCGGCCTCGATGAAGTCACGGCCACCGCTGGCGAGCGTCGCGAGCGGCCGGCCGCTCCCGTCGATCACCGATCCGAGCAACCCCGGTCCGAGATCCACCGACAGCGGGAGCCCTCGGCGATTCACCGGTTCGCCCAGCGCGAGGCCGCTCGTCTCCTCGAAGACCTGGAGCGTCGCTTCGTCGCCGTCCACGCGGAGGACCTCCGCGAGCAGGTTCGCCTCTCCGACCCCCACGAGCTCGTTGAGCAGGGCGCCGCGCATCCCTCGCGCGCGCGCCAGCGAGCCGACGACCCGGGTGACGCGCGCGTCGCTCATCGGGGCCTCACCCGGTAACCTACCGCTTGCCGCAAAATCTCGAGGACGTACTCCTCCTCCACGCGCGCCGCCCCCCACGAAGGGGTGGGGAACGGGACCACGAGGAGCGTCCCCAGTCGGTCGAGTCGTTGCATGAGCTCCGCGGGGAGCGCGCGGCGAAGGCGCTCCTCGACGAGCACGATCCCGGTCGCCTTGTCCGTAGCAAGCCGGCGCATCGCGTCGCCGGCCGTGCGCTCATCCGCCTCCTCCACTTTCAACCCGGCGAGCTCGAAGCCGCCGGCGACCGCAGGGCCGCATAGGACGCGAACGGTCAGCTCCATGGCGTCACCAGCTGGGAACGGAGCAACTCCGCCGGCGCGCCGAGGCACGCGCCCCACGCAAGTCGCAACACGTCGATGCTCTGCGCTTGCAGTCGCAAGAGGAACGAGACGAGGGGGGCGCTTCCGAGCGGGTCCAGGCGCGCGGCTTTTCGTTGATCGGCCAGGGTACGAAGGAGCGCCGCAGACTCGAGGCGGACCGGATCTCCCGCGGCCGATCGAGCGATGTCCCCGAGGGGCGTTCCGCCGAGAGCGCGCTCCAGACGAGAGCTCGCCTCTGCGGCGGAGGCGGCGGCGCACGTCTCGAGGAAGACCGCGTCAGGGAGGAGCGCCCCGCCGTCAGTGAAGAGCGCTTCCGGCTCGGCGTCTCGAGGGCCGGCGGCAAAGGCCAGCGCCATCTGCATGTTGCATACGTCGATCCGGGCGCGGGCGAAGTCCCGCAGGTTGCGATCGCCGGCGCGCGCGGCCACGAGACTTCGTTCGGCGAAGGCCACGACGAGGCACCGCTCCAGCTCGAGCAGCACCGGCTGCGCCTTCGAGGCGAGCGCCGAGAGGCGAGCGGCGTCGGGATATCCCAAGAGGACGAGCTGGGCCGCGACCTTGGCCGGGGTCGGCTGTCGCGCGAGCCCGGAGAGGGCGCGCTCGGGGAGTCGCGGCGTGGGGAGGAGCGCGCCGAGTCGGGCCTCGGAAGGGGCCGACTGGAGCGCGCCGCGGAGAATGGCGCGGAGGTTGCGGCGATCCTGGTCGGCGTAGAAGACGTCGAGGATCGAGCTCGAACCGCCGACCCACGTCGCGAGGACGCGCAAGTGGCGTACCGCCGCGTGTCGGACCGCCCATTCGATCGTCTCGACGGTGACGGGCCGCTCAATCGGCGCGAGCGAGCGGCCGCCATTCTCCAGCTCGCGAGCGAGCGCTTCGACGTTCGGCGCGCCTGCCATTTCCTCGAGCTCTGCTCGCGCGAAAAGCCTCGAGCCGAGCCCGCGAGCACGGGCGTCGAGCGTCGGGAGGTCGAGGACGGCGCTCACGAATCGACCTCGGGCAACAGCTCGATGAGCAGGCGCGGTCGCAGTCGTTGCAGGCGGGCGGGCAGCGTGTCGTCCACCTCGACCGACCCGTCCTGCGAGACGACCGAGAAGCCGGCCGACATCGCGGGCACTTCTTCGACGTTCACGTCGCTTCGGCCGGCGAGCGCGCCGCGAATCGCCGGCGCGAGAAGCGGTCTACAACGTACCCGCGCGGCGTGCCCCTGGACGAAGCGGAGCGCCTCTTCGAGCCGCTCAGGCAGTCCGGACAAGTACGCCGGGTCCAGGTCCATCTCGTCGAGCAGCGCGCAGGCGCGAGTCAGCACGCGACCGAGGAGCGCGTGCTCGGCGTCCAGCCGCGCCCCCCTCGCCCGGTGTCTCGTCCCGGCGATCTCGCGGCTCAGGCGGGCGCGCCTCTCCTCGCGCCGACGAGCGAGGGCCTCCTCCGCCGTCCGTGAGGACGTCCGGTCGGCCGCGGTGAGGATCGCCTCTACGTCGCTCTTCGCGCGTGTCTCTACGGCCGCGACCCGCGCGTCCGCGTCGCGCTCCAGCCGGGCGATCAGCTCTTCGATCCCCACGGCGTGTCACCCGACGCCGCGCAGGATCAACACCGCCACGACGAAGCCCAGAATCACCATGGTCTCCGGAATCGCGATGAGGATGATGGCGGTGGTCGTCAGCTCTGGTTTCTCGGAGAGTGCCGCCGCCGCCGCCGGCCCTATCCGCCCCTGCGCCCACGCCGTGGCGATCGCGGGGAGACCGATCGCCAGCGCGGCCGCGAGTGCGATTGCAGTTTGCATGGACCTGTCCTTTCAACTCCCTTGTTCCGATGGGTGCCAATGAGCCAGGGGCCGGTACGCGATACCGCCCGGGCTGAAGAAGCGGCCGAAGAACTCGACGTAGTGCAACCGCAGAGCGTGAATGGTCGGGCTGAAGAGGCCGATGGCGAAGTTCACGATGTGAAAGAGGAGAGCAAAGAGCACCCCCACCAGCGCGCTCCCCATGGCTCCGACCATTCGATTCGCCACGACAGCCAGCATGAGCGACGCGGTCCCGAGCGCCATGATGCGCGCGTAGGAGAGGATCTGGCCGAAGTTGGAGACCAGCTCGATGACCGCGATGACCCCCTCGAGGAGCACCAGCACGGGAAACGCCACGAGGACGGCGATGACCAGAGGCGTGAAGAGCGCCGAGGGGAGGAAGCGCAGCGCCGCAAGGAGCGCCATGACGCTCAGCGTGACCATGAGCGCCGCGATGCCGCGCCCGAACGCCTCGCGCTTGCGGCCCTGACGCCACGCGTTCACGACGGCGAGCGTGAGCCCGAGCACGACGTGCACGACGCCGAGCGCGAGGGTGAGAGCCAAGAACGGCATGATCGCCTCCTGCCGATCGAAGCCGAGCGGTCGCATCCGAAAAAGGCGGGCTCCGAGGTCTCCGAAGAGCTCACCGAACAGGAGGCCGAAGACCGCCGTGAAGGCCGCGCACGCCCCGGCGACTGCCGAGATCGAGCGCAGCGTGCTGCGCGGCTTCGAACGGACGCGGAGCACGATCGCAAGCACGGCGAGCAGCGCGCCGAAGCCAACGTCTCCCAGCATCAACCCGACGAACATCGGAAAGAAGACGGCGACGAAGGGGGTGGGGTCGATCGTGCCGTAGCGGGGCAGCGGCAGCGTGCGGGTGATCACCTCGAAAGGGCGAAACAGGGGCGGGTTGGCGAGCGCGACGGGGGCATCGACACGGCTCCACGGCTCGGTCGTCACGGCCTCTACGAGCACTTCGCTGCCGAGCTCGCGCTGCGCGCGCGCGGTGAGCTCGTCGATCTGGCGCCCGGGGAGCCAGCCTTCGATCACGAAGAGGTGGGGGCCCGTGTGAGCTTGTGATCGGGCGTCGAGCATCAGAAGAACGTCGTGGAGGTGGGCGCGGAGCGACAGGAGCTCTTCCTGCACCTCCTCGCGCAAGACGCGGCGTTCTTCCTCGAGGGCGGCGCTCGCCTTCGGGATCTCGGCGAGGCGTGCGCGCAGGGCGGGCATCGCGCGGAGCAGCCCGCCTTCCCCGAGGCCTTCGGGCGCCGGTAGCTCCTGGACGCGGGACGCGCTGAGCAGCTGTCCGACTTTCGGGGCGGCCGCCGCGGAGACGAGGATCAAGACCGCGGTTTCCCCGCTCGGCAGCGGACGTGAGAGCACCTCGATCTCCCCGTCGACCGCGGCGTCGAGACTCGCGCGCAACCGGTGGACGGCATCGTCGGCACCTGCGCGGAGGACGACGTAGAAGGCGCGCCCGTCGGGCCACGCGAGCTCGCTGCCGAAGAGCGGCTCGAACGCGCGGAAGAACTCCTGGTAGCGGAGCAGGACGCTCCGTTCGTCCTCGAGCGCCGACAGAGCGCGCGCGATGCGCTCGGCCTTGCGGCGCGTTCGGCGCGCGAGCGCAGCGCCTCGAGGGAGGGACACGCTCGCCGCACGTGGAGTATTCGCGGATAGCGACACCCCGAGGCATCGAAGCGCGGCCTCGTCGTCCTCCAGAGCTCGTCGCAATCGGCGCGTCTCTCGATCGCGCGGCGCGTGCAGTTGGCGAATCGGGGGGCGCACGACGTGGACCACCTCCAGGTCCTGCAGGAGATGGAGCGTCCGATCGAGCAGCGCCCGGGGCCCGGCGATTCGTACGCGCGTCATCCGGATCATCACGGCCGCCGCGCCCCCCTCGCGAGCACGGCGGCGACGGTGCGCCGGGCGAGCCGATCGACCACTGCGTCGGTCACGGCCGACAAGCGTGCGATGCGTGCCGCGCTCTCCTGCGCGATCTGGCTCTGCTCCGCCGCGTGGCGATCGAGGTCCTCCTTCTCCTCCGTGCGCGCCGCCGTCTCGAGGTCTCCCCGCTCCGCGTGCCGCGCTGCCTCGCGCGCCTCCGCGACCCGCGCGGTAGCGGCCGCCTCCGCCGCGCGTACACGAGCCTCCAGGCTGCGCTCGACCTCCAGTAGACGCGCGAGTCTCTCGTCGATGCGCGTGGCCTCGGGTGGGTGAGCCATGGACCTCGGGTTCCCCCTTGCAGACGAACGCAAGAGACGGGCCCGAGCTCAGCCCGAAGAACACCGTGGATCAGCCCCGATTCGACGCTTCGCGCGCAAGAGTTTCGTGCGCGCGCACTGCGTTCAGTACGGCGCTTCCCCGACGTAGTTCCCCGGCGGGTTGAAGTCGCAAACGCTGTTTTCCCACACGCCGCCGCTGAAGGTCCCGAACGGCGAGTTCGTCGTGCAGCTCGCCTGCGCGCAGCCGACGGCCAAAGTCGTAGACCAGACGATCTGCGTGTAGTGCCCGCAGACCTCCCCCGACGCGCAGCTGTTCGTCGCGTGGTCGTAGTACTGCTCCTCGTTCACCCAGCTCGCGACGGCGGCGGAGACCGACTCGGTCGGGGCGCCCGCCGCGACGTTCTCTCCGAGCCCACCGTCTCCCCCCAGGTTGTCGTAGTCGGTCGTCGCGTTCGGGTTGTGGCCGTACGAGCACTGGTTCGCCCAGTCCTGCGCGACCTCGGCGGCGATCGGGTCCCACGTCAGCGCAGTCTCGCCGACGGCGGAGCGCGCGGCGTTCATCGGCACGAGCCACGCTTGCGTGTCGGCGGCGCCGCCGTCGTCGCTGCTCGAACCACTCGAGCTGCCGGAGCTCGAGCCACTCGAGCTCCCGGAGCCCGAACCACTCGAGCCACCGGAGCTCGAACCACTCGAGCTTCCGGAGCTCGAACCACTCGAGCCGCCGGAGCTCCCCGAGCCGCTCGAGCCGCCGACCGACCCAGAGCTCCCGCCGCTACTGGAGCCCGAGCTCCCCTGTCCCCCCTGTGCTCCCGAAGAAGAGCTGCCGCTCCCCCCACCAGACCCCGACGAGCCCGGCTGCCGCTCGAGACCCGGCGTGCTCCCGGAGCTCGAGCTGCAACCCGCAGCGGCGAGGACGAAGAACGGTAGGAGCCACGAAAGGCGGTGCATTGTGGTGATTCCCCGCGCGCCTGCGACGCAAAGAGGGTGCCCATCGAGGCCGCTCGGAGCGATCCGCGGTGAGGGCGGATTCGTGCACGATCCCCGCTTCGCACCGCGATGATCTCTCACGATCGGAGAGAGGACCAGTGTACGTGACCGTGAGCGATCTCTGGCCTCTTCCCTGGTGGCCGTCCACCCCAGGCTGGGAGCGACCTCCCCCGCGACCGTCAGGCGACATCGAGCGCGGACCGAATCGCGTCTGCGGCAGCGCGTGCCTCGTCCGGGCTGGCGTACGGGTGACGAGGCCAGAAGAATCCGTGGAACCCGTCCTTCTTCTTTCGCGGGACCACGTGGATGTGCAGGTGAGGAACGCTCTGGCTGACGCGGTTGTTGATCGCGATGAGCGAACCGTCGGCTCGCATCCCTCGCTCCACGGCGCGCGCGATGCGCTGCACGAAGGTGAACAGGGGGGCGATCGTCGCCGCGCTCAGGTCGGCGAGCGTCTCGACGTGCGCGCGCGGAACGACGAGGACGTGACCGGGGAACAAGGGGCGCGTGTCGAGGAACGCGAGCCCCGAGCCCTCATCCGCGATGAGCTCCGCGGCGATGTTCCCCCGAACGATTTCGCAGAAGGTGCAATCAGCCATTCACCCCTTCGGGCTGTAGCAGGATCCCCCCTCGTCACAGCAGACCGTCATCTCGAAGTCACAGCAGGCCGTCGAGCCGTCCGACGCCTTGTCGCAGCCGAGGCACTCGGTGAAGGTCTCCGCTTCGAAGCAGCTCCCCGAGCTCGCGCCGCCGAACTTCGCCTCCGCGTCGCAATCGACGACCCAGAGGCGTTGATCGTCGCAGAAGAACATCTGGTTGCCGTCGCACTCCGCGGCGTTGTCCGGGACGACGTTGCAGTCGACCTTGTCGACCAGGGCGGGCTTTCGCATCTGGCGATCGGTCCCGCGCTCGCTGAGCCTCTTCGAGGTCGCGTCGGGGAGGGTCACACCGGTGCCCCCTTTGACGGCTCGCGTGATCGCCGGCTTCGCGCCTCTGGCCGGGAACGTCGTCGGAAGGTACTTCGTCGGCTGCAACGTCGAGGTCGTCGTCGTGCTCGACGCCGGCGCGGCGTTCGTGTTGCCGCCGCTCGGCTTCTTGTCCTCGCAGCCCGCCGCGACGACGAACGCACCCAGCGCAACCACCGCAACCACCCATAGGACGATGACACGACGACGCATGTTCGCTCTCCCTCTCCCGTTTCGCGTTTCGCGTTTCGCGTTTCGCCCTCGCTGAGAACGCGGCGTGTGCGGCAGTCTCTGCGTCGGCGTGAATGACGTCAAGCTGGGGTCAGAATGACCTCGGGCTCCACGATCATCGGGCCGCTCGTCATGCGAGAGCGCACGGCTCCGCACGTACAGCCGCCGTCGAAGTGGGCGTCGTTTTGACTCGTCATTTCGGCCTCCGAGGAGACCGAGAGTATTGGATCGCAAGCCGGGGAGTCGAACCCCGCCGGCCTCATCGGCGCCCCTTCGAGCCCCGGAACCCCCGGGCGTGCCTGCGACGCTCTCTTCCAATGCATCGCGCGCGCCATGTTCGCGGGCGTGTCTTGTCGAGGGGTTTCGCGCGACCACTAGGGCACGGCTGTCCGGATTTTGCGCTGTGCCGGACAGGGCTGCGGGTACGACCTCGGCACCAAACGAGAACGTCCGTTACGCTCGCCCCATGCCCGACCCCCCTCGCGCTGCTCCCGCCGTTCCCCCGATGCGGGGCGCCTTCCGGATCGGTCGGCTCCTCGGCATCGACGTCTTTCTGCACTGGTCGTGGGCGCTCGTCGCCGTCATCGAGCTGCAGACGCGGACGAACAAGTACTCGTCGCAGGGGTGGAACATCGCCGAGTACCTCGCGCTCTTCGCCGTCGTCCTCATGCACGAGTTCGGGCACGCGCTCGCGTGCCGCTCCGTCGGCGGGCGCGCCGAGCGCATCATGCTCTGGCCGCTCGGTGGGGTCGCGTACGTGCAGCCGCCGCCGCGCCCGGGGGCCCTCTTGTGGAGCATCGTCGCCGGGCCGCTCGTCAACCTCGTCCTCATCGTCCTGCTCACGCCCGCGCTCTTCGTCACCGGGCTACTGCACCTCGCCCCCGACCCGAAGCAGTTCGTCGTCGCGCTCTGGGCGATCAACGTCGGGCTCTTCCTCTTCAACATGCTCCCCGTCTATCCGCTCGACGGCGGGAAGATCGTGCAGGCTCTCCTCTGGTTCGTCGTCGGGCGCGCGCGCAGTCTGCTCATCGCGTCGGTCGTCGGGCTGTTCGGAGGCCTCGCGCTCTTCGTCGGCGCCGTCGTGCGCGGCTCGTTCTGGTTCGCCATCCTCGCGGTGTTCGTCGGGATGC
>JBKQKP010000277.1:0-4368 GCA_052147435.1 Polyangiaceae bacterium | reverse complement strand
GGGGTTGTCCGCGCCGGGTGCTGGAGCCGGACGGCGACGGCGGCGGCCACCGTCGCGAGGAGGACGACCAGCGGCGCGCCTGCCCGGAGCCGCGCGCGCGTCAGCGGACCTTGCGCCGGCGTGCCTGCTTGGCCTGCAGGGCCTCTTCGACGCCGAGAGCGTGGGGCGCCTCGCCTGGCATCCGCCGTGCCAGCCACCCGATGAGCTCGAGCCCCGCCGACCGCGCGCTCTCCGGGATCGCGGGCTCGTGGAGCAGACACGAGATGTCGCTGATGAGCCGGGTCCGCGCCCCTTCGTCGGCGACACGGAAGTCGGCCGGCGATGCCGCGAGACTCCGCCGTGCGCTGCTGGAAGCCCCGGTGCTCGGGCGGGCCGCGGCGGGGATACGTGGGAGCCTGGGACTCATCGCTGAACCTTCGTGCGCCATCCGCGGACCTTCCCCCCCTCGCGACTCGCCCTCAGTGTAACCCGTGCGGTTGTCAAGTCTAACTTTCGCCTGCAGTTCGGGAGAGACGCGGAATAGCAGTTTTTGAGCTTCCCGCCAGCGCCTTCGGCGGGCGGCGCTCGCGGCACTTACTGTGCCTGGATGAGGACCTCACGGTCCTTGGCGCCGTTGGCCGGCCCGACCAGCCCCCGGCGCTCCATCGTCTCCACGATCCGGGCCGCGCGGTTGTAGCCCAGGGCCAGCTTTCGCTGGAGCCAGGACGTCGAGCAACGGCGTGTCTCGGCCACCAGGCGGACGGCCTGGTCGTACATGGCGTCCTGCTCCGCGTCCTCCTCCGGGGGGCTCTCCTCGTCCTCGTCGCGAGGCTTGAGGATATTCTCGTCGTAGACGGGCGCCCCCTGCGTGCGGAGAAAGTCCGTGACGAGCTGCACCTCCTCCTCGCTCACCCACGGGCACTGCACGCGCCGGGTGTCGTTGGTCCCGTTGAGCCGGATCAGCATGTCGCCCTTGCCGAGCAGGTGCTCCGCCCCCTGCTCGTCCAGGATCGTGCGCGAGTCGACCTTCTGGGCCACCCGGTAGGCGATGCGCGTGGGGAAGTTCGCCTTGATCATGCCGGTGATGACGTCGACGCTGGGCCGCTGCGTCGTGAGGATGACGTGCATGCCCGCCGCGCGCGCCTTCTGCGCGAGCCGCGCGACCGACGTCTCGACGTCCCCCTTCTGCTGGATCATCAGGTCGGCGAACTCGTCGACCACGATGACGATGTACGGGAGCTTCTCGGGCAGCGGCGCTTCCCCCTCTTCGCTCCCTTTTTCGGCGGGAATCGCGTCGGAGAACCCGTTGTGGTCCTTCGCGAGGACGACCTTGGCGTGAGGGTTCTTCACGACGCCGCGCGCGACGCGGTCCGCCCAGCCGTTGTACGTGCCGATGTTCCGCGTCCCGGCGTCGGCGAAGAGCTGGTAGCGCCGCTCCATCTCGTCGACGGCCCACTTGAGCGCGTTCGCCGCCTGCTTCATGTCCGTGACGACGGGGAGGAGCATGTGCGGGATGCGATCGAACGGCGCGAGCTCGACGACCTTCGGATCGATCATGAGCAGGCGCAGCTCTTCGGGCGTACGCCGGTAAAGGAGGGACGTGAGCATCACGTTGAGGCCGACGCTCTTGCCGGCGCCCGTCGCTCCCGCGACGATCACGTGCGGCATCCCCGCGAGGTCGGCGTAGACCGGCTTGCCGACGATGTCGCGGCCGAGGACGACGGGGAGCGGAGCGTCGAACTCCTGGAACCGACGGTCTTCGATGAGGTCGCGAACGAACAGCGGGGTGCGCTTCTCGTTCGGGAGCTCGAAGCCGATCCGGTTCTTCCCCGGGATGGGCGCGACGATGCGGACCTTCTTCGCGAGCGCCAGCGCGAGATCGTCGGCGAGCGCCGCGACGCGCGACACCTTCGTCCCCGCGGCGGGAACGACCTCGTATGTGGTGACGGTGGGGCCCGGGAGGATGTCCTCGACCTTGCCGACGATCTTGTAGTCGGCCAGCGTCTTGATGAGGATCTCGGCGGTTCGGTACAGGACCTCCTTGTCGACCGTGACGTCGGTGGCGACCGGCGCCTGGACGAGGAAGTCGATCGACGGGAGGCGGAACGCGGGCGAAGGAAGCACCTTCTCCAGCGGGAGCTGGACGGGCTTCGGCTGCTCCTTCTCGAGCGCCGCACTCGTGTCGACGATGACCGGCTCCACGCCCCCCTTCGAACCACGCGGGCGCTTCGGCTTCGCAGCCGACGGGGGCGCGTCGATTTCAACGTCGGTGAAGACGATCGAGGGGACGTCGCTCGGGTCCGGCTCCGCCGCTTCCTTCATGAGCGGCAGCTCTCCCATGGGCGCGACGTCGTCGGCCGAGGTCTCGATCGCGGCGCCCTTGTTCACCTCGTCGAGCACGGGGGAGGACGCGGGAGGCGAGGGCTCGCGCTTCTTACGCGCACGACGCTTCGGGGTCGGCTCCGTGATCTCGGCGCTCTGTCCGTTCGCGACGCACGCGGTCGCGAAATCGATCTCCGGCGCGGCGGGCGACTCGCGCGGCGCGACGGCGAAGACAGCGTCCTTCGTTCTGTTCGTCTCGTCGATGTGAGGCAAGCGCGCGAGCCGCTCCTCTTCGCGCCGCTCCCGCTCGATCTCGCGCGCCGTCTGCCATGCCCCCGCGACGGAGCGCGCCCCCTCCGCGGTGCCGCGCGCCCCCTTCGCCCCGAGCTGGCCGAGCCAGTTCATCAACGCGATGAACGAGAACGACGCGCGCGCGATCAAGAGCAGCCCGAGGCACGCGAAGCCGACGAGGAACGACCCGATCGTCGAGAAGAGCGACCGCGCGATCTCGCCGAAGAGCTCACCGATGATCCCGCTCGCCGGGTGCAGCCCGAACGCCATCTTGCCGGGCCACCCCACCTGCACCATCGCGGCCGCGATGACGACGACGAGAAAATCGGTCGCGAGGCGCGCCGGCGTGATGAGGCTCCGCTTGCCGCGAACGTACGGAATGCCAAGGAGCCCGAGCTCGAGCGGGATCGCCCAGGCGATCACCCCGACGGCGATGACCATCGCGCGGGCACACGACGCCCCGACCGGGCCGACCCAGTTCGCTCCGCTGGTCCCCCCCGCTGCGCCGTCGGGCACGGGACCCGCGTTCGGGTCCCCCTGGTACGAGGCGAGCGCGAGGACGAAGAAGAGCGCGGTGGTCCACAAAAGGAGCGCCGCCACCTCGCGCCCGCGGGCAAAGCCGAGGCGCGTGTTCGCGGGGAGGCCTGCGCCGGGCATCCCCTGCATGCCGGACACGCCAGCAAGCGGGGGGGCCGAAGCGCTGCCCAGAGTCATCTGCCTTCGAGGCGCAAACAGCGGGAACGCCATGCGTACCTTGTCCCACATGAATACGATCCCGCCTCGAAGGGGGTCAACTTCCCCCGTCCCTTCGGGCGCTCTTCACTAAGCGGGAGGCTCGACATGGGCGGTTCGCCCCTCCCCCTCTCAATCCGTTTTGGGATCGTCCCCGGCTCGGCGTAGCATCCCCCTTCGCGGCAGGCTGTCGTTTACCCCGATGCGAGACGCACGGCGGGGGGACGGGCCGCGTTCCCACGAGCTCAAAGAGACGAGAAAAGGCAAGCACATGCGAAAGGCGCTGCCGGAGAGCCAGGCGCAGTCGGAGGGGGAGTCGATGCAGGCGCAGAGCTTCGCGCGACCGTGGGCACGGCGCCTGGGCGTCGTCGCGATCGCGTTCGGGGTCCTCGGCAGCGCGGCCGGTTGCGCGGTGAGCGAGTCGGACGTCCACCGATGGGAGAGCACCGTCCGCGGACCGTACAAGCTCGTCGCCGTCGTCACGCACGACAAGTACAGCCTGCCTCTGCGCATCGAGGCAGCGATGTCCCTTCTCCGCATGCCGCCGCGCGGCGGGCGGCGGATGGGCATCGCGTACCTGTGCGACAAGTACAAGGACGACGACCTGAACGACACCGACGGCGCGCTCGCGTCGATCTCGGAGGACTCGCGGAAGAAGATCGTCGACGGGCTGGTCCCGCTGATCATCGCCGAGATCCAGAAGCCTCCGCCCGGGAAGACCGCAGACGGCAGGAAGGCCGACGACCCGTCCGTCCCGTTCAAGGACGCCGCGTTCGCGATGCTCTCGCACGAGCCCTCGCTCATCAGCGACCCGAAGACGAAGGCCGACGTCGTCGCGGCCCTGAGTCAGGGGGTGCAGACGGCCTTCGAGACCCGGGTCGACAACAGCGCCCAGCAGTACGGCGTCGAGCAGATCATGCGCTTCGTCGGCGCGGGGAGCGTTCGTTCGCTCCCGGGGCTCATCAACGAGACGTCCACCAAGGTCGACAAGATCGCGTCGCTCATCGCCGACCTCGGCGACGCCGACACGAAGCAGAAGGGGAG
>JBKQKP010000276.1:0-3763 GCA_052147435.1 Polyangiaceae bacterium | reverse complement strand
GCGTGCTCCCCGGGTCTCCGGCGGACGGCCAGCTAGCGCCAGGGGACGTCATCGTCGAAGTGAATCACAGCCCGATCAAGAACGCCGCGGAGCTATTGCCGCGGGTGACGGCGCGCGCGAAGAAAGGGGAGCCCTTGCTCCTGCGCGTGCGGCGCGAGGATCGGGTTCGTTTCGTCGCGATCGATCTCGGCTGACGGACGGCGCCCCACAGCGTCGGAAGAGTCAGAGAGGGCGTACGCGACAACCGGCGCGGTCGCCGAGGAAAACGCCGTGGATGAGGAAAACCGCCCTCCCTCCCTTTCACGGCGGCCTCGGCGATCGCGACGGGCCTTTAAAGCCACCCCCGGCCCGGCGCGAAAACCCACCCCCGGCCCCTCCCTGCAAGCAGGGAGGGGAGATCGCTGGCGACGCTGACACCCCTTCCCTGCTCGCAGGGAAGGGGCCGGGGGATGGGTTGATCAGCTGACACCCCTTCCCTGCTCGCAGGGAAGGGGCCGGGGGATGGGTTGATCAGCTGGACGCGCTACGCCGCGCTCGGATGCGTCGAGTGATCGCTCGCCCCCATCGTCCACAGCCCGTCCTCCCCCATCACGCACCGCCGCTCTTCCCCATCGGAAGCGCGCACGACGATCGTGTACGGCGGCTCCGGCATCCAGGGCCAGTTCACCAGGACCCACTCGCGCGCGTCCTGCTCGAGCTCCTTCGCGGCGCCCGTCTTCTTGAACTTCTCGACGACGACGGCCGAGGTCTTCGACATGCGATCCGACGCGGGCCAGCGGACCATCAGCCCTCCTCGGCGTTCTTGTCGAAATGGCCGAGGGCGAACAGGATCGTGAGAAACACGAATCCCACGCAGATCATCCGGCACAGGCCCATCAGCGGCTGCGTCTCCCCGACCCCTTGCTGAAATCCGTAGGCTCCGGTGAGCGCGGCGACAACGAGAGAACCGATCGAGTACTTGAGCATCGTGTGGCTCCTCTGCGACGTTTCTGGGGCCAGCTTTTCGCCTTCCAAGGGGCAAAGGTCAAGCGGTTCGACGCTGTGCGGCGGAAGTGCCCGTTTCCGCGGCGTGCCGGGGGGGAGCTGGCTTCTAGGGATCGACCGGGAGGAGCCCTCCGTCGGTGATCGGCAGGACGACGTTCGTCTTGTCGACGGCGGTCGCGTTGGTGCAGGCATTGATGATGGCGTCGTATCCGCCGTCTTCCGTCGTGCCGCAGTTTTCGCCCGCGTCGAGCGGCGGGGCGGGCGGCACCTCACAGAACCCGTTGAAGCAGGCCCCCGTCGCGCAAGGTGCGCTCGTGGAGCAAGCGACGCAGCTCGCCGGGAGCGCGGGGGCCGGAGCCTTGCTGAGGAAGTAACAGGTGCACGGCGCCACCGGCGTATAGGGGGTGAGCGGCGCGCCGTCGGAGGCCCGTTGCACCTGCATCGCGCACGTCGGCGTGAGCCCCGCAGCGGCGACCGCGCCGAGCCCGTCGATCGGGATCCCGCCGTCCGGCGGCGTGGCGCCGGGCGTCCCGGTAACGGCGGCGACGATGTAGCTCACCGCAGGATCCGTGGGTGTCGTGGCCCCATCGGTCACGGCGAGGAGCATGGTCGGAGACCAGAGCGTGTAGTGCCCGTCGCGAACGTTTTGTTTGTCGAACGAGATCGCCGTCGAATCCGGATAGAAGGCGTGTGTCTGCCCGAACGCCCGGAACGGCAGGAGGCTGATGCCGCTGCCGCGCCGCGTGTCGTAGAGGTCGCCGGGTAACAGTCCGATCGTGCCCGGGCCAGGCGTGACGAGCATCCCGCTGAAGACCGCGTTCCAGCTCGGTTCGAGCTGGCGGCCGTCGAGCGATCCGCCGTCGGGGAGCTCGAGAGTGAGCTGCGCGGGCGACAGATCGATGTTCGGCGCCACCGCCATGAGGCCGCCACTGGTGAGGGGACGAAGAAAGAAATCCGTCGGGTCGTTCCATTCGGGTTCACCCCCATAGAGGACGGGGTTGTTCGCGCCGTCACCGAACGCGTAGTACGCCTCCTCCGCCCAGATCGCGAGGTCGGTCGCCGCCCAGGGCGCGAGGACAACGAACCCGTACGCACGAACCGGCCCCTCGAAGTTGCCGATGAACGCGGGCGGAAAGGCCCCCGGGCAGCTACTCGGAAAGATTGAAGAGATTCCGAGGCTCGCGGGAGTCTCGGCGAGGGAGGTCGTGCACGTCCGCTCGGCGTCGGAGGTCGTCCAGCCCGGGTCCTCGATGGTCGAAGGAACGTAGAGGAGCGTCGTGCCCGGTGGGATGGGCGTGCTCAGATAGAGATTGGAGACGAGATCGCATGAATTCACGAGCTCAAAGGCGACCGTGATGTCGGCGTTGTCGCGGAGCTGTCGGCCGATCAACTTCAGGAGAAGCTCCTCCGTATTGCCGGCCTCGACGTAGACGACCGTGCCGGGGAGGGCCGCGCAGGACGGGGGGCCGGCGTCATCGGCAGACGAGTCCGGGGCGGTCGCGGCATCGATGCTCGACGCATCCGCGTCTCCCGCGGCATCGACCGTCACGTCCGAGGAATCGCCGGAGTCGCTGGCGTCCATCCGCGTGGCCGTCCCCGAGTCGAGGCTTTCCGCGGCCGCATCCACCACCTCGCCGGACGACGGTCCATCCGACCCGGCGTCGAGGTCCCCGGCGTCACCGCTTTGCCCGAGGAACGTGGGCTGCGTGAGCCCGATGAGTGCGTCGCACGCACAAAGGCACGTCGCGACGAGAAGCGTGGCGCGCCGGACGAGGCGAAGGGCCGTGCTCGGGTTGACGCGCTCGTTCCGCCTGCCCATCGTCGCAGTCGACTCTACGTTCGTGAGGACCCGGCCCAGCCGCTCAGAAACGCCCCCCCAGAAACACCTCTCGTCCGTTCGTCCCTACCGTCACCTTCGCGCTCGGCGCCGTGAGCCAGACGACGACACCGGCTGCCGCAGCCACAGCTCCCGCAACGAAGACCCCGGTCGCCACGTTCCCCTGGCTCACGGCGTTGCCCGAGTCCGTGTAGCGCGCGGAGCCCGTCTCCGCCTCGGCCGTGTTGTCGGACGACTTCGCCACGAACCCGAGCCCCGCACCCACGCCGAGGCCCACGACCCCGACGCCGATCAAGACGTACCCGATCACGCGCTGGGTGCTTCCCCGGTCCGAGCCCGCGGGCTTGGCCGTCCCCGCGTCAGTGGGTTGGGAGCTCGGCGTCGCCGGCGAAGACGACGCAGCGGGCGTCGTGGCGCCCGCTTGGAGAACCACCGAGACGTCGTGCAGCTTGTCCCCTTCCCGAACGAGGACCTGCTGCGTCGCGCTCGTCCCGTCGGCGAGATCGAAGCGGAACGTGTGGGGGCCTGGGTCGAGCGGGAGCGCCTGGCCGTCGAGCTTCTTCGCGATCACCTTGCCGTCCACAGTCACCGTCACGTCGAACAGGTCGTGCCCGCTGCCGTCTTTGGCGGCGAGCACCACGGTAGGGATGCTCTTGTCGATCTCGCCGAGCCAATCCTCGCAGTCGTGCTGGACGACGCCGGGGCATTGCTGACCCGAACAGATCCGAAACTGCTCGCGCGCCTCGAGGAGCTGGTGCGCATTGCGGAGCGTCTGACCCTGCGACGACGCGGCGAGGCACGCCGCTTTGTCGTCGGCGGCGGCGGCCGTGGAGACGACGAGCACGGCCAGGGCGATCGGGAGGGCGAGAGCGGTCTTCACAGGGGTTCTCCGTTCTTCTGCGTCCTACGAGCGCTAGTTGAGGGTCCCGAGCGAGTAGCAAG
>JBKQKP010000275.1:0-16740 GCA_052147435.1 Polyangiaceae bacterium | reverse complement strand
GTCGGTCTCCAGGCAAAAGACCGTGGCGACGGCGGCGAACTTCTCTCCGAAGGTCCCGTTCGACGGGCCGAAGCAGGCGAGGGCGCCGGCGCCGGCGTCGTAGATGCACGTGGCGGGGCTCAGGTAGTTCGCGCACCCAGCGCCGTCCGCCTGCTCGGTGCACGCGCTGAGCGCCGCCGACGACGCCCCCTCGCAGTTGTCGGCGCACGCGGCCGACTCGCACTCCTGCAGCGCCTGAACGCTGCCGGCGCAGCCGCTCCCGTTGTCGTCGAGGACGATCGCCATGCAGCCGGAGACGTTGAGCTGGCGATCCGAGCCCGACGTGCCGACATCGACGATCGGCCCCCACGCGGGATCGGTCGCCTTCGAGTCAGCGAGGCACGACTTGCAGACCGCGCTCTCCGAGGCGTCGGCGCCCGCCGAGCCGAACCAGGGGGCGCAGGGGGCGGACGTCGGATCGCCCGTGTCGAGGCACTGGCCGTACGACGTGATCTGCGCCGCGGTGCACGCAGACTGCGGCTTCTTCGGCGGCGTCCACTGCGGAATGTACCCCTGGACGTTCGCCGGCGCGCACGTGGCCGCCGCGTCGAGCGTCGAGATCACGCCCGAGTCTTCCGGGGCCCCCGTGTCCTGTTGCGCAGGGATCGCCGAGTCGATGGTGCCTGCGTCGGAGATCGTCGTGGACGACGGGGACGTCGTACAGGCGAGCACGCCGATCAAAGGAAACGCGAGTGCGACGCTCACGACGCCGCGGCGCTTCGAAGCCATTCTTGCCTCCACTCATCACGCGCGGTCTCCCGCGCTAATCGTCAAAGCTCTCTTGAGAGTACTTCAATACGTTTGGCAGCGCACGGCGTGCCCCGGCTAGCGAACGGGGGCGCACAGCTCAGCTCCCCGAGATGCACGTGCCTGTGAAGCCCGCCGGAGCCGCCGGATCACCCTGCGAGCAGCGCCCTTGGAACGAAGCGCAGTCGGCGTTGCTGTTGCACGGCGGCGTGCAGAAGCCGTAGAGCCCCGGAGGCTGCGTCGTGAAGATGATCCCGCCGTCCTCGGTCGTCACCAGGTTCAGCTCCGCCGAGCAGACCCAAGGCACGGGCGAAGGCGAGCCCCCCCCGGCGTCTCCGCCGTCGAGCGCCGCTGCTCCGCTGTCTCCCGAGCCCGAGCTAGGGGCAGACGGACACACGGACGCGCCTGTCACGCATGCCGCCGTGCAATAGCCCTCGGCCGCCCCTCCGTCCTCATTTGCGATTCCGACGCAGTTGCACGGGGCGGGATTCGCCACGAGGCTGCATGGCGCGCCGATCGGGAGCGAGGTCGCCAGCGGGGTGGTGACGCACGCTGCCAGGAGTGGGTCGCACTGGGTTCCCGAGGGGCACTGGCTGTTCGCGGTGCAGCCGGGCTGGCACCACCCGGCACCGTCGGTGCCGTCCGACCCGAGGAGCTGGCAGACGTCGTCGGCCTCGCATCCGGCGACCGTGCCGGCAGACGTGACCTCGCAGAAGGGGACGCAGAGCGCGGGAATCGACCCCGACGCTGGCTGGCAGAGCCCCGCGCCGGGGACCGAGTCGCCTCCGCACGCGCCGATCCCCTCGGACGCGGGGGGAGGAGAGCACGGCGCAACGCAGATCGCGGTCGGATAGAGCGGGGTCGCCGCTCCGTAGACGACGTTCGAGCACTCGGCGCCGGAGGGACAGTCCGCGTTCGTTTCGCACGGCGCTCCGACTAACGCCCCTGCGTCTTCGGAGGGGGGCGAGTTGCCCGCGTCGCTCCCGGCGCCATGGGTCGGCGACGAGCACCCCACCGCCGCCCATCCGGCGATACCGAGGATCAGCCCCGTCGCCGCGAACCCGAACTGAGGGCTCAAGCTCATCGATACCTCCTCAAGCGACCGCGCTCCTCGCCTCATCGTCTGCGCGGCGCGCCGATCGGTCTACCCCAAATGCGTGCAGGGCGAGGACGACGACGAGGAGCGAGAGCTCGGTCTTCGCGAGCGACTCCGCGGTGTGATGCACACGATCGAGCTCGAGCCCCGCGGCGCCGATGCCGCGGATGGCCCCCCGGACATGCAATCGCGCGATGTGCGGCGAGATGACGAGCGCCTCGACCATCGCCAGGGCGGCGGCCGCCACTGCGAGCCCCGCGCGCGCCAAATCGCGGCGGAAGAGCGGACGGCGCAGGACGGCGTGCGCCCCCTCGACGAGGAGCACCACGACGGCGCACACGATCGCGATCGAGTCGAAGCGGCGAAACACCGCGGTCATGGCGTCGGCGCTCGAGGGGGCGGAGACGATCCCGAAGACGAGCGGCGCCACCACGGCTCCGAGTGTCGCGAACCCTCCGAGCCAGACGGCGAGCGCCACGAGCGAGAGCGCTTCGAGCGCGGAGTCGATCGTCCTTCGCATTAGACGTACATCCTCACGCCGTGGGTCGGATCGAGCGTCCCGATCTCGAGCGCCGCGGACTGCGATCGCACCACGAACGGGGCCCGCCCGCGAGCCTCGATCTCGAGCCGCGCGTGCGCGAGCTTCGAGTTGAGGCAGTACGTCGGCGGGCCGTCGGGGTTCTCGTAGAAGAGACCGACGAAGTCGTCGCTCGACGCCCACATCTCGCCGCGCAGCGCGACGTGACGCCCCTCCCCCTCGAAGCGCCAGCGTCGCGGCGTGATCTCGCCGCGGTTCGTGAGGAGGTCGAGCGTCGAGTTGAGGTCGTAGCGCACGCCGCGCCAGCGCAGACAGAGGAGAGTCGTGAGCGGCGACAGCACGGGGCCGAGCTTCACCTTCGCGCTCGATCCCTCGAAGACGAGCTCCGTCTCGCGCGCTGCCAGGCCGTTCCCCTCTTCGCCTTCGCGCTCCCAGACGTTGCAATGCCCCCACGCATAGAGCGGCGTATGGCGGGGAGCCCAGTTGTGGCCGAGGAGCCCCGGCCAGCGATCGACGTCCCAGCGCTCGCCGTTGACCGTGATCGATCCGGTCGCGCGTAGATCAGGGAACGGGGAGACGATCTTCGTGCTCGGGAACTTCCCCTCGTACATCCAGGGGTGCGGAAAGTGGACGAGGGGGAGGCCGTCGCTCGAGAGGGAGAGTTCCCACGCGATCGTGCGGTCGCCGCTCGCGATCGCGCCGTGCGTCTCGTTCGGGCGGATGACGACGCCGTCCACGTCGATGTCGAGCACGCGCGGGTCGAAGTGGGCGCGATCGAACGGGATGCTCGACTTCACGGCCACGTGCCCCCGCTCGGCGTCGAACGCGATCGCCCACGCCTCCGCGACCGCCTTGGGGGCGCCGGGCGCCGCGCGACCGGAGGCGTAGATCGTGGTCTTCAGCCAGATCGCGCGCCGCGCGTGCGGGTCGTTCGCCTTGAGGAAGTAGCTCTCGACGTGGCCGCCGCGGTCCGCGGCGTAGCGGACGCCGACGAGCGAACGGGCGGGGGACATGTCCTCGCGTTCTAAGTCGCCGAGCGCCATTCGGCAACGACGCGCTCCTTTACCCTCCTTCCGCCGCTCGCTTGAGATCCGCGGCGTACGCCTCGAACACCGGCGCGAAATCGGGCAGCGAGCCCTTGATCATCGGGAGCATGAGCCCGGAAAACTCCTCCTTCATGGAGAACTCCGTCGATCCGTCCGCGTTCGGCGTGAGCGTGAACGTGCGGACCCCCTTGAACATCGGCGCCATCCCGTCGCTCCAGACCATCGACTTCGCGGGCTGCATGCTCGCGACCTTCGGGGTGAAGACCCGCTTCGGGGCGCTCGGGACCCGCAGCTTCAGCGTTCGCCCTTCGGCGATCTCCCCCTCGATGCTCGTCACCGTCGAGTTCCAGCGAGGGAACGCGGCGGCGTCGGTCAAGAAGGACCAGATCTTCTCGGGGCTCGCGCGGATCGTCGTGCGGATCGCGCAGTCCATGCGAAACGCGCTGTCCGTCTTCGTGGCCTTCGCTGTCTCCGTCGCCATGTTCGGCCCCCCCTTCGCTCGCGGAGAGGAGTTGAACAGGAAGATCGGAAGATCGAAAGGTCGACGTTTGCCGACGTGGGCAACGTCGCCCGCGAAAAAAAACGCGGCCTAGCCCCCGAGCTTCGCCACCGCGTCCGCCACCAATTGGGGATCCACCCCCTCCCCCCCTCTCCCAGCCATCCCCGCGAGCTTCTCCCGCGCCGCCCCGATCCTCGCCCTCCCCGCCGCGACCACAGCCGCCGCCCTCGTCTCCCCGCGCGCCGACTCGAGGTCCTTCAGAATCTCCGCCGTCGCCCGCGGGTGCCCCATCCGCGCCAGCGCGATCTTCGCGTGCCACGCGCACGTATCCCGCACGAGGCTCCCGAGCCCCCACGCCCGCCGCTCCAGATCCGGGATCGCCTCGCGCAGATCGATCGCCCCCGCGACCTCCACCGCCTCGCGCTCGTCTTCCTTGTCGGGGCCCGGCGCACCGAGCCTCCCGCCGCGGACGGCGCGCAAGATCACGTCGCGCGCCGCACCGAGCGGCTCTTCCCCCACTTTGGCGAGGAGAATCGCCGCCGCGAGCTTCACGTGCGGCGCGTCCTTCTCCACCTGCGTCCGCGCTTCGCGGAGCATCTCCACCGAAGGGGGCACCCCCGCCGTCTCACCCGATCCTTCGATTCGCTCTTCCGCGATCCGGAGCGCGATGTACCGCACGGCGTCGTCCGCGTCGCCGCAAGCGCGCACGAGGGCACGGTCCACATCCCCCGCGTCGCGCGCGATCTTCGCGTACGCGATGATCGCCTGGTAACGCACCTCGGGCCTCGCGTCCGACAGCGCCCGCTCCAGCCGCGGCAGCGCCCGCGGGTCCCCGACCTCGCCGAGCGCGTTGATCGCCATCTGCCGCACGTGGATGTTCGCGTCCTCGATCGCGACGAGGAGCGCCGCCAGCGCCTCGACCGCGCGCAGATCGCCCAGACCCACCGCCGCCGCGGCGCGTACCTCGGGGGCGTCGTCGCTCTTCAGCGCCGTCTCGAGCAGGGGGAGCGCACGCGCCCGCACCTCGTCGTGAAGAACGGCGTGCCGGACGAGATCCGCGGCGGCCGACGCCCTCGCCGGCGCGCGCGGCGATCCGAGGTCGCGCAGAGCGGCGTCGAGATTTCGGGGGAGCGGCGGCGGGGCGAGCATGGCGGCGGCCGAGACGTAGCACGCCGCTCATCGGGTGTCCGGGAGGGGCGCGTCGACGGCCCGCCCCGCCAGGAGCATGGCGGCGCTCGTCACGAAGACGGCGATCGCCCCTACGAGCAGGACGTGCGGCGCTCGAAGCATCGCCGCCACCCCCTGATCGAGGACCGATCCGAGCGACACCCCGTCGCGCGGCCCGAGCCCGACGAAGCCCAGCGCCGCCTCGCTCACGACGATCGCCCCCCCCGTGGAGCCGAGCTGCACCGCCGCGACGCCGAGCAGGTTCGGGAGGATGTGCCTCGCGAGGACGGCGAGCCGGCTCGCGCCGAGGGCTCTCGCGGCATCGACGAACGCGAGATCACGCAGCACGCGGGTCTGCACGAGCGCGAGCCGGGCGAACGGGGCCCACGCCGTGAGCGCGAAGACCGCGCCGATGTGGAGGCGGGTCGGCGCGCGGACCGCCGAGAGGACGACCAGCGCGAGGAGGAACGACGGGAACGCCTGGAGGAGATCGCACGCCCGAAGGACGCCGCGCTCGACAGGGCCGCGCGCGAGCGCCGACGCCGCGCCGAGCGACGTCCCGACCGCGAAGCCGAAGAGCGCCACGGCGATCGCGAGCACCACGCCGCGCACCTCGGCGTTGGCGACGACCGCGAGGAGATCGACGCCCCCCTCCCCGCACCCGAACGGGCGGGCCGCGCTCGGGGGGCACCAGGCGCGAACCGGATCGAGCCGCTCCGGCGCGCGCAGGCTCCACGCGACCGCCGCCGCGGCGGCCACGACGACGGCGAGCGGCACGAGCCGCAGCCAGCGGGCTCTCTTCATGCGCGCACCCGCGGATCGATCGCCGCGTGGACGGCCGCCGCGACGGCCTGGCTCGCGACGAAGAGCCCCCCGGCGGCAACGACCGCCCCCTCGAGCACCGGGAGATCGCGCGACGCATAGCTCTCGAGGATCAACGTCCCGAGCCCCGCCCGCTCGAAGAGACGTTCGAGCACGACCGCGCCGCCGAGCAGCGCGCCGAGCTGCGTCGCCACGACCGTCACGATCGGCCCGGACACCGCGGGGAGCGCGTGCCAGATCCAGACCCGGAGCCTCCCGGCCCCCTTCGCGCGTGCGACGGTGAGGAACGGCGCCCTCGCGACGTCGGCGAGCGCGGCGCGCCCCACTCTGCCGGTGTGCGCGGCGAGCGGGATCGAGAGAAGGGCGCTCGCAAACAGGAGACCGAGCGCCCCCGCGTCGGGATCCCCTGGGAGCGGCACGATCCGAAGACGCGCCGCGAGCGCGTACGTGAGCACCGGCGCGAACGCGAGGAGCGGCACCGACGACGCCGTGACGAGCCCCCGCTCCACCCAGCGCCGCGCCGCGGGCGACAGCCACGGCCCTTCCGCGAGGAGCGCCGCTCCGATGCCGAGCGTCGCGCCGATCGCGACGGCGACCCCCGCGAGCGCGCTCGTCGGCCCGAGCGACTCGAGGACGCGCGCCATCGCCTTCACCCCCGGCCTGCGGAGCGACTCCCCCAGATCGAGCGTCGCCAGGTCGCGTAGAAAGCGGACGTACTGCGCGCCGAGCGGCTGATCCATGTGCAGCACGGCGCGCACGCGCGCGAGCTCGGCCGGGCTGGCGTCGTCGCCGAGGACGAGCGCCGCGGGATCGCCCGGCAGAACGCGCAGCGCGAAGAAGACGAGCGACGCAAGGAACCACACGACGGCGAGCGCTTCAGCCACCCGCGCGCCGATCGCAGCAAGCGCCTTCACGGGCCCGTCAATCGAGGGTCGCGTCGGCCGCGCCGGTATCGGGCGCGCCGGAGTCAGTCAGCGTCGCGTCGATCCCGGCATCGAGCGTCGCGTCGGTCCCCGCGTCGACCGGCGCCCCCGCGTCGACGCCCCCGTCGCTCCCCCCCGCGTCCTCGGAGGGCTCGTTCGGAAACTGGGCATCGTAGTCGCCGTTCGGGTCGCATATCGGCGCCACCCCGGCGTCCTCGCCCGGGATCGACGAGATGAACGACAGGTCGAGGTTGGGAGCGCACGCCGGCTGGTCCTGGTTGTCGTCGAGGAGGATCGCGTTCCAGGGGGGGAGGCGCAGGTCGGCGCACGAATAGCCGTACCGGCAGTCGCTGTTCTGGGTGCAGTCCTCCATGCAGAAGCTGTGCGCCGTGCGCGAGGGCTCGCGGTCGTTGTACGGGCACCCCTGCACCTCGGCGTGGAAGAGGTAGCAGGCGTCGCCGTTCGGGCAGCTGTTGGGGCCGCAGTTGAACTGGGTGCAGTACCCCCCCGGCATCGACGTGTCGCACTGGAGGTTCCCGGTGACCGAGCAGTCCGTGTTGAGGACGCACTTGTCGCCGATGTGCGGCGAGCATCCCGCGACTGCGAACGCGAAGAGAATCACGCAATAAGAGAAGAAGGCTCTCGCGGACATCGGGCGGCGGCGCAACCTAGCACAACCCGCCGCTATTCCCGCCAGCCCCCTAGGGCCCTTCGGGTTTGACAGCGGGCTTCCCGGCCCCTACGTTTCGCGCCGCTCATGGCAACGTACATCACCGCCGACTGCATCAACTGCGGCGCCTGCGAACCCGAGTGCCCCAACGAAGCGATCAGCGAAGGGGACGAGATCTACGTCATCGACCCGGAGCTCTGCACGGAGTGCGTGGGCTTCTACGACCACGAGGCCTGCCAGGCCGTGTGCCCGGTCGAGTGCTGCTTGCCCGATCCGAACCACAAGGAGGACGAGAAGCTCCTCCTCGAGCGCGCCGTCCGCCTTCACCCCGACGACGGGGAGCTCCAGAAGCGCGCGGCGGCGAATGACTTCCCGTCGCGGTTCCGCAAGTAACGCAGGCCGCGCCGCGGCGCGGTTGGCAACGCGCGTCGCTCCGGCGCTCGCGCTCACGGCATGCGCCGGGGGGGCGCCGCTCCTTTACCCGGCCAAGACGCTCCCGAAGGGGGAGGTCCGCGCCGTCGCCGGGTTGAGCGGCGAAGCGCTCGTGTCGAACTTCGCGACGGCGCTCCAGAGCGCACTGAACGAGGCCGGCACCGACTCCACCCAACCCACCGACGTGACGTTCACGAAGGGGGCCCTCGTCGCCGCCGCCGTCACGCCAGGCATCGCGCCGTTTTTCGCGGTGCGCGTCGGCGTCGGCAACGACTTCGAAGGGGGGCTCACGTACACGGGGCGGAGCGCGGGTATCGACATGCGTCGCGCCTTCTACTTCGGGAGCGACAAGTCGTGGGCCGTCTCGCTCGGCCTGCGAGGGACGGCCGCGCTCTACGGGGCGCTCGACGGGGGGAACCTCGCGGGGGTGAACCTCTCCGACTTGAAAGGGTACGGCGCCGAGGTTCCGCTCCTCGTCGGCTACGAGGCGTCGAGCGGCCTGTACATGGTCTGGTTCGGCGCGCGCGGCGGGTGGGAGCACGACACGATCGGAACGCTGACGACCGAGCCGGGCCCCGGGCTCGAAGTCCCGCCGCTCGGGCTCACGGCGGATCGCTACTGGGCGGGGGGCGTCGTCGGCGCGGCGATCGGATTTCGCCACGTGCACGCCGCCGTCGAGCTCGACGCCTCCTACGAGACCATCACCGGATCGTTTGCGGGGACGTCCGCGACGGTGCAAGGGGCGACGATCGTTCCGGCGGCCGCGCTCTGGTGGGATTTCTAGCCGCCGACGTTACCGAGCCGCGAGCCCCGGCGCCCCCGCTTGCATCCACGCGACGAGAACGGCGATCGCCGCGGCGGAGGCGGGACGGTGCCCCTGTCGCCATTCCTCCCGTCCACGCGCGCCGACGCCGTTGGCCACTCCGAGCGCGGCCGCAAACGGAACGCCGTGCGCCGCGCACGCCGCCGCCACGCCGTACGCTTCGAGATGCTCGACCTGGCAAGAAGTCGCGACAGCCAGGCGCGACGCGAGCGCGTCGTCGGTCGTCACCGCGAGCGTCGTCGCAACGTCGGCGAGCTGCCCGCCGTGCGCCCCGTTCCCGCAAAGCGCGTCACCGAGCGCGCGATCGGCGAGCACCTCGGTCGACATCGGCTCCGGATACGCCGCCTCCCCGCGCGCGACGGCAGGGTCCGCGAGGGCGATTCGCCGCGCGACCGCGACAGCGCCGAGCGCGACCGAGCCTCCGTAAGAGCCGCACGTCCCCACGAGGACGACCCCCCTCGGCCGATACGCGACGAGGCGCATTGCCGCACCGGCGGCCGCGGTCGCGAGCCCGATCCCTACTGTTTCGGCGGCGACGTCGTGTCCCCCGAACGAGCGACGCAGCCCGTCCCCGAGCACCCCCCGGAGCGGAGCGAGCTCGGGCGGAAATGCAGCTAGCACCAGCAAATCACACGGCGAAGCCACGCCCACGCCGCGGACGCTACCTCCTATCGAAGTGCTTGAACATGACTCGCCGCGTGAGAGACGCGAACGGTTGCGACGCGGGGCAGCGGCGACTACGCTAAAGGGCGAAATGCGCGGGTCGTTCCCTTCTCTGTTCCTCGGCTCGGCCTTCCTCGCCGGCTGCGCGACCAACGTGGCCGCGTCGTCGGGCGAAGCCACGGGCGCCGAGACGAGCACGACGGCGACCGCGGTGGTCGTCGTCGAGGGGACGGTCGCCAACGAAGGGGCGCGAACGGAAGCCGTGGCGCGGTTCGTTCGCGCACGGAGCGGCTCCGTCGACGACGACGCGCTTCGGATGGTCGGCGCGGCGGTCGATTTCCCGGCCATCGGCGGGTGCGGCGCGCTCGCCGCGACCAAGGCGTCTGCCTCACGCGCCCTGGCGCTCCTCGACGTGGGAGGGGTCACCCTCTTCGCGGGGGACGCCGTCGCCACGCTCCAGGGGCGCCAGCTCCCGGACGTCGCGGATCTCGTCTCCGGGATCGTCTACTCGGCCCGAAGCGAGGCGCTCCCCTCGAAGAGCGCGTACCTCCTCCAGATCGACGGCGCCCCCGAGTCGGACGTCGCCCCGTTCGTCGTCAGCGCGACGTCACCCGGCGAGCCGGTCGACGTACGCCTCGGCGGCGACGACGGGCGCGCCGGCGCCGTGTGGCTCTCGCTCGGCGCGCCGGTGGACCTCACGTGGGAGGCCGGAAGCGTCAACGACGTGATCTACGTCGACCTCGCCTCGACCGACGGCGCCCCCGTGACGCGCTGCTCGTTCGACGACGGCGGCCACGCGACGCTCCCCTCGACCGCCTTCGGCGCGATCGAGGACGGGACGGTCGCCGTTCACCGCCTGCATCGCGAGTCGTTCCGCGCCCACGGGGTCGACCCCGGCGAGGTGCGCTTCGACTTCGCGCGCGTGGTGACGTTCGCCCGGCGGTGAGCCGGTAGAAAGAGGACTTCGCGCCCGAGCGCGGCGCGGTCTTGAAGCAGATGCGGGTCGCAATTCCCTTCTCCGTCCCGCTCGCGCTGGCGCTCGCATCGACCGTCGCCGTCGCCGAGCCGCCGGCACCGCAAACGCACCGCGCCGCGAGCGCTCGCCCGACGCCGAGCCGTTACCGCGCCTACGTCGATCACTGGCACTCGCTGGAGCCCGGTGCCCAGATCACGGTGGACGAGCAAGGGAGACCGAAGCTCGTCATCGTCTCGCTCAACACGAACGACCGCGTCGAGCTCTCCGCGCTCACCGACCGCGGCGGCTTCGCCGCGACGGATCTCGATCGCGCCGCGTTCGTCCTGCGCGAGCCCTCCTCCGGGAACGCGCACCCCGTAGAGCCTCGCCTCGTCGACCTCGTCTACCGCATCCAGCTCGAGTTCTCTGCGCCCGAGATCCGAGTCATCAGCGGGTATCGCACGCCGCACGGCCGCAACGCCTCGAACCACGGGCACGGGCGAGCCATCGACATCGTCGTCCCGGGGGCTGCCGACGCGGACGTCGCGAAGTTCGCCCGCGAGCTCGGCTTCGTCGGAGTGGGGATCTATCCGACGAGCGGCTTCGTTCACGTCGACGTACGCGACCGGAGCTACTTCTGGGTCGATTCGAGCGCGCCGGGGCGCAGAAATAGCGAACGGGGGATCCTGCGCGACCTCGCGATCAAGAGCGACGCGGCGGCGGCGGCCCGCGGGGAGCACGGGCTCGCTCCGTTCTCGATCGCCACGGACGTCGACGCGGCGCTCAAGGACCGACGCGCGCTACCCGCAGCAGCGCCGGACGGGACGGACGACGACGACATGCCGAGCGTCGGCCGCGCCGCGCGGGGCGCGGGCTCGCCGTCCGATGGATGACGACGTCGCGCGACTGGTCCGCGAGGAGCGGCTGATCGAGGCGGCGGATCTCGCGGCGAGCCGCGGCGAGTCCCGCGTGGCCAGCGAGCTGTACGAGCGTGCCTGCGCGTGGGGGCCCGCCGCCGAGCAGGCGGGGATCGCGGGGGACGACGCGCGCGGATTGGTCCTCGCCGTGCTCGGCGGGGACGACGCGCGGGCGGAAGGGCTGCTCGCCCGCGTCGCCGCCTCGGCGAGCGCGACGGAGGGGGCACACGCGATTCTCGAGCGTCGTGGCGAGGCGGCGTGGGATGCACGCTTGCTCGAAGCCGCAGGGCGAGCTCCCGAGGCCGCGCGCGCCTGGGAGCGTGCGGGGGAGCCTCTGCGTGCGGCGGCATTGCTCGAGCGCGCCGCGGACGTGATCGGCGCGGCGCGCGTGCTCGAGGCGGCGGCGCGGAGGGACGCGCGCGCCGACGCGCTTCTGGCGCTGGGAGATCTTCTCCTGCGTTTCGGAAAGACGGAGGCCGCGGTTCGCTCTCTCCAGAGAGTCGCGCCGACTGCCCCCGAACGACGGCGCGCGCTCGCACTGCTTGCGCGCGCGTTCGACGCGCTGGGGCTCCCGCGCGCGCGTGTCGAGGCGGAGACGGAGCTCGCCGCGCTCGGTGGTGCCGCGGAGGAGGTCCCCGCTTCGCAGGCGCTGCGCACTCGCGCGACGGAAGCGAGCGTACGCGGCCGCCTCTTCGGGCGGTACGAAGTGATCCGCGAGGTCGCGTCGTCGGCGTCCGCGCGCGTCGTCGAGTGCACCGACGCGGTGCGAGGCGAGCACGTCGCCGTGAAGATCTTCGCCGGGTACGACGCGCGCGGAGCCGGTCGCGACGCGCTCGCCCGCTTCGAGCGCGAGGTCCGCGTGCTCGGCCGTCTCGACCACCCGAACGTCGTCCCGCTGCGCGACTACGTCCCCGAGGGGCCGGCGATCGTGCTCGCGTGGATGGCGGGGGGGACGCTCGAAGCCCGCATCGCGGCGGGAGACACCACCCCCGCACGCGCCGTCGAGATCGCATGCGCGCTCCTCTCCGCGCTCGGGGAAGCGCACCGCCTCGGCGTCCTGCATCGCGACGTGAAACCGGCGAACGTCCTCTTCGACGACGCCGGGGTCACTCGCCTCAGCGACTTCGGCGTCGCGCACCTCGGCGATCTCTCGGCGACGGCGACGGCCGGCGTGATCGGAACGCTCGCCTACATGAGCCCCGAGCAGAGGGAGGGGCGCCCTGCGACGGCGGAGAGCGACACGTATGCCGTCGGAGCGATTCTCTTCGAAATGCTCGCGGGGGAGAGACCCGGTCCGGACGGCATTGCAGACGGCGCGCCTGCCGCCGGAGACGTCCAAGGGTCCGTGGCGGTGGTCTCGCGCCCGAGCGGCACTCACCGCGACCTCGACGCGCGGCACGACGAGGTCGTCCTCCGGATGATCGCGCGCGATCCCGCGATGCGCCCGGCAGACGCTTTCACCGCGCGCCGGGCGCTCCTCGCCCTCCCCTGGCCGAGCGCCATTCAGCCCGCGGCCCCCCGCGCCCGCGAGCGCGCTCCAAGCCAGCGCCCACAAGCGGGACGCGCCGATCTCCTCCCCGATGGGACCGGCTTCGATCGCTGGATCCAGCGCCCCTTCGAGCACGCCCTGCTCGACGACCGCTCCAAGGCCCGCGCGTCGGCGTTCGCCCGCGCCGGACACTCGGCCCTCCAGGGCATCCTGCGCGTGGACAGAAAGGAGGGGCGGATCTGGCTCGAGCACACCGCGGGGGCGAGCCCTCTGTCGGGCTCGCTCACGGCGCCGCAGCTCGCGCAGCTGCGTGAGGCCCTCGACGCGCTGCACGCCGCGGGAGTAGCGCACGGCCAGGTCGACCGCGACCACATCCTCATCGACGCGAGCGGCGCGCCGCGCCTGCGCTTCACCGCCAGCTGCGACGCGACGGCGACGATCGATCGCGACCGGCTCGCCCTGGCAAGGCTCGGCGGAGCCTGAGGAGCTCTACGGGGCGCTCGCGTCGGCCCGCTTCTGCGGCTCGTCCTCGACAATCGTATAGGCGAGCTCGCGCCCGGCCCCGTCGCGCTCGTACGCGACGCGGAGCTCGCTCGCGACCTCGAGCGAGTGGAACGCCTCGAGCGCTTCCTCCGGGTGCTCGATCGGCATCCCGTTGACCCGCGTGATCACGTCGCCGGGACGAAGATCGACCCCGTTCCAGAACCCGGTATCCCGGAGCGCCGCGATCCGGAACCCGTGGAAGCGTCCGTCTTTCACGACAGGCTGGTCGTCGAGGACGACTCGCTGCAGAAAGAGCCCCAGCCCCCCCTTCACGACGCCGCGCACGGCAGAGCGACGGAGCGAGTGATCGTTCGCGGCCTCGGCGACGGGCGCCGGCTTCTCGACGGGAGCCGCGGTCGGAGGGGTGTTTGCAGTCTTCGTCGTGGCAGACGCCCCACCGCAGGCGACGAGGAGTGACACGAGCGCCACGGCGAGGCGGCGCGGATCGATGCCGAGGACGGGACGCGTCATGCGCCCCACCCTGCGACGAAACGATCGAAACACGCAAGTTTCGAGCGGACGCCGCGAGTGAGACCGGGGACTACCCGGCGCGGTCCTGGGAAAGGCTCAGGCGTTCTCTTCGAAGGCCTGCGAGTAGGCGGCGTGAATGCGCTGGTGCACGTCGTCGATCGACCCGTCGGCATCCACGATCACGATGCGGTCCTTCGGCAGGTGCTTCGCGAGGTTGCGGTAGAAGACGGCGAGGGCCCGCTGGACCTCGTTCTGCTCGTAGAGCTGCGCCGCCTCGCCGCGCTGGTCGCGGCGGCGGGCCGCCTCCTCGGAGGTGACGTCGAGGACGATCGTGAGATCGGGGCGAGCGCAGAAGCGATTCAAGCTCCGGATCCACTCGACTGCGTCGCTTCCGCCGCTCCCGCTCGAGACGCTCTGGTAGGCGAGGCTGGAGGCGTCGTACCGGTCGGAGAGCATGATCCCCCCCCCCGCGACCCACGGCTCGATCTCGGCTTCGACATGATCCATTCGGTCGGCCGCGAAGAGGAGCGCCATCGTCGCCCAGTTCGGGGCCCGCCCGCCCGGGGCCACGACCCTTCCGGTCAGCACCTGGCGAACGAGCGTGCCGATCGGCCCGTCGCTCGGCTCGCGCGTCGTTCGCACGGGTTGTTTCTTGGCGCGCAGCCGGTCGGCGAGACGCGCCACGTGCGTGGTTGTCCCCGAGCCATCGATCCCTTCGAGCACAACGAACCGTCCGCGAGGCTTCATACGAGCGCGGGATAGCCCACCCCGGCGCGGGCGTCACGTCACGACTGTCGGCGCGCCCTAGGACGGCGTCCCGGGCGGGTGGGGAGCGGGGAGCGGGTCCTCCCCGAGGACGACATTGTCGATCAGGCGGGTCGCGCCGATCCTGCACGCGATCGCCACGAGCGCGCGCTCGCCGACCCGGGCGTCCCCCTCGAAGGGGGTCAGGGTGTCGGCCTCAGTCACGTCGACGTAGTCGATCGAGTCCGCGCCGCCCTCGACCTCTCGCCGCGTCGCGCTCCGGAGCACCGCCGCTCCCCGCTCACCCGACGCGAACAGCCTCCAGGCCTCGGCGAGCCCTCGAGACAAAGCGAGCGCGCGCTGCCGATCCGGGGGCGACAGATACGCATTCCGCGAGCTCATCGCGAGCCCGTCGGGCTCCCGCACGATCGGGTGCCCGACGACTTCCACGGGGAGGAAGAGGTCCTTCACGACACGCCGGAGAATGGCGAGCTGCTGGTAGTCCTTTTTCCCGAAGACGGCGACGCACGGCCCCGCGAGGGCGAAGAGCTTCGTCACGACGGTGGCGACTCCTTCGAAGTGCCCCGGACGGAACTTCCCGCACAGAGGAGCCGCGAGCGCGCCGACGTGAACGCGCGTCTGTTCCCCTGGCGGATACATCGCGGCCGCGTCGGGGGCGAAGACGGCGTCGGCCCCCACGCTCGCGAGCTTTGCCACGTCGCTCGCGAGGTCGCGCGGATAGCGGCTGAAGTCCTCGTTGGGTCCAAACTGCGTCGGGTTGACGAAGATCGAGACGACGACGAACGGCGCCCGGGCCTTGGCGTCGCGGACGAGCGCGAGGTGCCCGTCGTGGAGCGCCCCCATCGTCGGGACGAAGGCGACGAGATGTTGCCCATGACCCTCGGAGCGCGCAGTCGGCGGGCGCTGGCGGGCGGCGGCACACGCTTGTCGAAAGTCGTCCGGGGTCGAAACGATGCGCGGGCTCATTGAGAGCGAAGACTACCCAGCCTTTCGCCCCGACCCGTCGATTTCTGCTACATCGCCCCCCATGAGATCGACGCGGCCAACCGCGTTCTCAGCTGCGACCGCGTGTGCCGTTTCGCTCGCGTTCATGCATGCGTCGACCGTTCTCGCCGCGGACCCGCCTCGAGCCGCGCCCGCCGCACCCGCAGCAGCCCCCACCCCGCCTGTCAGCCAGCCGACCCCAGACCAGCTGCAGGCGGCGCGCGAGCTGTTCAGCGCGGCGTCGAAGGACGAAGGGGCATCGCGCTGGAGCGACGCGCTCGAGAAGCTCCATCGCGTCGCGGACGTGAAGCTCACGGCGGGCGTCCGCTACCACATCGCGTTCTGCGAAGAGAAGCTCGGGCAGACGGCCACGGCGCTCGCCCACTTCGCGGAAGCGCGGGACGCGGCAGAGAGGGAGCACAACAAGGAGGTTCTCGATCTCCTCAAGGAGCCGTTCCTCTCGGACCTGCACGCCCGCGTGCCGACGCTTTCGATCGACGTCCCCTCAGACGCCAAGGACGCGGTCGTGACGATCGACGATCACCCGCATCCGTCGGGTCTCTGGGGCGTCGCCGTTCCGGTCGACCCGGGCACCCACCGCATCGACGCGCACGCCGCGGGACGCGCCCCCTTTTCGAAGGAGCTCACCCTCCACGAACGAGAAGTGACGGTCCTCGACGTCGTGCTCCCCCCCTCGAGCCCCGCGCCGACCCCGACCCCGACCTCGACCTCGACCCCGACCCCGACCTCGACATCGACATCGACCTCGACCTCGACCGATCGCGACGTCCGTCTACCTCTTCTCGCGGCCGAGATTGCCGCTTGCACACGCTGCCGGCTCTCCCAGACCCGGACCCAGACAGTCTTCGCGCGCGGGAACCCGGCCTCTGCCATCTGCTTCATCGGCGAGGCGCCGGGTGCCGAGGAGGACGCGCAGGGCGTTCCGTTCGTCGGGCGCGCCGGGCAGCTCCTCGACCGGATGATCGAGGCGATGGGGCTCGCTCCCGAGCGCGACGTCTATATCGTCAACATCATCCGGTGCCGCCCGCCGGACAACCGGCGTCCGGAGCCCGACGAGATCGCCGCGTGCCTCCCCTACCTCCACGAGCAGCTCGACCTCGTGAAGCCGAAGGTCATCGTGGCGCTCGGGA
>JBKQKP010000274.1:0-69331 GCA_052147435.1 Polyangiaceae bacterium | reverse complement strand
CTCCCAGAAGCCGTTGCGGCAGCCGCCTATGAGTTCATCACAGGCCCTCTGCTTGCCGATCCCCACCGGATCGGCAAAAGGCTGCTCCCGCCAATGGACGACAGGTTCAGCGCCCGCCGTGGCACCTACCGGGTGATTTATCGGATCGACGACAAGGCCCGTGTGGTGACGGTAGTAGACGTCGCCCGTCGCCGCGATGTCTACCGCACTTGTGCGAGGCGTGCGCCCCGAAATTCGACCAGGAGATGGCGGCGGCCCACGCGCAGGCGAAGGTGGCCGCGGCGCGCATCCAGCTGAACGCGAAGGCCGAGAAGACCGACTACGTCGCGAACGTCGACATGGGGGCGAACGCGGTGCTGCGGGCGCCCGCTCAGGCCGCGGTCGCTCAGCCGGTCAACGCGCCACAGGCGGCCCCCGTAACGGGGGGGGGAGGCTGCACGGGGTGTGGAACCGTTCTCGGGGAGGGCGTGAAGTTCTGTCCACAGTGCGGGGTCCCCCGGAAGGCGCCAGGGTGCCCGGGATGCGGCGCGGCCGTCCAGGCAGGGACGAAGTTCTGCGGGCAGTGCGGGACTCGGTTCGGCTGAAAGGCTTACCCTGGCGCGCGCGCGCCGAGGGTGTGCTAGGTGACGATCCGCTCCATGAGCGACGTCCTCGTCCTCTGCCGCGTGCGCGCCGTCGATCCGTCCCGCACGCTCGACGCCGAGATAGACGTCGTGATCGAGCGTGGGATGATCGCGCGCGCCGGGCGTGACGCCGGCAAGGGGCTCGTCGCGGGCGAGCACGTCAGGATCATCGACGGCGCGGGCAAGCTGCTCTTGCCGGGCCTCCTCGACATGCACGCGCACCTTCGCGAGCCGGGGCAGGAATACAAGGAGGACATCGCGAGCGGCCTTCGCGCCGCAGCCGCAGGCGGCTTCACCGACGTGTGCGCGATGCCCAATACACGCCCCGTCAACGACACGCGCGCGATCACCGAGATGCTCGTCTCGAAGTCGCGCGCCGTGTCGGGCGTCCGCCTTCACCCCATCGCCGCCATCACGATCGGCCAGATCGGCGAGGCGCTCACCGAGATGGCCGACCTGAAAGACGCCGGCGCGGTCGCCGTGAGCGACGACGGAAAGTGCGTCACGTCGAGCGCCGTCATGCGGCGAGCACTCGAGTACGCGAGCACGTTCGACCTCGCCGTCATCCAGCACGCCGAAGACCACGCGCTCACGGCGGGCGCCCAGATGCATGAAGGCGCGATCTCGACGCGGCTCGGCCTCCGCGGCTGGCCGCGCGTCGCCGAGGACGCCATCGTCGCCCGCGACGTGCTCCTGGCCGAGTACACGAAGTCGAAGTACCACGTGGCGCACGTGTCTACCCTGGGGAGCGTGGCCATCTTGCGCGAGGCGAAATCGCGCGGCATCTCGGTGACCGCCGAGGTGACGCCGCATCACCTCCTCCTCACGCACGAGGCGCTCCTCGGCTACGACACCGCCTGCAAAGTGAACCCGCCCCTTCGCGAAGAGGCCGACGTCGCCGCGCTCCGAGCCGCGCTCGCGGACGGTACAATCGACTGCATCGCGACCGACCACGCCCCCCACTCGCCGCTCGAGAAGGACTGCGAGTTCGCCGAGGCCTCCCCGGGGATGATCGGCCTCGAGCTCTGCGTGCCGCTCCTCCTCGGGCTCGTGAAAGACGGCGTGCTCTCCCTGGCTCGCTTCGTCGAGGCACTCACCAGCGCGCCGGCGCGCGTCGTCGGGCTCCCGTCGTCTCGGATCGCGGAAGGGGCGCGCGCCGACGTGACGCTCATCGATCCGAGCAGCGTCTGGACGATCGACCCCGCGCGTCTCCGGACGAAGAGCAAGAACACGCCGTTCTTGAAGCGCGAGGTCACGGGGCGCGTTCTCATGACGGTCGCAGCGGGGCGTGTCGTGTTCGACGCTCTCACTCCAGGAGCTTCGTCGTGAGCGACCGCGCCTGGCTCGTCCTCGCCGACGGCACGGTCTTCCCCGGCCTCCCCTTCGGCGCGCGAGGAGAGACCACCGGCGAGGCGGTCTTCACGACGACGATGACCGGCTACCAGGAGGTGCTCACCGACCCCTCGTACTACGGGCAGCTCGTCACGATGACCGCGCCCCAGATCGGCAACACGGGGGTCAACGCGGCGGACACCGAGGCGGTCGACTCGAAGCCGCGCGTCGCCGGGTTCATCGTGCGCGACGCGAGCCCGGCTCCGTCGAGCTGGCGGAGCGAGCAGTCGCTCGACGCGTACCTCGCGCACCATGGCGTCGTCGGAATCACAGAGGTAGACACGCGAAAGCTCACGCGCCACCTGCGCGACAAGGGCTCCCAGAACGGAGCCATCGGCACGACGTCCCCCGACGCGCTCCTCCGCGCCGCCAGGGCCGCCCCCGACATGAGCGGGCTCGACCTCGTGCAATCGGTGTCCCCGCGCGAGCCGTATGGGTGGACCGAGGGGCGCGGCGTGTGGGCCACGAGCGCTCCGCGCGCCATCACCCACCACGTCGTCGCGATCGACTACGGCACGAAGCGGAACATCCTCCGCTGCCTCGTCGATGCCGGGTGCAAGGTCACGGTCGTCCCCGCGCGCACCCCCGCGAAGGACATCCTCGCGATGAACCCCGATGGCGTGTTCCTCTCGAACGGCCCCGGCGATCCCGCGGCCGTCACGTACGCCATCGCCAACGTCCGCGATCTCCTCGGGAAGAAGCCGATCTTCGGAATCTGCCTCGGCCACCAGCTCCTCGGCCTCGCCCTGGGCGGCAAGACGTACAAGCTCAAGTTCGGTCACCGGGGCGCGAACCAGCCGGTCAAGGACCTGTCCACCGGCCGTGTCGAGATCACGACGCAGAACCATGGCTTCTGCGTCGACCTGAAGAGCCTGCCAGGCTCGGTCCGCTCGACGCACGTGCACTTGAACGACGGGACGAGCGAGGGGCTCGCGGCGCCCGACATGCGCGCGTTCAGCGTCCAGTACCACCCCGAAGCCGCCGCCGGCCCCCACGACGCCCTCTATCTCTTCGAGCGATTCACCGACGCCATGGCCCGCTAGGGAGCGCCAAGGGCGCGCGAGGTGGCGCGGCCCCCGTTTGCCCCGTACATTCCGCCGGCTCATGCCGAAGAAGACCATCCATTTCATCAGCCTCGGCTGCCCGAAGAACCGGGTCGACAGCGAGGTCATGCTCGGCGTCGCGAACGAGCAGAAGTTTCGCATCGTGAACGACGCCACGGAGGCGGAGGTCATCGTCGTCAACACGTGCGGATTCATCGGCGAGGCGAAGAAAGAGTCGATCGATACGATCTTCGAGATGGCGGAGCTGAAGCGAGACAAGAACGCGGCATGCAAGACGCTCGTCGTCAGCGGATGTCTCTCGCAGCGCTACCCCACCGAGCTCGCGGCGAAGATGCCCGAGGTCGACCACTTCCTCGGCTCGAGCGACATGCTTCGCCTCGCCGAGGTGCTCGAAGGGAAAGCGGAGCGGATGCTCGTGGGAAACCCCGCCGACTGGGTCATCCGCGCGAGCGACCCGCGCGTCGTCACCGACTCGCGTGCGAGCGCGTACTTGAAGATCGCCGAGGGGTGCAACCGAAGCTGCTCGTTTTGCACGATCCCGCAGTTTCGCGGCAAGCAGCGTTCGCGCAGCGCCGACGACGTCGTGCGCGAAGCAGAGCAGCTCGTGGCGAGCGGCGTCATCGAGCTGAACGTAATCTCGCAGGACACCATCGCTTATGGGCGAGACCACGCGAAGGCCGAGCGGACCGACTTGGCGACGCTCGCGCGGAGAATCGCCGACGTGAAAGGGGTGCGCTGGGTACGCCTCTTCTATCTCTACCCGGAGACGATCGACGAGGCGCTCATCGATCTGCTCGCGAATCACCCGCGCGTCGTCCCCTACGTTGACATGCCACTGCAGCACGCGGCGGACGCGATGCTCAAACGGATGAAGCGCGGGCACGGCAAAGACCGGCAGAAGCGGGTGGTCGACCGCCTGCGGAAATCGATCCCGGACCTCACGTTCCGCACGGCGTTCATCGTCGGGCACCCTGGAGAGACCGACGAGGAGTTCGCCGAGCTCTGTGAGTTCGTGGAGTGGGCGCGGTTCGAGCGGGTCGGCGTTTTTCGATACTCCGACGAGGAGACCTGCGCGAGCCGCGAGCTCGACGACAAGGTGAAAGGGAGCGTCGCGGCGGGCCGTCACCGCCGGTTGATGGCGATCCAGCGCCGCATCGCGCGCGAAGCGAACGCCACGCTCGTGGGGCGCGAGCTCGACGTGCTCGTCGAAGGGGAGAGCGAGGAGCACGAGTTCGTCATGAAGGGGCGCCACGCGGGGCAGGCGCCGGAGATCGACGGGCAGGTGTTCCTCTCGGGGGGAGAGGCGCGCGCCGGCGAGATGCGCCGCGTGCGGATCTCCCAAGCGAGCGACTACGACCTCGTCGGCGAGCTGCTCGGGACGGGGCCGCGTACGCCCTCCGACCTCGCGACCCCGCGGACGACGAAACAGGCGCGAGTGTCGCTCAAGGTGCTCCCTTCGCGCGAGCACGCCGGCTAGTTCGCCACGAAGCAGTCTCCTCTGCCCGGTTCCTGGACCGACCGCGTCGAAGCTGTTACCTCGCATACAAGACCGCCGCCTCGCCCACTCACGTCGAGCGCAGCGGCGGCGGCCGTCCCGGATGCAGCCCACTCAGCGTCTCACGAGCGTGCTCGTCACGGCGTCCAAGGACGCGCGCCGGCTCCCTGCCTGGCGTCCGGTCGCGGGGGCGCTCGTGGTCGCGGGGATGTTTCTAACGGGCCGTGACGCCGGGGTTCACCGGGCAGCCAGTCGCTCGCACGCGCTCGCGGCGCTGCTCACGTCGTCTTACGGGCTCACGTGCAGCGAGGGCGACGTGGCCTGGGTCACCGGTCCGCGCGGCGTTCGCGGCGCGATGGCAGGAGGAGCGAAAGCGCTCGTCCGGGCGAACACGCACGGCGAGCCGGCCGACCTCTACTTGGTCGACGCCCGCCTCTCGCCCGAAGGGAACCTCATCGACGTGGGGGACACCTGGAACGTGACGCGCACCACGGGAGTCGACGAAGGGCGCCCGATCGCGCACGGCCTCCTCGTCGCGTTCGCCACGAGCGTGGACGGCATCTTCACAGGGGTCCACACGCTCGACCTCGCGGGGCGCTCCACCTCCGAGTACGCCGAGTTCACCCGCCTGCAGCGTTGGCAGACCGCGATCACCAACCTCCAGCAGACCGGCCAGACGCGCGGCGTGACGCACGACTCCTACGCGCTCGATCCGGTCGCGAACAAGGTGGACATCGCGTGGAGGTCGACCGGCCTGCTCGAGGTGAACGCCGACGGACGCGCAATCGTCATCGATCCGGCGAAGGGGGAAGCGGTCGAGGGGGCCGGCTGGGTGCGCGCCGCGGCAGAGCAGAAGGCGCGCCCCCCCAGCCTCGTGCCGTGGGCGGTCGATCGCGTGCGCGGGATTGAATGGTTCGGCGAGGACAACATGCAGTACGTGAAGGCGATCGCCTTCACGGCGCTCGACTGGGTGCTCCGGGTGAAGACCCACTTCGTCGGCGACGACAGCGCGAAGGAGGTCGCCGAGGACATCGGGTCGCTCGAGAACGGGCACGGGCATGTCTCGTTCACCGATCCGGAGATCGGCTGGCCTCCGCCGTCGATGAAGCCGATCGTCACTCCTCCGCTCGCGGGCGAAGGGGAGTGGATCGCGCTCGACCGCGACCCGTTCATCACACCCAATCCGGGCGCGCCGCCCGCGTTCGTGACGTCGTTCATCCGCGCAGACAAGGCGCGCCCGCAGACGCGCGTATACGTCACGATGTGGGACCCGCGTCAGATCGCGCTCCACATGCAAGCGGGCACCGTCGAGCCGGTCAGCGCGTCGGGCGAAGCGGGGCCCGGGGTCATTCCGCGCGCACCCGAGGTGATCCGCCGCGTCGTCGCCGGCTTCAACGGCGGTTTCCAGGCCGTGCACGGCGAATTCGGCATGCAAGCCGACGGCGTCCTGTATCTCCCTCCGAAGCCGTACGCCGCAACCGTCCTCGAGATGCGCGACGGCTCGACCGGCTTCGGCTCGTGGCCGGAGAAGAGCGACGTCCCCGACGAGGTCCTCTCCTATCGCCAGAACCTCACGGCCCTCATCGACCGTGGCGAATTCAACCCGTGGAAGCGCGAGTGGTGGGGGGGGACTCCGAAGGGGTGGAAGGACAACATCCACACGACGCGGACGGGCATCTGCCTGACGAAGGAGAACTTCGTCGGCTACTTTTACGGCCTCGATATCAGCGCCGACGTCCTCGCCCAAGGGATGCTCCTGGCGCGTTGCCAGTACGGCGTGCACCTCGACATGAACCCCGGCCTCGCGGGCTTCGAGTTCTACAACGTGCAACCGGCCAAGAGCTGGACACCGCTCGGACGCAAGCTTCAGGAAGACTGGGAGTTCGAGGGGCCGATCCGGGAGATCCCGGAGTTCAACTTCCGCGCGCGCCGCATGATCAAGGGCATGCGGCACATGAACTTCCCGCAATATATCCAGCGAGACGGGCGAGACTTCTTCTACCTAACCCAGCGCCCTGTTCTGCCGGGCGCGGAGCTCCCCGTGCTCCAGGGTGCGGTCGCCGGCGCGAGCGCACCGCCGGTCGAGCCGGGCGAAGGCGAGTGGCGAGTCAAAGGGCTCCCCCAGCACGGGTTCCCGTACGCCATGGCCGTGTCGGCGCTGCGCCCCGACGCGCAGCACCCCGAAGTGAAGGTTCGCGTGCTCCGCATCGATCCACGCGCGGTCGTCCCCGCGGGGAGCCCAGGGACGAACGCGGACACACCGACGATCGTGACGTTCGTCGCGCCGCGCACGGCGGGGGCGGCGAAGGCCGAGCGCCGGGCGTGGTTCGCGAACGGCGTCTTCCTCGTCGGAACGAACGAGCCTGCGGCCGATGCGACGACGCTCGGCGACGGCGTGTCGCTCGCCTCCCCTGCGGCAGCGACGGCGCGCGCGGCGGTCGGCGTTCAAGACGAAGACGGAATGCTCGATTGGATCGAGCTGTCGCCCGACGTGAGCCCGAGCGCGACGACCGCGAAGCTCATGGACACGCTCCTCGTCCACGCGGGCTGCACGAGCCGAATGCTCGTCACGGGTGACTCGCGCGCCCTCCTCGGAGGCACGCTCGATCTCGCCGCACAGCCCTTCCAGGCGGCTGTCGGCGCCACGGCAGCTCGCCTCGTACGCGACGCTGCGCCCGGTGCAGAGCTGACGTTCGACACGCCGGTCGTCCCACCGGCGGTTTGGCAACCACTGCAGGCGCAGCGCGTTCGCTACTTTCGACGCCCTGCGAAAAAGGCCGCGGCCAAATCGGCGCTCCCCGCGTTTCTCTATGCGGCCACGGGCGGGTCGCCGACGGACCCAACCTCCCCCCCTACCGAAGCCACGTCGACCCCCGAGCCCTCCGCCCCGTCAGGAGCAAGCTCCGCCGCTGACAACCCAGCTCCAGGTCCGGCACCTACGCCCCCACCGCACGGACCCACAAAGCCGGGTGCTCCTGCGCCTACCCGCCCCCCTGCCCCTTCGCACTGAACCCTCTCGCCCCCCCCCGAAAAAATGGGAGACTCCGATGAGGCGGCGTACCGCTGGGCCGGAATTGACCCCCTCACCGGCCCGAATGTAGAACCCCGCGAGCGAAATCCTAGGTGCGACGCCAAACCCCCGCCCCTGCTGCTCGTTTTTTCCGTTTTTTGCGCCGCGCGCGCTGCACCCCGGTCAAAAGAAGATGGAGAGACCCGTGAGCCGCAGCGCGCAGCCGTTTGGCCGCTACGAGCTCCTCGAGCGCATCAGCGCAGGGGGAATGGCGGAGGTCTTTCGCGCCCGTGACACGGAGCGCGACATCATCGTCGCCCTGAAGCGAATTCTTCCGCAGATCGCCGAAGACGAAGAGTTCATCGAGATGTTCGAGGACGAGGCCCGGATAGCCTCCCAGCTCGAGCACCCCCACATCGCACGGACCCTCGACTTCGGGCGAATCGAGGACTCCTACTACATCGCGTTCGAATACGTGAACGGGCGGGACATGCGCGCCCTTTTCGACCGCTGCGTGCGGATTGGCGAGCGCCCACCGCTCCCGGTGCTCATCTACATCTTCGCCCGGATCGGCGAGGGGCTCGCATACGCCCACGCGCGGAAGGACGCCAACGGGCAGCCCGTCTCGATCGTCCACCGCGACGTGTCACCTCAGAACATCGTGGTGTCGTTCGACGGGGACGTGAAGCTCATCGACTTCGGGATCGCCAAGGCAGCCGGGAAGCTGTCTCGCACGCAAGTCGGCACACTCAAAGGGAAGTTCGGGTACATGGCCCCCGAGCAGATCCGCGGGACCGAGATCGACCACCGGGTCGACCTCTTCTCGATGGGCATATGCATGTGGGAGCTCCTGACGCTGGAGCGCCTGTTCAACGCGGAAAATGAGCTCCTGGTCCTGGAAAAGGTCCGGAGCGCCACCATCGCCCCCCCGTCGACGAAGAACCGGGACGTCCCCCCGGAGCTGGATCGCGTCGTCCTAAAGGCGCTCGCCAAGGACGTACGTGAGCGCTACCGTTCAGCAAAAGACCTGTATCGCGACCTAGACAAGCTCGCGCAGACGATTGGTGCTACCGCTTCGCGCGAAGAAATTGCCAGGTACATGCGGGGCGCCTTCCCCGAGTCCTTGGCCCGCCGCCCGACGCCGTCGGACATAGGGCCCATCCCGAACAGCGGAGCTCGAT
Organism: Polyangiaceae bacterium; assembly: GCA_052147435.1. Taxonomy (GTDB): domain Bacteria; phylum Myxococcota_A; class Polyangia; order Polyangiales; family Polyangiaceae; genus JBKQKP01. Next base: position 60,566 of record JBKQKP010000274.1, on the reverse strand, counting down.
CTCCGCAACGCCCGAGCATGATGAATCAGCAGGAGACGTCGACCATGGCTGCAGACATCCCCTCCAGCGACAAGGCGAGAGGAGCGTCCGATCTCGACATCTTCGAGGGGCTCGGAAAGAAGGCGGGTAGCGCCCCCGCGCGCCAGTCGTCCGTGCCGCCGCCTCCGCCGCGGAGCATGCCGACGAATCCGCCGATGATCATCAAGAGCGACGTCGCGAAACGAACGCTCGTCGGAATGGCTCCCGTCGTCGCGGCCCCCGCTCCTCAAACGAACCGCCCGCCGGCCCCTCCTCCGCGGAGCGTGGCACCGCCGCCGCCTCCGGGGCGCGGGTCTCTCCCCCAGGTCGTTCCTCCGCCGCCGCGCGCCTCTGCGAACCCTCCGCCGCCCGCTGCGGCCGTGCCGATCCCTGCGATGACGGCTCCCGGCGTCGGAACTCCGCCTCCGCCGATGGTTCGCGCATCGGCCCCCCCCGTCGCCGCCAAGACGAAGCCCGGCCTCGACATGGACTGGGACGACGAAGACGAGGCGACGCACGTCTTCGACAAGATGGGCCCCACCGACGACGCGCCGCTCGCGCCGCGTCCGGCCGCCGGGACGCCGCTTGCTCCGCCGGTCTCCTCCGCCACGGCAATCGGCAAGTCGACTCTCCTGGGAATGGCATCCCCGTTCAACGCCCCGCCGACTCCCCCACCGCCGTCCGTGCGCGCCTCGGGGGCGCCACCGCCGCCGCCGTCGTCGCGAGTCTCAGGGCCGCCGCCCCCCTCCCCGTCGCTCAACGCGTTCGCGCGGAGCTCGTCGGCCGCGCCGCCGCCCCCCTCATTCCCGATGCCGCGATCGTCCGACCCGATGCGGCCGGCTGGCTCGGTCCCCCCTCCGCCGCCGCCGATGGCGCCGCAAGTGAACACCGCGCCGATGCCAATGCCGGGGCGAGGCCCGAGCACGCTCTCGTCCGCGCCGCCGCGCATGAACGGCTTCGCGGAGCAGCCCGGGCTCCCCCCCGTGAGCTCGATGTCGTCCCCCCCCGTGCCGAGCCGCATGGAGGCGACGCAGCTGGTTCGCCCTCCGGCGAGCCGAATCGGGTTGATCGGTACCGTCGTCGCCGTCGCCGCCGTCGTGGCGGGGCTCGCGATCATGGTCATGCCCCACACGGGGCGCATCGCTGTCAGCGTCGCCGACTCCAAGGGGGGCACGATCAACCGCGTCGAGATCTTCGTCGATGGCAAAAAGCAGTGCGACACGGCGCCGTGCATCGTCGACCAGGTGAGCACGGGAGCCCACGAGGTGAAGGTCCTCGCGGTCGGCTATGACGCCCCCGCCAACAAGTCCGTCACCGTCGAGGCGCGCAAAGACTCGCAGCTCGACTTTGCCCTGAGCGCTTCGAGCTCGAAGGCCGGCACCGGGATCAAGGTGGGCGGAAACCAGCACGAGGTGAAGCTCTACGTCGACGGCAAGGAGATAGGTCCCCTGCCGCAAGAGCTCCACAACCTCACGCCCGGCGACCACAAGATCCGCCTCGCGGGGACCGATCGCTACACGCCGATCGAAAAGAGCATCATCCTCGGACAGGACGAGGTGCAGGATCTCGGCGATCAGACGCTCAAGGTCGTGAAGGGGAAGGCGACGATCGAGCTCGACACGCCGGGAGCGAAGGTCTCGATCGTGTCCGGCAACGACCGGCGCGAGTTCCCGACGCTCCCCATCGCGGTCGATCTCGACACGTCGAAGAGCTGGGCGCTCGAGGCGAGCAAGCCTGGCTTCTCGGACTACCGGCAGTCGATCAGCTTCGACGACGGGGTCGCCGAGAAGACATTCAAGATCTCGCTCGACCCAAGGACCGCGGCCGTCGCCTACGCGGCTCCCGTCCAGCAACCTGCCGCACCGGCGGCGCCGCGGTTCGCCGCAATCCCCCCCACCAAGCCCGTCCGCGAGACGCCGGCCCCCGCCGCAGCGGCGGCCGATGACTCGAGCGGGTCGGAGTCGTCGAGCTCGGAGGGGTTCCTCAACATCAACTCTCTGCCGGCCTCCTCCGTCGTCCTCGACGGGAAGCCGCTCGGGAGCACGCCGAAGGTGCACGTCCAGGTCAGCGCCGGGCCGCACACCGTCGTCTTCACGAACGCCGATCTCGGGCTGAAGAAGCAGATCTCGGTCACTGTCGGCGCGGGCGAAACGAAGCCTGCGATCGCCAGACTCCGCGACTGAAGGCCACGCGCCCGGGCCTTTGCGCCCGTTTCGTGTCCTCCGTCTAGCGCCCTGGTACGCTGCCTGGCATGGCTGCCAGTCCGCGCAAAGGGACGGTCCTCGTCGTCGACGACGAGCCGGGACTGCGCGACATGCTGTCCATCCTGTTCAAGCGGGATGGGTTCGACGTCACGGCGGCCCCCGGATTCCAGGCGGGTCGTGAGGCCATCGTCGGCTCCCCTAGCCCGTACGGGATGGTGCTCACCGATCTCCTCATGCCGGACGGCTCTGGGCTCGATCTGCTGACAGTAGCTCGCCAGCGCAGCACGCAGACCGAGGTCATCGTGATGACCGCGCACTCCACGCTCGAGACCGCGATCGAAGCGATGAAGCGCGGGGCGTACGACTTCATCACGAAGCCGTTCGCCACGTCGGAGCTCCGGGCGCTGGTCGACAAGGCGTTCGAGAAGCGCGCGCTCCTCGCGGAGAACGAGGCACTGCGCGCGCTCGTGTCGCGCGATCACCCGCGCGACCTGCTCGGAAAGTCCGAGTCGATGCGCCGGATCGTGGACCTCATTCACCGCGTCGCCTCGTCGCGGACCACGGTCCTCGTCACGGGCGAGAGCGGTACGGGGAAAGAGCGAATCGCGCGCGCGATCCACGAGCTGTCGGACAGGAAGGACAAACCGTTCCTCGTCGTGAACTGCGGCGCGATCCCCGAGACGCTGATCGAGAGCGAGCTCTTCGGACACGACAAAGGGGCGTTCACCGGCGCGACGTCGCGCCACCTCGGGATCTTCCGTGAGGCGGACGGCGGCACCGTTCTCTTGGACGAGATCGGCGAGCTCCCCACGGCGATGCAGGTGAAGCTTCTGCGGGTGCTGCAGGAGCGGAAGGTTCGCAGCGTCGGAGCGAGCGCCGAGGTCACGGTCGACGTTCGCGTGCTCGCCGCCACGAACCGGAACGTCGAGGAGATGGTGAAGGCCGGGACGTTCCGGCAAGACCTCTACTACCGGCTCAACGTCATTCGGATCGAAGTGCCGCCGCTTCGCGACCGGCGAAGCGACATCGGGGAGCTCGCGGCGTTCTTTTTGGCCCGCTGCGCGGCGGAGCACAAAAAGGAGATCACCGGCTTCACGACCGACGCGCTGCGCGCGCTCGACGCCTACACCTACCCCGGCAACGTGCGCGAGCTCGAGAACATCCTCGAGCGAGCCGTCGCGCTCGCGAGCGGACAGACGATCGGCCTCGGCGATCTCCCCCGAGAGCTGAGCGGCGCGGCTGCACAGCCTACTCCTGCGCTCCTGGAGCTCCCGCCGGACGGATGCAACCTCGACGACGTGCTCGGAGAGGTCGAGCGTCGTATCCTGTTGCAGGCGCTCGAGCGGACGGGGGGCGTCCGGACGAACGCGGCCCGCTTGCTTGGCGTCACCCTGAGAAGTCTCCGCTACCGCCTCCAGAAGCACGCCCTCGATGTGGGAGATCCGGAGCGCTCGTCGGAGAGGATCGAAGCCGCCGAGGCGTTCGCGGACAAGGACCCAGATTCGTCGGAAGCGAAGACCCTTCGATGACAATTCTCGGCACCCACATAGGACTCGAAGACGAAGACGGCCGGTCATTGGCCGGATCCGAGGAGGAGACCCCCATGGCACGGAGCTCGCTTGGTGTTTCGCGCGCCGTGCGCAGCCCGCCGCCCATGACCCTTGGAAGTCCCGGTCCCCGGAGGAGCGCTCCGGCCGAGCGGGGGTTCACGCTCGTCGAGCTGATGATCGTCGTCGTCATCGTCGGCGTCCTCGCGGTGCTCGCCGTCGTCGGCTTCCAGAAGCTGATTGGCACGTCGCGTACGACCGAAGCGGTGCAGATGGTCAACTCGATCAAGGTGGGCCAGGAGGCCTTCCACGCCGAGACCGGAGCGTACGACGACATCTCCCAGGGACTGTGCGTGACGACCTCGACCTGCGCGAACTTCTACCCTCAGGCTTCAGAAGGAGTCACGACGGTTGGAGCGTTCAAAGCCTCATGGGGCGTTCCCTGCACCGCAGGATGCCAGCCGGGGACGGATTGGTTGCAACTGTCGGTCCACGCACAGGGGAACGTCATGTACGGCTATACGACGATCGCCGGCACCGCGAGCAACGCGACGACCCTCGTGTCGACGAACGGCGTCTCGGCTCCCACGAGCATCGGGACCGGCAACGCGGCGATCTCGATCAATGCCTCGTTCGCGAACGGGATCCCCTCCGACTGGTACTTCGTCGCTGCGGTGGGAAACTCGGAGGACAACGCGAACCCGTGCGTCGTCATGGGAACCTCCTTCCAGAGCGATCTCGTCATCTCCGGGGAAGGGAACTGAGAGGACGGCTCGATCGTTCGTGTCGCGTCTCGAACAGATCGCTCCGTGGTGCGCCGGCGCAGTCATCGCGACGCCCGTCCTGCTCGCGCACTACCCGCCGATGGCGGACATCCCGCTGCACGAAGCGGTCGTCGGCCTGCTCCGGCACTGGGGCGACCCGAGCTACATCCCCGCGAACGTCTACGCGCTGAACCTCGGCCACCCGAACCAGCTCTTCTATTTCCTGATCCTGCCGCTCGCGTACGTCTTCCCCGTCGGGACCGCGACGAAGCTCATCGTCGCTCTTACGCTGCTCCTCCTCCCGCCGGCGGCTGCGCGCTTCGCCGATTATCTGGGCGTCACCCGCTGGACCGCCGTGCTCATCGCGCCGCTCGGGCTCGGGTGGATGTTCTTCTGGGGGCTCCTCGCGAACCTGATCGGGTTCGTCGTGTACCTCACGGCGCTCCCCTCGCTCGACCGCCTGTGCGAGAAACCTACGGGGCGCAGGGTGGCGATCGCCTGCGGCTGGGTGCTGCTTCTCCACTTCGCGCACGACCTCATGGCGCTCACGGCCGCGGGGACGATTCTCCTCCTCACGCTCTGCTCCTGGCGCGGATGGCGCGACAACGCGCTGCGCCTCGCTCCCGGTTTCTTCGTCGTTGCGATCGCCGTCGTGTCGCGCGTGATCGACGTGAGCCACCACACGGCGCACGCGCAGTCGCTCGAGGCGTTTCACTGGTACCCCCTCTTCCACAAGCTCATCTCGATACCGGGGGTCCTGTACGCCGGCTACGAGCAGTGGGTGCGCGATCTCATCTTCGTCGCGTGCGCGATCCCGACGTTCCTGTTCGGCGTCGAGCGCTGGCGGACGCGAGCGCCCCAACGGCGGACTCGGCGCGAGCAGCTTCATCACTATCGCTTCGAGATCCTCTCGGCGGCGCTGATCGCTTGCTACTTCATCGCCCCGGTGAACATGAGCTCGACGACGCTCATCTATCACCGCTTCCTCCCACCCGCCTGGGCCATCCTGACCGTGACGTTGGCCGCTCGCGGCGCCCCCCCGCCGGCGTGGCGCCTACCGCGCATGCTCGCGGCGTTCATGCCGTTCGTCCCGATCCTCGTGTCGTGGCCACGCTTTCTCGACGCCGACCGGATCTACAAGGACCTCGACGCCGGAATCGCCCGCATGGAGAAGAACAGCACGTACATGGTGCTGGAGCTCGGCCCGACCAACCAGTACTGGCTCTTCAGCCCGGTCACCGGCGGCGGGCACATCGTGGCGGTGCTCGGCGGACGCGGGTTCTTCGATTTCACCGACTCGCCCGCGTCGCCCGTCATCCTGCGACGCGAAGTCGTGTGGACCCACATGTTCGAGCGAATGGACGGGCACTCCTACAACATGTACCCGTCGTACGATCTCAGCCACTTTCGATACGTCATCCTTCACACGCCGAGCGAGTCGATCGCCCGCCTGGTCTCCTTCGCCCTCGAGCCCGAGGCGCGCCTCTTGTTCCACCAGGGCGAGTGGACCGTGATGGAGTCGACGCTCCCGCAGGTCCCTGTCGATTCGCCGGACGAGCCCGCTCCGCTCCCCCACCCCCTCAGTCTTCGCAAGCGCACACTCCAAGCGATCGAGACCCTCGAGCCGGGGCTGGGCGACGAAGCTCTCCCCCCGGAGACGGCGCCCAGCGGACTCTCGGGGCCATGACCTTCTCTCGCTCTCTCTCGACCCCGCACGCCGCGTCCGCCGCGCCGGGCGCGCCGTGGCCGCGAGTCCCACTTTGTCGTAGATTAGCGGTGCGGGCCGCGGGAGACTGCCGGTTCTTGGCGGGGGGCCAAAGGTCCTTCGCCTCACGTGTCTCGCGATCGGAGGCCTCGCGTTGATTCACTGCTGCGTCGGCATCATGGCTTACAACGAGGAAGCCAACATAGGCCGGCTCCTCGACGCGCTCGCCAATCAGAAGAGCGAGATCGCCGTCGTCGAGGAAATCATCGTCGTCTCGAGCGGCTGCACCGACCGCACCGAACAGATCGTGCGGGATCGCGCCGCGAACGATCCGCGCGTCCGGCTCGTCGTCCAGCCCACGAAGGAAGGGAAGGCCTCCGCGGTGAACCTGCTCCTCAGGAACACCAACCAGGAGGTCATCATCCTCGAGAGCGCCGACACGCTTCCGACGCCGGAGACGATCGACCGGCTGATCGCGCCCCTCGAGGATCCGCGCGTCGGGATGGTCGGCGCGCGCCCGGTCCCCACGAACTCGAAGAACACGTTCATGGGCTACGCCGCCCATTTCGTCTGGGACCTGCATCACGTCATCGCGATGGCGCGCCCGAAGATGGGGGAGCTCATCGCGTTCCGCAACGTCTTCCAGCAGATCCCGTTCGACACGGCGGTTGACGAGGCGAGCATCGAGCCGCTGATCGTGGGGCAGGGCTTCGGCCTGAGGTACGCGCCGACCTCCATCTGTTACAACCGCGGGCCCGAGCGCGTCGGCGAGTTCGTCAAGCGGCGCAGAGCCAACTTCGCCGGGCACCTCTATGTGAGAGACAGCCTCGGGTACCGCGTCTCGACGATGAGCGCGTTCCGTTCCTTCCTGGCCGTCATGAAGAGCGTGACCTTCGACTGGCGGTACTTCCTCTGGGGCCCTCTCGTCGTTCTCCTCGAGGCCTATGTGAGGTTTCTCGCGACGTACGACTACGTCTTCTGGAAGCGAAAGCCGTACAACTGGGCGATGGCCGCCACGACGAAGCAGCTCTCCCTTCGCCCCCGCCCCGAGCCGGACACGCGCCGATAGACCGCTATTTCGCGCTGACCAAATAGCCGTGCAGGTGGCCGAAGAGGCGCGCGATCGGCACCGGCGCACGGTCGAAGACGGGGTGGACGCGCATCGACCGCGAGAGCTGCTCGTAGCCCTCCTCCCCCTCGAAGAACGGGTAGCGCTCTTCGCCGAAGACGTAGCTCGCCGGGGCCGAGTCGTTGGAGGCGCCGCGGCCGAAGAGGTTCTTCATCTTCGCGATCGTGTCGCCGGCCAGGTTCTTCCGGGGAGGGAGGAAGAAGTCGGGCCACCAGGGGCAGTCGAGGTAGTCGTGGGACAAGATACGGCCGTACTTTTCGATCTCCGGCTCGATCGCCGAAGGGCGGGTGGCTTCGTGGTCGAAGAGCTCGACGACGTTCTCGCCGCGAAGCGTGCGCTGTGCGCGACGGAGATACGTCCCGTACGAGACGGGGTTCGACACGACGACGAAGAACCACCGGGCGTCGGCGGACAAGAGCCGGTGCAGGTACTCGCGCCAGTCGTCGACGTAGGGGAGCGCGTTGTAGCTGACGAGGACGTCGACGGGGCCGGTCGGGATGGCGTCCGAAGCGATGCGGTACGTCGAGAGGCGCTCCTCCACCCCTTGGCGGCGGTAAATCGCGCGGACGCGGGCGAGGGCGTCGTCGTCCGGGAGACACACGGTCGAGTGGATGCCCCGGTGCGCGAACCCGAGCAGGTGGAGCCCGGGAATGCCCGCCATACCGTCGAGCGGCCCCTCGGCGGCGGTCGAGATCGAGAGCCCCTCCGACCAGCGATCGAAGAGCTTGTAGATCGCGACCCGCTCGTAGGCCGTCCCGAGGCCGAGGTCCTCCTTCGCAAGCGGTGCGCTCATCTCGGCCTCATGCAAGGTTCAGGGCACGCGCGGTGCGTGCGAGGCCGTCATCGTAGCCCACGAGGGGTTCCGTGCCGAGCAGGGCGCGCATCTTGTCGATGCGGTACGCGCGGTCGACCGAGATCGTGGCGAGCTTCTCGCGCGTGAGCGGCGGCTCGCGGTTTCCGAAGAGGCCGAGCGCGTCGAGCGCTTCGAAGCCGCGCGCGGCGACGCGGAGAAGAGCGATAGGGGGACCGACGGGGGCGACGACGCCGTGGACGGCGCGCGCGATCTCCTGGACGAGGTCTCCGACGCGGATGGGGTCCTTGTACGTGCAGATGAACCGCTCCCCCAGCGTGCGCTCCGAGGCGCTCGCGTCGAGCACGATGCGCGCGACGTCGTCGACGTAGGCGAGCTGCACGCGCGTCCGGCCGCGCCCGGGGACCACGAAGGCGTTCTTCGCGATCATTCGCATCATCTTCTCGACCATCCCGTTCGTGTCCCCGGGGCCGTACGTGATCGACGGCTGTACGATCGTGAACGGGAGCCCCGCGCGCTCGACCCTGCGCTCCGTCTCGACCTTGCTCCGGCCGTAGGGGCCGACCGGCGCGGGGGGGAAGGTCTCGTCGATCGGGAGGCGCGCGGGCCAGCCGTAGGTCGCGATCGACGACACGTAGACGAGGCGCAGCGTCTTTGCGCGTTTCGCGCGGGCGATCACCCGGTCGGTCAGCTCCACGTTCACCCGCTCGTACTCGCTCGCCGCGACGCCGTGCCTGTGCCGCAGCGCCGCCGCGTGGACGACGATGTCGAAGCGCTCATCGCCGCGCTCCCACTCGTCCCAGTGGACCCAGCGAATCGCGCGGGGCTCGTCGCGCGGCGGGTCGGCGCGGAACGGAGCGGTCACCTCGTGACCGCGCGCCTGCGCCTCGCGCGCGATCGCGCGTCCGATGAACCCGGTGGCGCCCGTGACCGCGACCTTCAAACCGTCTCCAGACGAACCCTGCGGCGCGCTTGAGGCGTCCGCGGCGTGACATCGACGACGAAGGCGTGGGAGGGAGCAAGTCGACGTGCGAGCCGCGGCGCCCGCTGGCCGAGGGGAGGAACGTCGAGGAAGGCGTGCTCCTTCACGCGCCCGATCTCCCAGAGCACCGGCGCGAGCGCACGCGTCCTCCCCCACCCCGCGTCGCCGCTCGCGTCGTCGGCCGGGGGGGGGAGACCGGGCAGGCGCGCCAGGAGGGAGCACACTTCGACGTTCCACGCCTCCGGGTTCCGCGTGCAGACGACGACGAGCTTCGACGCGAGCTTCCCGAGCTCGAGGAGCGAGGCTCGCCAGTCTCGCCAGTCTCCCGGCCGCGCCCCGCCGTGCACGACCACGAGGTCGGCCTTCGGGAGATCCGCGTCCTCTCCCGCGATGCGCACGTCGGCCTTCGCGCCGTACGCCGCGCGCATCCGTTCGCGGCTCTCGGCGTCATCGACGACCCCCACGAGGTCTCTTCCGCCGGCAACGAGCGCCGCGCACAGGGGGACCGCCGCGCGGCCAATGGCGCGCTCGAGAACCGTCCGGGCGTCGTACTTGGCTGCCCACGCGTCGAGCAGCTCGGCGAAGTTCACGGCGCTCTCTCCGTCAGGACGCCGTCGATCCCGGCCATGTTCGCCGCGACGCGCGCGAGCGTCTTCGGCTCGAGAAGCATGTTCGTGTAGCTCGCGTTCGCCAGCGGACACGCGCACTCCTTGTTCTTCACGCTCGCACGGAACGCATCGGCCCCCTTGCCGAACCACACCGCGCCGAAGTCGTAGTCGTGATCGCGCACGTTGCCGACGCTCTCGGCACGCACACAGCACCCCCACACGTTTCCGTCAGGCGCCACGTGCGCGCTTGCCCAGCCGGCGTAGCAGTCGATGACCTGACGCTTCTCTTCGAGGATCTGCGCGGCGAGATCGTAGTAGTCGAGGCGCAGCGACTCGACGAGCCGCGCGACCGGATGCTTCGAGCGGTGCGCGCGGATGTAGTCCTTCAGCGTCGCGACCGCGCGCCTGTATTCGTCGGGCGACGGCGTGATGTTCTTCTCCATCGTCTTCAGCTCGACGCGGTTCTCGGCCACCTCGGTGATGTACGAGTCGGGCTCGAAGGTGGCGCGGATCTGGCGCGAGATCTCCGGGATCCGGTGGACGTTGTGCGTCGAGATCACCGTGTGCACGCCGAGCACGACGTGGTCGTAGGTCTTCTTCAGATCCTTGATCAGCTCGGACACGCCGAGAAGCTTCTCGTAGTTCCGGTCCGCCCCGCGGAGGCGATCGTGCTCCTCGCCGATCTCGTCGACCGACAGGTTCAAGATGAGCTGGGAGCCCACCGTGTTCGCCGCGATCTTCGGCAAGAGGTTGAAGATCCGCTCCGTGATGATGCCGTTCATCGGGATGTTGATGATCGTCGGCTCGATCATCACGCGGATGAGGCGGAGGATTTCGTCGAGGTCGGCGCGGACGAACTGGTCGCCGCCCGAGACGGTGACCCAGATCGGGACCTTCTTCAGCGAGGGGAAGAGCTTGGCGTACTCGTCCACGCTCAGGTCGTCGACCTTCTTCTGCCAGATGTCGCACGTGAGGCAGCGGCTCGGGCAGCTGTACGTCACCGACACCGTCAAGTTGATCGGGAGCTGCTGCATGCGCCCGGTCGCGTGGGCGACGCGATATCCCGCGAGGCGCGCGAGGAGCGGGAGCTTGCGGGCGCTCATCTGTTCATTTCGCCGTTTCGCTCATTCGGTCCGCGGGGAGGCATGGCTCCGGAGCAAGTAGAGAACCGCGCCGACGCCCCCCGAAGAGTACCAGAAGAGCCGATAGACGAGGCTCACGGCGAGCGCGAGCGATGGAGCGAGCCCCGCCTTGGCGAAGAAGAAGACGAACGCGGCGTCGCTCGTGCCCCACCCTCCGGGGAGCGCCGGGATGGCGCCGACGATGAACGCCATCGTCGTCCCGACGTAGACCCAGAGCTCCGACGTCGGGGTCCCGCCGAGGGCCGTGACGAAGCCGCGGATGGTCAGGAGCTGCGTGGCGCTCACGACGAAGCTGAGAGCCAGCCCGATGAGGATCGCGCGCGGAGCGCCGGGCTCGCCGAGGTACTCGAGGACGGGTTGCGCCACTTTCGCGAGGGGCCCCCTGGCGAGGAACGGCGCCCTGGCGAGCGGCTTCCAGCGCAGGAGCACGAGCCCGGCGACGAACGCGACCGGTATCGAGGCGAGCACGACCAGGAGCTTCGGGATGTGGGCGCCGTCGACGGTCGTGGCGGCAAACGCCGCTGCGAGGGCGGCGACGGTGACGAGGCCAATCGCGCGATCGAGGAGGACCGCGGCGATGACCGTCGGGAGGTCCGCCCCTTTCCCGGTGACGAAGCCGACCCGCAGCGCGTCTCCGCCGATCCCGCCGGGGAGCAGGATCCCGCCGGCCTGCGCTTCGAGCGTGATGCGCCATGTCTCGAGGAGCCCGAGAGGGACCTTGGCGAGCGCGAGGAGCGCCCGCCACCGCGCCGCCCAGGCGAGCGTGGCGAAGAAGTAAAGGGCCAGGAGCCCGGCGAGGATCCCCACGCGGGCCCCTGCCAGAACCGTAAGGAGCCCAGGCTCGCACTTGAGCTTCGTGGGATCGTCGCAGTGATCGCGGATCGGGACCGCGTACACCACGAAAGCGAGCGCCGCGAGGGCGAGCCCCCACGCGAACGCCCGCTTCTTCCACGGCCGCCCGCCCCGTCCTGGAGTCAGGAGGCTCTCGTTCGCCATTTACTTCGACCGCCGCATCTATACCCGCGCTCCGTGCGGGCGGACAAGCGTGCCTTCGCGGGGGTTCGTTGGTATGGTCGGCCGAGTGTCCGGGTCGGGCTATGCAGCTGAGGACCGCGCCGCGCTTTGCGCGTACGTGGCGTCACGTCCACGAGCTTGGCGCCGCGTGCGCGCCTTCACCGTCTTCGAGCTGTTGAACTTCATCGCGCTCCTCGGCCTCGTCAGCGGCATCGCGATGTACGTGCTGGCCCGGTACGTGCGCCATAGCAAGACCGCGGACGCCATCGGCTCGCTCAGCACCCTCGCGAAGGCCTCCGCCGCCTACTACGAGGAGTCCGACGCGACGCAGCCCGTCGGAACGAGCCCCGACAACGCCCACGCCATGCGTCACTTTCCGGCGTCGTCCACGCGGAGCGTGCCGCCGAGCATCGACGACGTGAAGGGGAAGAAGTACCAGAGCGCCGCCGCCGACTGGGCGATGACGCCGTGGCACGAGCTCCAGTTCTCGATCCCGCAGCCGCAGTACTACATGTACTCGTACGCATCGGAGGGGGCCGGAGCCACGGCGAAGGCGACGGCCATCGCGAAGGGGGACCTCGACGGCGACGGAATCGCCGGCACCTACTCGATCACGATCGCCCCGGACGCGCAGTTCCGGCCGCAGTGGGGCGCGATCGTGAAAGAAGATCCGGACGAGTGATGCGCGGGCGCGGGTCGGTCTGCACCCGGGGCATGACGGCCGTGGAGCTCGCGGTCACGTTCGCGGTCGTCGGCTCGCTGCTCGCGGTCGCCGTCCCGGCGTTCGTGAGAAATACCCACGCGTCGAAGCTCGTGGAGCCGGTGGACGGCGTCAAAGCGATCGCCGAGGGGGCGACCGCCTACGCCAAAGCACACGACGTCCCGCACGCGTACCCGCCGAGCGCCCCGCTCACCCCCCCCGTGGTGCCGCGGGGGACGCGGGAGGCCGATCCCCCCGGCTCGTGGGACCAGCCGACCTGGAAGGCACTCGAGTTCCAGGGGGCAGAGGAGGGGGTTCCCCACGCGTTCGCGTTCGAGTTCGACTCCGCGAACGGCCCGGCGCGCTCGACGTTCTCCGCGATCTCTCACGGGGACCTCGACGGCGACGGGGTCACGAGCACCTTCGAGGTGCGAGGGCACGATCAGGTGGACGGGGGGGGCCCCGCGATCGATCCCGGGATGATCGTGCAGTCGGAGCTGGAGTGAAGAGCGGCGTTCTCGTGAGCGCGCTGCTCCTGGTCTCCGCGGCCGGGGTCGCGCGAACGCAGCCGCGACTCGCCCGCACGGCGCACGAGGCGAAGGAGACCGACGACGTCTACGTCTTGCCCCCCCCTCCGCAGCTCAAGGCGATCGCCCTCGGGTACGACGCGGCCGCGATCGATCTCCTGTGGGCGAAGCTCCTCGTCGAGTTCGGGACGCGGTGGCACGAGAAGCGCGAGTTTCACCCAGACCCGTACGTCGACGCGATCCTCTATCTCGACCCCACGTACCGCGCCGTCTACCGCTTCGCCGACACGCTCCTCTGCTACCACCCGCTGCACGCGAGCGAGGCCGACGTCAGGAAGGCGCGCGCGATCCTCGAACGGGGGACGCGGGAGCGCTCGTGGGACTTCGAGGTATGGCAGGAGTATGGGCAGTTCAGCGCGTTCCTCGGGCCGGGTTTTCTCCCGAACGCGACCAACGCGGAGAAGGATCGCTGGCGGCGCGACGGCGCGATGGCGATGGTGAAGGCGGTGGACCTCGGCGCCCCGGGCTTCGGCGCGCTGAGCGCCGCGACGATCCTCAACCGAACGGGGGAGACCAACGCGGCGATCGAGTCTCTGATGCGCGACTACGCGTACAATTACGACAATCCCGAGATGCGCGACGAGATCGCCGCGAAGCTGGAGCGCCTCCACGCGACCGCCGCGAACGACAAGGAGGCGCGCGAGATGGGCATGATCACCTCCATTTGGAAGACCGCGTGGCCCTTCCTGACGAGGACCGAGCTCCTGCTCCTCGGCCCCGCCCCGGACCCCGCCCGATGCGCGGGCCCCGCGTCCGCCGACGACCCGAGCTGCTCGCACGACTGGGACACGATGCTCGCCGACCCGCAAGCCGAAGCACACTGAGCGCGCGGGGGGTCCGGACGCCCGCGCCGCCTCCGCTGCTATACTCGCCGCATGTCACTTGCTTCGTCCCGGCGCCTGGCGCTGGGAGCGCTCGCGGTCGCGTACGGGTGCTCGACAGGCTCCCCGGCCGCGCCGGTAACGCCCCCCCCGTCGGACGACGGCGGGACCGTGGCCGCGACTGGGCTGAAGTTCGTGGTGGACCCGGGGCTCGCGTGCGCGAACGGCGGGGGAATCTGCGTGGCCCCCTCGCAAGTGGTGACGTTCGGAGTCGAGGGGGCGGCGGGGACCGTCGTGAACCTGTCGCTTCAGGGGGACTATGCCGACGCGGCGCTCACGGCGCAGACAATCACGCTCACGGGGGGGCTGGTCGACGTGACGCTCGAGTCGGCCTCCACGACCGCGACGTTCTCCGTGGTCGCCGCGATCGGTGGCGCGGGGAGCGCTCAGAGCGTGTCGCTGGGGATCACGGTCAGCCAGTCCGGCTCCGCGACGATCGACGCGACGGCGGTCTACGCGGGACACCGTCCCGACGTGAGCTTCTATGCAACCGACTTCGTCCTCTCCACGTGCGCCGAGATCACCGCGGAGCCCCCTGACGCAGGCGGAGTGACGTGGACCGAAGGGGCGAGCGACGGCGGCATCCCGCTCGTCGTCCCCGCCGGCGAGCGTGTCGCGGTGAACGTGCGGATCGGCCACTACGCCTTCGGGTGCTCCGACGTGAGCCCGCTCGTCCCGTCGGTCATGAGCGTCGTCCCCGTGCAGGTCTACGACGTGCCGATGGCGCTCTCGCTCACGAACCTGAACGCCGTCTTTTCGTACGCGCCGAGCACCGCCCCCTCGGACGGGTGGCTGGCGGTCGGACAGGCCGCGAGCGCGCGGGTGCTGGGGGCGTTCTTCCCGTCGACCGAGCCCGACGGCTCGACCGAGCCCGATGGCAGCGCGCTCCTCGACGCCATGAGTATCGCGATCGTCGCCCCCGCAGACCAAGCGCAGTTCAACCAGCTCCGAGGCGCCGAAGGGTGGGACACGACCGCCAACGATTGGATGTCGGCTCATGCGCCGTCGCTCGCGAGCCGCGCGGCGACCTGGCTCAGCGCGGCGCAGACCGCCGCGGTCGGACCGCTGGCCTTGAGCATCGGCCCGGAGCCGAGCGGCGGGTCGACGGCGCCGGTGACCGTGGCGTCGTTCGGGGCGCTGACGTGGGTGAGCGCGGGGATCGCGCAGCCGGCGCCGTTCCAATGGACCGCCGACGCGAACGACACCGTGCACCTCGCCGGGACGATCACCTTCGCGTCCACTCCGCTCTTTGCCCACGAGGCCGACGCGCAGGCCGCCGGGAGCGGGAGCGGCGCGACCGACGTGCCGAGCAGCATCGCGCTCGGGATCGACTGCGCGGGGCTCGCGGGGGCGCTGGTCGGGAGCGGCGTGAGCTACGGAACGTGCGCGGCCGGGTGCACCGCGAGCCTCTGCGGCGCCGCGCTCGCGGCCGCGTGGAAGAGCGCTTCGGCCCCCGCCGGCGCAGGGGCAGACACCGTGAGCACGGCGATCACCGCGAGCGCCCCCGCCGACGTGGGGGATCTCGCGGAGCCCGCGTTCGTGCAAGGGGGGTGGCTGGGGAGCGTCACGGGTCCCGGCGTGCCCGTCACGGACGCCGGAGCGTCGTTTACGGTGGCCGGCACGTTGCTCGCTACGGAGCCGCAGTCCCCTTAGTGCAGGGATCGTCCGGTCACTACCTCGCGACCACGCGAATCGTCCGCAAGCTCACCACCTGGAAGTCCGGGCTCTGCGGGAGCTTCGCCCAGATCGACAGCTCGTAGAGCCCCGGCTTCTGCCCTTCGCCGAGCGGAACGTCGATCGAGAGGCTCGGGCCGTTCACGACCACCGGGATCGGCGTCTGGTACCCGGCGGGCCAGTACATCTGGTACGGCTGCGGCACGGCGTACGACCGGCGAGAGTTCGCGACGGCCGCGGTGATCGGCTGAGGGAAGTCGACGCGCGCCAGCCCGACGCCGATCGGCTGCGCCGGGGGGGACATCCTCCCCGCGACGTGGAGGCGCTCCCCGATGTGCGCAACCTTCGGTGCTTCGCTGTACACGCCGTAGTCGTCCACCAGCTCCTGGGCGACGCACGGAACGGGGATCTCCGTCGGCGTGGCGCGCGGCTGGGCGATGCCGATCCCCACCTTCTTGTGCCACGGCTTCAGGAGGTTCTTCCGGTGGCCGTCGTTCGGGGGGACCTCGTTGAAGAACATCGACTCCGTGTGCTCGATCTGCGCCGGATCGATCCCCGGCCTCGCGTCGAGCGCGCGGCGGGTGCCGTCGGTGAAGCACGACGCGTTCTCGAGCACCATCTGCGTACCGCCGGCGTTCGTGTAGCGCTCCTCGGGGACGGATCCGTCGAGCCCCCAGTGGCCGAGGTAGCCGTTCTCGGCCATGTCCTCGGCGTGAAGCTGCGCCGCGCGCGTCGGGGGCCCCTCGTCGAGCGTCACCGGCGGGAGCCCAGCCGAGGCGCGGTCGTGGTTGATGAGCTCGACCATGTAGCGGCGCGCTTCGGCGATCGACATGAGCGACTTCAACGTGACGCTGGTCGCGAGCGGCGGGTTCGCGCGGGACGGCGAGTCCGCGCGAAGCGCAGCTCGGTCTGCACCTGAGGCGGCCGCCACCGCGGGCGAGGGGGCGGACGGACCGTGGCTCGCGCCGCAGCAGACGCAGACCAGGACCGGCAAGAACACCCAAGCGCGCATGCTGCCTCTTCTCCCCCCGCTCTCGCTCTTCGCTAGCACACGCGCCCGGGGGGGCGAACGGGCGAAGCACGCGAAGAAGACGTGGTAGATCGATCCGCGGATGGCCACGGTTGGCACCCTTCGCCGCGTGTGCGGGCAGCTCGTCGTCGGCGGGTTCGACGGGACGGAGCTCCCCGCCACGTTCGCGCGCGCGCTCGCGGCCGGAGAGCGCGGGGGGGCCGTGCTGTTCGCGCGCAACCTGACGCCGGACCCGATGCAGTGCGCCGATCTCACGCGATCGATCGCGGAGAAGGCCCCTCCGCACATGGCGCCGCTCCTCGCGGTCGATCAGGAGGGGGGGCGCGTGCAGCGACTGCGGGCCCCCGTGCTGCAGCTCCCGCCGATGCGCAAGCTCGGACAGGTCGCGGACCCGCGCCTCGTCAGCGACGCGGCCGAGGCGCTCGGCCGGCAGCTCGCGGCGCTCGGCTTCACGATGGACTTCGCCCCGGTCCTCGATCTCGACACGTGCGCCGACAACCCGATCATCGGCGATCGCTCCTTCGGCGCGGACTACCGGCTCGTCGAGGAGCTCGGTCGCGCGTTCTCCGAGGGGCTCGGCGCGGCGGGGATCCTGTCGTGCGCGAAGCACTTCCCCGGGCACGGCGACACGACGAAAGACTCCCACCTCGAGCTCCCCGTGGTGACGCTCGACTGGGATCAGGTGGTCAATCTCCACGCGCGCCCGTTCCTCCGCCCGCCGCAGAAGCACGACGCGATCATGACGGCGCACGTGATGTACCCCGCGCTCGATCCCGATCTCCCTGCGACGCTCTCCCGCCCCATCCTGGGGCTCGCGAGAAACTGGCTCGGGTTCGAGTACGAGGGGTGCATCGTGTCGGACGATCTCGAGATGAAGGCAGTCGCAGATCGGTGGCCGATCGAGGAGTCGGCGGTGCGCGCGATCGGGGCGGGGTGCGACGCGCTGCTCGTGTGCCGTAGCGAAGAGCTGCAAGATCGCGCGGTGACCGCGCTGGCGGAGCGGGCGAGCGGCGACTCCGCGTTCGAGGCGCGGGTGCGAGAGGCGCACGCGCGGTTCGTGACGATGCGAAGAAAGGTCGTACCGCGTCCGGTGGCGACGCGCGCGGAGCTCGACGAGGCGAGCGCCGCGGCGCGCGCGATGGAACCGCGGATCGCGGCGGCGCTCGGGCTGGGAGCGGCGCGATGAGCGCGGGGACGCGAGCGAGCGCGGCGAGCGTCGTCTGGTTTGCTCCGCGCGTCGTCACGTGCGATCCCGCGCGGGCGAGCGCCGCGGATCCGCTCGGGGTCGTCGAGGACGCAGCGGTCGTCGTCGAGCGCGGGAGGATCGCGTGGGTGGGGCCGCGCGCGGCCGCGCCGCAAGCCGACGAGTCGGTCGATTCGGATGGCGGGGTCGTCACGCCCGGGCTGGTCGATGCCCACACGCATGCGGCATGGGTCGGATCGCGCCACGCGGAGTACGCGATCCGGATGGCGGGGGGGGACTACCGGGCGATCGCCGCGGCCGGGGGCGGAATCGCCGCGAGCGCGCGGGCGGTCGCCGCGGCGAGCGAGGACGAGATCGCGCGCGCGCTCGAGATGCGTCTCGCGCGGATGGCGCGGCTCGGCGTGACGTGCGTGGAAGTGAAGAGCGGCTACGGGCTCGACGCGGAGGGCGAACGCAAACAGCTGAGAGCGATCGCGCGCGTCGCGCAGTCGCAGGGGGTCGGTCTTCCGGCCGTGGTTCCGACCTTCCTCGCCCTGCACGCGCTCCCCGCGGGGGCGGATCGGCAAGCGTACGTCGCGCAGGCGCGCGCTCTCGTCGGCGAGGTCGCGCGCGGCGGGCTCGCGCGGTTCGTGGACGCGTACGTGGACGCGAATGCGTTTACCCTCGAAGAAGCGCGCAGCGTCGGCGAGGCGGCGAAGAGCGCCGGGCTCGGCGTGAGGATGCACGTCGGGCAGTTCGCGGACATCGGCGGCGCGGAGCTGTGCGCGGAGCTGGGGGCGCTGTCGGCCGACCATCTCGAGCACGTCCGCCCGGCGGGAATCGCCGCGCTCGCCGCGGGACACGTGCGCGCAGGGCTGCTGCCGACCGCGTGCTTCACGCTCGGGCAGAGTCCCCCCCCGGTCGCCGCGCTTCGAGCCGCGGGGGTCCCGCTGGTGGTCGCCAGCGACGCAAACCCGGGCACGGCGCCTACGGAGAGCCTCCCGCTCGCGATGGCGCTCGGGGTGCGCGTGTACGGCCTGAGCCCCGCAGAGGCGATTCTGGGGGCGACACGGGTGGCGGCGGACGCGCTGCTGGAGCCCGAGCGGGGACGCCTCGTCGTCGGGGCGCGGGCGGATCTCGCGATGTGGGATTTACCTCATGAAATCGCCATTATACAGCCGTGGGGAGAGTCGAGAGTGCGGACGGTGATGCGGGATGGGGTGGCGATCGTTGGCTAGAGATCCTAGCCGCCAGCTCAAATTCTCAGCCGCCAGCTCAAATTCTCAGCCGCCAGCTCAAATTCTCAGCCGACGGCTCAAATTCTCAGCCGCCAGCTCAAATTCTCAGCCGCCGGCTCAAACTCTCAGCCGCCAGCTCAAAGTCTCAGCCGCCGGCTCAAACCCACTTCCCCAACCCCGCCGGCGGCCCTCCCCCCTCCCCTCTCCTCCTCGCCGCAATCCACGCGAGCACCACCAGCGTCGCCACGTACGGCAGCATCTGGACGAGGTCGCGCAGCGCCCCCGCGCGATCCTGCGCGGCGATCTGCGCCGCATCGAGCGCCGCGAACGCGACGCACGCCGCCACCGCCGGGAGCGGCCTCCACCCCGACACGATCACCGCTGCCAGCGCGATGAACCCCCGCCCGCCGCTCATGCCCGACTGGAACTGGCGCTGATCGAGCGCCAGCGCCGCGCCGCCGAGGCCGCAGATCGCCGCGCCGAGCGCCACGGCGGCCATCCGCACCCCCCGCACGTCGACCCCTGCGCCGCGCGCCGCCTCCGGGTTCTCGCCCGACGCGCGCACGCGCAGGCCGAAGCGGGTCTCCTTCATGAGCCACGCCGTGAAGAGCGCGAGCGCGATCGTAAGGAGGCAGGTCGGATCGCAGATCGTTCGCAAGAGGAGACGCGCGTCGCTCCCCCCCTCGAGCGACTGAATACGAAACCCCTCGACCCCGGGCGAGTTCGAGCTCGAGTCGTAGAGCGCGCGCAGGACGAACCGCGTCCCCCCGGCCGCGATCAGGTTCAGCGCGATCCCGCTCACGATCGCGTCGACCCTGCCGTAGACGAACGTCGCCGCGTGCACCGCCCCCATCGCCGCCGCTACGGCGCAGGCCGCCCCCACCCCCGCCCACGCGCTCCCCGTCGCGTGCGCCGCGACCACCGCCGCGAGCCCCCCCGCGAGGAGCATCCCCTCGAGCGCGATGTTCACGACGCCGCTCCGCTCGCTCCACACGCCGCCGAGCGCGGCGCACGCGTACGGCACCGCCATACGGACGGTCTGCGCGAGGAACGCGAGCGCCTGGCCGCCTGCCATGCCGCTCATGCCGCGGCTCTCTTTCGCGCGCCAGGTCGCGGGAGGGCGCTCGCCACGCTCGCCCGCACGCGCGCGTCCGCGAGCGCGACGGCCACGATGATGACCCCTTCGAGCACCTGCATCGACTCCATCGGCACGTACGCGTTGATCGCGAGCCCCCCCTGCTCGAGCGTCCCGAACAGGAGCGCCGACGCGATCAGCCCGAGCGCGCTCCCCCGCCCCAGCATCGCCACAGCGATCCCCCCGAAGCCGGCCCCCGCGCCGAGCCCCGCCTCGAAGTGCCCCTTGTAGCCGAGGATCGTCGCGCTCGACGCAAGCGCCGCGATCGCGCCCGACAGGAGCATCGCCTGGGTCAACCGCCGGCCGACCGGGATCCGCTCGGCGGCGCACGCGACGGGGTTCATCCCGACGAGCGCCACCTCGCGCAAGAGGCGGACCCGCGCGAAGGCCCATGGCGCCAGCAGCGCGCACGCGAGCGCGACGACGACGGCGAAGCTCGCCGCGCTCCCGCGCACCGAGGAGAGGAGCGCATCGAAACGGGGAATGCGCGCATGGGGAGGGAGCTCCGCGGTTCGTACGGTTCCTTTCACCGCGAGCCCCGCCCCGAGCGCGAAGACGATCGCCGCGTCGGCGATGCGGTTCATCATGATCGTCGAGATGACCTCGTGGATCCCGAGCCGCGCGCGCAAGAGCGCAGGGGGCGCGCTCCAGAGGGCCCCCGCGACCATCGCCACGAGGAGAAGAAGCGGCACGGCGACGACGACCGGGACACCCGGCGGGAGCGCCGCTCCGACGGCCCCCACGGCGAGCCCCCCGATCGCGAGCTGCCCCTCCGCGCCGATGTTGAAGAGCCCCGCGCGGAGCGCGAGATCCACCGCGACCCCAGTAAACAAGAGCGGCGTCGCCTTGTAGATCACCTGCGCCGCCCCGTACGCCGTCCCCCACGTCCCGCTGAAGAGCATCGCCAGGAGCGCGCTCGGCGACTCGCCGTATCCCCACACGAGCAGATCGAACGCGACCCACGCCGCGGCCACGCCGGCGACCGAGGCGAGCAGGCCGACGCGGTTCCCTTTCAAGCGACCCCCGCCAGCATCGCGTGCCCGATCGCGGCGTCGCTCGCCCCCGGCGGAAGCTCGGCGCTGATCCGGCCGCGCGACAGGACGATGAGCCGATCGGACAGCGTGCGAAGCTCCGCGAGGTCGGCGCTGACGACGACGACCGCCGCGCCGCGCTCGGCCGCCGAGAGGATCTGCGCGTGAATCGCGCGCGCCGCCGCCAGATCCACACCGCGCGTCGGGTGCGCGACGACGAGGGCGCGCACGCGCCGCGCATTGACTCGCGCGATCGCCCGTACGACGACGAGCTTCTGCTGATTCCCCCCCGAGAGCGTCCGCGCGGCGGAGTCGAGATCGCGCGGCGCCTGCGCGAGCTCGACGCGCGCGACGGCTTCCCGATCGAGCGCTCCTCGATCGATGACCCCGAACGCCGCCGCGAACCGCCCGAGCTCGCCGAGCACGACGTTGTCCCGGACGGACGCGTCGAGCACGAGCCCCTCCGCGTGGCGGTCCTCGTGAACGACCGCCAGCTCCTCGGGCGCCGGCTCAATCGTCCCTCGCTCCCCCTTCTCCAGCCCCGCGAGCGCTCGCACGAGCTCCCGCTGCCCGTTCCCCTCGACCCCGGCGACCCCCAAGATCTCGCCGGCCCGCACGTCGAAGCTCACCCCGCGCAGCCCGCGGCCGACGTGCAGCGCGTTGACGACGATGACCCGCTCGCCGATCGTTCGCGTCCCTCGCTCCACGGGCGCGACCTGCTCTTCTCCCATGATCGCGTCGGCCAACCCGCGCACCGCGTCCTCGGTCCGGCGCACCGGGCGCGTCTCGACGATCGCGCCGCGACGCATCACGGTCGCCACGTCGGCGTGGTCGCGGACCTCGTCGAGCTTGTGGGTCACCACCACGATCGCCCGCTTCGTCTCGGCGCTTCCGACCGCGAGGCGGCGCAGCATCGCGTAGAGCGCGTCCGACTCCCCCGGCGTGAGGACGGCCGTGGGCTCGTCGAGGATCACGATGCTCGCGTCGCGGTACAGCGCGCGCGCGATCTCGAGCCGCTGCCGGTCGCCCACGCCGAGGGACGCGACCCGCGCGTCGAGCGGGATCTCCGCCCCGAGCTCGCCCACGATCGCCGCCACCTTCGCGCGCGCCGCCCCCATGTCGAGGCGCGCCATTCGAGAGCCGGAGCGCACCGGCTCGGCGCCGAGGACGATGTTCTCGAGCGCCGTGAACGCCTCGACGAGCGCAAAGTGCTGCTGCACCATCGCGACGCCGCGCCCGATCGCCTCCGCCGGCGTGTGCGGCTCGAGGCGCCGCCCGTCCACGCGGACCTCCCCCCGGTCCGGCTCGAGGAGCCCGGCCGCGATCCGCAGGAGCGTGCTCTTCCCTGCGCCGTTCTCTCCGACGACCGCGTGGATACGCCCGCGCTCGAACGACAGGGTCGCCTCGCGAACGGCGTGAATCGCGCCGAAGCGCTTGTCCACGCCGTCGAGCTCGAGAGCCGCCACGCGCCGAACCTAGCATTAACGCGCGTTCCTCCTCTTGACCTCGCGCCCCCCGGCGCGCGACATCTCCGGTCATGCGTTTCTCGTTCGCGCTCCCTCGCACCTGGCTCACCCTCGGCATCCTGGCCACGCTCGCCCCCTTCGCCTGCGCCGCCTGCGGCGGCAACTCCGCCCCTCCGCCCCTTCCCCCCCCCACCCGGTCCGAGCCGCTCGCGAGCTCCCTGCCGCAGCCGACGTCGGTCGACCAGGGGACCGACGGAGGGATCGTCGTTCCGGCGGACGCAGGCCCCGTCCTGTCGCCGCAGCAAGCGATCCAAGCCGCCGTGAACGCGCCGGACCGCGACGACAAGGACAAGGCGCTCGACGCCGGCCGCCACCCGGCCGAGATGCTCGCGTTCTTCGGGATCGCGCCGGGGATGAAGGTCGGGGAGCTCGTGGCGGGCGGGGGCTATACGTCGGAGCTGCTCGCGCGCGTCGTGGGACCCACGGGCGTCGTCTGGGCGGAGAACCCCCCCTTCATTCTCGACAAGTTCGCCGCGGTCCCGTGGAACGCGCGCCTCGGCAAGTCGGTCATGTCGAACGTCCGCCGTGCTGACCGCGAGCTCGATGCGCCGTTCCCGCCCGACGCAACGAACCTCGACGCCGTCGTGATGGTGCTCTTCTACCACGACACCGTGTGGCTCAAGACGGACCGCGCGAAGATGAACAAGGCGGTCTACGACGCGCTGAAGAGCGGCGGCGTGTACGGCATCGTCGACCACAGCGCGCGCGCCGGCGCGGGGACGAGCGCCGCGCAGACGCTACATCGCATCGAGGAGAAGACCGTCATCGACGAGGTGACCAAGGCGGGCTTCAAGCTCGCGGGCGAGGCGGACTTCCTGCGAAACCCGAAGGACCAGCGCGACTGGAACGACTCGCCGATGGCCGCCGCCGCCAAGCGCGGCACGAGCGACCGCTTCGTCCTCAAGTTCGTGAAGCCTTAGCCGACACCATGGACCCCAAAGTACATGGCCGCTTCCTCGACTACCGCGAGCGGTACATCTACTTCGCGAAGGGGATGAAAGCTCCCGAGCTCACGGCCGCCGAGTTCGTGGCGGCCGACGCCGAGCACCGCGCTCTCGACGCGAAGGGGGACGCGCGCGACGACGAAGAGGACGCGCGGTTCGAGGAGCTCGCGAAACTGCTGTTTCGCGACTAGAAACTCACCCCGCCGCGCGCTTCACGAGACGCAGCTCGCGCTCTTCCTGCGCAGCACGCGGCGCGCTCGCCGGCACCGGCTCGCTCCTGGCGATCCCCGAGTGCAAGCGCGCGCTCGCCAGGATCGCCTCGCACAGCCCCGCGTAGTCGATCCCCGCCGCCGCCGCGATCTTCGGCAGGAGCGACGTCGGCGTCATTCCCGGGAGCGTGTTCACCTCGAGCACGTACTCGTTCTCCCCCTCGGTCACGAGCAGGTCCACGCGGCACGCGCCGCTGCACCCGAGCGCCCGCGCGGCCCGCTCCGCGAGGTTCAGGATCCCGCGGATCCGCGTCGCTGCGAGCCTGGGGGGGAGGATGTACTCCGTCGCCCCGACCGTGTACTTCGCCGCGTAGTCGTAGATCCCGCTCTTCGGCGCGATCTCGAGCGCCCCGAGGACCCGCCCGTCGAGGACCCCGACGGTCACTTCCATCCCGCGCACGAACCGCTCGACGAGCACGCTGTCGTCGTACGCGAGCGCGCTGTCGATCCCGCGCGCAAGCTCCGCCAGATCGCTCGCCTTCGCGATCCCGACGCTCGACCCTTCGCCGCGCGGCTTCACGATGCACGGGAACCCGAAGCTCCCGTGAATCTCGGTCAGGTCCGCGAGGTCGCCCCGTGTCGCCACGTAGTACGGCGGCGTCGGGACGTTGTGCAGGCGGAACATCTCCTTCGCCTTCAGCTTGTCCATCGCCAGCGCCGACGCGAGCACGCTCGAGCCGGTGTACGGCACGCCGAGCAGCTCGAGCATCCCCTGGATGCATCCGTCCTCGCCGCCGCGCCCGTGGAGCGCGATGAACGCGACGTCGATCTCGGCGGCGCGCACGAGCTCGTCGACGCCTCTCGAATCGCTCCCCGAGACGATCCGGACGACGTCGTGCCCCTTCGACTCGAGCGCCGCGGCCACCCCTTCGCCCGTTCGAAGAGAGACCTCGCGCTCCGCGCTCACCCCCCCCATCAGGACGCCGATTCGTTGCCGCTGCCGCTGTTGCCGACGATTGCCCATCCGTTTACTCCTACTCGCTAACGCCGCTCGCAGTCGATCCACGTTCCGGGCCGACGATTTCTCTCAATGGATCCGCGCTTCGCAGCGAAGCCGCGTGTCCACCGACCCACGAGATGCTGCTTCCCAGCCTCAGGGGCGCTCTGGAGATAGCCCGATGACGATCGTCGCTGTCTCTTCCATGCTCTTGCCGAGTACCAAGGTCGACGGCGAGCGGTCAACTTACGAGCGCGCGTGCACACGCGACCGTCAATCGATCTCGACGAGGATCGCGGTGATGTTGTCCTTGCCGCCGCGGTCGTTCGCGAGGTCGATGAACCGCTTCACGGCCTCCTCCCCCCCGAGCTTCACGATCGGCGCGACCTCGCGATCGCGCAGGTACCCGTGGAGGCCGTCGCTGCAGAGCAAGAACCTGTCCCCGGCCTTCAAGCCGACGAGCTTCGTGTCGACCTGCACGTATTCCCGGTTGCCGACCGCGCGGGTGATGACGTTCCGGTGAGGTGACTTCTTCGCCTCGGCAGGGGTGATGAGACCTTGCTTCAACTGCCACGCGATGAGGGTGTGATCTTCGGTGAGTTGTTCGCTCTCTTCGTCGCGGATCAAATAGACGCGGCTGTCGCCGACCTGCGCGGTGATGGCGTAGTCGCCAAGGACCAGCAGCGCGCTCAGCGTGGTCCCCATCCCCGTCTTCCCGCGGTCCATCTCGGCCATCCCGAAGACCATGTACGTGGCCGCCTGAACCGAGCTCTCCATGAGCCGGCAGGCGGCGCGGGCGTCGTCCTCGGGGACCGGATCGACCAGCTCGTGGAGCTCGCTGATCCCGCGCTTTACCATCCCGTAGACCGTCTCGACGGCCTCCTGGCTCGCCACTTCGCCGGCAGCGTGCCCCCCCATCCCGTCGCCGACAACGTACAGGCCGAGCCTGTCGTCGAGGAAATAGGCGTCCTCGTTCGAGGCCCGGCGCTTGCCCACGTCGGTCAGCCCGATCCCCGTTCGCCGGAGGGGCGGGGGCGCCGGCGGCGGCTCCGCCACCGCAGCCATCTTCAATCGTGAGGACTTGCGAGCCGCCATCAGGGAGCCCGTCTACTATAGACGACCGACGGAGGCGACTGGGCCCTTTCGGCTCTCGCGCCCCGTCGGGGGCCTTAGTAGGCTGCGCCCGCCGTGCAGGAAGGACGTTTCGCCGCGCTGTTTTCTGGGTCCCCCCGGCGCGGATTCCCCCGCCCCCATCGCGGAGGGGTCGTCGGCCCGACCCGGGCAGGCGCCTGGCGCGGCGCGGAGCTCATCCTCGCGCTTCTGGTGGTCGCCGTCGTGGCGATGATGATCGTCCCGCTCCCCACCTGGCTCCTCGACATCCTCATCGCCGCGAACCTGTCCGCGTCCGTCGCGATCTTGCTGGTCGTCCTCTACGTCCCCGACGCGCTGTCGATCGCCGCGTTCCCCACCCTGCTCCTTCTGACGACGCTCTACCGCCTCGCACTGAACGTCTCCTCGGCGCGCCTCATCCTGCTCCAGGCGAACGCGGGGGAGATCATCCACGCCTTCGGCTGGTTCGTCGTGCGCGGGAACTACGTGGTCGGGGCGATCGTGTTCCTGATCCTGACCCTCATCCAGCTCGTCGTGATCGCGAAGGGGAGCGAGCGGGTCGCCGAGGTCGGGGCGCGCTTCGTCCTCGACGCGCTCCCCGGGCGGCAGATGGCCATCGACGCGGAGCTCCGCGCGGGATCCATCGACGCCGCCGAGGCGCGCCTCCGCCGCCGCGAGCTCGCCCGCGAGAGCCAGTTCTACGGCGCGATGGACGGCGCGATGAAGTTCGTGAAGGGGGACGTGATCGCGTCGCTCGCGATCATCCTCGTCTGCATCCTCGGGGGGCTCGCGGTCGGCGTCGGGCAGCGTGGGATGGACGTCACGCACGCGCTCCAGCGCTACGGCCTGCTCACGATAGGCGACGGGCTCGTCACGCAGATCCCTGCGCTCGTGCTGTCGACGGCGGCGGGGGTCCTCGTCACGCGAACGGCGAGCGAAGAGGCGGGGACGCCGCTCGGCGAGGAGCTCGCACGCCAGCTCTTCGGAATCCCGAAGGCCATGGGGATCGCCGCGCTGTTCGTCGGCCTCCTGGCGCTCGTCCCGGGGCTCCCCGCCGTGCCGTTCCTGATCATCGCCGCGGGGCTCGCCGTCGCCGCGCGCATGCGAGGGGCCGCGATCGCGCGCGCGGCCGCGGAGCCTCTCGCGATGGCGCAGCGAGAGCGGACCGAGGGGAAGTTCGTGCCGGTCGTCGTCCCGTGGGAGATCCAGGTGAGCCCGGACCTCGCGCCGCTGATCTCCCCCGGTGGCCCCCTCGACGCGCGTTGTGCCCCCCTGCGCGACGCGCTCTTCAGCGAGCTTGGGGTCCCCCTCCCCCCCCCTCGCTTCCGCATCGACGCCGGGCTCCCCCTCCACCACGCCCGCGTCGCTCTCTTCGAGGTCCCCGGCCCGGAGCTGCACGTCCCCCCCCACGAAGCGGATCCCGCGGCCCTGCTCGCCGAGCACGCCCTCGCCTCCCTCCGCGCCCGCGCGTCCGACTTTCTGGGCATCGCCGAGACCCAGCGCCTTCTGGACGAGCTCGAGCAGCTCGCGCCGGCGATCGTGCGGAACGTCGTCCCGAAACCCGTCCCCCTCCCCGTCCTCGCCGACGTCCTGCGGCGCCTCGTCGAGGAGCGGGTCGCCGTCCGGGACCTCGGCGCGATTCTCGAGGCGCTGGCGACGTTCGGCGCGACCGAGAAAGACCCCCTCGTCCTCACCGAGCACGTCCGCACCCAACTGAGGCGGCCGATCACGTTCCGGCTCACCGGGGGGACCGGCGATCTCGGCGTCTATCTGCTCGACCCGATCATCGAGGACACGATTCGCCGCGCCATCACCCGCACCCCGAGCGGCGCGTTCCTCACGCTCCCCCCCGCTTCAGCACGCGACGTCGTCGCGGCGATTGTGCGAGCGTTCGGCGAAGCGGCGCCGCGAGACGGCGCGCCGCGCGTCGTGCTCACGCAGCCCGACATCCGCCGGTTCGTGCGAAAGCTCCTCGACACGGAGCTCCGCGACGCGGAGGTCGTCAGCTTCGCCGAGCTTCTCCCCGAAGTGAACCTGCGCCCTCTCGCCCGGGCCAATCTCGCAGGGCTGTAGTCGCCCCCGCCAGGCCTACATTCTCTGGCGGACGACCTTCCGCGGGACCACCCCGAGACGCATCACGATCTGCCGCGCCTCGCGCTCGAGGATCGGATGGATCTTCTTCTGCCCGACGAACATCCCGAGCAGGTGCGGGTTCATGTCGGCGAGCTTCTTCAGCGCGCGCGTCACCCCCTTCGTGTCCTGGTTCGCGGCGTACGCGAACGCCCGCGCACGCCACATCTGCGCCTTCAGCTCGCTGAACTCGGGGTCCTCCGGGTTGAAGAGCTCGAGCGTCTCGATCCCCTTCTTCGCGTTCCCCGAGCGCGCCCACGCCTCGCCCGCCACCGTCGCGAACATCGCGCGCAGCTTGGCGTCGTCCTGCTTGCCGAGGTCGAGCTCGTCGGCGAGCTTGCGCGCCTCGGCGACGTCCCCGAGCATCAGGTGAATCTGCGCCCTCGTTGCGCGAACCTGCCCCGCGACCGCCGCCATCTGCTTCGCCAGATCGATGGTCTCGAGCGTCGCCAGCGCTTTGCGCGGGTCGTCCTGCATCTCGAGCTGCGCGCGCGCCATGAGCGCCTGCGCATCCCCCTTGCCGAAGCCCGCCTGCAGCTTCTCGAGCGCCTCCTTCCGCCCCTCCTCGCTCTCGGCCCCCGCCATGATCGCGCTGATCTGCTGGCTCTTGTTCATCTGCCGCAGGACCCACACCCCCGCGCCGACGACGATGAGCGTCAGGGTGCCCGCCACGGCCTTCGGGATCCAGGTGGGAATGATGACGGCAACGATCCACACGGCCGCCAGAACGAGCCCGACGCGCAGGTAGATCTTCTTCAGATCGATCGGCGGGCGCTCCTTCGCGGGCTTCGAGAGCTCGCGGAGCTCGCGTTGCAGATCCGCTTGGGACTTCTTCTTCTTGCCGTCCTTCGCCGGAGCTTTTCCGGGGGGGGAGGACGCCGTTGCGCTCGAGACGGGGGGGGTAGGCTCGGTCACGGTCCGGCGTCTACCTCGCCGTGGGGCTCGGCGCAAACCGGGAGCGACCACCGGGGGCTCGGGGGGGCCAAGCTGGCCGGGCCGGCGATGGCGGGCTGGGGCCCTATTTCATCGCCTTGACGCGGGCGAAGGCCTCTTTCACCTGGGGGTTCTGCGGCTCGATGGCGTGCGCGCGCTCGATCTCCCCGCGGGCGCGCAGCGCCATGCCGAGGTCGCAATACACGAGCGCAAGATTGACGCGGTACGACGCCTTGTGCGGATCGAGCTTCACCGCCTCCTCGCCGTACTTGGCGGCGCGGCGCGGGTCGGTCCCGGCTCGGCGGAAACAGAGGGATGCGCGCTGGGCCGTCTCCGCCGAGGGGACCAGATCGAACGCGCGAGCCCAGTTTGCCCCGGCGTCGCCGTAGTCCTGCTTCTGCTCCGCTTCCCTTGCGCGATCCTGCGCCGTCGCGTGCAGCTGCATTTTCGCCTTCGTCTCCGTCTCGGCGAGGACAGCCTTCAGGGCAGGGTTCGAGTTGTGCGAGGTGGCGGACCGGTAAAGCTGGAGCGCCGTGGAGAAGTCCCCCTTTGCAACCGCCTCCTCCGCGGCGTGCACGAGATCCTGCGACTGCTTCCCCCGTGCGTGAGCGACCGAGTCTTCGTAGCGACGCCGCAGCGCATCGACCGCCGCCTTTGGATCGACCGCGTGCATCCCTCCCGAGGACATCCGGCGGGGCGCGTCCGTTTGGGGCTTCGCCGGGGGGCTCGAGGCGCTCGCCTTGAACGGCGCGACGGGCGTGCCGGCCCTCATGCGTGAGCTCGAGTGGCCCGCGAGCTTCGCGGCGAACGCTTGTTGCCGCGCGCGCGCGTCCGCCGCCGACATCGTCGGTGTTCGCGTCACCTGCGGTTCGAGCTCCATCGTCACCGGGTCGGTGTCCTTGGCGACGCGGGCCGGTGGCGCCACCGGCGCCTGCGCGGGTGACGGTGTTGACGGCAGCTCCGGGGGGAGCCCTTCCGAATACTCCGCGCGACGCTCGTCGTTCACGAGCGTGTCGTGCGCGACCGAGAGCGCCGCGAACACCCGCTGCATCTTCGCCGCGTACGGCCCGAGCTTTCGTCCGAAGTACTTGTCCGGGTGAAACTGCGGCGCCAGAGCGAGAAACGCCTGTCTCACCTGCGCTCGCGTCGCGCTGCGCGGAAGGCCGAGGAGTGCGAAGTGATCGATCGTACCGCTCCCGACGCGCTGGTGGACCGCGTCGATTCGCGCGGCCACCTCCGGCGGCAGATCGCTCCCGCTGTCGCCCAACGATGCACCCGGCTGCGGGTTCTTCGGATCGGTCATCGTCGCGCTCGAAGAGTATACTCGAGCAGAACCGTGTCTGACCGGCGTTCTCCAAAACCCGTCCCCGCCCCGAAAGGGAATCCGTTCACCGAACCGCCTCCGGAGCTCGCCGGAGCGCTCGTGACCAGCGAACCGTTCCCAGCCGCAAGGCCAGTTGCTCCGGACGAAGAGGCGCTGGAAGAACTAGAAGAGATCGAGGAATTCGAAGTGCTCGACGCGGTGCCGGTCCCGTCCGTTCCGTCCCCGCCGCTGACGCCGTCGAAGGCCCGGATCCCCGTCTCGACGCACAAAGATCCGGGCGCCCCCGTGGTGCTCGTCGTCGAGGACGACGCGTCCATTCGCGCCATGACCGTCCGCGCCCTGGGGCTCTCCTACACCGTCTTCGAAGCCGAAGATGGGCAGGTCGCCCTCGAGATCCTCGCGCAGATCCCCCCACCCGCGTGCATCGTGTCCGACTGGATGATGCCGCGCGTCGACGGCCTCGAGCTCGCCAAGAGGGTGCGCGCGGACAAGAACCTGAAGTGGACGCCGCTCGTCCTGTTGACCGCGAAGAGCCACCCGCTCGAGGTCGTGCAGGGGATCAACGCCGGCGCGCGCCACTACCTCGCCAAGCCGTTCAAGATGAAGGAGCTCCTCGACAAGGTCGCGAGCGTCCTCAGCGGACCGAAGAAGTAACTCTAGGTTCGCGGCGGGAGCGAGGACGACCGGGGATCGCCGACGAACTCGGGGTCGTCGCGCTCGATGACGTCGCGAAGATGCTGAAAGAGCGTCTGCGCGATCGACATGCATGGGACGGCGAGGAGCGCTCCCACGATGTGGAAGAAGTGCTCTCCCACGAGCAGAGAGAAGATGACGAGCACGGGGTGAATCTTCGCGGCGTCCCCCATGATCTTCGGGTTCAGGATGTTCGCCTCGAGCTGGTGGATCCCGACGATCCACACCAGAACGAACACCGCCGTCCCGAGCGACTGCGTGAGCCCCAGCGCCACGGCGGGGATGGCGCTCGCGATCGAGCCGAAGATCGGGATGAGCGAGAAGATCGTCGCCACGAGGGCCAGGACCGGCCAGTACTTGAGCCCGACGAAGGCGAAACCCACGGCGCTCAGCGCCCCGTTGATGAGGCTGATCGTGAGCTGCCCCCGGACTACCCCCGACAGGCCGCGGTCCACGCGCGCGAGGAAATGGGTGAAGTCGGCCCGCGCCGAGGGCCTCACGAGCAGCGTGAAGAAGCGGATGACCTTGTCCCGCGTGAGCATCAAGTAGGCGGCGAGCATCAGCGTGATGCCGAATACGAAGATCGCGCGGCTCACCTCCGTCACGACGGTTCGGCCGATCATCGCGATCTCGAGCGCGTTCGTCTGCGCGTACGCGAAGCTCTTGAAGGCGAGCTCGGAGAGGAGCTTGCTCGCGTCGAAGCGCTCGTGCTTCGACGCGTGAGTCGGCGCAATCTCGTAACCGCCATGGCCGGTCGGTGAGACCGAGACCCCGCTGCCGATCTCGATGGCGAGGGAGCCGTCGGGTCGCGGGCGCGCGACGAAGGCTGCCTCCTCCGGCGCCGGCTCCGCCGCGGTTGGAGGGGGGGGCGCGACCACGCCGAAGGCCCGCAGCCGCTCCTCGATGGCCGGGACCCATTCGTCGCGGACCGTGTCGACCATCTGCGGGATCTCCCCGCGAATCCCCCGCAGCTCGTGGCTCATGCGCGGCGCCGCTCCGCGCACGAACAGCCAGAACGACCCGAGCACGACGACGTACACGAGCACGATCGCCGCCCCGCGCGGCATCTTCCACCGCTCGACCCACGAGACGAGCGGCATCAGCACGTACGCGAGCACCAGCGCCAACACGAACGGCAGGAGCACGTCGCGCGCGGCGATGAGGATTCCGACCACGAGGATCGACGTCGCACCGAGCAAGTACAAGCGGCGTCTGCGGCTCGCCGCGGCGCGGTCTACACTCGCTCCCGAGATCGGCTGGGGGTCGCTCAAGGCAGGGGCGCTTTCTCGCCCGGCACGCTCTCGAAGTAGGGGCGGAGCCGAGCCCACGTCGCGTCGAGATGCTCGGGCATCACCCGCGTATCCGCGAGCACCGGCATGAAGTTCGTGTCGCCCGCCCAGCGCGGGACGACGTGCGCATGCAGGTGCTCCGCGATCCCCGCCCCGGCGACCTTGCCGAGGTTGAACCCGACGTTGAATCCCTCGGGCTTCAGCGCTGTCTTCAAGACGTTCACGGTGTCACGCAGAAGGGCCATCGCCGCCGAATACTCCTCGTGACTGAGCTCGTGAAGCTCGCTCGCATGCCGGCGCGGCACGACGAGCAGGTGGCCCGACGCGAACGGGTATTTGTTCAGGCAGACGAACGCGAACGGCTGCGAGACGAGGACGCCGTCCTCCCGGCGCGCTCCGTGGGCTGCGTACGGGCAGAAGACGCACTCGCCGGCCTTCGGCCCCAGGATGTACTCCATGCGCCAAGGCGCCCAGAGAGGTGCTTCCGACGACATCGGGCGGGAAGATACACCACTCGCAAAAGAAAACGGCGGCACCCGCGTTGGGGAGCCGCCGTTCTCAGCAGAGGTCCGAGCGAACTTCGGCCGGTCAGGCCGCCTGGCTCAGGACTCTTCCTTCTCGTCGGGCTCTTCTTCGCCCTTCTCCTCTTCCTTCGCGTCTGCCGGAAGGCCGAGCTTCCCGCCGAGCTTCTGCTTGATCAGCTCTCCAATCGAGCCGACCGCCTTCGCGTCGTCGGTGGCCTTCTTCGGAGCGCGCGACTCGCGCTTCTCGCCCTTCGGAGTCGCCGACGGTGCCGTCGCGCCGCCAGTCGCTGCCGCCTGCGTCCCCTCGCCCACGCGCATGCTGAGCGTGAGGCGCCGGTCCTGCGTGTCGATGTTGGCGATCTCCGCCTTCACCGTGTCGCCGACCTTGAGCGGCTTCGGCTCGCCGTCCTCGCCCTTCTCCTCGATGATCTCGCCGGTGGGAATATGCCCCTCGACGCCGTCGCGGATCCGGACGAACACGCCGTAGTCGACCGTCGAGATGACCTTCGCCTCGACCTGCTTGCCCGGAGGGAACTCCGAGAAGATCGACGGCCACGGGTCGTCCCACAGCTGCTTCACGCCGAGAGAGACCTTCTTCTCGTCGTGGTTGATGCTGAGGATGATGGCCTCGACGTCGTCACCCTTGTGATAGAGGTCCGACGGGTTGTTGACCTTCGCCGTCCACGAGAGGTCGCTCTTGTGGACCATGCCGTCGACCCCCTCTTCGATCCCGATGAAGACGCCGTAGTCGGTGAGGCTCCGCACCTTGCCGCCGATCTTGTCGCCCGGCTTGTACTTCTCGGTGAAGAGCGTCCACGGATCGGGCTCGAGCTGCTTCAAGCCGAGCGAGATGCGCTTCGACTTCGCGTCCACCTCGAGCACCTGGCAGTCGAGCTCCTGCCCGATTTCCAGAAGCTTGCTCGGGTGCTTGACCTTCTTCGTCCACGACATCTCGCTCACGTGAATCAGGCCCTCGACGCCCGCTTCGAGCTCGACGAACGCGCCGTAGTCGGTGATCGACATGACCTTGCCGTGCACCTTCTTGCCCGGCGGGTACGCCTCTTCCGCGTGGTTCCACGGGTCTTCCTGCGTCTGCTTGAGACCCAGGCTGACGCGCTCCGTCTCCGCGTTGTACTTGAGGACGCGGACGGTCACCTCGTCGCCGACCTGGAACAGCTCGGACGGGTGGTTGACCCGGCCCCAGCTCATGTCGGTGATGTGGAGGAGGCCGTCGATGCCGCCGAGGTCGACGAAGGCGCCGTACTCGGTGATGTTCTTGATGACCCCCTTCACGACCTTCCCCTCCTCGAGGGTCTGCAAGGTCTGCGTCTTGATTTGATCGCGCTCCTTCTCGAGGAGCACGCGACGCGAGAGGACGATGTTCCCGCGCTTCTTGTTGAACTTGATGACCTTGAATTGGTAGGTCTGCCCGATCAGCTTGTCGAGGTTGCGGATGGGTCGCAGGTCGACCTGGCTCCCGGGGAGGAACGCTTTCACGCCGCCGCGGATGGTGACCGAGAGGCCCCCCTTCACGCGCTGGCTGATGGTCCCTTCGATGAGCTCGTCGCGCTCGCACGCGCTCGAGATCTCATCCCACACCTTCATCTTGTCGGCCTTCTCCTTGGAGAGGGTGACAAGGCCGTCGTCGTTTTCGCGGCTCTCGATGTACACGTCGATGACGTCGCCCGCCTTGACCGTGCTCTGGCCCTGGGCGTCGGCGAACTCGCTCAAGGGGATCATCCCCTCGCTCTTCCCGCCGATGTCGATGATCACGCTGTCGCGCTGGACGGCGACGATCGTCCCTTTGACGATCTCCCCTTCTTTGCCGAACTCTCCGCTCTGGAGACTGGCCTCGAAAAGGGCGGCGAAGGAATCTCCTCCGCTGGAAGAACCGGAAGAACCAGACGAACCGGACGAACCGGAACCGTGCTCGGACTTGGTGCCTGCCGAGCTCAGGGCAGTGGTTTCAGGAGTCATGGGCCTCTAGCGATACGCAGAACAATTCGGCCGCCCGCACCAGCGCGGACGGTTCGCAAGACGGAGGGCGTAGATTGGCTCCACCCGCTTCGCGGAGCGTGCGGTCTACTGCACCGGGATGGACCTGTCAAAGGCTACAGGCCCGTTTGGCCCGGCATTTGCCCGGGAAAAGCCCTTGGGTGGGAGCGGGGTGACGAGGCGCTTACTTCGGCGTAGGGCCGGTCGTCGGCGGAGGCTGGGGGGTCGAGCCGATGGGGGTCACGCATGACGAGAGGTCGAACAGCATGAACTCGAGCGCCTTCTCGTCGGGCGACAGCTCCCCGCTCACGCACCCCGTCGGGGTCACGAGCGCCCCGGAGGCGTAGTCGGTCTCTTCCGCGCCGACGTGAAGGTCGCTGTAGACGACACGCCCGCAGACCTCCGGCTCCCCGGCGTCGTCGAGGGGAGCGTTGAAGGGCATGTCGAACGAGAAGTACTGCGTGCTCGCCGGGGTCGCGAGGGCGCCCGACTGGATCCAGGCCGTCGAGGGGGTGTTCGCGGCGCCGACGAGCGCGTTGTGCCTTCCGACGGCGATCGGGAGCTGCCCGACGGTGAGGGCGTTGACGACTCCGAGCCACGTGTTGAGCGCGACCCCCTTCGGGAACCCCGTCTGGATCGCCCCGCCGATCGGGGTCTGGTACTCGTCGGCGCCGGTGTTGTCCGGGGTCCACGTGGCGAGGTCGGTCGGAAACGGGGGGCTCCCGGGCGAGGGCTCGGTGAGCGACGGTCCGAAGAAGACAGAGTGGTAGTGCTCCGCGAAGAGGCGCCCGCCGCCGTTGACGTAGTTGTAAACGGTCTGTGCCGAGGGCTTGTACGTCTCCGAGCCCTCGCACGAGAGAAGGACGATGTCGTACTTGTTGATGTCCCCCGCGCTGTCCCAGAGGTTCGCGTTGCTCGCAGGGCCGGGGGGGTTCGTGTTCGGGGTATCGGTCGGGTCGTTGCCGCCCTGGAAGATGTGAATGCGCCCTGTCCCTCCGGCCCCGCCGCCGTACTCCGCGGGATCGACGCCGACGCGGAGGAGCAGACACTCGAGCGAGTCGGCGCTCCCCGTCGAGACCGCGATGCTCGGGATGTCCCCCTCCTTCTGGTTCTTCGGCAGCGTGAGCGACTTGTCGGGCTGCGGGTTCGCCGCGCACTGGGTCACCGTCGGGATGACGAGCTGGCGCCGCCACTTGCCGATCTGAATGACGAGCGGGATGTTCGCGCCGTCGGGCGCGTTGTTGATCGTGAACTTGCCGGTCGCGTCCGTGAGAGCCGTTGCGATCGGCTGACCCGTGTAGAGCGCGTCGCACGAGCATGACGTCGCGTCGATGCCGGGCGTGAGCGGATCGGGCGTGGAGTTCGGGACGTAGACGACGACGTCGTAGAGAGGATCGTTGCCGGCCGGATCGTAGACGGTGCCGCTGATCGTCGTGGAGCCGGAGGCGCACGAGTGAATCTGGCACTGGATGCCGGTGCAGGGGCCGCCGTCCGCGCCGCCGCCGCTCCCTCCGCTACTCCCCGGCCCCAGCAAACTTCCTGATGGGCCACCGCTTCCTGATCCGCCGCTACCGTTCCCGTTGTTCGAGAAGCTCGAATTGCCGTTCCCGCCACATGCGGGAGCGAAGGCGGATAGCGCGAGAGCAAGGAGCGTCGCGGAGCCAACGATCAGGGAAGACGTCTTCATCACAGCAAGCGTGACGGGCCCGCGCCACTTCGCAAGGGGCCGCTGCGGTTGCACCCTGGCTAACGAACGACCCAGGTCCGCCGCGTCCTAGAAACTTCCGCCCAAGCTTCGCCGATGACGCCGCCAATGACGCTAAGGGCGCCCCCCGCGGAACTGGAAAGGGAACGGCTGAGCCGCGTAGACTGGCAGATCGGGTGAGCGCCGCCGATACAGACCACGCGATCGGGATCGACCTTGGTACGACGAACTCCTGCGTCGCGGTCGTCAGCGGCGGCGTCGCGCATGTGATCCCGAACGGCGGGTACCTGACGACTCCATCGGTCATCGCGTTCGCCGCGTCCGGACGGCGCCTCGTAGGACACCCCGCGAAGCGGCAAGCGATCACGAACCCCGGCAACACGATCGTCGCCATGAAGCGCCTGATCGGGCGCAAGTTCGACGGGCTCGGAGCCGATCCCGCGACCGCGCATCAGGCGGGGCTCGTCCCCGGTCCGCACGGCGACGTGCGGGTGAAGCTGCGCGACAAGAGCTACTCGCTCCCTGAGCTGAACGCGATGCTGCTCCAGGAGCTTCGCGCGGCCGCCGAGGAGCACCTGAAGCACCCGGTGAAGAAGGCCGTCATCACCGTGCCGGCCTACTTCAACGACAACCAGCGGCAAGCGACGCGCGACGCCGGAGAGATCGCCGGGCTCGAGGTCATCGGCATCATCAACGAACCGACCGCCGCGGCGCTCGCCTACGGCTCCAGCCACCAGGGGACCCGCACCGTCGTCGTGTACGACCTCGGCGGCGGAACGTTCGACGTGTCGGTCGTGAAGACGTCGCCCGGCGGGGTCTTCGAGGTGCTCGCGACCGGTGGCGACACACTCCTCGGCGGCGAGGACTTCGACGCGCGGATCATGACGTGGCTGATCGAGGCCGCGAAGACGGACCTCCAAATCGATCTGTCCGCCGATCGCATGGCCCTCCAGCGGCTCAAGTTTGCGGCAGAGACCGCGAAGTGCGCGCTGTCGTCGGTGGAAAAGACCGAGATCAACCTCCCTTTCATCGCTACTCGCCCGGGCGGCGAAGGGCTGACCCTCACCCGGAGTCTCTCGCGCGAGGAGCTCGGCGCCCTCACCGAAGACCTGGTGAAAAAGACGATCGAGGTCTGCACCGAGGTCCTCTCTGCGTCGAAGGTGCCGAAGGAGAAGATCGACGACGTCCTCCTCGTCGGCGGATCGAGCCGTCTTCCGTCGGTGCAAGCCGCGGTCACGGCCTGTTTCGGCAAGCCCCCTTCGCAGCGCGTGAACCCGGACGAAGCCGTGGCCGTGGGGGCAGCGCTGCATGCCGCTTCGGTCACGTCGACCGGAGAGAACGTCCAGCTCCTCGACGTGACTCCGCAGACGCTCGGCATCCTCACCGAAGGAGCGAAGCCCCACCCGATCATCCCCCGCAACACGCGTGTCCCCACGACCCAGACGATGCGGTTCTCGACGCGCAAGGGGCAGGCGAACGTCGACTTCGTCGTAATGCAAGGGGACTCCAAGAACGCGCGGGGCAACGAGCTCCTCGGCAAGTTCCGGATGTCGGGCCTCGGCAACGAGCCGGCGAAGATCGACGTGACGTTCGCGATCGACGCCGACGGAATCGTGAAGGTGACTGCGCGCGACGCCACGGGGCGAGAGCAATCGATCACCGTCACGGCCTCGAGCGGGCTGAGCGAGGACGAGATCTCCCAGATGACGGCGGCTTCGAACCAGTACCTCGCCGAGAAGAAGGCGGACACCGCGCGGAGCGGCGCGGTGCAGGAAGCGAAGAAGGCGCTCGCCCTCCTCGAGAAGGGGCTCGCAGACGCCAGAGCGGCCGTCGGGAAGACCGGGAGCGGGGCTGCGGTCGTGGCGAGGGTGACGGAGACGATCGATCGCGCGCGCGTGGCGATCGAGAAGGCGAGCGTCGCCGAGCTCGGCGAGCTGACCTCCGAGCTGGCGAAGACGACGAAAGCGCTGCGTACCGCGCCGTAGCGACTATTTCGCCAGGTCGTCCAGATCGACGTGGATGAAGCCGTCCGCCCAGGCGCGCGGAATCCGCCCTCTGACGATCACCGCCCGCTCTTCGCGCGATACCTTCACGGCGTGCAGCCACGGGGCCTTCGCCTCGAACTTGTGCGTGAAGGCGGCGAGGACGTCGCCGGCACACTGCTCGGCGTGCTCGGCGAAGGGGGTCTCTTCGTAGACGAAGCGCGCCA
Source organism: Polyangiaceae bacterium (assembly GCA_052147435.1). Classification (GTDB taxonomy): domain Bacteria; phylum Myxococcota_A; class Polyangia; order Polyangiales; family Polyangiaceae; genus JBKQKP01. Next base: position 21,595 of record JBKQKP010000274.1, on the reverse strand, counting down.
CGATCTCCCCGACCGCCCCCTGCGGACCAGGCTCGACGCTCGCGATCACCGTATCGAGACCGCGCACCATGGGTGCGAGCGGGCCGTCCGCGAGCGAAGGGCGCGCGCGCACGAGAGCGTCGCCGCGCAGGCGAGCCACCACGAGAGGCTCGTCCGCGACGGAGCCGAGTCGAGCCGGGGCGCCGCGTGCCCCCTCGGCGTAGGCCGCGCGCGCGCGAGGGATCGCGTCGTGCAGGGCGATGACCCACGCGCGTCGGGGGAGCGCGAAGAGGGCCGCGTCGCTCGGCGCGTCGGTCGACGCAAGCTCCTCGATGCCCCCCGGCAAATCGCGGGCATGGGTCCAGACGGGCTGTCCGCTCGTCTCCAGGACGTGGGACGCCTCCACGTCGGCGGGGACGCCGCGGAGCGCGACGACGACGTTGCGAGCGTCCCGATCGTAGGTTCCGACGATCACCTCGTCGGTCCGCTCCATGACCTCGAGCATGGTCGTCCCCACCGCCTCCGCGAGTGCAGCGCGGGTCGAGGCGAGCTCGCCGGCGCGACGCAGGAGCGGACCGTAGAGGGGATCCTGCCTGAGCCTCGTCGGGCGGAAGACGAGGAGGAACGCGGGCTCGCCGTCGAAGGCGTCATCGAGACGCGGAGAGCGATCCCGCGGGGTTGCATGGACCGCCCCGGCGGGCTGCGCGGCACAGGATGCAGAGGCGGCGCAGAGGCAGAGAGCGAGCGCAGCGCACGCGACGCCGCCGAATCGTCGCGCGGTCAGCACGACGGCGTTCGTGAGCACGTCATCGCTGGCGCTGGCGCACGTGAGCAACCATCGCCTCGACCGCCTCGTCGATCGACATCCCCGACGAGTCGACGAGCACCGCCCCGTCGGCCTGCTTGAGCGGCGCCACGGCGCGCCCAGTGTCCTGGGCGTCGCGCCGGCGGACGTCTTCGAGCGTCCCTTCGAGCGTGACCTCCTTGTCCCCCTTGGCAACGAGCTCATCGAAGCGCCTCTTCGCACGGACCTCGGGGCGGGCGGTCAGGAAAAACTTCGCTTCGGCGTCCGGAAAGACGACCGATCCGATGTCGCGCCCTTCGAGGACCACGCCCCCTTTCGCGCCGGCCAGGCGCTGAAGGTCGAGCAATGCCGTGCGAACCTGCGGGTGCGCGGAGACCGTGCTCGCCCCCATTCCGATCGGCGGCGTCCGGATGGCGTCGGAGATGTCCTCGCCCCGGAGCTTCACGCGAACGCCGCGAGCCGGATCGCGCTCGAACGTCAGCGCGGCAGCGTCCACGAGCGAGGACGCCAGGGCGCCGAGCTTCGGACCGTCGGACCAGGGGACTCCGGCGCGCTCGGCCGCGAGGGCGACGGCGCGATACATGGCCCCCGTGTCGACGAGGACGAAACCGAGGGCGTCCGCGACGCGACGGGCGACCGTGCTCTTTCCCGCGCCCGCGGGGCCGTCGATCGCGACGATGGGGAGCCGCGGGGGCACGTGTAGCGTCTACCCGAACAGGGGGGTGCCGCGCAACGCGAGGGGGTGCGCGGAGAGGAGGCTCACCCCGTGTAGGGCTGAACGCCGCTCGACCCCTGCAGCCGATCGCGAACGGACTCGACCGTGTGCACCGCAGACTCGCGGAGCGTCTTGTCGATGAGCGACTGCGGGGCGGGGACGCCCGGCCGAAGGAGCGCGTCGAACTTGAGAACGGTCCACTCGTCGCCTGCGGAGTGCATGGTCCACTTGACGATCGAATCGTCGATGTTCCCCTTCCCCGGCACCATCCGCCCTTCGATGACCTCGACGGCGCCGTCTCCGGCCTCCGCGTGGAGCGGCGCAAAGCGGGTGACGTTCCAGAAGGAGATGAGGTCGTTCAGGACGGCGATGCGGAGGTACACGTCCGTCGAGCCGTCCGGCGAACGACCGACGACGCGGGACGTCTTGATGTCGGGGCCGAGGTCCTTGTAGCGGCCGAAGTCGAGGACGGTGCGACGGACCTGCGCCAACGGGGCGTGAATGAGGGTCTCGCCGTGGCCGAAGTGCTCGGTGCTCCCCGGGGGGGTCCACACCCAGTCGAGCGAGTGACCCGCGGCGGAGATGCGCGCGGCGTCCGCGTCGGGTGCGTCTGCACGAACCGGAGTCGAAGAAGCGATCGCGGCGAACGCGGCGAGCGCGGGAAAAGACACGAAGCGACGAGTACTGCCCATACGCATTGCGACCCCCACTAAGCACGCTTTATGCCCTGATGCACGCCGTTCCGGCCAACATAAGATCAACGAGTTCCAGTCATGGCCGTGCTCGCAAAGGGGCTCACTGTGCCTTTTCTGTGATGCTTCTCGGCATCTTCCTGTTTCCCGGCATTCACACGTGTGTGCCGCTCGCGACGCGAAACGGAGACCCCCGTTGGGACCGTGGCGCGAACGCGAGTACGCTGCCGCAGGTCCTCGCATGCCCTCCAACGCTTACCGCGACCGGTTGTTCCCTCCGCGCGAGGTCCGGAGGATTCTTCAGCGCGCCGCCGAGCTGGAAGAGGCCGCACGCCCGCCGCGCGAAGCGGGGCGCGCGCACACGCTCGAGGAGATCGAGCGGATCGCCGGAGACGCCGGGATCAGCGAGGACGCGCTCCGTCGCGCCCTCGCCGGCGAGACCAAGCCCGAGGCGGCCCCACGACACCCGTGGTCACTCGCGGGAGCGCCGGGGCGGGTCTCGGTCGAGAAGACGGTGCGTGGGAGCGCCAACGCCGAGAACCACGCGAAGCTCACGAAAGCGATGCGGAGCGCGACCGGCGAGCTCGGGAACGCGCAGGCCATCGGCGACTCGCTCAGCTGGTCGGCATCGACCCCCGGCGGGAGGAGCATCTACGCGATCGTCGAGCCGGAAGGGGACGGACGGGTCACAGTTCGCGTCGACGAGAACCTCCGCGGTCTTCGCGGTGGGCTCTACGGAGGCATCATGGGGGGCGGCGGGGGGGGCGGAAGCGCGCTCGTCGTGTCGCTCGTCGCCGCGGTGTGGCCGGGGGGAATCGGGCTAGTCCTCGTAGCCTGGTTCGCGTTCATGTATCTGCTCGCCAGGACCATCTACGCCAATCGGTTCCGAGCGCGCGAAGCGGAGCTCCGCACGCTCGTCGACAACGTGGCGGCGCTCGTCGAGGCGCAGGGACCCCGCGTCGCGTCGAGCACCGCGCCCGCCGCAGCCGCCCGCATCGCCGCCACCGCCCCGACCCAGGAGCTCCCCGCCGAGGACGATCCTGACGAGGAGAGACGTGCACCCGGCCGACGAGCGGGGATGTAGCTCCGCGCTAGGCGCTTCGCGCGCGACCGGGGGCGCCGGGATAGAAATGCCCCGCGGGTGTCGGGGGCTGCGCGGTGCCGCCGTACCCACGCGGTACGCCGATGCGGAGCGCGATTTGGCCGAAGGCCGACCCCACGCGCGTCCCGTGCGCCGCGCGCTCGACGTGCGTGTAGAACCCTTCGACGCGCGCCCGGAGCGCGACGCGCGCGAGCGCCTGACCCGCGGAGAGCCAGTCGGCGACCTTGTCCTCCTTCGTCGCGATGACGGCCCCCACCGAGCCCTCGAACGTGAGATCGGTGTGCCCGCCCACGTCCGACGGATCGCCCGGCTGCACGACGCGCGACTCCATCCAGGCGAGGCGCCGGACGACGGATCCGAGCATCGGCGCGCCGCACGGGGCAGCGACGTCTGATGGCGGGAGCTCGTCGGCCGACGTGAACGACAGGATCGCGCGCTCGGACTGTGCGTGCGCCGCGAGCTCCTCCTGAAAGGCCGCGTCGATCGGGCGCGGGACCTTCGAGACGGGCGTGTAGAGCGCCTGGTAGAGCACGAACGACTGCGGGTCGGCCTCGTCCTCGACCTTGTCGATGTATACCCGCGCCAGCAGATCGGGCTGACTCTCCTCCGGGAGCAGGATGGTCGAGTCGATGCAGCCAAGCTGGCGCAGCGCCAGCTTCAGCTGCGTCAGGCCGATGCCGCAGCCGATGATGGCGTCGCGATGGAGTCGATCGTGAGCGGTGCGCTCGCAGCGGTGGCCGAGACGGAGGTCGACTGCCGTATCGCCGACGGCGATCATCCACGGGTGCCCACCAGGTGCGAGCACCCCGTACTCCAATACGAAGCGAAGCTTGTCTCGGACGATCCTGGCGGCCTCGGCGTCGCGAAGGAAAGTCTCGGACGGCGCCCGAGGGCGAATCGGTTTCTCGGCCATCCTGGAATCTTACGATCTTTTTTTGCCGAGCGCGCTCGCTCCGAGTGGTCTCGGGCGGCTCGAGCGGCCTCGTCGGCGCATTTTCACTAACCCGCCACTATTTTCGCGTGCTCGTCTCTCGCCTGCCTCGGCCCCCTTCTCACACGACCTCGAGCTCGGCGCCAAGGGCCCGCAGCGTCCCCACGAACTTCGGGAAGCTCGTCGCCACGCAGTCCACGTCCCGAACGCGTGTGGGGGCGCGCCCCGAGGCGATCAGCCCGAGGATGCACGCGGTCATCGCGATCCGGTGGTCCCCCTTGCTCTCGACGTCGCCCGGCGTGAGGGGGGCGTCGGTCCCGTCGATGACGAGCCCGTCCGGCTTCTCTTCGCACACCACACCGAACGAACGCAGGACCTGCGCCATCGTCGCGATGCGATCGCTCTCCTTCACGCGGAGCTCCCCCGCGTCGGCAATGACCGTGCGCCCCGACGCGCGCGCCGCCAACGCGCAGGCGATCGGGATCTCGTCGATCGCCCGCGGGACGACCTCGCCGCCGATCGCCATCGCGCGCAGCGGTGCGCTCCAGGCGTGCACCTCGGCGATCGGCTCCCCGGAGCGCTCTCCCCCCGATTCGACGCTCAACCCCGCCCCCATGTCGCGCGCGATCTCGAGGATCCCCGTTCGCGTCGGGTTCACGCCGACCCCTCGCGCGGTCACGCGCGACCCTGCGACGAGCTGAGCTGCCACGAGGAGGAACGCTGCCGCGGAGATGTCCCCCGGGATCTCCACGTCGAGCGCAGGCATCTCGCCGTTCCACCCCGCGGGGTCGATCTTCACGATCGACCCGACGGTCTCGAGTGGCACCCCCATCGCGCGCATCATCCGCTCGGTGTGATCCCGCGACACGGTCGGCTCTTTGAAGAACGTCGTCCCGTGGGCGTACAGCCCCGAGAGGAGGATCGCGCTCTTGACCTGTGCGCTCGCCACTGTGCTCTCGTATTCGAGCGACCCGAGCGGCTTGCCCGGGGGCTGCGGCCCGACGCGCAGCGGAGCGGTGATCTCCCCCGGCTTCGTCTTGTGCGGCGCCCCGTCCACGGTGGCGCCGCGCATCCGGAGCGGCTCGGCCACGCGCATCATCGGACGGCGCATGAGCGTCTCGTCCCCCTCGAGGATCGACGTGAACGGCTGCGCGCACAGGAGCCCGGCGAGCAGGCGCATCGTCGTCCCCGAGTTCCCGCAGTCGAGCGTGCGGTCGGCGGCCTTCAACCCGAAGAGGCCGACGCCGTCCACTTCGATGGTGGTCTTCGATACGTCGTCAATCCGCACGCCGAGCGCGCGGAGGGAGTTCGCGGTCGAGACGTTGTCCTCGCCGTAGGAGAAGCCCGCGATGCGACTCCGGCCGTGCGCGATCGACGCGAACAGGAGCGCACGGTGCCCGATGCTCTTGTCGGACGGGACCGGGACGCTCCCGACGAGCGGCTTGGTCGCGGGGTGGACGAGGAGATCCGTCATGCGCGCTTGCTCCGTGAACCGTCGCGAAGCCGTCGGCCGGCCCGGTCAGCTCGCCGCAGGATACGACCCCAGCACCTTGAAGAACTTCGCGACCCGTCGCACGTCCTCGAAGGCGGTCACCAGGTTCCTGTCCGTCGCGTGCCCCATGACCTCGACGAAGAACAGATACCCCCACGACGAGCCGTCCACCGGCCGCGAGTGAATCCTCACGAGGTTGATCCCCCGCTCGGCGAACTGCTTGAGCACGTCGAGGAGCGCGCCGGGCGCGTCGTCCACGCTGAACACGAACGACGTGAAGTCGCTCCCCGTGCGACTCCCTGGCCGCCGGCCGATGATCGCGTACCTGACGCGGTGGTTTTCGTGATCGAGCACATTCCTGCGCGCCACCTCGAGACCGAGCGCCGCTCCGAAGACCTCGGTCGCGAGCGCCGCCGCGCCGTGATCCTCCACCGCGAGCTGGCACGCGTAGAGCGGAGACTTCACGTCGAGCACCGACACCCGTGGCCCCAGCGACTGCAGGAAGTGCGCGCACGAGGCCCGGTCGGCCGCGGTCGCGTAGACCTTCTCCACGTCCGCCGCGTTCCCGGTCTTGTTGACGAGGTGGAGGCTCCAGGGCTCCTCGAGCGTGGCCACGATCTTGAGCTCGCTCTCCGTCAGCGCGTCGATCGTGGCTTGCACGGGCCCCTCTGCCCGCGTCTCGAGCGGCACGACCGCGAACTCGACGCGGCTCCGCGCGACCTCCTCGATCGCGGCGGTCGTCGATTCGCTCGCGACGAGGTTCGGCGACGCTCCGAACCGCCCGCGTGCGGCGGCGTGCGCCGGCCCCCCCTCGGGAGCCAGGTACGCGACCTTCACCGGCAGCTCGAGAGTCAGGCACGCGCTGAAGATCTCGCGGAAGATCTCCCGGACCGCCTCGGTCGGCAGGTCCCCCCCCGCGCGCGCCACGAGCGCATGAAGGGCCGCGCGATCCCCGAGCGGCATGCTCGCCGGCTGCCCTTTTCGCAGCTCGCCGAGCTTGCGTGAGGCCCTCGCGCGCTTCTCGAGCGTCACCAGGAGCTGCGCGTCCAGCTTCGCGATCTCCGCGCGAGCCTCCTCGATCTCTCGTTTCCCGTCGGCCACGTGCAAAGATTAGCACGTGACCCGGACCGACCTAGCCGCTCTGCGAGAGAAGTACGAAGAGATGCTCCGCCTCCGCCTCGAGCCGAGCGGCGGCGATCCCCGGCGTGCGATGGCGGCGCTCGCCTCGCGCTTCCCGGGCGCGCTCCGGGAGATCGACGAGCTCCCGCTGGAGACGATCGTGAGCCGCGTCGAGGAGCTCCGCGCGTCGGAAGGGGGCGCCCCGCCCTCACGCTGGATGGAGGCGAGCCACCTCTTCCATGCGCTCACGCGCGGCGCTCTGTGCGCGAAGAAGTGGCTCGCCGGACGAAAGCAGATCGACGCCGACGTGCGCGCCACCTTCGATCGCGAGGTCGAGACGCTCTGCTGGGGAGACGACGCCCGATCCTGGCGCGATCACCTCGCGCGCCTCGCGAGCCCGCCGCGCGGCCGCGTGACGGAGCTCGTCTACGAAGAGATGAGCAAGGTGCTCGGCGTCTCGTCCGACGAAGCGCGGGTCCTCGTCTTCGGAGTCTCGCGACGGCAGCGCCGAACCTCGTAGGAGGTGCGCCGATCTATCCGGCGGCCGCTGCCTTGGATGTGCCGCTGGATCCCGACGAGCCCCCCGCCGCCGGCCCGGAAGAGCCGCCCGATCCCGACGAGGACGAGCCGCCGTCTTTCTTCGGCTCGCTCTTCTTCTTCGTCTCGCTCTCGGTCTTCGTCTCGGCCTTCTCGGTCTTCGACTCGGTCTTGGTCTCGGACTTCGAGTCGCTCTTGTCGCTCTTGCCGCCTTCGCCGCTCGCCTTGGCCGAGTCGTCCTTCGCGGCCGGACTCTTCGGCGACGAATAGAGGTCGGAATACCAGCCGCCCCCCTTCAAGATGAAGGTTCCACCGCTGATCTGCCGCTTCGCCGTCGCCTTCTTGCACGACGGGCAAATCTGCACCGGATCCTCCGTAATCCTTTGAACTTCTTCCCAGGCGTTGCCGCAGCTGGAGCAGGCGTATTCGTACGTGGGCATCGGTGCTTCTGTGGATGGCAGATATGGCCCGGATCGACGGCTGTCAAGGACGCGGACGCAATCCGAGACGCAGCGGGGGCCGCACGAGACCGTTTCACGCCGCCGCTTTGACCCGCTCGCGCGCACGCGCGGGCGTCGATACGATCCCGGCGTGGGCACCCCGCTTCGACTCATCGCGCTCATCGCAGTTGCGACGTTCCCGCTGGTCCTCGCGACGACGCGCGCCTCGGCCGATGTCTCGATCGCAAGATCGGACGCGTGCACGAACGAAGGGCGCGCGTGCGACAACGCCCGTGCGACAGGGCTCGCCGGGATCGGGAACGAGTTCAGCGCGAATGGGATCTGCACGAAGGGGCGGTGCCGCGTCGGCGGCGCCCGCCCCCTACCGAAAGACGCGGGCTCCCCGGCTCCGAAGGAGCCCGACTCTGGCCCGCTGCCTGATGCCGCGGTCGGCGCGCCGCCGAGCTCACCATCCACGACGCTGACGGAGAACACCGCGGCCGACGCCTCGGCGAAAGGACCGTCTCCCGGGGGGGGCTCGTCGTCGTCGTCGGGCTCAGGGTGCACGATCGGCTCGATTCCTGCGGACGCACTCCCCCCTTTCGGGCTCATGGTCGCCGGGGGGGCGATCGTGGCAGTCACCCGACGGCGCGGCGCGCGGTCGAAGAGTGGCGCCACGCCATAACTCGAGCGCGACGGTCGCCGAGTCGCGGGTCACTGGAAGCCAGTCGTGCGTCACTGGAAGCCAGTCGCGCGCCACTCGAGCTCAGTCGTGCGCGACTCGGTCGGTCTGGCGCGGAAGTGAGCCGCACCGGCTTGCCAGTGCGGCTCACTGAAGCGCCAATGCCCCCCAGACGCCCGCCACACGATCGCACTGGCGCGCCACAGCAGTTCACTCGCGCGCGAGTGAGTGGCACTGGCGCGCCAGTGCGATCGAGTGACGAGCGAGTGAATCGCACTGCCGCGCGAGTGCTTTTCGCCGACTCTCGTAAGTCATTGAATTCACGTCGCCACGCTCACGTGAGCCCACGGAATCTGTCGCGTTTTCGCCTTGCAGGAGCCACGTCGGAGGCTGTAACTCTGGATCGTGCGCCTGACGCTATGTGAAGTGACCATACGTTTGGCATAGCGTCAGAAGCAGAAGACTTGGCCAAAGGCGCCCCTGGGTGCCTCCTGAGGAGCGAGCGGGCCTCGCTCCGGAGTCGCAATGAAAATCAAGAAGCTCGAGATGGTCGGGTTCAAGTCGTTCGTAGACCGGACCGTCGTGAACTTCGACCATGAGGTCCTCGGGATCGTCGGCCCGAACGGATGCGGCAAGTCGAACATCGTCGACGCCATCCGCTGGTGCATGGGGGAGCAGTCGGCCAAGCACCTCCGCGGACGAAGCATGGAGGACGTCCTCTTCAGCGGCTCCGAATCGCGCCAGGGGACCGACTTCGCCGAGGTGACGCTCACGTTCGAGAACGACGACGGGCACGACCTGCCGATCGAGTACCGCGACTACCCCGAGATCGCCGTCACCCGCCGCCTCCACCGCTCCGGCGAGAGCGAGTACCTGATCAACAAGACGACCGTCCGCTTGAAGGACGTGACGGACCTCTTCCTCGGGACCGGGGCGGGGACGAAGGCGTACTCGATCGTCGAGCAGGGGAAGATCGGCCTCATCACGACGGCGAAGCCGGAAGACCGGCGCATGCTGATCGAAGAAGCGGCCGGCATCACCAAGTTCAAGTCGAAGAAGAAGCAGGCCGAGCGGAAGATGGAGCTCACGCAGCAGAACTTGCTGCGCGTGAGCGACATCGTCGCGGAGATCGAGCGGAACATCGGCTCGCTGAAGCGGCAGGCGGCGAAGGCCGAGCGGTACGTCTCGTACAAGAAGGAGCTCGAGGATCTGCAGCTCTACGAGGCGTCGCACAAGTACCTGGAGCTCGTCGGGTGGATCAAGCTCGAGACAGGCGAGGTCACGCAGTGGACCGAGACGAGCGACGCGAAGCGGAGCGCGCTCGTCGTGCGCGAGGCGGAGCTCGAGGCTGTGCGGCTCGACGCGCACGCCGCCGACGAGGAGCTCGAGAAGGCGCACAACACGAGCTTCGCCGCGGAGAACGCGGTGCGGGCCGAGGAAGCGGCGATCGCGCGCGCGAAGGACAAGATCGACGCGCTCCGCAAGCGTGAGGAGCAGGCGAGCGCGGAGCTCGTCGAGATCGATGCGGCGCACGCGCGGCTCGAGGCGGAGCGCGAAATCGTGTGCGGCGAGGTCGTGGCGCTGGAGGCGGAGGACTCCGCGCAAGCCGAGCAGCTCGCGGCCGAGGAAGAGCGCCTCGCCGAGGTGACGGCGGAGAGCGGACGGGCCGACGCGAAGGTGCACGAGCTCCGGCAGGCGATCGCGAAGGCGCAGGCCGAGATCGCGAGCGCCGAGGCGAAGCTCGCGGGCTTCGAGCGGCGCAAGGCCGAGATGCACGCGCGCGTCGAGAAGATGCGCGCCGAGCGCGAGAACCTCGAGGGGGCGCAGATCGAGCACACGTCGCGCGCGCGCGAGCTCGAGCTGTCGGTCTTCGATCTCAAGGCGGGGAAGGTCACGAGCGCCGAGGAGAAGCAGCGGCACGAAGAGCGCCTCGCCGAGCTCCGCCACGAGATCGGCGACAGCGAGCGCTCGCTCGACGAAGCGAAGCACGAGCTGTCGCGGAAGCGCTCGCGGCTCCACGCGCTCGAAGAGATGCACGCGCGGCTCGAAGGGGTCGGCGCCGGCGTGAAGGCGCTCGTCGGGACGAAAGACCCGGCGCTGTGCGGGCTCGTCGCGGATCGGATGGAAGCGCCGGCGGAGCTGACGCAGGCGCTCGCCGGGCTCCTCGGCTCGCGCCTACAGGACGTGGTCGTGCGCGACATCGCGCGCGGAGCCGAGCTGCTCGAGAGCTTGGCTGCCGGGAAGAAGGGGCGCGCGACGATCGTGCCGCTCCACCCGCCGCGCGTCGCGGGGGGCTCGGCCGTGCTGCCGTCGGTCGACGGGGTCGTCGGACGGCTCGTGGATCGGCTCCGCTTCGAGCCCGACGACGCCGCGCTCGTTCATTCGCTCGTCGGTGACGCGATCGTCGTGCGCGATCTGGCGGCGGCGTACGCCGTTCGCGCGGAAGCTCCGCTGGCGACGGTGGTGACGCTCGACGGTACCGTGCTCTACGCCGACGGGCGCGTCTCGGGCGGGACGGGCGAAGAGGTCGCCGCCGGGATGCTCTCGTCGAACCGCGAGATGCGCGAGCTCGGCGAGGAGGTCCAGCGGCTCGACGCGCTCGCGAGCGAGCGGCTCGCGCGACATCAGGCGCTCCGCCAGTCGATCGGCGAAACGCAGGGGGCGCTCGACCGCGCGCGCCAGCAAGCGCACAAGGACGAGCTGTCGCTCGTCACGGCGGAGAGAGATCTCCGCGCGTCGCAGCAGCAGCTCGAATCGACGCGAAAGCGGCTCGAGACGCTCTGCGCCGAGATGGAAGATCTCTCTTCTTTGCTCCTCGAAGCGGGGCACGAGCGGGACGAGGCGCAGCGGATCCTCGACGAAGCGCGCGGCGTCCTCGACGAGCGTCAAGGGGGGCTCGGCGACGCAGAGGCCGTGAGCGCTTCGTGGCGCGAGCAGGTCGAGGCGCGCCGTCACGTCGTGACCGAGCGGAAGGTGCGGCGCGCGGGGGCGCGGGAGAAGCTCACCGCGGCGACCGGAACACTCCAGCGCCTCGCGCGGAGCACCGAAGAGCTGAGCGAGCGGGCCCGCCGCCTGAACGACGAGCTCCACGCGGGGGCGCGTACGATGGGGGAGACCGCGGCGCTCATCGTCCTCCACAAAGAGCTCCTCCAGCAGTCGCTCGACGCGCAGCGAGTCGCGGCCGACGCGCTCGCCGAGGCGCGCGGTATCTCCGACGGCTTCCGCGCCGACATGGGGGAACGCGAAGCGCAGATCAAAGACCTCCGAAACGAGGCCGACGAGGCGCGCGCGTCGCTCACGGAGCACGAGATGGGGCTGCGCGAGCGGACCCTGGCGATGGATCACCTCCTCGAAGGGGTCGCGGAGCGCTTCCGGGGGCTTCGGCTCGCGCGCGTCGTCGGCGACTACCATATGCGTCCGCCGCCGGACGAAGAGACGCGCGGCCGGATCAGCGAGCTTACGCAGCTCCTCGAGCGCATGGGGAGCGTGAACCTCGACGCCGTGCGCGAGCACGAGGAAGCCGAGAAGCGCTACACCTTCTACACGACGCAGAAGGCCGACCTCGACAAGGCCCTCGCGGATCTCGAGCGCGCCATCCAGCAGATGAACCGCGAGTCGAAGAAGCTCTTCGCCGAGACGTTCGAAGCGGTGAACGCGAAGTTCCAGGAGATCTTCCCGAAGATGTTCCGCGGCGGGCGCGCGTCGCTCCGCCTCACGAACCCGGACGACATGCTCGAGACGGGGATCGACATCCTCGCGCAGCCGCCGGGGAAGAAGATCTCGTCGATCGAGCTCATGTCGGGGGGCGAGAAGGCGCTCACCGCCGTCTCCCTCATCTTCGCGATCTTCCAGATCAAGCCCTCTCCGTTCTGCATCCTCGACGAGGTCGACGCGCCGCTCGATGAGGCGAACGTGGCCCGCTACAACGACCTGATACGCGAGATGACGGATCGTTCGCAGTTCATCCTGATCACGCACATCAAGCGCACGATGCAGCTCGTGGACGTCCTCTACGGCGTCACGATGCAGGAGTCCGGCGTCTCGCGGCTCGTGAGCGTGAAGCTGAGCGAGTCGGCGGAGAAGAAGAAGGCGCTGCCGGCGGCGCAGGCTGGCGCGGCGGTCGCGTAGCGCTCAGTGGAAGTCCCGGCTCATGGACGGGATGACTTGCGGAACCACGAGCCGCTCCAATCGGCTCACGACGACGTAAACGACCTCCCCGTCCCGCTCGATCTTCCCGTGCGCCGTGAGGAGCGCGCTCGTCGTCGCCACGTGGCGGAGCTCGTCGAAGACGCGCGTGTACAGGATCAGGTTGATGAACCCCTCCTCGTCCTCGAGCGTGATGAAGACGACGCCTGACGCGGTGTACGGTCGCTGGCGGCAGATGACCATCCCCGCGGTCGTCACGCGCGCGCCGTGCGCGATCTTCGCGAGCTCCGACGAGCGACGGACCCGCTTCGGCAGCGAAGGGCGCAAGAGGAGCATCGGGTGATCGCTCACCGAGACGCCGGTCCTCGCGTAGTCGAGGACCAGCTGCTCGGCGCGGGTGAGCGGAGGCATCGGCGGTGCGTCGTCGCCGAGGTCGACCCCCGCGAAGAGCCCCTCCCCTCTCGGCGCCCGCACCTTCCACATCGCCTTGCGCCGCTCGCGAACGATCGACTCGAGCGCCCCCGCCTCGGCGAGCGCGTCGAGCTCGTCTCTTCGTAGCGACGCGCGCGACGCGAGATCCTCCAGGGTCGCGAACCTCCCCCCGCACGCTCGCGCCTCCACGATCCTCTTTCCGCTCTCCTCCCCCAGCCCTTTCACTTGCCGGAGCCCGACGCGGATCGCGCACCCAATCTCGATCGTGCAGTCCCAGTCGCTCGCCACGATCGACACCCCCCGCACCTCCACCCCGTGCTTCTTCGCGTCCTCGAGGATCGTCGACGGCGAATAGAACCCCATCGGTTGGCTGTTGAGGAGCGCCGCCGCGAACTCCGCCGGGTGATGCACCTTGATCCAGGAGCTCGCGTACACGAGGAGCGCGAAGCTCGCGGCGTGGCTCTCCGGGAAGCCGTACTCGGCGAAGCCCTGGATCTGCGAGTACAGCCGCTCGGAGAACTCGCTCGGGATCCCGCGCTCGGCGAACCCGCGCGCCAGACGATCGCGGTGCGCCGCGAGGTTGCCGTTCTTCCGCCACGCCGCCATGTCGCGACGCAGTTGGTCCGCTTCGCCGCCGGTGTACCCCGCGCCGACGATCGCGATCTGCATCACCTGCTCCTGGAAGAGCGGGACGCCGAGCGTGCGATCGAGGATCGGCCCGAGGAGCGGGTTCGGAGGGTCGCGTGGCTCCTGCCCGTTTCTCCTGCGCAGGTACGGGTGGATCATCCCCCCTTGAATCGGACCCGGCCGGACGATCGCGACCTCGACGACGAGGTCGTAGAAGATCTTCGGCCGGAGGCGCGGGAGCATCGCCATCTGCGCGCGGCTCTCGATCTGGAAGACCCCCACAGTGTCCGCGCGGCAAAGAGCCTCGTACACCTCGGGGTCCTCCGGAGGGACCTTCGCGAGCTGGTCGATCGCGGTCGCCCCGCGGACTCGCTCGTCGTGCTGCACGAGCGCGAGGGCCTTGCGGATCGCGGTCAACATCCCCAACCCGAGCACGTCGACCTTGAAGAACCCGAGCGTGTCGAGGTCGTCTTTGTCCCAGGGGATGATCGTGCGCCCCTTCATCGTGGCTGGCTCCACGGGGGCCACCTCGTCGAGCGGCGCCGCGGAGAGGACGAACCCGCCGACGTGGATCGACAAGTGGCGTGGGAAGCCGTTGATCGCGCGTGACATCGTCAGGACCGATCGGATGCGATCGTCGTTCGCGTCGAAGCCGGCCTCCTGGAGGCGCTCTGGAACGGCCGCGTCCGCCGAGTCCCAGTGCGTGACGATCGCGCTCAGCCGATCGATCTGCTCGAGCGACAGCCCGAACACTTTCCCCACCTCGCGGAGCGCGGATTTCCCGCGATACGAGATGACCTCGCTCACCATCGCTGCGCGCTCGCGCCCGTACTTCTCGTAGATCGCCTGGATGACCTCTTCCCGCCGCTCGTGCTCGAAATCGACGTCGATGTCCGGCGGCTCTTTGCGCTCGGCGGAGAGGAACCGCTCGAAGAGGAGGTTCGTGCGCGACGGATCGACCGCGGTGACCCCGAGGCAGTAACAGACGGCGCTGTTGGCCGCGCTCCCCCTCCCCTGGCAGAGAATGTCGCGGCTCCTCGCCATCTCGACGATCGTCTTCACGCTCAGGAAATACGGGGCGACGTCGAGCTTCGCGATGAGGGCGAGCTCCTTCTCGATCTGCGCGCGAATCGGTTCGGGGACCGCGTCGTCTGCCTCACCGAAGCGCCTGCGCGCCCCCTCGTAGGTCAGGCGCCGGAGCGCCTCGTTGGGGGTCTCTCGATCGTGGGCCTTGTCGTCGAGCTCGCAAGGGAACTGATACTTGAGCTCCTTCAGCGCGAACGTGCACGCGCGCGCGATGACGCGTGACCGTTGGATCCACTCGGGGTGGTCGGAGAAGAGCCGCCCCATCTCCGCGGCCGTCTTCAAGCGCGCCTCGGTATTGGACGCGAGCGCGCGCCCCGCCTCTTCGAGCGTGATGTTCTCGCGGATGCAGTGAAGAACGTCGTAGACGAGCTTCCCCTCGCGCTGCGCGTACCGGACGGCGTTCGTGGCGACGATCGGGGAGCCTAGCGAACGCGCGCGGAGTACGGCGCGTCGCACGCGCACGTGATCCCCGCCGTCGAGATGGCGGTGGACGGCGAAGCTGAAGCGCGAGCCGAATCCCTCCCGCAGGAGACGCGCGTCGCCGTCAGTGACGTCGTCGTGGGCCATGCACCAGAGCCCCGCGGAGTGCTCGCACACGAACGACGTGGGGACGCCCGCGAAGCAGTTCCTCGGGACCCCTTCTTCCGGTTTGCGCGGCGTCCCCTTCGGATGGAGGCGATGGCTCTCGGTCAGGATGCGGCAGAGATTCTTGTATCCGTCGTGGCTCTCGATATGGACCGTGACGCTCGCGTGCGGGGGCGCGGCTCCGATCGTGAGCTCACAGCCTACGACGAGGCGCACGCCGACCTTCGCCGCCTCCTCCTGGGCGCGCACCATGCCGTAGAGGCCGTCCCGGTCGGCGATGGCGATGGCGTCGTAGCCGAGCTCCGCGGCTTTGCGCACGAGCTCCTCGGGCGAAGAGCCGGCCTGCAGGAAGGAGAAGCTCGAACGGGCGGTGAGCTCGACGTAACCGTGCTGCTCTTCGATGCGAGCAACGCGAACAAGGTGGGGCGCAGGCTCGACCGTGACGGGGTCGATCGGCATGCGCGACGTGGGATCGATCCGAACGCGCGCCATCAGTCCATCCATCCCAGCACGCGAGCTCGCGCTTGCGCTTGTCCTGAGTCCCGGTCGACCGCTACCCACGCCAGCCGTCCATCCCGAGCGTCCCACGCAGTGACGAAATCGCGCGCCCCACCCGCTTGTCCCGTTTGCCTCGCCCGCCACCACTCGACCGCATCGATCCGCGCGATCAAATGCAACGGCTCCATCCCCTCGACGATGAGCGGCGCGCCGAGCACGCGCGACGGTTCCGGAGCTTGCGACACGAGCGACGGATGCGGCAGATGCGGCGAATGTGACCTGCGCAGCCTGTCGAAGGGGACGAGCGTGCTCCGCTCCTCGGGGATCCAAGTGTTCGCGAGGGCCAACGTCCCGACGCTCCGCTCGCCCAGGTCCGCGACGAGCTCCGCGACGAGCCGCGGAAGTGCGCGGTCGGCCTTCGCTTCGGGCACGAAGAGATCGAGCGCCGTCCCCTCTTTCCGCGCGAGCTCCGTAGCGCGTAACGCCACCGCCAAGATAGGCGCGGGGATCGTCCACGACTCGACGCGCGCGCGCACGACGGCGAGGAGCTCGGAGGCGCTCGCGAGCGGCGACGGGACCGCGATCTGGAGCGAGGCTTCCTTCGCCGAGTCGCGCGCGATTCCATGGTCGAGCGAGAGGACGACCTCGAGGCGCACCGTGGCCATCGCCCGCCCCGCGAGGCGGGCCGCGAGCCGATCGCACAACGTCTTCACGACGAAGAGGAGCGCCTCGGTCTTGTCGATCCCGTACTCGAGCTCCGCGCGCTCCTCGGGCACTTCGGGCGGCACGTACGGATCGAGCGGCGCGCCGTCGTCCCCCGCGAGGAGCGACATCACCTCGGCGTGGGCGGCGCCGAGGCGCGTGGCGAGACCGCTCGCGGGGAGCTTCTGGAGATCGCCTATCTTCGCGAGCCCGAGCTTCCCGAGCCAGGCGATCGAGCCAGGCGCGATCGGGAGCGCCGTGATCGGGAGCGCGCGGATCGCTTCGGCGTTCCTTCCGGAGGGGACGACGTACGTCTCCCTCTTTCGGAGCGCACGAACGATCGCCGCCGCCACGCGAGGCCCTTCGGCGATCGTCACGCGCGCGGGGCCATGGTGCATCGCGCCGATTCGCTCCCCGAGCGCTCTCGCGAGCCCCTCTTCTCCTCCGAAGAGATGCCCGCACCCCGTCACGTCGACGCATACGACGTCACGCGCTTCGTCGATCGACGCCGTGCGACCGAAACAGAGCGCCGCTTCGGCTACCGCGTGAAGCACGTCGCGGACGGCCTCCTCGGTGACGACCCTGACGAGGAGCTCGGCACATTTCGCGCGTGCGGCGGCGATGGTTTCGCCGTGCCGGACGCCGCAGCGTCGCGCCTCGGAAGAGACCTCGTCGAGGCGAGTGCCGCCGAGCAGAGAGCGCTCGTCCTTCACGGCTCCTCGAGGACGCGCGATGACGACCGCGAGGGGGAGCCCTTCGCCTGAGCGCGCGCGAGCGAGCTCGATCCGCACGAACGGCAGGTACACCGCTGCGATTCGCATGGCTCATCCCGTCTTCGGGAGAACGCCGGGGCGCGTCCGGAGCGGCACCGTTTTGGCGAGACCGCACCTCCCTTTCCGATCTTTCGCCACGCGCAGCGAGATCGACTCGGGCGCGCGCGCGATCTCGAGCCGTAACGCGACTGGCCAGGGGACGGCGCGGTGGACGGTCGCGTCCGTGAGAAGCAAAATCGTCGCCCCCCCCTCTGCCGCGAGGAGCGCCAGCTTCCGCACGAGGACCTCGAGCGGCCACGCACGTTTTCGGGGGCGCGACCGCTCGACCCTGGCGCCGTCCACGACGGCCCCCGGCACCGGGTCCATGTCGATCGCGATCACGTCGAACGCGCGCGCCCCCGCTACCTTCACGGCCACGCGCGCGAGCTCCGTGCGTGGGGGACGGACCACGAGGAGCCGCGCGAGATCGACTCCCGACGCCACGACGCCGGGGGCATAAAGCGTCGACTCCGGATCGACCCACGCGCACCACGCTCGCTCGTTCCTCGCGTGGGCCGCGCGCACGGCAGCGAGCGCGATCGATGCCCCGCCGCCTAGCGCACGAGGCGCCGCAAGCTCCACGACTCCGCGCGGTAGCCCCCCGTCAGGGAGCGCGGCATCGAGCTCGGGCCAATCGAGGCACAGCTTTGCTTCTTCTCCCTCTCCCTTTCCCCTGGCGAGCTCGCCGAGCTCCTTCGCGGACTCCACACGCGAACCAAAGAGCGAGAGGAGATCCGAGAGCGGGAGGCCCATACTGAACAAATTACCAGTTACGAGAGATGGCCGCAATTGCCCCTATCGCCCGGCAAGGCTCGGCTGCGCTCTTCCTCCGAAAGAGCGTGTATTTTTAGATAGCTATGAAGGCTTGGGGGAGGCTAGGGCGCCTGGCACTCAAGCTCGTTGTAGTAAAGAACGGCCGTCCCGTCCGCGAGCTGCTGGGTCCACGCGATGTCGAACGTGACGACGGCTTCGTTGAACGCGTTCGCGAGGTCGAACCCAACCCCGATGATCGTCTGCCCGGGGAGGAGATTCTGCCCCGTACCGGCAATCTCGATGATCCACTGGCCGCTCGTGTTCCCGACGTAGAAGTTGAGGCCCGTGTAGCCACCACCGGTACCGCCCGTCCCCCCGCTCCCGAGAGTCCCGAATGTCCCGTTACGGAACCATCGGGCGCCGATGCCCTGGTTTCCGAAAGTCGTCGTATCGAAGAGCCCCGCGTCCCCTCCGGGCTTGAACGAGAAGGAGGGGAGATCGTCGATCACGAACGTGTTGATGTTTGCCGGGGGCACCAAGCCCGCAAGCAGGGTGACGCTCTGTGTTCCGGTGAGATCAATGAACGCGAGCTCGTATCCGGCCGGCGTCTGAGCGGCGGCGATCGTTGCTCCCGTCTCGGTCCCCGTGGTGATCGGACGGGTCGTGGGAGCGGTCATGGTGCCCGGCACGAACGTGTACTGCGAGAGCGGAGCCGGTCCGTTGTTGCCTTGCCCCGCAGGAGGGTTGAAGCCGTAAACGTCGCTCCCATTGCTCACGAGCGACGCGCTCAGGCCAACCTGGCCCGACCCCGAGTAGACCTGCATCCAGCCGACGCCACCACCCCCTCCCGAGCTGCTCCCCGAAGAGCCGCCGCTGCTCGAGCTGCTGCTGCTCGAGCTACTGCTCGAGCTGCTGCCCCCCGAAGAGCTGCTCCCCCCGGTCGTCGCCGTGTCCCACGAGGTGAGATCGTATTGCCCGGCGGTCGTCGAGAGGTAAGAGGCCAGGGTGTAGTACGCCCCCCCGGGCAGCTGCATGGTCGACGTGTTGAAGTTGCCGCCGTTGCCCGTCGCCGGAGGAGGCGAGTTCGTCGCAACGGGAGTCTCCGCGGCCACGTTGTTCCCGGGATCGGTGTCGGCGATCGCGTAGAGATCGTAGTTTCCGTTCGAGTCTTGCACGAGCATGCCCGTTGCGTTCGTGCCCGCGTCCCCGCCGTCGAGGGTCACCCTGAACTCGCCTCGGAGATTCGCGGACGCAAACACCATGCTCTGGACGCCACCGCCGCCGCCGCTCGACTCCGGGACTGTGAAGACCGTGGTCTGACTGCCCGTGGGACCATTGGTCGCCACGACGATGCGCGCAGCGCTCGACGGAGCGATGTGCTCGACGGCAAATTGATTGATCGGGAACCCGTTACCGCCCCCGCCACCCGAGTCGTACGGGGGAATTTGGAGGACGACAGTGGGCGACGCGCTCTCCCACGAGTTGCACAAGAGAAGCTGGATGGGCGGCGCGTCGGACCCGGAGTCCACCGGCGAAACGGCGTCCCCTTGCCCACCGTCCGAGGCCGGCGCGTCGGAGAGGGTGGTCGAATCGCTACCGACCGCTCCGTCCTCGTGCGGGCCATTGGCGTCCACCCCGCCACCATCGTCCCCGGAAGCAGCACCGGAGCTGAAATCCCCAAGAATCGAGGCGCAGCCGAAGGGGACGAAAAGGACGGCGAGCGCCGAAATTACGTATGCGACGCGCATTCTGCGATCGTCGCTCGCTTCCTAGCCTGGAAGCAAGGGGCAGGAGGCCGTCTCCCCGACGTTTGCCCTCTAACCGGGCCTAGTTAGCCACGCGCGCGCGACCTCTTCCCCGCTCCGCACATACGCTTCCCGTAGCTCACGCGAGAAAAACCCATCGAACATGTCCCCCTGGAGATTGCCCGCGGGCCGAAGCTCCACGATCTCGACCGGTTTCCGCCCACGCCATCCGATGGTGTCGAGCACCCTCGCCCGGAGCGCAGGATCGCTCACCACCTCCTCCAAGCGGACCAGCGCCTCGTTGATTGCGTAGGCCTCCCGCAGGTCGCGATAAAGGCGCTCCTCGACGAGCATGTCGGCCAGATGCGTGAGAAGACCCAGTCCCCGCATCTCGACGGCGCTGTCCTCGGCCACGCGCGGCTGCGGGCTGACGACGAAGACGCGATCGATGCCCGACGGGTGCTCGAGCGCGTAGCGGAGCGGTGTGTTGTTGACCGCGCCTCCGTCGATGCACGGAACCCTGCGACCGTCGATCTCGAGAGGGACCGGTACGAAGGCACCGGGGAAAGCAGCCGACGCCGTGACCGCGTGAAACATCGTTTCGAGCCGGTCGGGGCTCTCGAAGGTGCCGGCATCGAACGGAAGGACCCTCTCGTAGGTCGTCGCGGCTGCGCCGCCGATCTGCTCGAGGCTCCCCGCGAGGTTTCCCACGACCAGACGGAGCTCGATCGTCCGGACCCTCGGTGCGGGCGCGATGGCATTCCGGAGGATGTGAAGGACCTTGTCCTCACCCGATGCCCCGCGCAGACCGAAGATCCCGCCAAAGGTCGGCTCGAACACGCGCCCGAACGAAGCGTCCTCGAGCCAAAGGGACGCGAGACGCCCGATCTCGGCCTCTTCCGTCCCCGCGTGAAGGACGGATGCGGCGAACGCCCCGTTCAGCGCGCCGGAGCTCGCCGCCACGATGCTGCGGACGTCGACGGGTGATGCCTTCCCACTCTCTTTCCCCTCGCGGCCCAAGAGCACGGACAGGACCCCGGCGTCGAACGCCCCCTTCGCGACTCCTCCGGAAAGGATCAGCGCGTCGGTCATGTCGATCCGCCGCGCTCGAACCGACTTGCCCGCTCGACCCTGCACACCCGCAGCGCATAGGCCCCGTACCACTCCCCCCTCCCGGAGCGCTGCGCCAGCCGATGCTCTCCGTGCTCTCGCCAGGCCGCGATCGCTTCGAGCGATGCCCAGTACGACACAGTGATCCCCACCCCCGCGCCGTCCCGTACGGACTCGATCCCGAGGAACCCGGACTGTTCGCGTGCGAGTCGCTCCATCTCGGCCGCGGTCCGGGAATACGCGGCGTCGGCCTCTGGCCCCCCGCGACGCACCGACGTGAAGACGACAGCGTAATACGGCGGCTCGGGCGTACCCGCGAGCGACTCGGATCCCGACCCCGGCGATGAAGGCGTGTCTCCCATGCCTATGGTAAGTACCAGGCGGAACCGCATGGATCGAGCCAGCGCTGACGCCACCGAGACGAAGCTCGCCGAGCTTCGCCGCACCCTCGCCGAGATGGGCTCGGTCCTCGTCTGCTATTCGGGCGGAATCGACAGCGCCCTCGTCCTGGCCGTCGCGCACCAGGCGCTCGGCGATCGCGCGGTCGGCATGACCGCCGTGAGCCCGAGCCTCGCACCGTTCGAGCGCGACGAGGCGATCGCCGT
>JBKQKP010000273.1:0-36844 GCA_052147435.1 Polyangiaceae bacterium | reverse complement strand
GTTTTCCAGCCCGACTCCGCGCGAGGAACACCTGTCCCGCACCGCCCGCTCCCAGGCGGTCGAGGATCTCGAACCCCCGCAAAGCCGGCGGCGGCTCGCTCTTCGGGAACATGGAGCCCACCCTGAGGACGGGAGACTACCCGAGGCCGCGACGCCATGCGACCGCACGACCATGCCACCAACGCGCTTCTCGCCGCGGGTACCTGTCGTGTTTTACTCTCCCTTTCACCGCCGAGTGATGGCGCAGTCGCCCCGGCACGTACTTACAGAATGTCCGCCCCTCCTCGTCTGGCCCCGCCTCCGCGCATCGCGCTGACCGTCGCGCGCGACCGCACCGCGGAGTCGCGGGCGGACGGGGGCTTCATGAACGTGCGCCGGACGGATCTCGTCGCACGTTACCCGGACGGGTCGGCGAGCGAAGCGTTCGCGTACGACGTCGTCGAGCGAAGGGCGATCGATGCGGTCGCGATCGTCGCGTATTCGCTCACGAGGGGGGGAGAGCCCCTCCTCGAGCCCGACGTCTACCTCCGAACCGCCGCGCGCGTGCCGATCTTGCTTCGCGAAGGGTTCGGCGTCGCCGAGGGGAACATGTGGGAGCTCCCTGCCGGGTTGATCGACGAGGGGGAGACGCCGCGCGAGGCTGCGGCGCGAGAGCTCGGCGAAGAGCTCGGAATTGACGTGCCTGCAAGCGCGCTCGAGGAGCTCGGCGGGTGGGTTTGGCCGGTGCCTGGGTTCATCGCAGAGCGGCATTTCTACTTCTGCGTGGACGTCGGGGGCGCTCGCCGCGGTACTCCGACCGAGGACGGGTCGCCGCTCGAGCGTGGCGCGTCCATCGCTCAGGTCCCGCTCTCCGCGATCCTGGCGGAGTGTCGCGTCGGTCGGCTCCGTGACGCCAAGACGGAGCTCGCGCTTCGCCGGTTCGCGGAGCGCGCATGACGGCGTTGGGGAGAGGAAAGGCCCCGCGCGTCGCCGTGCTCGCGAAGCGGACGTCGTACGCGACCTTCGTGGTCCAGGGGGGCGAGCCGCGCGTCGCCAAGCTCATGGCGGCGGGAGACCCGACCGTCCGACGGATTCGACGGTCCCACGAGGATCACCTGGAGACGCAGAGTGAGGTGCGCGCCGCCCTGGCCGAGCTGGGCGCGAAAGCCGAGTTCTACGAAGGGTCGCGCTCCCGCATCGAGGGGCCCTATGACCTCGTCGTCACCGTCGGGGGCGACGGCACCGTGCTCGGCGCCTCGCATCAGCTCGGGGCCGACGTCCCACTTCTGGGCGTGAACAGCGCTCCGGCGTCGTCGGTCGGTTTCTTCTGCGCCGCGCGAAAGGGGGCCGTCCTGCCGACGCTCGTCGCGGCGCTCGCGGGGAAGCTTCGCGGGGTGGTCCTGTCGCGGATGCGCGTGGAGCTGAACGATCGCCTCGTTCATAACCGCGTGCTCAACGAGGCGCTCTTCTGTCACGCATCGCCCGCCGCGACGTCTCGCTACATCCTGAGGGTCGTGCGCCCGGGGAGCGTCCGTGAGGAGGAGCAAAAGTCGAGCGGGCTCTGGGTCGGACCGGCCGCCGGCTCGACCGCCGCGCAGCGCAGCGCCGGGGGGCGCGTTCTTCCGCTGACATCGCGAAAGCTGCAGTTCGTGGTTCGCGAGCCCTATCACGGCGAGGGGGACGGGGTGGGGGGGCGGGGTGTACGAGCGTCGCGTCGACTGTTTCTCGGGCTGATCGACGAAGGGGCGCACCTCGAGGTCTGGAGCAAGATGCGGTCCGCCCGACTTTTCCTCGACGGGCACCACGACGAGCACGAGATCGGCATCGGCGACCGGCTGCTGCTGAGGCGCTCCGACGAGACCCTGACCATCCTCGGGCTGGCGCGGGCCACGGGCGGCCCCAAAAATGCGGCGTTTCGCCGCCAACGCGTCGCATCAGGAGGAACGTGACGCATCTGTGACCGAAAAGGCGTGGTCTTTTCAATGCTCCCCAACTAAATCCGCCCCTCCGATGACCAGCGCAGCGCTCGGCTTCGAGATCATCGGGACCGGCCATTACGCGCCCGGTCCCCCCGTCACGAACGCGCAGCTTTCCCGCGTGATGGACACGTCGGACGAGTGGATCTTCCAGCGTTCCGGGATCCGCCAGCGGCACTACGCGCCGGAGGGGGTCGGCGCGAGCGATCTCGGCGTCGAGGCCGCCAAGCGTGCCATCGAGGCCGCGCGGATTACGCCCGGGGACATCGATTACATCGTCTTCGCGACGATGACGCCCGACTACGTCTTCCCGGGCTCCGCGGCGCTCGTCGGGGCGAAGCTCGGAATCGACGGCGTTCCGGGGCTCGACATCCGACAGCAGTGCGGCGCGATGCTCTTCGGCGTGCAGCTCGTCGATGCCCTCATCAAGAGCGGCGCCGCCAAGACGATCCTCTTCATCGGCGCCGAGGCGCACGCCGGCTTCATGCCGTGGGACGACTGGGACGTTCTCATGGGCGAGAGCGATCGGCCGGTCTCCCCCGAGGCGCGCGCGCGAGCAAACGCGCACCGAGCGCTGGCGGTCCTCTTCGGCGACGGCGCCGGAGCGCTCGTCTTTCGCGCGACCGACCGCGATGCGGGGCTGCGCGGCATCAAGATTCACACCGACGGGCGCGGGGCCCGGCTCCTCTACGTGCCGGGGGGCGGCTTCCGCACCCGCCCGTACTGGAAGAAGGACCACTTCGACGAGCAGGCGCACATTCCCAGGATGGACGGGAAGGAGCTCTTCCGCTTCGCAGTCACAAAGCTACCCGAAGCGGCGCGCGCGCTCTGCGCGGAGCAAAAGGTCGCGTTCGATCAGATCGACTGGTTCTTGGCTCATCAGGCCAACCAGCGAATCAACGACTACGTCCGTAAGGACCTCGGAGTTCCCGTCGCGAAGATGCCGATGAACATCGACCGCTTCGGGAACACGAGCGCCGCGACGATCCCGATCCTCATCGACGAACAGACGCGCGCCGGCAAGCTGAAGAAGGGGGAGCTGAACATGCTCCTCGCACTCGGCGCCGGGATTCACTGGGGTTGCGCGCTGGTTCGCTGGTAGGAGCGGCGGGAAGCGGCGAGCGCGCCAAGACGCGCTACGCTCGTGACGATGAGCTGGCTTCGATCGTGCGCCGGGACGCTCGCCTTTCTGGCGGCGCTCGTTTCGTTCTCGCCGCCCGCGTCGGCCTACTGCCGAACGATCACCGCGCCGATCCCAGCGGACTTCGATCAGACGGCAGGGTGCTACTCGCCGACCGGAGCGATCCCTCTGTGGTGGAGCAATGCGTGCGTCGGGTTCAGCGTCCAACAGAACGCGAGCAAGGAGATCTCACTTGCCGACGCCGAGTCGCACTCGTTGACGGCCTTCCAGCGGTGGATGGACGCCTCCTGTCCGGGAGGGGGGAGCCCGAGCGTCACCGTCTCGGATGAGGGGCCCGTCGCGTGCGACCAGGTCGAGTACAGCGAGACCGGTCCCAACCAGCACGTCATCATCTTTCGCGACACGGACTGGCCGTACAACGACGTCTACAACACGCTCGCCCTCACGACCGTGACGTTCGACACCGACACCGGCGAGATCTACGACGCCGACGTCGAGGTGAACACGTACGAGACCCAGATCACCGTGAGCTCCACGCCGGGGCCGGACCAGTACGACTTCGACAGCATCATCACGCACGAGGCGGGGCACTTCCTCGGGCTGGCGCATACGCCGACCGAGACCGCCGTGATGTACGCCCACTACAAACCCGGCTCGTACAACCTGACCGCCGACGACATCGACGGCATCTGCGCCATCTACGCCCCGTCCGGATCGCGCGCGACCGAGCT
Source organism: Polyangiaceae bacterium (assembly GCA_052147435.1). Lineage (GTDB taxonomy): Bacteria > Myxococcota_A > Polyangia > Polyangiales > Polyangiaceae > JBKQKP01. The sequence goes on along the minus strand of JBKQKP010000273.1, from coordinate 33,017 downwards.
CGACTCCGGGACGACCATCGTCCCGGTCACCATCCAGGAGGTGACCCCTTGCGACCCAACGCCTCGTCACGGCTTTGGCTCGGCGTGCGGGCCCACTGGATCGCCGCCGCAGACGCCATCGTCAGGGTGCACGATTGCGACCCGGGCGGGAGACGGGGGGGGGCGAGGAGGCGGGATGCTCGCGCTCGCAGGGATTGCGCTCGGTCTACTCGGTGCGCGACGGCGGCAGGGGGCGGGACGGGCTGCTAGAGTTGACGCGATGAAACGGCTGAGGGCTGTCGCACTTGGCTCGCTCCTCGCCGTCGGGGCGCTGGGCGTGGGCCAGATCGCGGCGGAGCGTGAGGCGCACGCGAGCATGTCGATCGCGATCCTCTTCGACGAGCTCGTCCGCGACTCGACCGCGGCGGCGATCGTGACGCCGTTCGAGCAGAAGCCCGTCTGGGAAGACGGGCGGATCATCACGTACACGCACGTCCACGCCGATCGCCCTGTCGCCGGCACGCTCGAGAGCGATCCGTGGGTGAGGACGATGGGCGGGACCGTCGGGCGCCTCGGGCAGATCGTCGATGGCGAGCCCGTGCTCACGGTCGGAAAGCCCGGGCTGCTGTTCCTGCATCCCGACAAGACGAGCGGCGGCGGAGTCTATGCGGTGACGGGGCGGGCGCAGGGGCAGTTCCCCGTCGTGGCGAGCACGCAGGGGGCCCCCATGTTCCGCGCCTCGTCCGGGGCGGACGCGCTCGTCCCGACGCCGAGCGCTCGCGTCGCGCAGATGGCGCAGCTTCGCGCGAAGGCTGGTCTCCCCGCGGAGGCACCGCGCGCCACCGACGTTCTCCATACGCGCGCGGTCGAGGACGGCGTGCGGGACGTGGCCGCGGCCTGGGTCCGCATCCATGGATCGAGATAAGAGGCGCCGGCTCCGATCGTTCGTGGCCGTCTCATCGACGCTCACCGCGCTTGCGCTCCCCGCGGCGGCCCACGCCTTCTGCAGGACGACGACTGCGCCGCTCCCCGCCGACTACGACCCGAGCGAGGGTTGCTACGACGAGGGGTACGTCCTCTGGTGGCGAAATGCGTGCGTCGGCTACAGCATCCAGGAGGACGCGAGCCGGCAGGTGACGCTCGCGCAGGCCGAACAGGCGTTCGCGACGGCCTTCACCAAGTGGACGGGCACCGCTTGCCCAGCCGACGACGCGGGGCAATCGCGCGTGAGCATCGACGTGCGCGACGAGGGGCCGGTCGAATGCGATCAGGTTCAGTACAACCAGACCCAGCCGAACCAGCACGTCATCATCTTCCGCGACGACGTCTGGCCATACGACGACGCGAACAACACCCTCGCGCTCACGACGGTGACGTTCGATCCCGACACGGGCGAGCTGTACGACGCCGACATGGAGGTCAACTCCACCGAGAACGTTCCTCTCACCGTGTCGGGCCCCGTCCCCCCCGGCGGCTATGACTTCGAGAGCATCGTGACGCACGAGACTGGGCACTTCCTCGGCATGGCGCATACGCCCGACTCGCGCGCGACGATGTACGCCCGCTACGTCCAGGGGAGCACGTCGATGCGAAACCTGTCAGAGGACGACGTGACCGGCATCTGCACGGCGTACCCCCCCGACGGCACGCGCACGACGAGCGTGGGGAGCCCCGTGCCCGAAGACGTCTGCGACCCGACGCCACGTCACGGTTTTTCGACGCAGTGCGCGCAGCCGCAGAGCAGCTGCGCGAGCGCACGCCCCGGCGGACCCGGTGGAAGGGTACCCGGCAGCATGATCGCGCTCGGCGTTGCCGGGGTAATCGCGTGTACGCTCGGTCTGCGACGCCGCCGAACGGCGGCCGCTCGCTCGACTTCTTGACGGGCCTTCTTGACGGGCTAGGCGGACCGGCCCGAGAGCCGTACCGAAATCCGTGCTAGAAAGGCGGGTTATTGGTTGTTGCTACCCATGCTTGTGTAAGTTGACCTTGGGTCTCCACGCGAGACCGCAGCTTGTCCGGACTCGGAGGGATCATGCATAGGAGTTCGTCCGTTCTTCTCTTGGGACTCTTTGCCGCGTCCGCGGCGTTGCAAGCAGCTGCCGCTTGCAGCAACAACCCCACGGCCCCCAACGGCCAGGACTCTGGCCCCCCCGTCGTCGGCGAGGATTCGGGGGCGGACGTCCAAGTCCCCCCGTCACAAGAGAGCTGTTTTGGTCCCCTCCCGGTGATGACTGTGACCGGACCGGATGGTGGGCAGGTCGCCCCAGACTGGAGCTGCTACGACGCCGGCGCCGCGTTCCTCTTCCGTCATGCCGAGTTCCACCCCGACCCGATGGATACCGACGCGGGGGACGACGCCGGTGACGCCGGCGATGCGGCCGTCGACGCCGCCGACTCCGCCTCTCCGGTCGACGCATCGCCGCCGGTCGACTCCTCCGTACCGCCCGACGGCTCCACGACGACGGACGCCGGCGCGAACACGTACGTCCTTCACCTCACGGACTTCGTGTCCAACGCGCCCGCTGCGGGGGCAACGGTGAGCCTCTTCTGGGGGCCGTCGAGCCTCGCCCCGATCGCCTTCACTGGGCTCGTCGACGACGCGGGGCTCATGTTCTTCCCCCCTCCGCCCGCGGGCGAGCAGATTTTCACGTACCACGTGTATCCAGACGCAGGACAGGCGTCGTTCTACTGGCTCGCCGCCGTCCTCGTGGCCCCTCCGGGACAGACCAACTACAACTCGATCACGACGGCGAGCGACACCGAGCTCCTGACGAGCGTCCTCGGCTCCGAGTCGGCGAACGCGCAGCTCGCGACGCTCGTCACGGGCGCCGACGATTGTGAGGACCACGACGTCCGAGGGGCGCAATTCCAGATCGTGTATGCAAGCTCTGGACAGCCCGTGCCCACGGGGACCACGCCCGGCCAGGCGCGCACCTTCTACCTCCAAAACAACCTCCCGAACGCGCAGTGCACGTTCACCACCAATCAAGGGGGGCGTTCGGTCTGGTCGATGATCAATGGCCCCGTAGACACGACCGGGCAGTACAAGATCCAGCTCATCGGACGCATGACCGAGAGCCAGACGACTCCCGCCGTGCTCGCCGAGTATCCCGTCGAGTCGTACCCAGGGACAACGACGGTCTTGCGCAGCGGACGGTTCAACACCTCACCGCCGAATTGAGCGGAGAGATTCGCGCACGCGCCGAGCTCGAGGAGCTCGCGCGCGCCCTCTCGAGCGCGCCACGCATGGCGCTCGACGTGGAATCGGACGGCATGTTCGCTTACCGGGCGCAGGTCTGCACGGTGCAGCTCGCCGCGCACGGGACGATCTCGATCGTGGACGCGCTCGCGACGTCGCTCGAGCCGCTCGCGCCGGTCCTCGCGGAGTCGGGGCCTGTGAAGATCGTGCACGACGTGGCCTTCGACGCGCGGATGCTCGCCGCGACGGGGCTCTTTCTCGGCAACGTGCACGACACATCCATCGCGGCGCGTCTCCTCGGTCGGACCGCGACGGGGCTCGCAACATTGGCGCGTGCGGAGCTGGGGATCGAGATCGACAAAGGGCTCCAACACCACGACTGGCGCGAGCGTCCCCTCTTGGAGACCCACCTCGACTACCTAGCGCGCGATGTGGCTCACCTCGAAGCTCTCGACGACCTCCTCTGGCGTGAGCTCGCCGACCGCGGGATCGAGGCCGAGGTGCTCGAGGAGACCCGTTACCGTCTAGCGACCGCGATCGCCTCCGCGCGCGAACCAGTCGACCCGCTCGCGTACGCGAACGCCAAGGGGTTCGATCGCCTTGGCAAAGTGGAGCGCGCCGTTTTTCGACGGCTCTGGGCGGCGCGGGAAGCCGAGGGGGCCGCGCTAGACCGGCCGGCCGCGCGCGCGATCGCCACCGAAGCGCTGCTCGCCCTCGCGCGCTCTCGCCCGCGCACCCTCGACGCGCTCGCCAAGGCACGCATCCCCCGCGAGCGCCTCGAGGCCCTTGGCCCGGTCCTTCTCGAGGCCATCGCGCGCGGGATCGACGACGGCGACGTCCCCCCGGTCGAACGGGACCAGCTCGACGCCCCGCGCCCCGCGCGCGAGACGATCGCTCGCCGCCGCGCGCGGGAGGCCGCCCTGACCGCCTGGCGCAAGGTCGAAGCGAAGCGGCGCGGCGTGGACGAGCAGGTCGTCCTGCCGGGACACTGCCTGAAAGCGCTCGCCGAAGCGGACTCGGTTGAGGTAGGAACCATCGAGTCGTCTCCGGGCTTCGGAGCGTGCCGCGCGCGTTACGTCGAAGAGATTGCGTCCGCGCTGCGCGGTGCGCGCACCCCCGAGAGAACCCCGGAGAGCGTATGAGCGAGCTTCTGGTGGTCGCGGGAGAGGCGTCGGGTGACAGGGCCGCCGCGCAGGTCGTCTCGGAGCTGAGCGGCCTGGGGCTGGCGAACGTGCGCGTGTTCGGGATGGGGGGGAGCTCGCTCGAAGCGCAGGGGGTGGAGCTCGTGAGCGATCTTCGCGCGTCGACGGCGCTCGGCGTGACCGACGTGGCGGCCCGCGCGTGCGCGATCGGCGTCGCCTACGCAGCGGTGGCTCGTGCGGCGCGAAAGCGCAAGGCGAGCGCAGCCCTCCTCGTCAACTACACGGAGTTCAACACGGTCCTCGCCGCCCGGCTCCACGCGCGCGGCGTTCGCATCCTGTGGTACGGCGCGCCGCAGATCTGGGCGTGGCGGGAGGGGAGAGCGCGTCCGCTCCGCCGGACCGTGGATCGCATGGCCGTCATGCTCCCGTTCGAAGAGGCGCTCTGGCGGGAGCGGGGTGTCGACGCAGAGTATGTCGGGCATCCGGCGCGCGAGACCCGGTCGCTCACTCGTACCGAGGCCCGCGAAGCGCTCGGACTAACGCCGTACGCCCGCGCCGTCGCGCTCCTCCCGGGAAGCCGGCCACACGAGGTGAAGCGCCTGCTCGGGCCGATGCTCGAGGCGTACGAGAGAGTGCGCCACGACCGCGGGAGCATCGACGGGCGCGTGTTGCTGGCACCGAGCCTCGACGAGGCGACGCGGGTGTGGGCGCTCGAGGCGGCGAGCAAGCTCGGCGTCGAGGTCGTCGAGGTGGACGGCCGGGTCGGAGCGGCGCCGTGTCTACGCGCGTTCGACGCCTCGCTGTGCGCATCGGGAACGGCGGCGCTCGAGGCGGCGCTCGCGCGCGCCGTGCCGGTCATCGTCTATCGCGTCGATCTGCTCACCGAGCTCGCCGCGCGTCGGCTCCTCAGGACACCTCAGATCGCCCTGCCGAACGTGCTCCTGGGGCGGGCCGCGTTCGCGGAGCTCGTCCAGCGCGAGGTCCAGCCGAAGAAGATCGCCCAAGCCCTCGCGCGCGCGCTCGACGCGCGGACGTCTCTCGTCAGAGCCTGCGACGCGGTCGACGAGGCGCTCGGCCCTCGGCATCGCCCGTCGAGCGACGTCGCGCGTATGTTGCGTCCGTGGCTGGCGTGACTGCACAGACGCATACGCGACGTGGAGAGGGACGCGAGACCGCGATGCCGCTGGCGCTCGCTCTCGGGATCGTGAGCATCGCCCTCCTCGCGGTGCGCCTCTACGCCTCCGGGCATATCGGCTTCGGGGACAGCGAGGCGCTCTACGCGTGCTACGCGCTTCATCCGCAGCCGGCCTACCTCGATCACCCCGGGCTCATCGGTTTGGTGGCGCGCGCCATCGCCGGGGGCACATCCTTGACGCCTGGAGCCGCGCACCACGTGACGGCCCTCCTCGCGACGCTGCTCCCCTGGCTCGTCGTGCTCGCCGCGCGCCTCGCGGGGGCCGCGTGGCGGGGGGGGCTCGTCGCTGGGCTCGCGGTCGCCGCTGCGCCGGAGGTCTCCGTGGGTCTTTTCGCCATGACGCCCGATCTCCCCCTCGCCTTCGCGTGGGTCGGGGCGCTCGGTCTCGCGGCGGCAGGGCTCCGCGCGCCCGCATCGAGCGGCCGTGCCGCGGCGGCGCTCCTGTTCGCAGGGACCCTCGCCGGCGTCGCGTGCGCGGCGAAAGTCTCCGGCGTCCTTCTCGCGATCACGCTCGTCGCGGCCTACCTCACGCGACCTGCGCGCGCGCATGCGCGGACCCCCTGGCCGTGGGCGGGGCTCATCCTGGGCGCTCTCGTCGTCTCCCCGATCGCCCTCTACGAAGCGCGCCGAGGGTTTCCACTCCTCCGCCATCGCCTCGTCGACACCCAGACGGGCGCAGGCGTCTCCTTTCGAAACCTCGGAGCCCTGCTCGGCGGGCAGCTCTTCTACGTCTCCCCGCTCCTCCTCGTCCTTGCCGCGATCGTCGCCCTCGCGCTCGTTCGCGCGCGCAGAGATGGCAACGCCGAGACTTCCCTCCTCTACTTCGCGTTCGCCCTCCCGTTCGCCCCCCTTTTCACCCTCTGCCTATGGAGCCGCGTCGCCGAGCCGCACTGGCTCGCCCCGGCGCTGCTCGTGCTCCCGCTCTTCGCGGCGCGCCGCATGGGCTCGCCCTCGCCAGGAGCTCCACCGCTCGCCTCGCGGAAGCTCACCGTCTCCGCGATCGTGACCGGGCTGGCGCTCACGGCGATCGCTCATGCATGGGTCCTCGTCCCCGCGTCGGTGCGCCTCCTCCCCGCGTCGGCGGATCCCGCGCTGGACATCGCGACCGAGCTCGTGGGGTGGCCGACGGCGATCGACGTCGTGCGCGCGATCGTCGACGAGACACGCATCGCCGACCCGGACGATGTCCCGGTCGTCGTCGGTCCGTTCTACACCGTCTGCGCGCAGCTCCATGCCGGGCTCGACCGCGACATCCCCGTCGGCTGCGACGACGACCTCCGCGACGACTTCGACGACTGGCTCCCGCGAGCCGAGTGGCGGCAGGCAGAGACCCTCGTCTTCGTCACGGACAACCGCTTCCCGGTCGACCTCGACGCCCGCTTCCCGCACCGCTTCACGGCGCGCACATGGACAATCCCGATCGCCCGCGACGCGCGCATCGTCCGCACCTTCCGCGTCGCGCTCCTCCTCCCGCGCGCGCTAGGAGACCGGGAGCCTTACTCTCCCGGGCGGGAACCCGCCGCGCTCGCCGCCGGCGGCATCGCCCGCAACCCCGCGTCCCGGATCAGCGACAGGTCCGCTTCCTCGTCCGGGTTCGGCGTCGTCAGCAGCTTCTCTCCGTAGAAGATCGAGTTCGCCCCGGCGAAGAGGCACATCATCTGCGCCTCGCGCGACAGGTTCGTCCGCCCCGCGCTGAGGCGCACCCGCGCCTTCGGCATCAGGATGCGCGCCACCGCGATCATCCGAACGAGGTCGAGCGGGTCGACCGGCGGGAGGCTCTCGAGCGGCGTCCCGGCGACGGCGACGAGCGCGTTTATGGGCACGCTCTCGGGCTGGGGCTGCAGGTTCGCAAGCGTGCGGAGCATCTCGCACCGGTCCCCCGCGCTCTCCCCCATGCCGATGATCCCCCCGGAGCACACGGTAATCCCCGCGTTGCGAACGTTCTCGAGCGTGCGAAGCCGGTCGTCGAACGTCCGCGTCGTGATGATCGACCTGTAGTTCTCGCGGCTTGTGTCGATGTTGTGGTTGTACGCGTCGAGCCCGGCCTCCTTGAGTCGCGCGGCCTGGGCGTCGGTGAGCATCCCTAGCGTCACGCACGCCTCGAGCCCGAGCCCTTTCACCCCCCGCACCATCTCGAGCACGCGCTCGAACGCGGGGCCGTCCTTCACCTCGCGCCACGCCGCACCCATGCAGAACCGCGTCGAGCCGATCTCCTTAGCCCGCTTCGCGCTTGCGATCACCTGCCCGACGTCGAGCATCCGCTCCGGCCCTACGTTCGTGTCGTACTTGCTCGACTGCGGACAGTAAGCACAGTCCTCGGCGCACCCCCCGGTCTTCACGCTGAGGAGCGTGCAAAGCTGGACCTCGTCGTCAGCGTGGTTCGCGCGGTGCACGGCGCGCGACTCGTCGAGGAGGGCCAAGAGCGGCTTGTCGTAAAGGGCGCGGACGGCCTCCGCGGTGAACGGCGGGCCCATCGAAGACGCGGGGGAAGGTGCAGGGATGGAGGGGGACATCGCGCGAGAATCTAGTCTGAAACGGTCTCCGTGCTAAGGTCGATGGTGACTCGGGTGTAGGGGCAGCCCCGCAGGTCACGCGGACCCCTCTATGTCATCTGGCTCATCTGGCTCCTCTCGCTCAGCGCGCCCGCCTCGTCGTTCGTCCCGACCCAAGACAGCCGCGCCCCCGGCCGTCTTGGTGGTGGATGACTCGGCTGTGGCGCGACTCGCCGTAGCCCGCCGCCTCCGCGCCGAAGGCTTCGACGTCATCGAGCAGGCGTCCGCGTCTCTGCCGAAGGCGGGTGCTCTCGCCCGAACGACCTGCGCGCTCCTCGACCTCGACCTCGGCGACTCCGACGGCTCCGACTTCGCGCGCTCGCTGCTCGCCGAGCGCCCCCGACTCCCCATCGCATTCTTCAGCGGATCGGCGTCAAAGGTGCTCGTCGACCGGGCCCGTCTCATCGGCCCGGTCTTCGCGAAGCCCTCCGAGCTCGAAGCGGCGGTGGCGTGGGTCCGGGCGAACGCGAAGGCGTGAGCCAACGCGGGCCGACCGTCGTCGGGCAAGCGACCACGTCAACGCGACGCAGAGCGGCCAGGCGAAGTCGGCGTCGAGCCCACCGCGCTTCCCCGGCGTCGCGCAGCCGCACGCGCGCGACTCTGGGGGGGGCGGCGATGGCGGCGACGGCTTCCGAGGGCCGGCGTCCTTCGCATCGTTAGCGCCGACGAGCTCCCGAAAGGAGGCCCACTCCGCCTTGCAATCGGCGGGCGCCAAGCACTTCAACGGTCCGCGCATTCCTGGGAGGGTCAGCTTGGAGGTGAACGTCGCCCCGCCGTCGGAAGACGCACCCAGGACGAACCCGCTGCTCGCGGGCGTGCACGCCCAAAGCGTTGCGCCGACGGCGGTGAGGCACTGGATAGACTGCGGCGAGCGCTTCGTGAATTGGATCTCCTTTGCCGGCACCGCACCGGACGCGACGACCAGGCCGTCCTTCGGCCCCCCCGCGTAGATCGTCGCGCCATCGTCCGCCAACGCGAACCCGAGGAGCGGCCCCACCCCTTCGAAGGCGGCTCGCGTCGTCTTTCCTCCGTCGTCCGTTACGACGACTCTGCTCGCGTCGACACCGCGCGTCCGGAAATAGATCCGATCCGCGCGTTTCGGATCGACGGCCGCGATGTAGACACCGCGGTCCGCCGTCTCGAGCGGGATCGGGCGCTCCGCGAAGCGCGCCCCGTCGTCGGTCGAGACGAGCAGTACGCCTTGGGTCTCCTTGCCGTGCGGGCGAATAGCGGAAACATAGAGGCGCTTCGGGTCGTTGGGAGCGACCTCGACGCTGTCGAGAATGAGGGAAGGGTCGAGCGTCGCGCGCGTCGCCCAGGTCTCGCCGGAGTCGTCGGAGACGAGGAGCTCCGAGTGAAAGAGCTGGGCCCCGGCGTCGCCGACCTTCGAGAACTGGCAGGAGACGGCGTACACCCGGTCGGGTGCGCTCGGCCGCAGGGCCATGTCGACGACCGACTCCGGCCACTTCGGGCCGTGCTGCCACTCGCACCCCCCGTTCGTCGAGCGCGCGAAGCTCCGGAACGTGCCGGCGAGGATGGCTCCGCTGCCGGTCACCGCAATCGTGGGATCCTCGTTTCCTCCGTAGCCCACCGCTCGCTCGCAGGACCAGTCCCAGGTAGCGCCGCCGTCGGCCGAAAAGAGGAGACCGTAGGTCGCGCGCAGGACGAGATGCGACGGATCGCCCGGACGTGCCACGAGCATGTTCGCCGCGGGGAAGCGCCCGTTCGCGCGCGCCGGATTCGGGACGAGCGCGAGCGCGATCGAAGCGACCGCGATCGACGCGACCGTACCGCGCATGCTCACCCGACGAGCTTGTGACACGCCGCGATCGTCCGCGCGCACGAATCGGCGCACTCGCGACAGACGGCGTGGACCTGCGCGTGCTTGCGGCACGCCGCTTCACACGCTTCACAGACTTCGATCGCCAGGCGCGCCGCCGCCGGGAGGTGCTTCGAGCCGGTAGCCGCGAGGCGCGCCAACGCTTCCGTGCCGGGGAGCATCTCGCGGACGGCGACGATGCAATCGGCCATCGACGTGTCGCCCGTCACGAGCATGCGCACGCAGTGATCGACGCACGCTTCCCCCTTCTTCTGGCAGTCGAAGGCGACGTCGATGACCGAGCCGTCACCCGCGCTCCCCGCCGCGGCCGAAGCGGCCGACTGCGCGACCGCGCTCGGCGCCCCACACGCGATCGCTCCGAGCGAAGCCGAGACGACCATCGCGCTACCGTTCAGGAGAGCCTCTCGTCGGTTCATGTCCGCCTCCGTGGTCGACGGACGATATCACCGTTTCACTGTGGCTCGGCCTGTGGCGCAGCGGCCGCCGACCCGTCGTTCTCGCCGGACCCGCCGCTCGCACGATCGTCGAGCGGGACGCCGAAGAGGAAGTCCTGCGCCTGACGGGGCACGTGGCACGAGTAGCACTGCGTGAGGCGGCCGAGCTCGAGCCCCGCGTCGCCGACCGCCGGCACCCCGTCGGGGTCCGTCACGCCCCACCACCAATCCCCGATCGCCGGGTTGTAGCCGGCCGGCCCCTTCACGAGGAGCGTCAACGCCGAGACGGAGCCGCTCGAGTCGATGACCTCGCGAATGATCGTCGCCCCCGGCGGGAGATCGGCGGTGACGGCGCCGCCGTCCGGTGCGATCCCGGCGTACTCGGCGGACCCGAGCGACGACACCCACTCGTCGACCATCTTCCCGGGCGCAGCGACGGACGGATACGGCGCGTTCGTGACCTTCACGAAGGCGCCCGATTCGCGAAACGCTCCGCGCGCGATCGACGCGAGGATAGCGGCTTCGTCGACGCTCGCCGAGCTCGGTGCGGAGTACTCGGAGCCGGGGAGGAGGTCGTCCGGGCTCGAGGTCGGCGCCATGCTGCACGCGGTGAGCGCGAGGACCGCGAGGGGCACGAGCGCTCCGGCGCACTTTCCCCCCGAGACCCCGTCCTTCGCGCTCCGCATGGGTTTCCTCTGGCGGGGTCCATAAGCAACCCTCGTGCTTCCTAAAGGGGAGCAACTTTCCGCTCAGCTGGGCCTTGCCCCATCGCTGTCGCTGGAACGTTCTCCCCCCCTCGGAAGCGCGATCGCTCCACCGCGGGTCGACGATCCAGGACGACTACGCGCTCTTTCGCCAGCGTGTGACCAGAACGCGGCTCGGAGACTCAGAAACCGATCGCTTGCTTCCCGACTTCCTTCTCGACGAGCCCCTGCGCGACCAGCTGCTTGATCGCCATCTCGAAGGTCTGCATCCCGTATGGGTGCGACCCCTTCTCCATCAGCTCCTTCAGCGGCGGATTGTTCTCGGGCCGCTTGATCGCCTCGCGCACCGTACCGGTCGCCACGAGCACCTCCGCAGCGAGCACGACCCCCGCGCCGTCGGCGCGCGGCAAGAGGCGCTGGGCGATGATCCCCTGCAGCGAGTCGCCGATCCTCTCGCGGACCTCGTCCGGGTCTTGCCCTTTCATGAGGGAGAGCATGCGGTTCACGGTGCGCGATACCCCGGGGGTGTGGAGCGACGAGAGGACCAGGTGCCCCGTCTCCGCGGCCTTGAGCGCGATATCCATCGTCACGTCGTCGCGGATCTCACCCACGAGGATCACGTCCGGGTCTTGCCGTAGCGCGGCTCGTAGCGCGTCGGCGAAGCTGTGTGTGTCGATCCCGACTTCGCGCTGGCTCACGCTCGCCTTGTCGTCGCGGTGGAGGAACTCGATTGGGTCCTCGACGGTCACGATGTGAAGCGCCTGCGACTGGTTCAGGTGGCCGATCATCGCGGCGATCGTCGAGCTCTTCCCGTTCCCCGCCGCGCCGACGACGAGCACGAGCCCACGCTCCTTCTCGGAGAGCGCGAGGGTCGCCATCGGCACGCCGAGCTCGTCGAACGTTGGGATGATGAACGGGATCGAACGCATCACGATCGCGAGTGACCCGCGCTGCCGGAAGATGTTCACGCGGAAGCGCCCGACCCCTTTCGCCGAGTATGCCGCGTCGTACTCCGTGAGACCGTCGAGCTGGAGGCGGACGGTGTCGTCGCGGATGATGTGCGTCGCGAGGAAGTGCGTGTCCGCCGGGGTCAACGGCTCCGCGCGGAAGTAGACGATGTCGCCACGGATGCGCGCGCCCGGAGGCTGACCGACCTTGAGGTGAACGTCGCTCGCCTTGGCCGCCACCGCCTTCGCGAGGAGCTGCACGAGGTAGTCCTCGCTCGCGTAGACGCTCGGCAGCGAGCTCCGGTCGATGGGATCGTTCATCGAGTGCGATGATAGGGCAAAGCCGGGGAGTTATCAGCGCATCCGCGCGCAGCTCACCGCGCGTCGAGATCGGCCGGGATCGCGCGCGGGTCTACGCAGCCGCGATCGGCGAGCATGCGGAGCGCGCGGATCGCGTTGACGCGGCGTGCGCGCGCCGCCTTGGGGTCGACGGCGAGCGCGAGCATGGAGTCGCACCCCGCCTTCATTTCCGCCGCGTCCTCGGGATCGATCGCGCGGCGGGGCCTCGCCGCAAGATCGATCGCGCTCTGTAACGCCGCCTCTGCCTGCGCTTCATCCGTGCCGCGCGCGGCCTCTGCCAGGAACGGGAACCCGCCGAACGCCCCCGGCTCCGGCGCGAAGGCCATCGCCCGGAGAGCCGTCGCTCGCACGGCCGGGTCGGCCGCCCCGCGCTCCGCGAGCCCCATCGCCCCTTCCCGGTCGGCAAGGCGCGCGAGGTCACCCGCCTCCCCCCCCAGTGCCTGCGTCCACAGCTCTTCGAGGACGGGATCTCGCGCAGCAAGGGTGCTCGCCGCGTCCACCAGAATCGCTGCATCTCCCCCCCCCGCGCCCGACGACCCGCGACCGCACGCGACGGCGACGGCCGCGACCGCGAGGAGGCCACCGAGCTCGCGCAGGCCGAACGGCCTCAAGGGCCGAACAGATCGAGCGTCCGCTTCCCCTCTTTCCGATCGCTCTCGAGCTTCTGGTTGAACTCCTCGACGGCGCGGTTGATGTGCATCGAGCAGAACTTGGGGCCGCACATCGAGCAGAACTCCGCCCCCTTGAAGTACTCGTCGGGGAGCGTTTCGTCGTGCAGCGCTTGGGCGTGCTCGGGGTCGATCGAAAGCCGAAACTGCTCCTTCCAGTCGAACGCGTACCGCGCGCGGCTGAGGGCGTCGTCCCGGTCGCGAGCACCCGGCCTGTGCCGCGCGATGTCCGCGGCATGGGCGGCGATCTTGTAGGCGATGAGCCCCTGCTTCACGTCGTCCTCGTCCGGCAGGCCGAGGTGCTCCTTCGGCGTCACGTAGCAGAGCATCGCCGCGCCGGCGGTCCCCGCCATCGTCGCGCCGATGCAACTCGTGATGTGGTCGTAGCCGGGTGCGATGTCGGTCACGAGCGGGCCGAGGACATAGAACGGCGCCTCGTGGCAGAGCTCCATCTCCTTCTTCACGTTCATCTCGATCTGATCGAACGGCACGTGCCCCGGCCCTTCGATCATGACCTGCACGTCCTTCTCCCACGCCTTCGTGGTGAGCTCTCCGAGGGTCTTCAGCTCGGCGAACTGCGCCGCGTCGCTCGCGTCGTGGAGGCAGCCGGGGCGGAGGCCGTCGCCGGCGCTGATCGAGACGTCGTACTTCTTGCAGATCTCGAGGACCTTGTCCCAGTGGACGTAATAGGGGTTCTGCTTGTGATGCTCGAGCATCCACTGCGCCATGATCGACCCGCCGCGCGAGACGATCCCGGTGATGCGGTCCTTCACCAGCGGGAGGTATTCGACGAGGACTCCGGCGTGGATCGTGAAGTAGTCCACGCCTTGCTTCGCCTGGTGCTCGAGGATGTCGATCATGTCGGCGGCGGTGAGGCGCTTCACGTCCTTGGCCAGCTGCAGCGCCTGGTAAATCGGCACGGTGCCGACCGGAACGGGAGACGCTTTGATGAGCGACGCGCGGATGCCGTCGATGTCCCCCCCCGTGGAGAGGTCCATCACGGTGTCGGCGCCGTACTTGATCGAGATCGCGAGCTTGCGCAGCTCCTTCGCCTCGTCACCGGTGACGGCGCTGTTGCCGATGTTCGCGTTCACCTTGCACGAGAGGGCGATGCCGATCCCCATCGGCTCGAGGTTCGTGTGGCAGATGTTCGCGGGGATGATGAGCCGCCCGCGCGCGATCTCGCTCCGTACGAGCTCCACCTCGACCCGCTCGCGCTGCGCGACGTAGCGCATCTCCTGGGTGACGATGCCCTTCCGCGCGAAGTGCATCTGCGTGACGTTCTCCATGCCCGAGCGCTCTCTTACCCATCCTTGTCGCATGGTCCGGCTTGTAAGACGCCCAGCGCCGGGTCGCAAGCGCCGAGGCTCTCGGGGCCGGTCCCCCAAACACTCGTTTCGGGATCGGGCTCCTAGAGCGACTTCGCGCAGCGGAACCCGACGGCGTAGCTCCGGTTCGTCGGGGGGTCGTGCGGGTGGAGGCTCCACTCGGCTCCATCGACTCGATGCGTCGGGAGCGCTGCCTCGGCCTCGGTGGGGAGGCGGGCGCCGTGAGCCGCGCAGTAGACGGCGGCCATGTCGCGGTCGACGCAGTTCATCGGCTCCTTCGCGTGGGCCTTCGGGTCGCGCTCGTGGCAAAGCGGGTCGAAGGCGGCCTGCTCCTTCGCCGTGATGCCCGGCCAGCGGTTCTCGGTCGCGGCGCGCTTGCAGTCACCGGAGTCGCTGCACGCCTTGTACGCCTCGGTCGTCACCGGCGCCGCGTCGATGCAGAAGCGGGGCGACGGCTCGGCGACGCGAGAGTCGCGATCGGTCGGGAGGGTCACCTCGCGCATACCGTTCGGGCAGGTGGCCTTGGCCGGGGGGACCGGCGCCGCCGGAGGAGCCGCCATGACGTGACGCGGGGTGTGCAGCGCGAGGAAGCCTGCGGCACCGGCCCCCAAGACGGCGACAGCGAAGCCGGTGACGAAGAGAGCGAGCTTCTTCGTGCCATGGGGTGGCGGCGGCGGCACCGCCGCGCGGGTCAGCGTGCGGGCAATGGCACTCGGCGTGCTCGCGAGGACCGGCGTGTTTACGACGAGTCGCTCCTCCGGAAAGGACCCCGCCGCGACGGGGGGGCTCGGCGCGTCCGAGGGGCGAACCGTGTGCACCGTCGCGGGGACGGAGTCGACCGTGGGGGTCGGGATGCTGAGAACGAGCGGTGGCTTCTCGCGCGGCACGGGGACCGCCTCGGCGCGCGTGGGCGTGCGGTATCCAAGATGCTCTTTCACGAAGGCGGCCACGCTCGCGCGCGTCGTGCCGAGGCCGAGCGTCATCATCGCCGCCTCGATCGCCCCTTGCATCTCCGCCGCCGTCGCGAAGCGCTCGACGGGATCCGTCGACCGCGCGCGCGTGACGATCTCCGCCAGGGCCGACGGCAGATTCGGCCCGGCCTCCGCCAAGATCGCGGCTATCCCCCATACGTCGGAGTGCCGATCGATCCGCTGACCTGGCACCGGCTTCGACGGCGTGGCGAGCCACGAGAGGTTCGCCCCCCCCTCGTACCGAGCCTTCGCCTTCAGTAGGCCCAGGTCGACTACGCGCGCGGAGCCGTTGGTCCCGACGACGATCGACGCCGGCGAGACGTCGCCGTGCACGACGTTGAGGAGGTTCCCGGAGCGATCACGGAGCAAGTGCGCGGCGTGAAGGCCGGCGCACACGTCGGCGAGGACGCGAAGCACGATGCCCATCGGCACTGAGATCTTCTTCGCGGCTGCCGCGGCGCGCAGATTGGCGAGCGTCTCTCCGTCGAGCCACTCGCTGACGACAAACGCGGTCCCCGCTGCGTCGTCGCCCATCTCGAGCACCTGCGCGATGTTCGGATGCGCGAGGCTGCTCGCGAGCTTCACTTCCTGACGCAGGATCTCCGAGAAGCGGGAGTCCCCCGCGAGCCTCGACGACAGTAAGCGCAGCGCCACGAGCCGCTCGGACGGCGTCCCCTGCGCCGCGGTCTTCTCGCGCGCGAGCCAGACGGTCCCCGCATCGTCCTCGCGAACGAGGACGGCCAGCTCGTATCGGCCGATCCGGGTGCCCGGCGGCGGGGCGCCTGGGAGGGGCGGAGCCTTGCCCGAGGAGGCCTCGTCCATCGAGTAGGCAGTATGCGACTCGCCACCCCGCGGGCAAGGCTCCTTGCCGAAAGTACCCGCTGAAACCTACGGCGCGGCGAGGTCGGCCGCGCAGCGGAAGCCGATCCCGTAGCTCCGCTTCGTCGGGGCGTCGTGGTAGCGGAAGGTGGGCCTGACCCACGCAGGGTACGCCCCGTTCCAGGCTCCCCCGCGAATCACCTTCCCGTCGCCATCGGCCTCGGCGTCGGGCCCCACGGGGTTGGTCTGAGCAGCCGCCGTGTAGGGGGCGTACCAGTCAGACGTCCACTCCCAGACGTTGCCGACGACGTCGGCAAGGCCGAACGGCGAGTCGCCCAGGGGGAACGATCCGACCGGCGCGGTGTTCGCGTAACCGTCGCTCGCCTCGTACATCGACTTTTCCTCGACGTGGTTCTTCTTCCCCCACGCGAGGCAATCCTTGTCGCACGCGTTCAGATGCTTCGCGTCGGGCCAGTCGTCGCCCCAGGGGAACTTGCGACCGTCGGAGCCGCGCGTCGCGAACTCCCACTCCGCCTCGCGCGGGAGGCGACCGCGAGGAGCGGCGGCCTTGCAGAACGTGTCGGCCATCTCCCAGTCGACGCAGTTGATCGGGTGCTTCGCCTTCTCGTCCGGATCGCGCACGTTGCAGAGCGGGTCGAACGCTTTGTGGTCGTCGTCGGTGATCTTCTCCCACTCGTTCGTGATGCCGGCGCGCTTGCACTCCCCCTTGTCGCTGCACGCCTTGTAGCGCGCGACGGTCACTTCGTACGTGTCGATGCAGAACGGCGCGAGCGTGACCTGGTGCGCCGGCCGCTCGAACGGGAAGTCGGACTTGTCGTCCGAGCCCATGAAGAACTTCCCGGCAGGGATGAGGACCATCCCCGCGGGGCACGTCGGCGCAGCGGGCTTCGGAGGAGCGGTCGCCGAGGGGGGCGCGGAAGGGGCGGGAGCTGCCGCGACGGGCGCGGGGGCGTCCCCGTGACGCGTCGCGAGGAACCCTCCGATGCCGGCGACAGCGAGGGCGCCGACGACCCCGAGGACCAGCCCGGTACGCGAGGACTTCCCTGCGCCCCCCGTCGTGCGCGAGGCGCTCGCGAGCGACGCGGTGGCTGCTTGCGACGCGAGGGGCAGGTCGCCGCTGGGGACGATGGGCTGCGATTGCGCCCCATTCCCCGTGATCGCGCGCATCGGCGAGAGCCCCACCGCGGCTCGGAGCGCGTTCCACAGCTCGCCGGCCGTCTGGTAGCGCTGCTGGATCGGTACGGCGAGCGCCTTGGCGATGACCGCCTCGACCTGGTCGCTCACCTGCGCGCCGAGCGTCCGCGGCGTCGGCCGTCGAGACGGATCCATCGACGCGAACGCGAGCTGCGCGACGTCGTCTCCCGGGAGCGGCTCTTTGCCGGAGACGAGCTCCCCGAAAATGAGCGCGAGCGCGAACACGTCCGTCCACGGACCGGTCGCCCCTTGCGCACGCGAGAACTGCTCCGGCGCTCCGTACGCCGGCGTGAACGACGTGACCTGCCCCGACGTCTGCGAGAACGCCCCCGCCATCTTCTGCGCGTCTTGCACGACCTTCGCGATCCCGAAGTCGAGCAGCTTCACCGTGCAGGACTCGCTCCGCGGCTGGCCTAGCAGGAAGATGTTCCCGGGCTTCACGTCCCGATGCGCGATCCCCCGGGTATGCGCGAGCGCGAGCGCCTCCCCCACCGGCTCGAGCAGCGCGATCGCTTGCTGCACGGTGCGCGGCGCCATCCCGGCAGCGCGCTCATCGACGAGCGCGCGTTCGAGCGTCACCCCCTCGAGCCACTCGAGCACCATGTACGGCGCCCACGCGCCGCTCGGGGTCGTGATCGTCCCGACGTCGCGCGCCTGGCAGATCGCCGCCGAGCGCTCCGACAGCTCGGCCAGGAGCGCCCCTTCGCGGACGAACTCGTCGAGCAGCCGCTCGCGATCCTTCGCAGCGAAGGAGCCCATCGACTTGAACGCCTTGATCGCGACGGGGCGCTTCCAGATGAGGTGCGACGCCTTGTAGACGATCGCGAATCCCCCCTCGCCGACGACGCTCTCGACGGCGTACTTCTCGGCGATGGTCGTACCTACGAGCTGAAGCGGGTCTGACAAAGGGTCCTCCCTACGCGAGGGCAGCGCAGCAGTACGGCAAGCGTCTCAGACAACTACGCGGGAGCGGGTCCAGCGGTTCCGGCGGAGCGCATGCACCACACCATGCTACTGCGACTTCGCGCACCGGAAGCCGATTCCGTACGCCCGCTGCTTGGGGGGGTCGTGGTACCGGAATGTCGGTCGAACCCACGCGGGGTCGGTGCCGTTCCACGAGCCGCCGCGGACGACCCGTTCGCTCCCGCTCGGGGGGCCCTTCGGATCCGGGGTCACGTGGGTCGTGTCCTTCCCATAGGGGGCGTGCCAGTCGGCCACCCACTCCCACACGTTCCCCGCCACGTCGGAGACGCCGTAGCGCGATTTCCCCTGCGGGAACGAACCGACCGGGGCCGTGTTCGCGAAGCCGTCGTCGGCCTGGTACATCGCGCTCTCGGGGACGTCGTTCGCCTTCCCCCAGGCGACGCACTCGAGGCCGCACGCGTTCAAGTGCGCGGCGGAGGGGAGCTCGTCGCCCCACGGGTACTTGCGCCCGTCGGGGCCGCGGGCGGCGAACTCCCACTCCGCCTCGGTGGGGAGCCGCGCGCCGGGGGTGAGCGATTCGCAGTACTGCGAGGCCTGCTCCCAGTCGACGCAGTTGACCGGATGGCTCGCGTGCTCCTTCGGGTCGCGGGCGTTGCAGAGGGGGTCGAAGACTTTGTGGTCGTGCCCCGTGATTCCGTCCCACTCGTTCACCGTGCCGGCGCGCTTGCAGGCGCCGCGATCGCTGCACGCCTTGTAGGCGGCGACGGTGACCTCGGTGGCGTCGATGCAATACGGGCTGAGCGTCACGTGGTGTGCGGGCTTCTCGAGCTCGAGGTCGTCGTCGGAGCCCATGAAGTACTCGCCGCCGGGGATCGGGAGCATGCCGGCGGGACAGGACGCCATCGCCGCGTTGGCGGCGGAGGCCGAGCCGGACGCTTGCACCGAGGTGGAGGCGGAGGGGACCGCGGACATGGCAGGAGCGGCGGGGGCCGTCTTGTGCGACGAGGACCAGAAGAGCGTGCCGCCGACGCCGGCGAGCAGGGCGATCGCAGCGCCGGCGATCAGCGTGACGTTCGGCTTCGCGGGGGGAGACGCGCCCCCCTCCCGGGTCGAAGGCGACGAGGTCGGTGAAGCGTTCCCGCTCGACGGGATGGCCGTGATGGCGCCGGACGAGTCGGCGATCATCGTCGCGGCGAGCGCGGGGCTGCTGACGGAGCTCGGGTCCGCGGTGATCTTCTTGAGCGGCGCCATGCTCGACGCCATGCGGAGCGCATTCCAGAACTCGCCGGCCGTCGCGTAGCGTTCTTGCGGCTTCACGGCGAGCGCACGCACAAAGACCCCCTCGACCGCATCGGTCACGCCGGTCGCGCCGCGCCCCCTCGGCGTCGGGCGAGCGGCGGGGTTCGACGAGGCGAAGGCGAGCTGCATGAAATCGTCGCCGTCGAGCGGATCGTGGCCCGTCAGCACCTCGACGCAAACGAGCGCGAGGGCGAAGACGTCGGTCCACGGGCCGGTCGCGCCGTGGGCGCGCGAGAACTGCTCGGGAGCCCCGTACGCCGGGGTGAACGAGGTCACCTGCCCGCTCGTCTTCGCGAACGACCCCGCCATCTTCTGCGCGTCTTGGACGACCTTCGCGATCCCGAAATCGAGAATCTTCACCGTGGCGGACGGCGAACGCGGGTCACCGAGGACGAAGATGTTCGGCGGCTTCACGTCGCGGTGGGCGATCCCTTTGGCGTGCGCGAGCGCGAGCGCCTCGGCGGCCGGCTCGAGCAGGCGGATCGTCTCCGCGACCGTGCGCGCAGGGAGCCCACGCTCCTTCTCCTTCAGGATGATCGACTCGAGAGTTGCCCCCTCGAGCCACTCGAGCACCATGTACGGGACCTGCTCCCCTTTTTTCGTGGTGAGCATCCCGACGTCGCGCGCCTGAACGATCGCCGCCGAGCGCTCCGAAAGGTCCGCGAGGAGCGCCCCTTCGCGAATGAACTCGTCGAGGAGCTTGCCCCGGTGCTCGGCCCCGACGTCGCCGAGCGCCTTGAAGACCTTCACGGCAACGGGGCGCTTCCAGAGGAGGTGCGTCGCCTTGTAGACGACCGCGAAGCCCCCCTCCCCAACGACGGCGTCGATCGCGTACTTGTCCGCGATCGTCGTGCCGATGAGCTCGAGGGTGTCCGGAAGCGACATGCGCGCGAGGCAAGCGTCACACGCCAGGGGCGGGGTTGCCCAGAATTCCTCCGAGCGCTTGACAAAGAGCGCGCCCGCCGACAAATGTGCGCGTCCACTTTCCGGTCGAGCCGTGCACAGCGGCCGGATGGCGGGCCCAGATAGCTCAGTTGGTAGAGCAGGGGATTGAAAATCCCCGTGTCGGCGGTTCGATTCCGTCTCTGGGCACCTCGTCTACCAGTGAGACAGAACCGATGCTGCTCGGTGCGCCGGCAGGCCGGAGTAGCGACACGATCGCCTCGGCGTAGACTCCAGAGATGCCCGCGCCCGCTCTGCCGGCTGAAGTACGGAGCGGCACGCTGCTCTCGTGTCCCCTGTGCGGCCAAGGGTTCGCGTCCGGCCAGGTGCGGCCTCGATCTGGTACTGCCGTCTGCGGAAGCCACGGGGACGTACGGCCACACGTTGGGCGTCCGGTAGTTGGCGAGATGACGCCAAGCCAACCCTCTGAGGGCTGGTCTGCGCAGTGGTCGCAGCCTGGAAGCTCGTCGTATCGACTGGACGTAGTGCTTCATTCTTCGATGGGCGCTGTTTTCGCCCCGTTCGCTTGGCAGGGGGGAGCGTTCGGATCAGGGGACGAAATCGGCATCATCTCCGGCGTGCTGCTCGGCTTGCCGCTCCGCGGGCTAAGCCAGATCCCCCGATTCTTCTCTCCGCACCTCTCGATCGACCGCCGCATGGTTCGCTTTGGGCCACGATTCCGCCGGCTCAAGGTGGTGAACGCGTTCACCGCAGAGTCGAAGGGCGCCGGATCGTCCTGCCTAGCCTTGGATGAAAACCTCGACGAGCAGCTTCCGATACTGAACTGCTCGCAGCCGGTAGCGACCCTTCTTGGGCTCAGGGATGCATTGAACGAGGCGCTCTTCGTGGTCCTTCAGACGCCACTACCCGCGGAGAGCACGCCGTACCGCGGGTAGCCGAAGTGGGGGCGCCGCTTGGCGGTCGGGCCCCCCCCGAAGTGGTAGACTTGTCTTCGTGGACGATCGTACCCGACGCGCCGAGCAGCGCCGCCGCGAGTGGACGGGCGGAGTCGCGAAGAACGCCGAGGAGATGGAGTCGGTATCGACTGCGTTCTGGCTGTCGATGACGCCCGAAGAGCGCATCGGGTGTGTCTTCGAGATGTGGGAAGAGCAAATGCGCCTTCAGGATCCCGCGTATGAAGCTGCCCCGCGACTTCAGAGAGCTGTTGGAGGAGTTCGCCCGAGAAGGCGTTGAGCACGTCGTGATCGGCGGCTACGCCTTCGCGTTTCACGTCCAGCCGCGCGCGACGAAGGATCTCGACGTCCTCCTCGGGGGAAGTCCGGCGAACCTGGATCGCGCCGCTCGTGCACTTGCGCGCTACGGGGCGCCTTCCGCCGTCGTCGAAGCGACGCGCCACTTGGCGGAGACCGAAGTGGCCTACCTCGGGCAACCGCCGCTGCGGATCGATCTGCTTCGAACGATCGACGGCGTTGATAGCAGCGACGTGCTGAAGAACGCGGTCACGGCGACATGGGAGGGGCTGCCGATCCACGTCATCGCGCTCGACGATCTCCTTGCGAACAAGCGAGCGGCCGGGCGGCCGCAAGACCTGGCGGACGTGGCGCAGCTGGAGCGCGTGAAGGCGGCGGGGCAACGCTAGCGGGTCGGCAACAAGAACACCCGCCGCGCCCGCTCGGACCGAAGCGTCTCGCGGTCGTACCGCGTGAGAAGCACGCCGTTCGCGTTGTCGAAGAGGTCGGCGTTGGTCGCGGCGAAGACGTCGAGATCCTCGACAGGGCAAGCGTCGCGTCGCTCGTTCACGAGGGCGAGGTACGCCCACGTGATTGTCTCGTGGTAGAGGCCCGGCTTGCCGTGCGCCTCGGCGAAGCGCCGGAGGTTCGTGCAGAAGCGCATCGCCGCGCGCTCGAAGGGCTCGGCGCGAACATAGAGCCAGGCCACGCGGACGTGCTCGCGATGCCCGAACGCCGTGTTGGCGAGGGTGCATGACTCGAATCCCGCGAGCAGGTCCGCGTCGCTGAGCATGCTCTCTAGCTCCGCCCCTTGCGCTTTGGCGCGCGCTTCGCCTCGACGAGCAGGTGACTGTCCTCGGCCGTGAGGTCGAGGCCGTAGACCGTCTTGAGCGACGCGATCTTGGCCATCGACTCCGGCCCGAACGGAGCAACCCCCTCGAAGGAGTGCAGGACTATCCCTTCGACCAGATCCCCCAGGGTCATCCGATGGGACTCCGCGAGCGCCTTCAGCACCTGGAGGATCCTCCGCTCGATCCGGAGCCCCGTCTGCACGCGCGTGACCTCGCGACGCTCTCCGTCCTTCGCCATGCATGTACCTTGGTACCAACGTACCTTGGTGTCAAGGCAGCGCCGCGCTCGAGCGACGCCGCGCGGCCGAGGTTGACGCGGAGGTCCCGCGGCGTCACGACGGCCCGACCATGGACGTCCGCGCCGCCGAAGTGGTCCTCCCCTGCGAAGATCTCGACGCCACGCTGGCCTTCTTCACCGAGCGCCTCGGCTTCCGCGTCGAGACCATCTTCCCGGCCGACGATCCCACCGTGGCCGTGATCGCCGCCCACGGAGTGCGCCTCCGTCTCCAGCGCGCACCCCAGGGAGCTCCTCTGGTGCTCCGCCTGCGCTGCGGCGATCCGGCGGTCGGCGGCCAGGTGCTCACGGCACCCAACGGCACGCGGATCGAGCTGTCGCCCGTCGAGACGGCGGTCGTCGTCCCCCCTCTGCGCCCCTCCTTCACGTTGACCCGCCTGACGGGCGACGCCTCGTGGAAGGCCGGACGCGCCGGGATGCAGTACCGCGATCTGCTCCCGGATCGGCAGGGGGGCCGCTTCATCGCGTCGCACATCCGGATCCCCGAGGGGGGACCGGTGCCGGACTACGTTCACTTCCACCGCGTCCGCTTCCAGATGATCTTCTGCCGCGCCGGCTGGGTGCGCGTCGTCTACGAGGATCAGGGGGCGCCGTTCGTGATGCGCGCCGGCGACGCCGTCCTTCAGCCTCCGCAGATCCGTCACCGCGTTCTCGAGTGCTCCCCTGGGCTCGAGGTGATCGAAATCGGCTGCCCCGCCGAGCACGAGACGCACGCCGATCCGAACATGGTGCTTCCGTCGGCGTCGCTGCGGCCGGAGCGGGACTTCGACTGGCAGCGGTTCGTGCGCCATGAGGCAGCGACGGCGGTGTGGCGGCCGTGGCGACTCCCAGGGTACGAGTGCCGCGACTTGGGAATCGCCGCCGCCACGGCGGGGCTCGCGGGGGCGCAGGTGGTGCGCCCATCCAGCGGCGCGTCGCCGGCGCTCTCTCGCCATGAGGGGGAGCTCGTCTTCCAGTTCGTGCTGGCCGGTGCGGTGACGCTGCGGAACGGAGATTCGAGCGACGAGCGCCTCGGCGCGGGGGACGCGGTGGCCGTGCCGGCGGGAATGCCATGCGCGCTCGTCGAGCCGTCTACGGACCTCGAGCTGCTGGAGGTGACGCTGCCGGCGATGGGCGCGCCGCCCGCAGCTTGAGGGGAAAGCGGCCCCGCGAGATGAACGTGCGATGGGCTTGAGGAGAAAGTGTTGCTCCTGACCGGCATCGCCCGCCTTGGTCGCCAAGCTCTCCGACTACCCAACCCGCGAAACCACCGAGGGGAGGAGCAATTGTTTCTCCTCGTGTACGCCTGCATTGGATTTTCTTCGCCCCCGAACGGCCATGACGCGCAAGTGTTTCGCCTCGCGGGCCTCGGGAACGCGCTGCGAGCCGTCGCCGACGCGCTCGAGGACGACGACATCCTGCTGCGAGCGAAACGATTTCTCCTCGAAGCCCCGCGGGACCGGGCGATGGCCTCTTCGAGCTCGCCTTCGGACGCGTCGCGCCCCGAAAATGAAGCAACACTTGCGCCTTTCCTCCCTTTGGGGGACTCGAAGAGCAGGCAATTTACCGACGCCGGGAGAAACAATTGCTTGTTCCTCTAGAACCACTCCTCCCGCATCCTCGCGTACGACCCCTCCCCCATCCGGCACAGCGCCACGAGCCCCTCCACCTTCGGCAGCTCCGTCGCGATCCAGTACTCCGCCGCGCAGACCTTCCCCTCGTAGAAGTCCGCGTCGTCTCCCCCTACCCCGCGCGCCAGCGCCAGCCGCTCCTTCGCCAGCGTCGCCTGCCAGAGCCATATCCACGACACGACCACGATCGCGAACGCGCTCAAGTAGTCCGCGCTGTGCCGCAGCATCCCCTCCGCGTCCCCCGCCATTCCTAGCCCGCCGAGGTGCGCCGTCACGCCGGCCACCGTCGTCACCGCATTCCGGACGCGCGACGTCCACGCCGCGTCGATCCCGGCTCGGTCCGCGCGAAGGGCCGTCTTCTCCACCTCCTCGATCAAGATCCGGAGCGGCTCCCCCCCCTGCGCGACCACCTTCCTCCCGAGCAGATCGAGCCCCTGAATCCCGGTCGTCCCCTCGTGGATGCTGTTGAGCTTCTGATCGCGCAGCCACGCTTCCGGGAGCTGCTCGCTCGAGTAGCCGTACCCGCCGTGAACCTGCAGCGCGAGCGCGTTCGCCTCGAACCCCCACTCGGCGGGGAACGTCTTCGCGATCGGCGTGAGCATGTCCAGCAGCAGCGACGCCCGCCGGCGCAGGCCCGGGTCCACCGCGTGCTCGGCGAGATCCGACTGCTTGGCGCTGAACGCGACGAGCGCGAGCGCGCCTTCGACGATCGCCTTCTGCCGCAGGAGCATCCGGCGGACGTCGGCGTGCTCGACAATCGGGACCTGCGGACTCGCCGGGTTCCGCGCGGAGAGCGCGCGTCCCTGCGGTCGGCTGCGCGCATACGCGACGGCCTCGTGGTACGCGACCGTCGCCGTCGCAGCGCCGTTCACGCCGACCATGATGCGGGCCTCGTTCATCATCTGGAACATGTACGAGATCCCCTTGTGGGGCTCGCCGACGAGCCACCCGCGGCAGTCCCCCTGATCGCCGAACGACAGCGCCAGGCTCGGCAGACCGCGCCACCCGATCTTGTGGATGACCCCCGCGACGCTCACGTCGTTCGAGACGAGGTCGCTCGCGTCGCTCCCCGGCCGCTCGCCGCGCCGCAGCTTCGGCACGGCGAAGAGCGACACCCCCTTGATTCCCGCCGGCGCTCCGTCGATCCGCGCCAGCGTCATGTGCACGATGTTCTCGGTGAGATCGTGGTCGCCCCCCGAGATGAAGATCTTCGACCCGCGGATGGCGAACGCTCCGTCCGGGCGCGGCGTCGCGCTCGTCTTCACGTCGGTGAGGCTGCTGCCGGCCTGCGGCTCGGTGAGCGCCATCGTCCCGGTCCACTCCCCCGCGTACATCCGGGTCATCATCTCGCGACGAAGCGCGTCGTCGCCGAAGGCTTCGATCAAGTGCGCGGCTCCGGTCGTGAGCCCCGCGTACGCGTACGCGCTCAGGTTCCCCGCCATCAGGTACGCATGCGCCAGCGTCGCCACGGTCATCGGGAGCGCTTGCCCTCCGACCTCCGCGGGCCGAGTCGCCGAGAGCGCCCCGAGCGAGACGATCTGCGCCCAGATCGCTTTCATCCGAGGGTGGGTGACGATCTTCCCTGCCTCCAGACGCGCGGGGCTCTCGTCCATCGGCTTGTACGCGGGGAACAGAACCTCCCTCGCGAGCCGACGCGTGCTCCGAAGGTACAGGTCGAACGTCTCCCTCGAGTGCTCCGCGAACGGGGGGAGATCGCAGAGGGACTCGGCCTCGAGCATTTCGTAGAGGAGGAACTCCACGTCCCGATCGCGCAGGAGCGGATTCTGGCTCTTCTGGTTCTCCCCCATCAGCTCACCCGCTCGTTCGCGTCGGGCTCCCCCGCGGCTCCGCGCTCCTGCGTGCTCAGTCGGTACGCATGGTTTCGCGCGCGCATCATGTTCCCGAGGGGCTTGAACTCGACCGGGGCGTGCCACGGATCGAACGAGAGCGCCTCGATCCGCTCCGCGACCCGACGACCGCGAGGTGAGCCGACGTCCTGCTGCGGGATCGTCAACCGGGCGACCGTGACGAACGGCGCGTCGTTCTCGAGCCACTCGACGGAGGCGTCCTCGATCGGGGTCTTCGTCGGATCGACGTAGAACTGCACCTGCAGGTCGAAGACGACGGCCCCTGCGCCCAGGCGCCCCGCCAGCTCTGCGCCGAGGTCGTCCGGAGTCTTCGCGCCCGGAGGGGCGGCCGCGTGGGGCTTGAGCGCGTAGTGGACCGCGTGCGCGCCCCACTGGATGGGGAGCGCGCTGAAGAAACGAGTCGTCGCGAGGGACGCGATCGGACGCGAGGTCCCCTTCACGAAGTTCGACAGGATCTTCACCGTGCGCCCCAGCCCGAAGAGACCGATCGCGCGCGGCAGGAGGAGCGCCGGGCTCCGCGCCGCCTTGATCAGCCCCACGAACTCGTCGGCGTTCCGGAACGGCGTGGCGGCGCTCTGGATGAGGAGGAAGTCCTGCGTCTTGGCGTCCTCCATCCCGGGGATGATCTTCTTCCCCCCCACCCCCAGCACCTTGATCGCGACCCCGCGCACGTCGGGCTTTCGATCGCGCTGCCGTTCGCCGGCGCCGTTCGAGAAGCGCACGTAGGCGCGGAGCTTCGCCGGGGCGGAGAAGATCCCCACGCGCGCGTGCTCGGGGAGATCCCCCAGCACGGCCAGCTCCGCTTCGACCCCCGCGAGCCCCTTGGCGTGCAGCGCCCGTAATTTCGCCCCTCCTGCGCGGGCAGCGACGTCGCGCTGGATGGCGCGCAGGTCCTCTGCGTAGCGCTCGAAGCGGGCGGCTTCGTCGTCGGCGATCGTCTCGGCCCAGGAGGTGGAAACCGTGGGGAGCGGCATGCCGGGAACGCTCGCCCACGGAGCGACGGCGCGCAAGCCGCAAGCTCGTAACGCGAAGGCGCCCGCCCGCTACGCCCCCGCCGCGACCTTCCCCTGAGGGAGCAGCGGCGCGATGTCCTCCATCTTCACGAGGCGCCGGTCGTAGAGCTCCATGAGCGCCGCTTCCATCGTCTTCATCCCGTCCTTGATCCCGACCTGCATGATCGACGCGAGCTGATGCGCCTTCCCATCTCGCACGAGGGCGCGCACCGCGGGCGTCCCGATGAGCGACTCCAGCGCCATGACGCGCCCGCCGCCAATCCTCGGCAGGAGGCGCTGCGTCAGGATACCCGCCAGGCAGTCGGCGAGCTGCGCGCGGACTTGCCCCTGCTGCCCGGACGGGAACACATCGATCATGCGATCGATCGTCTGGGCCGCGCTCGGCGAGTGGAGCGTCGAGAAAACGAGGTGCCCGGTCTCGGCCGCAGTGATCGCCAGGCTGATCGTGTCGAGGTCGCGCATCTCGCCGACGAGGATGACGTCCGGGTCCTCGCGGAGAGCGGCCCGCAGCGCGTTGGCGAAGGACTTCGTGTGAAACCCGAGCTCCCGTTGCGACACGACGCACTTCATCGACGGATGCACGAACTCGATCGGATCTTCGACCATGATGATGCGCCCTGGATAACTCGCGTTGATCGAGGCGATCATCGCCGCGAGCGTGGTCGATTTCCCGCTCCCCGTCGGTCCGGTCACGAGCACGAGGCCGCTGTCCCGCTCGCACAGCTTGGCCACGACGGGTGGAAGCCCGAGCGACGCCATCGACGGGATGGTGGCTGGGATCGCGCGCATGACGGCCGCGATCCCGCACCGGTCGACGAACACGTTGACGCGGAAACGCTCCCCCTCGGTCAGCGCATAGGAGAAGTCGACCTCGAAGCTCCGCGCGAGCTCGTCGCGCTGTTCCTGTCCCATGATCGAGAGCACGAGCTCGCGGAGCAGGCCGGAGGGAATCGGACCCATCTTGATGCGCTGCATGGCGCCGTGGACCCGGATGGCCGCCGGCTGGCCGCCGGTCAGATGTAGGTCGCTTGCCCCGCTCTTCACCGCGAACGCCAGAAGCGACCTCATGTCGAGCTCTCGGCGCGACGGCGTGGGGGTCTCGACCGATCCTTCCGCAGCTTGGGCGCATGGGCGAGTCCCCGAAATCGGGCTCACCTGGGGGTCGGACGGCCGCCCCGTCTCCTCGGCGGCGCCGAATTCATGCCGCTGCGAGGACACGAGCGTGACCGGGCCGTGCACAGAACGCTGACTCATGCTCCCTCCAACGACACGCGGAGCGCGCGGCTTGAGCCGCGATTCCTTGCGGAGCTACGCTGCCGCGATGTGGGCCGAGGGAACCGGACAGTGACCGACCCCCCGGCGCGCGACGTGACCGACGAGGAGGGGACCAAGGGGCTCGAGGCGGTCTTCGAGGTGGACGCTCCGCCGGACGCGCTCCTCGAGCTGCTCTGGGCGCCCGCCAACTTCAATCGACTCTTTCCCGACATCAAAGAGGCGCGCGTCGTCGCCGGCGACGGCGCCGGTGGATGCGACGAGCTCGACGTCGCGTACAGGGTCGACGCGGTCGTCCGCGAGGTGAGCTACGTCCTGCGTCGCACCCGCGATCGAGCAGCCCGTACGATCACATGGCGCGAGATCGGCGGAGACCTGCGCCGCGTGCGCGGCGGATGGCGCATCGAACCGTCGGCGCGCGCGGGGGCGAGCCGAGTGACCTACCGGGCGTTCGTCGACGTGGTGAGGTTCGTCCCCACGGGGCTCGTGCGCGACGGAGCGAAGCGGAAGCTCGCCGAGATGATCTCGCGCGTTCGGCAGGTCGCTGGAGAGCTCGGGGGACGCTCGGCCTAGCGCCCCTTCGGCGGCGCGATCGTGTCGGGGATGACGCACGAGGAGAGGTCGAAGAGCATGAACTCGAGCGCCTTCTCCTGCGGCGACAGATTCACGTAGTCGCAGCCCGTGGGGGGGCCAGGGCCCGTCGTGTTCCCGGTGTCGTTCACGCTCGGATCGCCGGCGACGTGGAGATCGCTGAACACAGCGCGACCGCAGTAGCTCGGCGGCCCGCCGTCCGGGAGCTCGGGCAGGTCCACGGGCGTGTCGAACGAGAAGTACATCGTGTTCCCCGACGCGCCCGAGGTGCTGTCCGCGATGATCCACGGCTGCGAATGCTCGTTCGCCGCGGAGACGATCGCGTTGAAGCGAGGCTCGTAGATCGAGAGCTCTCCCGCGGCGACGCCGTTCTGCCCGAGCGCGTTCGTCTCCCCGAGCCAGGAGTCGAGCGCGACCCCTTTGGAGAACGTCGCCGTGCTCCCGTTCAGCGTGAGGTCGATGATCCCGCCGATCGGCCCTGCCGAGTCGGTCACGTCGGCCGCCCACGTCGCCAGGTTCGTCCCCCAGTCCGTCGGCGCCGTGTACGTCTGCCCGCTCGTACCGTCGATGGGGCCGCTGAACCAGGCGTAGTGGTAGTGCGACGCGAACACGCGCCCCCCGGCGTTCAGGTACGACTCGAGGTTCGCCGGGTTGGCGTCGTAGGTCTCTTCCGATTCGCACGAGAGAAGGACGAGGTCGTACGGCATGAGGTCGCTCGTCGTGTCCCAGAGACTCGTCGAGCTCTCGGGGGCGCCGGTCATCGGGTAAGCCTCGGGCAGCCCTCCGACCCCCAGGGCGGTCGGGTCGCCCCCCGAGAAGATGTGGACGTGACCGGTGGTCCCCGCCCCCGCGATGTACTCGGTCGTGGGCATTCCGATCCGGCGCATGAGGCATTCGAGCGTGTCCGCCCCCCCGGTGGAGACGGCGATGTCGGGGATGTTGTCGTTCGTGTCCCCGGCGGGGACGGTACCGAGAAAAGACAGGGACGGCTGCGGGTTTGGCTCACAAGCAGTGATGCTGATGTTGTAGAGCCGCCGCCACTTGCCGACCTGGATGACGAGCGGCACGGAAACCCCGACTGGGACGTCGTTCAGCGTGAACGTCCCGTCGACCGCGGTCGTCGTCGTCTGGATCGCGCCGCTCTGGAAGAGCGCCTGACACGAGCATGCATCGGCACCCGTCGGAACCCCTCTCGGGAGCGGGACGAGCGGCGTCGCCGGGATGTAGACGGCGACGTTGTAGAGCGGGTTCTTGATCGCGGGGTCGTAGACGGTCCCCGAGATCGAGGTGGTCCCCCCGTCCGAGCAGGTCACGTTGCACGTCAGCCCCGTGGGGCACGGGACGACCGGGCCGCTGTCCGCGGGAGGTCCGGAGTCTTCCGTCACGACCGTCCCCGTGTCGTCGGATGCATCGTCCGACCCGGGCCCGGTGGACGTGTCCGGGCTCCCGGGCGACGTCGCGTCAGTGACCCCCTGCCCCCCGTCGGGCGCCGCCGCCGTACAGCCGGTGCAGGGGCCGAACCCGACCCCGCTCGAGTTGCAGACCTGCGAGCCGACGCCGCCGGTCGAGCACGTGCACACCGACTGGGCGCCAGGCACGCAGGACTGGTTTGCAGAGGAGGTCGCGTCGCCGCCGCCATCGGTGGTCGCGCCGCCCGGTGCCGGTCCGGACAGGTTGGTCGAGGTCCCGCCGCAGGCTCCGACGCTCCCGAACGCCCCGAGCACAGCGACAAGGCCGACCGCAGCGACGCGCGCTCTCGCACCCATGCCCAACCTCCGCGCGTGACGGTAGCTCTCCGTCGCCCAAGCACAAGCCAGACGTCCCGAGCCTATGGGCAATCCGGCGGGAACGGCGGGCGCGCACCGCATCGAACGCGTATCCTGCGCGTCCTTCGGAGGGATCATGCGCGTCACCGCGATCGCTACGCTCGGGCTCGTGCTTACGACTTGCGTCACCGTCAGCTTCGTCGCGTGCTCGGGCTCGAACGCGGCGCCCCCCCCCGAAGGCGCCGACAGCGGAACGCCGAGCGGTGAGGACGCGACCGCCCCCGCGAACGACAGCGCCCCTGGCGCCGACGCGTCCGAGGACGCTCCTCCGGATGCCGCCCCCCTCGACTCGTCGGCCCCCGACGCGCTCGTCGGCCCCTTCATCGCGGTGAGCACCATCTCCCTCGCGGGGAGCCCGTCGGCGATGGCCTTCAACGCCGCGACGAACACGCTCTATGTCGCCTTCACGGGCACGACCTCGGCCGCCAACGGCATCGCGGTCATCGACGGCGCCACGAACACCATCGCGACGACGATCCCCTATCCCGGCGACGCGGCGGCCCCGTATCCGATCGTACAGATGGCCGTCGACGTCGCTTTGAACACTCTCTACGCAGCTGACTCGAACCCGGGTGGCCAGACCCTCTACGTGATCAGCGGCGCGACGAACACCGTCGTCACGACGATCCCCATAGTGGACGACCTCGCCATGCAGGTAGACTCGACCGCCCACAAGGTCTACGTCCTCGGCTCGGGGACGCCGGCAGTCCCGGACGGTGGGTCGAACGCAGTCACTCCTCCGACGATCGCCATCGTCGACGGCACGACGAACACTGCGGGGGCGCCGGTCGTCGTTGGCGACCAGGCTGTGGCTGCGGGATCGGGCATCGCGTTCGACCCGATCGCGAGCCGCCTCTATGTGTGCGGCCCGAACGCCGCGGACTACTCCAACGGCACGATCAATGTCGCCGCCATCGACGCACTCGACACGACGACCAACCTCGCGCCCGTCGGCGCGCAGCTGTCGTTCGCAGGCGAGGTGCCGATCGCGTGCGTCGCGGGGTGGGGAGGCGGCGCGGTCGTCACGTCGAGCGCCCCGGCGATAGACTTCACGGGTCCGGTCACGATCGCCCTCCCCACGGGCTTTGCGGCCACGGCGGCCACAGGGTCCGGCAGCGTGGCCCCGATCAAAGCGCAGATCGTCGTCTTCGGCTCCTCGTCGGGCTCGCTGGAGGTCGCCGCGGTCGTCGAGGACACTGACACAGCGACGTCGATCAACCTCCCCCCCACCGCGGTGCTTCCGGGGGCGACCGCGTGGCGCGCGATCGCCCTCGCAAGCGCTTCGGGCAGCGTCGTGCAGGCGTACGTCACCTATGCGACAACCGCCGACGCCGGCGCCACCCCCAGCGTGACCTACGCGTCGATCCAGGCGCAATAGGCCGGCGCGATCGCTCCTCTCCTCAGCTCAGCTGCTTCAGCATCGTCGCTGCATCGCTCACTTCGAACTTGCCGGGCGCCTCCACGTTGAGCTGCTTAACGACGCCGTCCTCGAGCAGCATCGAGAAGCGCTGCATGCGCGTGCCGAGACCCGCCTTGCTCAGGTCGACCTCGAGCCCGAGCTTCTTGGTGAGCTCGCCGTTGCCGTCGCCGAGCATCCGTACCTTCCCGATCGCCTTCTCTTCTCGCCCCCACGCGGCCATCACGAAGCCGTCGTTCAGCGCGACGCACCAGACCTCGTCGACCTTCTTCGCCTTGAGGTCCCCGAGGTGCTGCACGTACCCGGGCACGTGCTTGGCCGAGCAGGTCGGCGTGTAGGCGCCGGGGAGGCCGAAGAGCACGATGCGTTTGCCCGCGGCCGCCTCGGCGACCGAAACGTTCTTCGGGCCGATCGGACAGGCCTCCCCGAACTCGGTCGTCTCGGTCAGCGTGGCGTCCGGAATGCGATCACCGATCTTGATCATGGCGTAGCTCCTTCGCGTTCTTGGGCGCTCTCGCGCTCTAGCCTCTTCGGCTGGGGCGCGCATCTTACGCCGACTCTTGCCC
>JBKQKP010000272.1:0-20696 GCA_052147435.1 Polyangiaceae bacterium | reverse complement strand
CGGGCTATCCGCAGCAGCCCGTCGCAGGGCAGCCCGCCCCCCAACAGCCCGTCGTCCCCCCCGGCGCGACGGTGGCGACCCCCGTCGCCACGGCGAGCGCCGCCCCGACGCCGGCGCCCCTCGGATCCGTCGTGACGACCGACCCGAACCAGCTCGCCGCGCTCTTCGCGCAAGCCGCGGCGGCCGGACAGGCACTCTTGCAACAGCCAGGCAAGGTCCCCGGCGATCCGACGGAGCTCGGCCTCGCGGCGCAAGCGGCGATTCACGCCAAGGGGGAGACGCTCCAGGGGCAGATCGCGAAAGCGAACCTGCAGGAGGGGGGACACAACGAGTTCATGGTCACGATGCAGCCGGGGACTTGCTACACGATCATCGGCTTCTCCCCGCCAGGGCAGGTGAAGAACGTCGATCTGCACCTCCTCGCGCCGCCGTTTTACAACATGCTCGCGGGGCAAGACACGACCGACAACAACACGGCCTTCATCGGGTCGACGCCCAACCCGATGTGTCCGATCATTCCCCTCCCCTTGCAGTACAAGGTCGACATCACCGCCCGCACCGGATCCGGGACGGTCGGCGTCGGCGTTTACACGAAGAGCAAGTGATGACCCGATCGCGAATGACTCCGCTGTTCCCGTTCCTCGGGCTCGTCGCGCTGGCGCCGTTCGGCGTCGTCCTCGCGTGCGGAGGGTCCGAGCCTCCCCCCGCGGTCTCTCCACCGACGACCTCCTCCGGCGCCCCTTCGGGCTCCGTCGCGGTGACCAACTCGACACCGTCTACCGCGTCGGCGTCGGCATCCGCGAGCGCACCGGCCCCCGCTCCGCTCCCCGCCGCTTCGGTAGCTGCGCTCGCGGCGATCCTCACGACCGATCCCGCCGAGCTCGCGGCGATCGCGTCCGCCGCGGCGAGCGCCTCGCCGGCGAAGACGCAGCCCGCGAGCGCCGCGGGAGATCTCGCGAAGGGGCTGACCGCGATCGCCATCAAAGCCGCGCCGGGGATGAAGCCCGACGGGGCCGTCGCGACGGGGGTGCTCAAGGAGGGGGGTCACCTCGGCTGGTCGGTCACGCTCGCGCCGGGCAAGTGCTACGCGATCATCGGCTACTCGCCGACCGGGCAGATTCAGGATCTCGATCTGCACGTCCTGTCGCCGCCGTTCTTCACGATGCTCGCCGGCGAAGACACGACCGACGACAACGCGCCGGTCGTGGGGAGCGCGCCGAATCCGATGTGCCCCGTGGTGTCCGTCCAGATGCCGTACAAGGTGGACATCACCGCGCAGAAGGGGGCAGGCCACGCGGCGGTACAGCTCTTTTCGAAAGCGAACTGAGACGGCGGGGTTCGCGGCTAGGATCTCTCACCCCCAGCTAGAATTTCTACCCCCAGCTAGGTTCTCTAGCCGGATCGAAAGTGCGCAACTTCTCGCGCCGGCGATCCGATGGGTCTTAGGTGAGCCCCACGCCGCGTCGCCTCGCCCCGGACGATCCGACCTATCCTGAACGACTCTGCGCCCTGTCGGCTCCCCCGATCCTCGCGATCGACGGAGACCTCGGGACCGCCGCGCGGGTCGTGGCCGTCGTCGGCACGCGCACGCCATCCCCCGAGGCCGAGGGGTTCGCGTTCGCCCTCGCGGGTGCCCTCACGCGCGCCGGCGCGGTCGTCGTCTCCGGGGGGGCGGTCGGGGTCGACGCGGCGGCACACCGGGGGGCTCTCGCCGCAGGGGGGCGCACCTGGGCCGTCGCGCCGACCGGGCGCAGCCACTGCTTTCCGAAAGAACACGACGACCTCTACCGCCAGATCGCGCGCGGCCCCGGCGCGATGCTCTGGCCGTTCGCGGACGACGTCCCCCCGATGCTCGGGAACTTCCCGCGCCGCAACGGCGTGCTCGTGGCGCTCTCGGACGCCGTCGTTCTGATCCAAGCGGGGGCGCCCTCCGGGAGCCTCAACGCCGCGCGGTGGGCACGCAAGCTCGGGCGCGAGGTATGGGCGGTACCGGGGCCCCCGTGGGACCCACGCTTCACAGGGTGCCGCGCCGCGATCGACGCCGGAGCGCGGGTCCTCACGTCGTCGAACGGCCTTCTGGCCGCGCTGGGTCTCGCTCCTCAGAAGGAGAAAACCGACCGCACGCAGCTCGGGCTCACGCTCGGTGACGCCGCAGCGCCCCCCTCCCCCCCCTCGCCACCGATCGACGACGCCGCGGGCCAAGCGCTCTGGGCCGCCTGTTCGGCTCAACCGCGCCATATCGACGAAATCGCCGAGAATGCGCGGCTTTGCGTGACTACCGCCCTGACGCGGCTCTTGACCTTGGCTTTGGAGAACGTACTAGTAGAGGGCCCTGAGGGCTTCTACCGACGTGCAAAATAGATCGTAACAACTGAACATCGTTTTGGTTTCTCAAGAGAACGAGCATTGATGGCAAAGACACTCGTGGTCGTGGAGTCGCCGGCGAAGGCGAAGACGATCAAGAAATACCTGGGGGCGGGCTACGACGTCGTTGCCTCAAAAGGACACATCAAGGACCTCCCGAAAAAAATGGGAGTCGATGTGGAGCATGGTTTCAAAGAGACCTACGAGATCATCCCGGCGAAGGAGAAGAACGTCGCGGAGCTGAAGGCGGCAGCCAAAGGGGCGACCGAGATCCTCCTGGCGACCGACCCCGACCGTGAGGGGGAAGCCATCGCTTGGCACGTGGCCGAGGAGCTGAACCAGGACACGAAGAAGGCCAAGCGGGTCGAGTTCCACGAGATCACGAAGAAGGGGGTCCGCCACGGGATCGACAACCCCCGCAAGCTCGACAAGCACCTCTACGACGCCCAGCGCGCCCGGCGCGTGCTCGACCGGCTCGTCGGGTACGACGTCTCCGCGCTCGTTTGGAACAAGCTGGCGTTCGGCCTCTCGGCGGGGCGCGTCCAGAGCGTCGCGCTCCGGCTGATCGTAGACCGCGAGCGGGAGATCGAGGCGTTCGTCCCGGTGGAGTACTGGAACGTCGGCGCGGCCCTCGCCCCCGCGGACGCGACCAACGGCAACCAGAAGAAGCAGCAGTTCGTCGCGAAGCTGTTCGGCAAGGGGGGGAAGAAGCTCCCGGTCGACAACGGCGAGCTCGCCGGCGAAGTGAAGCGCGACCTGCAAGGGGCCGCGTACAAGGTCGCCGAGGTCAAGAAGAGCGAGCGCAAGCGCAAGGCCCCCGCCCCCTACACGACGAGCAAGCTCCAGCAAGACGCGGTGAACCGACTCGGCTTCGGCGCCAAGCGGACCATGCAGGTGGCGCAGGGGTTGTACGAAGGGGTCGATCTCGGCAAGGACCTCGGCGGCACCGTCGGTCTCATCACGTACATGCGTACCGACTCGATGCGCCTCTCGCCCGACGCCGTGGAGGCCGCGCGCGAGTACATCGGCACGACGTACGGAAAGACGCACGTCCCCGAGACTCCGAACCTCTTCAAGTCGAAGAAGAACACGCAGGACGCGCACGAAGCGATCCGCCCGACGTCGCTCGAGCTCTCGCCGGAGAGCGTGCGCAAGCACCTGAAGGACGAGCAGTTCAAGCTCTACAAGCTGATCTGGGATCGCTTCCTCGCGAGTCAGATGACCGACGCGGTCTACGACCAGACGACCTGCATCATCGAAGCGAAAGCGAAGAACGGCAGCTCGTACGATCTCCGCGTCAGCGGCCGCACGCTGAAGTTCCCCGGCTGGCTCGAGGTCTACGGCGGCGGGCGCGAGGAGACGAAGTCGAAGCTCGCCGGCGAGGAAGACTCCGCCAATACGGAGCCGGAGAAGGAAGCCGCCGCGTCGCTCGAAGACAGCGATGACGCGAGCCTTCCGGAGCTCTCGGCCGGGCAGGCCCTCACGCTGGTCGATCCGCCAGGCGTGCTCGCGGAGCAGAAGTTCACCCAGCCTCCGGCCCGGTACAACGAAGGGTCGCTCGTGCGCGAGCTCGAGGAGCGCGGGATCGGGCGCCCGAGCACGTACGCGGACATCATCACGAAGGTGCAGGCGCGCGACTACGTCGAGCGGGTCGACGGCGGAAGAGCCTTCCGTCCGACGAATCTCGGCAAGATGGTCGTGGATGGTCTGATCGGCGCGAAGCTCGACTTCATGGAGCCGGCGTTCACGTCGAGCATGGAGGAAGAGCTCGATCAGGTGGAAGCGGGCAAAGAGGAGCGCGTGAAGCTTCTCACGCGGTTCTACAAGCGCTTCCGAACGCAGCTCGACGCCTCGAAGAAAGGAAAGCGCTGGTCCCCCGAGCCGGAGGCGACGGGCGAGAAGTGCGACCAGTGCGGCAAAGGGGGGGCAAACGAGGAGCTTCGCGATCTCAAGAAGGGCGAGATGATGAAGCGGTGGTCGAAGAACGGCTGGTTCCTCGGCTGCTCGAACTACCCCAAGTGCAAGAACACGCGCGACCTCGGCGCTGACGGGCTGGGGGCGCCGCCGCCGCGCGAGACGGGAATCGACTGCGACAAGTGCGGAAAGCCGATGGTGATCCGGACGGGGCGCTACGGCGAGTTCCTGTCGTGCACCGGCTACCCGCAGTGCAAAAACGCGAAGCCGGTGCCGCTCGGGGTCCCGTGCCCGAAGTGCGGCGGGGACCTCATCGAGGTGCGGTCGAAGAAGCGCGGCGGGCGGTCGTTCTACGGCTGCAGCAAGTGGAACGACGAGACCGTGAAGTGCGACTTCAAGCTCTGGCAAAAGCCGATCGCCGAGCCGTGTCCGCTGTGCGCGGCGCCGTTCCTCGTGCGGGGCGGGACGAAGGCGAAGCCGATGATCGCCTGCGCGAACAAGGAGTGCGGCTACAAGCGGGTCGTCGAGGACGAGACCGGATCGATCGCCCCCACCGCGCCGGGGGCCGTCGAGGCGCACCCGGAGTAAGCCCTCCCGCGCAGGGAGGGCTTATCCTGTCTTGACGGCGTACCCGACGCCGTCGCCGAGCGGCAGGACGAGCCCGCGCAGCTGGGGGTGTTGCACCAGCGCGAGGTTGAACGCGCGCAGCGCATCGGTTCTCTCGCGCTCGTTCTCGGGGACGGCGTCCCCCTTCGCGACGAGCCCCCGCCAGAGGACGTTGTCCGCCACGATCACCCCTCGCGGCGACAACCTCGGGACGAGAAGCTCGAGGTAGCGCGGGTACTCTTCCTTGACGCAGTCGACGTACGCAAAGTCGATCGGCTCGTCGATCTTCTCGAGCTCCGAGATCGCCGCCCCCTGCCTAACCTCGACCCGATCGGCGAGCCCGGCCTCCTCGATGAACGCGCGCGCCGCCTGAACGTGACGGTGCGCCATTTCGATCGTCACGACCTTCGCCCTCGGCCCCGCCGCGCGCGCGAGGACGATCGCGCCGTACCCGATGTTCGTCCCCAGCTCGACGATGAGCTTCGGCGCACGCGCCGCGACAGCAACCGCGAGAAACGACGCCACCTCCGGATCGCTGATCGGGTTTCCGTTTTTCGCCGCCTCGGCCTCGATCTTCGCGAGGAGCGCATCGCGCGGGGGCTCCAGCGCCTCGAGGTACGCCGCCTGCTCGGGCTTGAGGATCGCGTCCCCTGCCCCCTTCACTTCTTTTTCCCCTTCTTTTCGACGATGTCGGCGCGCATCGGCGCGAGGGCTGCGAAGAGCTCGCTCTTGTCTTGCTCCGAGACCCCCTTCTCGTCGAGCGCCAGCTTCAGGTCCTCGACCACCGCGTCGAACTGCGCGTCCGTGATCCCCATCCCCTTGTGGGCTTCCTTCATGTCCTTGCCGCTGTATTGGCAACCGCCGCCCCCCACCTGGCAGATCTGCTCGGCGATCATCTGCTTGAAGTGGGTGAGGCCGTCCTTGCTCTTCTTGAAGGTTTTGTTGACGCGCGGATCGGCGAGCAGATTCTTCGAGAAGATGTCCGCGACGGCATCGGCGCCGTCCTTGCCGCCAAGGCGGTCGTAGAGCGTCGGAGGGGGGGCGGCGTCCACGACAGGGGGGCCGGCGTCGGGCACGGCTTCCTCGACCTTCGGCTCGACGGGCGGCGGCGGCTTCTTCGAGCCGCATGCGACGAGCAGGAGCGCAGCGAAGAGCGGGAGCAAGCCGACAAAGCGGTGAGAGCGGCGGACGCGACGGTTGCGACGGTACATGGCGGCCTCGAAGCTAGCCAATAGGGCGCCGCGATGGGGAAAAAAGCGGAAAGGCCGCAAAACGAAAGTAGCGCGGTAATTCGACGGGAACCCACGAACCAAGATACGAATTGAGGAGGCGCATTCGGTGCGCGCGCTCGAGAGGAACACTCTTGCCTTCGTGCACGCTCGAGATTGGTGGTCGAATCGTCGCTCGTGCCGAGGGGGGGCCCTTCGACGCCGAGTACGCGCTGTTCGAGGCGCACGAAATCGAGCTCCGTTCAAACAACGAGCCCGGGACCGTGCGCGAGCACGGCTACGGAACCACGGCCGAGCTGGCGCGCGAACGGCTTGAAATGGAGGGGGTTACGCAGGCGCTGGCCGAAGCGACGGCGGGAGAGCTCGGCGCTCTCGCGACGGCGTACGCGCTCGGGCCCGAGGTTCGGCGCGTCGCCGCGCTCCTCACGCCGACGGAGCTCTTCGAGGGGCGCGTCTGGCAGGCGGCGGCGAAGAAGTACGAGGGGGGCTGGCTCGACGTCGCGGCGCTGGCGGAGGACTCCGGGGTCAACGGGGCGGCACGCGCGATTCAGGAGCTGTACCTCGCGACGCTCCTCGCGGAAGCCCCGCCCGACTCGACCGTGTACCTCACGACGACCGAGTTCACGGCCGGGCGCCGCCCTGGCGAGCGGACCCATCGCCGCGTGTCTCTGGCGAATGTGGGGAACATGCCGGAGGCGATCCGTGCCCTCGCGGAGCGACACGAGCCGCGCTCTCCGCGCGAGGCGGGGCCGTCCCGCGCCGAGCTCCTGCACAGCATCCGCCGTCGCCTCGCGTCGGGCGTCCTCGAGTCTTCGCGAGCGTCGCTCGAAGCGATCGAGCGGGCGCTCTCCGTCCGCGATCGCCCCACGCGGGGTCCGTTGACCGATCCGGACCTCTGGGCGCTCGAGCTGCAGCTCTCCGAAGGGGACGCGTCCGGCGCCGTCGAGAAGCTCGACGCGCTCGAGCGCTCCCGAGGGCGCCAGCCTGGGACCGCCTATCTCCGCGCGCGCATCGCGCTTCTCCTCGGCACCGAGGAGCCGCGGCAGATCGCCGAGCGGGCCTCGTCGCTCGCGATGTCGATGAGCGCGTTCGCCGAGCTCGAGCTCCTGGCGGCCGAAGCGTGGATGCGCGCGGGGGACCGCAAGCGAGCGCTCGCCTATGCGCACGACCTCGCTGACAACCCGCAGCTCGATCCGGGGATTCGAGCGCGCGCGAGAGCGATCGTCGAGCCCACGCGCCAGAGCATCCCCGCGATCGAGAAGCCCAAGTCGATCGTTCCGCCGTTCACGCCGGTCCCCCCGCCGCTGCCAGCGTCGTCGCAGCAAGGGGCGCGGTCGGAGTCGTCGCCGATCGTCGCGATCACGGCGGGGCTTCGCGGGAGCGTCGCGCCAAGGTCCGGCTCGGGCGAGCTGCGGCGCGCACCGACGACCCCGGGCATGAGCGCGAGCGTTCGAAATGCGCGGATCGCTTCCTCTGCGCCGCCGATGCCGACGGAGTCGGGCTGGGAAGAGCCGATCGCGCCGACGCCGATCGTGTCGATAGGGGTGGGACCGATCTCCCGCTCCTCGGCATCGCACCGCGCGACCCCGGCTCCTCCGTCGGTCCCCGACGACGAGGAGGTGGGCCAGGTCCTCGTTCGTGGTGGGTCGCAGCCGCCGTTCCGCACGGAGCCCCCCCCGCCGAACTTTCCGGCAGCGCCGCTCCTCCCCAGGCTCGAGCCCGATCGGGTCGAGAAGGCCGAGACGCTGTCGCTCCCCGAAGGGCTGCGAGAGAGAGCGGGCGGGAGCGAGGATCCGAAGACCCCGCTCGAAGCGCGCATCTTCTTCACACACAAAACGCGCGAGCTCGGGCGGCTTTACCGCGAGCGCTACAACGTCGAGCTCCGGACCGACCTCCGCAGCCTCGAGCTCCTCCAGCGCCACCTGGCGGAGCACTTC
Source organism: Polyangiaceae bacterium (assembly GCA_052147435.1). Classification (GTDB taxonomy): domain Bacteria; phylum Myxococcota_A; class Polyangia; order Polyangiales; family Polyangiaceae; genus JBKQKP01. The sequence goes on along the minus strand of JBKQKP010000272.1, from coordinate 12,646 downwards.
GAGGCCGGCGAGATCAAGAGCTACGACGACGTCCTCGAGCTCCGCCTTCACGGCGCATTCCTAAGCGAGCTGCTCGCGCGCCGACTCGGGGCGGAGTGGACTGATTTGGCGGTGAGCGAGATGGGCTACTGGGCGATGAACGTCCCGCCGGGCACGACGGTCTGGCCGATCGGCCGGGTCATCCGCTTCGTGACCATGCAGCACCGCGAACGAGATCTCGTCAGCTACTTCCTCGAGCTGCAGGTGCGCGCATCCGGAGTCTAACGTAGCGTTCGGGAATGATCGGAGCCGCGAAGGGGCCCCCTCCCCCGCCGAACTACATCACGCTGGCCGGCGCCAAGCGGCTGCAGGAGGAGCTCGGGCGCCTGAGGAGCAAGGAGCGGCCAAAGGTCGTTCAGGAGGTCTCCGACGCGGCGGCGCAAGGGGACCGGAGCGAGAACGCCGAGTACATCTACGGCAAGCGGCGGCTGCGGGAGATCGATCGCCGCATGCAATTTCTCACGCGGCGCCTCGAGAAGGCCGTCATCGTGGAGCCGCGCACGGACGGAAGCCTGAAGATCTTCTTCGGAGCGATCGTCGAGGTGGAGGACGAGGAGTGTGTTAAGGCGACCTACCAGATCGTCGGTGAGGACGAGATCGACCTCGGAGTCGGTCGCATCTCCTGGCGCTCACCGCTCGGGCGCGCGCTCCTGGGGAAGAAGGAGGACGACACAATCGTCTTCCGCAAGCCGAGCGGGGAGGTCGAGTTGACGATCCTCGCCGTGCGCTACGAGTCGCCCCCCGCTACTGAATGACGATCTGGCTGTCCGCCGGCCCGCCCGGAGGGGCGTCGTCATGGAGGTGCCAGGCGTAGGTCCCCGTGGCGATGACCTGACGGACCGGAGAGTCGGCCTGCCCTTGCCCGAACGTCCCCTGCCCGTGCGGGAAACCTTGGGACGCATTCTCCGCGTGAATCTCGTGGGGGGTCGAGTCGTTGTTCACGAAGTTGACGGTCACCGGGTTGTCCGCGATGTCGGCCGGTGCGGTGATGTTCACGGTGCCGAACCCGTTCGACATGGAGTCGGCATTCACCGGGAGATAGATCGTGATGTACGACTTGACGCTGATCGTGGCGGCGATGTCGTGAACGGTCTCGCCCGCGGTCCCGACCACGCTGAACGGCGTCGCGTTGGGGGCGGTCGAGGAGACGGAGGTGAGCGTGAGCTTCGCCGTCACGGGGGTCGTACCGCTCACGTTGAGGGTGGCGTTGTCGAACGCGCCGGTGATGTCGGACGGGAGGCTCGTCGCGGTGAGCACCACGGGGCCTGACCAGCTCTGGGGCGTGACGGTAACGTTGATGACCGACGTGTCCGCGAGGTTGATGGTCGGAGACGCGTTGTCGACCGAGATGGTGAACGCCGGAATCGCCGGGGGGGCCGGGGTCACCGTTCCGCTGCTGCTTCCGCTGCTGCTGCCGCTCGAGCTTCCACTCGAGCTCCCGCTCGCCGTCGATCCGCTCGAGCTGCCGGACGACGAGCCGCTCGAGCTCCCCGAGTTGTCGCCGTTCCCCGTGGTCGTCTTGCCGGTGTTGCTGCCCGAAGTGGAGCCTCCCGTGGAGCTTCCAGGAGCGGACTGGTGGTACACGGTCGGCAGGGTGCCGCTGTCGTCCGAGCTACAGGCAGCGACGAGGACGCCGGTGCCGAGGAGCGCGAGCAGGGGGGAGCGGAGCGCGACGAGGGAGCGGGAACGGCGGGTCACCATGCAGCCGACTTCTGCAAGGGGATTGCCATCGAGATTCCGCGGTTTGCGCATGACTGCACACACGCACGCGGGGGGCGGCGTCCGACCGACGCGAACGACGATTCCCTACGATTCCAGGCGGTCAGGACTGGTCGAAAATGCACCACCTTTCGCGCGACGCCGGACGATTCCAACGCCGCGGTGGTCCATTCGGCGATGCCTCTGGGTTACACGCGATCCAGGGTGCGCTCTTCGCGCCGCAGCTCTCGCGCGCGTCGGAGGCGCCGAGCGAGCGCCGCGAGCGCCGCGAAGAGCGCCCCGCCGCCGCCCCCGCTCGAAGCGACTCCCGCGATGCGGCAACCGCACGCCGGAGCGCGGGGGGCGGCGGCGCCTGCGTCGGGGGCGTCGCCTCCACCACGGTCGTCGCTCGCGTCGCGCGGAGGGGCGGCGTCGAGCGTTGGCGGTCGAGCGCGCGCGCTCGTCGCGATCGCGGCGCGGGTCTCGGGCCAGGACGCAGCGCACGGCGACTCTTCGGCCGCATCAGCGGTTGGCCGTCCCGGCGCTGCTCCCGCACACTCGACCGGACCGAGGACATCGTCGAACGTCGCGAGCGGATTCACCGTCGCCCCCTGGTCGGACGACTGGGCGACCGCGTACCCGCCCGGCGTGTACGGATTCGAGCAGACGAGGAGGCGCGGGCCGTCGGCGTTCAAGCAGAAGACGCTCGTCTTCGCGCGCGGCTCCCAGGTCACGCCGCGATCCGTCGAGCGCCAAATCCCTTCGGAGGGATCGCCCGAGCCAGCGTAGAGGACGTTCCCTTCGGCCGTGCGCGCGAAGCCGAACATCGCCCCTTTCAGGTGCAAAGGGGTGGAAAATGACTTCCCGCCGTCCGTCGAGAGCAGGACGTCGCTCCCGGCCGCCGAGAGTGCCCTCACGTAGATTCGATCGGCGTCGCGCGGGTCGACCGCCGCGATGAAGAGGCGCGCGTCGGCCTTGAGACCCGGCGAGAGCTCGGTGAGCGTGGCGCCCCCGTCGTCGGAGCGGAAGATGTGTGCGTAGGGCCCCTTCCCCTCGAGCAACGCCGTGAGATACACGCGTGACGGGTTCGACGGGGCGACCTCGATCGTGTCGAAGCGGAAACCGCTGATCCCCTTGCCGAGGCGCGTGAACGTGCGGAGCGCCGAGGCCCCCCCCTGGCTCCGCCAGACGAACGCGGGTTTGCCCGGCGACGAGCTCACAGCGAACACGCGGTCCCCGGTGCCGTCCACCGCGAGATCGGCGACGAGCTCCCCCTTCAACGCCGGGACATCGTCGATCGCGCACCCGTCGAAGGTCGCGTGCACGCCGTCAGTGAGCGCGACCCAGAGCCGGCCGTCGCGCGTGGCAGCGAGCGGTGGGTCCCACGTGCTCGAGAACCCGAGCGCTCTCTCGCAGAGCCACCGCCAACTCTTGCCGGCGTCGCGCGAGACGAGGACGCCGAACGTCGCGCGGAGGTAGATCGTGCTCCCGTCTCCGTGCGCCGGAAGGACGATGGCCTGCGCTTTCGGGAAGCGCCCGTTCGCTCGAGCTTCGCGCGGCGTGTAGAGTAGCCCGAGGGTGATCAGCGCGACGGCGATGACGGGGGCACGCACGCTCTTCTTGTATCTCGTGAGCGGCCTCGGGTGTGCGGCCGCGTGCGGGGGGTGCACCGAAGGGAGGGGGAAGAAGAGTGCGCCGAGCGCGTCGACCACACCCGGCGCGGACGTCGGGATCGAGACCGCCCATGCCGCCTACGTAACCGACAACGGCTCCGACACGATCTCGGTCCTGGATCGGGACGGCGATCGCGTCGTCCACGTCCCGATTGACCTGGATCCCAAGCGGCACGAGGCGCCCCACCACCTGGCGATCGACGCTGCGCACGGACGCCTCTTCGTCGCGCTCGCGTTCCCCGAGCCTCCGCCGACCGACACGAGAAGCGTGAAGAACGATCCGCACGCCGGTCACGGTCACGCGGAAGCGCGTGGCGAGCTCGCTCGATTGGACCTCACGCGCGTCGCCGTGAACGAGGTGCGCGAAGTGGACGAGAACCCGGGGGACGTCGTCCTGACCCACGATCGATCGCGCGTGCTCGTCAGTCACTTCGACATGAAGAGAGCGATGGACGTCGCTTCGGCCGGGGGGGCGACGTCGCAGATGTTCGCGACGCTCCAGGTCTGGGACGCCGCCGCCATGACCCTCGTCGGTTCGCGACCGCTCTGCGTGGCGCCGCACGGGGTGACGACGACGCGAGACGACAAGACGGCGTTCGTGGCCTGCTATGGCTCCGACGAGCTCGCGTTGGTCGACCTGACGAGCCCATCGCTCCCCACGACGCGCTACCCGCTCGGGGCGAGCCCCGGAGCGCCCGGCCTGCCGACGTACGGCCCCTACTCGGCGACGCTGAGCCCGGACGAGAAGACGGTCGTCGTCGCGGATCTCGAGGGGATGGATGTGCGGGTGTTCGACCGCTCCGCGAAGCGCTTCCTGAACGAGCGGACCGTCACGCTCGGGGCGAGGGCGTTCATGCCCGCCTTCGTCGACGCCAGGACGATCCTCGTGCCGCTGCAGGGGCCCGATGGGATCGCGCGCGTGGATCTCGAGGCGGGCACGGTGACGGCGCGCGTAGGGACAGCGGACACGTGCCAAGCGCCGCACGTAGCAAGGGTGGCGAGGGACGGACGCGCATACGTCGTCTGCGAAGGGGATCACACGAGCGCGGGGGGAGTCGTGCAGATCGACGCGCAGACGCTCGCGATCGTGAAGCGATGGAAGACCGGCGTGTACCCCGACGCGGTGGGGTTCGGGGACGAGTGAGCTAGGCCGCTAGTCGGCGTCGGCCCCCGCATCGCGGCAGCAGCGCACTCCGACCTGCGGCCCCTCGTATACCTCGCCGTGTCCCAACGTGACCGCGCGGCAGTTGTTCTTCCCGGGGAGCCACCACGCCCCCTTCATCGCGCTCCGCTCCGGCGCCTGGCTGTGGTCGAGCGTCGTCCACTCCTCGACGTTGCCGCTCATGTCGTGGACTCCGAACGGGCTCAGGCACTGCGGGTAGGCGTCTACGGGGGCACGCAGATCCGTGAGACCGGACTGCGGCTTGCCGAGGTGCGGCTGGTCGATGTTGCAGGCGGTCGCATCGCGCGAGAACCCGTACGGATACGGGCGCATCTCCTCCCCTTCGCACGCGAGCTGCCACTCGCTCTCGAGGCAGAGTCGCTTCCCGTCGCCGGCGCAGACGCGCGACGCGCTCGTCCACGACTGGTTCGCGAGCGGCAGCGAGTCACCGGGGCGGACGTGTTCTTCACGGTCGATGCAGAAGCGTTTGTGCTCACGCTCGGCGGACTCGCAGACCGAAGGCTCGTACTCAGCGCAGCGGTAGAACGCGTACGGGCTCGTGACCGGATCGATCCAACGCTTGCAGACCTGCTTCACGCGAGGGCAATACATGCCGTCGACGAGGATCATCCCGTCGGGGCACGGGGAGTCTTCGGACAGTGGCGGAGCGAGTGCTACCGGTCCGGGCGCGTCGTCGGCCGAATCAGGAGTCTTGGCCGGCGGTACCTCGGACGCTCGCTCGGCCGCCTCTGCCGACGCCACCTCTTCGACCTCGCAAGCGTGCAGCACGCCCACCGTCGCGAGCACGACCAACGGAAACGCCAGGCAACGTCCAACTACCACGCCGACCTCGTTCCTCCCGTGCTTAACACACACGGGGGGGACTCCTGGAATTGTGCAGTGTCGGCCCCGATCTGACCAATCCGAGGACTCTTTTGCCTCGACAGACTCGGCAGTTCCGCTACTCCGGCAAGCGCCCCCCGGACTTCCCCCCTCGGGTGATTCGATGCAGAAGTACGCAGTACCCCTCACCGCGCTCGCCGCGCTCGCCACCGCGTCCTGTGCGCGCGCATCGGCGGATGAGGGGACGTACGTGGATGCAGGGGTGAGAACTACGTCGGCCCTCGCGACGATGGCTCGCGAGCCCATACCCGGTCCTATTCCCGCTGCCGTCGCGCCCGCTCCGTCGGCGCAGCCGGTCGCGGCGTGCCCGGAAGGGATGCTCCTCGTCGATGGGGACTACTGCCCCGACGTCGAGCAGCGCTGCCTCGAGTGGATGGACCCTCCGGGGAGCACGTACGAGCATTTTCGCTGCAAGCGCTACGCGCAGCCGGCCACCTGCCATGGCAAGCGAGTCCACAAGCGGTTCTGCATCGACGCGATCGAGCGGACGGAGGACGGGAGCGACCTGCCGCGGAACCGCATGTCGTGGACGGCGTCGACGGCGCTCTGCGAAGCGGCCGGTGCGCGGCTGTGCAAGACCAGCGAGTGGCAGTTTGCGTGCGAGGGGGAAGAGATGCGCCCCTACCCGTACGGATGGGAGCGAGACGCGACGGCGTGCAACGTCGATGTGATGACCGGCCTCGGAAAGGTCGGCGGGCTCGTCGATCATCGAACCCCCGCGAGCGCGCACCCGCGATGCGTGAGCCCCTTCGGCGTGCACGACATGGCCGGAAACGTCGACGAGTGGGCGACGGTCGACGGGCTGCCGCGCGGGAAGCGCGAAGTGATGAAAGGGTCTTGGTGGCTCCCGGGGCGTCACGCATGCCGCTCGGGGCAAGGGGGACACGGAGCCTCCTACGGTGGGACCGAGAGCGGAGCGCGCTGCTGCGCCGACGCCGCACCCGACACCGAATCCTCGCAGAGCGCCTCGCGCTAGGTCACGAACCGTACTTCGCCACGATCCCGCGCGCACGCTCAGCGAACTCGGCCAGGTGGTATCGCTCGAACTCCTGCCAGGTGCAGAGCGACTTCGTGTCGAACACCCGGTCGACGAAGAGTGTCCCGTTCAGGTGATCGACTTCGTGCTGATAAGTCCCCGCCGTCAGTCCCTTCACTTCACGGTCGATCGCGTTCCCCTCACGGTCCCACGCGCGGACGCGAATTCGGGTCACGCGCTTCACTTCGCCACGGAGGTTGGGGACGGAGAGGCAACCCTCGTAGTTGATGAACTCGTCGTCAGTGAGGAGCTCGATCTGCGGGTTGACGAGAACCGTGAGCGGCACGTTCGGCTTGTAGGGGTAGCGCGGGTTGTCCTTCACCCAGATCGTGCAGATCTGGATCGGCTCATAGACCTGGTTGGCGGCGATGCCCGCGCCGTTCGCGTCGACCATCGTCTCGATGAGGTCGTCGATGAAGCGCTGGGTGTCGGCGCTCGCGAGCTCCTCGCGAGTCACAGGGCGCGCCTTCTCGCGTAGGACGGGGTGACCGATCGTCGCAATCTTCCGGATCGCCATGCGAGAGAGCTCCCGGACGAAGCTTACCTCACGACGCCGCCAGCGCCGGCGCCGGCCAATATCGCTCCTTGATGCGCGCGCAGTAGGCCTTCAAGTTCTCCTTCCGCGCGGCCGCGTCCCGCACCGGCCCCTCGAACGGGGTCTCCAGCAGCCCGACGGCAAACGCATAGGCGCTCGCGTCAATCGTCGTGGGCTCGGGGCCGAAGAAGAACGGCCCGTCGCCGATCTGCTCCGCCAGCGCACCGACGAGGCGCTCTCCGATGCGCCCCACTTCCGCCGGCGCGTGACGCCCGGTTCCCTGCATGAAGAGAGTCTTGACCATCTGCTTTCGCGCCATACCCGATACGAAGCCGGTCATCGGCCCCGGCACGCCTGCCCCCCCGATGATCTGCCGCATCGTAGGCAGGAGGCGCTCCCAATTCGCCTCGAGCTGCCAGCGCTCGTACACGATGACGTAATAGAGGTGCTCCTCGAGCATCGACTGGAACACGGTGGCGATCGCACGCTCTTTTGGGGTGAGTCGCGCATCGAGCGAGATCCCGCGCTTGGTCTCGAGGTGCTCGATGATGAAGCGCGTGTCGCCGATGACCGTGCCGTCGTCGACGACGTAGGGGAGCTTCTTCTTGGGTGCTTTGCGCGGGTCGCCCGGCTTCGCCTCGTAAGGAATGCCCGCCATCCGTAGGTACGTCTCGAGCTTCACGACGAACGGGCTGAGGTCCGGAAGCCCCCACGCGGGCCCGAACTTGTAGACGACGAGCATCGGCTATTTCTTTTCCGCCAAGATCATCGTCCGCGGGCTCTCGTTGCCGAAGTAGACACCCGGCGTTCCCGTCCGCCCGCTCACCTCGGCGACGCGGAAACCGGCGTCGTGGAGGATCTTGCCGAGCTCGTGGAGCGAGTAGAGCCGGACCGTGTAGTCGATCTCCTTCGTGCGCCCGTCGTCCATCATCATCGTCCGCTTCACCTTCATGCGGGACGTGATCCAGTCGATCGACATCTCGTCCATGCAGATGCAGCCGTCCCCCTCGAACCACGCGAGCGACGGCGCCTGGCGAATGATGTAGTCGCGGTTTCCGACCTCGAGCATGAACTGGCCCCCCTTCTTGAGGGCCTTGTGCACGCGCTGGATGACCTGGATGTTCTTGTCTTCCTCGAAGAAGCCGAAGCTCGTGTTCCAGCAGTAGATGCCGTCGAAGGTGTCCTCGAACGTCATCTCGCGCATGTCGCCTTGGACGAAGTTGAGCTTCTGGCTCCGCTCCTGCGCCTCTTCGGCGGCCTTCGCGAGCATCGGCAAGCTCAGGTCGAAGCCGACGACTTTGTAGCCGCGCCGGGTGAGCTCGATCGCGTGGCGTCCGGTGCCGCAGCCGAGATCGAGGAGCATCGCCCCCTTGGCGACGGCGAGGCTCTCTTCGACGAAGTCGACCTCCTTCGCGATCTGCGCGTCGGTGATCTTCGCCATCGTCCGAATGAAGTCGTCGTTGAAGAGCTCCTCCCACCAGGGGCGAGCCTTCCTGCGGCCGGTCGCCGCAGATTCGTTCATCGGAGGAGGCGCCAGGGCGCTCGCCGTGGGGACGATCACACGAGGGGTCGGCTTCTGCGTGGTGGTGGATGGCCTCGCGGCCCCGCCGGCGAAGGCGGGGGGGGGGACGGAGCCACCACGAGAGGGTTGCGGGGCCGTCGACGCAGCCGCGGAGGGGGCGGCTGGAGCGGGCAAACCGACGGGGAGAAATGCGCGACCTGGGGTCTCGGTCGAAAGCTGGTTGGTCGGAGCGACCTGCTTCGGGGCCGGGGCGGATTCGACGGAGACGAGATCCTCCGCCGCGATCTCCGCTTCGGGTTCCGAGGTGCGCCCGCTCGACACGGGGGCCTCTTCCTCCTCGAAGTGAACCTCCAGCCCCTCCGGCTCGGTGGGGGCGAGCGAGCGCATCGGGGGGAGGTCCTTGATGCTGACCTGCGGCTGCGAGCGCGTGGCGGCGGGGACGGCGGCGACGCGCGGCGGGGTCGGCGCGACGGGCCCTGGCGCGCTGGCGACGGCAGGCGGCGGACTCGCAACGGCCACCGGGGGAAGAGACGCGGCGGCCGGCGGCGGGACGATCGGAGCAACCGGAGCCACAGCGGTTGGAGCCACGATCACGGGCGCCGCGACCGGCGTGACGGCCGTGTGGACCGTGGCAGTCTCGACGCGCGGAGCGGCTACCGGCGGCGGAGGAGCGGTGGACTGCTGGGCGAGGACGAGCTTCGGCTCCGGGACCTTCAAGACGCCAGGGCGCGTCGGGCGCGCATCTTCGTCGACTTCGATTTCACCGGAGGACGGCGGAGGCTCGTCGGTGACGATCGGGATGTCGTCGATCGAGTCGGACGCGTGGGGCTCCGTCGGCGGGGCCATCGGTACGGTCGGTGGCGCAAGCGGAATCGCCGCCACGGGGGGGAGCGGCGGCGACGGGACCGATGGACCAGGGCGGGGCGGAGCTGCCGGCGGCTGCGGTGCGGGGGGCACGGACCCAGGGGCGGAGGCGTACGACGGGCTCCGCGGCCGCATCGGAGGAAGAGGCGGCGGCGGAGCGACGACGGGGGGCTGCGCAGAGGCGGCTCGGTCGGCGGCCGTCGGCTGGTATGGAGTCCAGCTGTCCTCGGTCGCGGGCTTCCCTGCGCCTGGCCCGCCAGGTGCGGAGGCGCTGTCGGGCGTGGCGTTGGCCCTCGCGACGGACGGCGGCGGAGAGCTCTGGGCGGTGCGCGGCTGGGGCGCTGGCGGAGCCGAAGGCTTCGTGACGACGGCGGGCGGCTCGATCGTGATGATCCGCATCGGCGTCATCGGCGGGGCTTCGGGCGGCGGTTCGGCCCTCGCTGGTGGAGCCGAAGGGGTGACCTGCGGCCGCGAGACCTCGTCGTCGGGGATCTTGAGCGTGACTTTCGCACGTGCGCGTCTCTCGCCCCCCGCGCCCCCTCGATGCGACGATGGGGCAGCCTCCGGAACCTTCGCGACGGGCTTTGCGATCTCGGGCTCCCCCTCCTCGATCGCGACGTCGATCGCCCCATCCGACGCCGCGCCGACGGCCATCGCGGCCGATCCCTGCTCGGGCGGGTGCGATGCGTGACGCTCGCTCATGATGCGCGCACCCGCGTCTTCACTGCAGGGGAAGGCGAAGACCTGTCCGCGCTTCGCGACTCCCCGTCTCCCACCGCGCGCGCGAGCCCCTCGCCGTAACGAATGGCCCCCTCGCGCGCGAGCCAGGAGCCCATCGCCGCGCGCTCGAGGAAGAGAACGACCGTCGAGCCCAGGTGGAACATCCCGAGCTCTCCGCCGCGCTCGAGGCTCACGCGTGGCGTATGATCGCCCAGAGGGACGTCGCGGTCGTCGATCCCGGTCACCGTGATCCGCCCGACGACCATCGCCGCGACCATGACGACCGTCACGCGGCCGAGGCCGCTCGACTTCGGCGTATCGATCGCGACCGCGACCCGTCGGTTCCTCGCGAAGAGGTTCGGTATGTGATCGAGGCCGATCGAGTTCACCGGGAAGTAGTCGCCCGGCATCGAACGGACGCGGGCGATTGTCCCGTCACATGGCGCATGGACGCGGTGGTAGTCGCGAGGGGATAGATACACGACGCACCCCCCGCCGCCTACGTACCGCTTCGCTTCTTCGGCGTCGCCGACGAGCTCTTCGACGCGGTAGGGGCGCCCCTTCACGAGAAACGTGCTCTCGACGTCGACCGGGCCCGGGGATTCGAGGCGCCCGTCGGCAGGGCTGAGGATCGTGCGCGGGTCGCGGTCGAGCGGACGGGCACCGTCGCGCAGCGCGCGTGTGAAGAAGTGGTCGAAGCTCGTCCACCCGTCCTGCTCGGCGCAGTCGTCGAGGGAGACCTCATAAGCGCGCGAGTACACGCCGACGACGGCCTTGCCGACAGGCGGCGGCCACGGGAGGTCTGCGAGCCAGCCCGCGGCGCGGCTCACGCCGGCACGAGGCAAGACTCGCAGAATCTGAGCGGTCGCGTAGGTTAGGGCCCTCATCAACTGATTCTGCAGGCGCAGACCACTGGCTCCCGTGCCAACGCGCGAGGAGGCACAGACCGTCGGTTTGCAAAGGGATTCGTGGAGGAAATCTCCCCGCTTGGGAATGCTATCCCCCCCGTTCGCGCCGGGTCAACGCAACCACGCGCTCCGGGAAGAGCGAGCTCACCGGTACTAGTCTTGCTTTAGTCCTGTCCTAGCCGCGGCTCGCCGCGATGACGCGCTGCTTCGCAAAGGTCCTTTGCCGCGGGCGCCGATGGGGTGGACGCGTCGTCGATCGTCTCGCAGGCCGACTCGACGTCGAATGGATCCTGGGCCACCGCCTCGACAAAATAGCCGTCGGCGAGGGGGCCCTCGCCGCGAAGACGGGCAAATCGCCCTCGAATCGCCCACCAAGGGCCGTACGAGCTGGCGACATCCTTCGGCTCTCCCAAGGAAGCCTCGATGACAGCTCCGTTCCCGGACGCCTCGAACGCCCGGGCGCGCAGGTGGCGCAGGCTGGCATCCTGCCACGCCTCCTGGCCGATCGGCTCCAGCTCCGTGAGGGCGTCGGCGGCGTGGCCTCGACCGAAGAGAAGCTCCGCCAGGCGGGCCCGATTTTGGATGTCATGGAGGCCCGCGGGGACGGCCCCGAGCGACCAGGCCTCGGGGAGAGGCTCGACCGGGCGCGCGGCAAGGTATGCCCTCCACCTCGTGTCCCATCCCGCGAGATCGGTCCCCGTGAGCTCCGTGAGGGCGAGGTTCGCGTTGTCGCGGAGGCGGATGGTCGACAGGAGGCTCGGGAGCGCGGAGGGGCCGACCGTGTCCGCATAGAAGCGCACGAAGCTCGTCACTTCGGCGAAAGCGACGGCGGCCTTGTCGGCGCTCGGGAGCATCGCGATCGACGGGCCGAGCTTGTCGAGGGGGGTGTCGAGGTGTTGCGATGCGCCGCGGGCGACGATGGCTTCGGGGGTGGGGCGATCGTCGAACGGATCCGGATCGCGCCAGCGAATCTCCTCGCGCTTCGCGATTCCTTCTTGGAGCCATAGCGGAGCGCGATCGGTCGTGAGGCGCGTGACCGCCAGGTGCGTGAGCTCGTGGGCGACCGTGTCGCGCCAGGCGTATCCGTGCTTGGTCGCGCGCGGGCTCAAGAGCGTGACGCGCCCCCACTTCGCGACCGCGACGGTCCCGGTCGTCTTTGCCGATTCGTAGGGGAGGCCTGTCGTGATCGCGAGGGAGAGCAGATCGCGAACGACGACGATCCGCATCGGGCGAGGCCACGTGACCCCGAGGTCCCGCTCGAGGGAGGCGCGCGCCTTCTCGACGGTCTCCACAAGCACGGGCGCCATCGCGCGATCGTTCTCGTCCTGGAAGCGGATCTCGATCCCCCGCGCCTCGTCGCGCTCCACGATAGTGGCGGCTGCCACCCGCGCGCATCCGCGTGCGATGTCCGCGGCTTGCGCCCCTGCCTCGCTCCGGGCTACGTCGGGGCGGGAGAGCATCGTGACTGCGTCGTCGAAGCGGGTTTCGTAGAGTGCCAGGCGGCCGACCTGCAGCGCCACGTTCACGTCGCCGGTGTCGGCTCCGTCGAGCTCGTGGTGCGCGTCGTCGAAGTCCATCTCGGTGAT
>JBKQKP010000271.1:0-8348 GCA_052147435.1 Polyangiaceae bacterium | reverse complement strand
ACGCAGGTGAGGCGCTCATCTTCTGCGAGAAGCACCCCGGCATCATCCACATGTTGCTCACCGACGTCGTCATGCCCCAGATGAGCGGAGCCGAGCTGGCGAAGCGAATCGCGAAGACCCGACCTGACATGAGGGTGCTCTGCATGTCGGGCTACACGGACGACAGCATCGTTCGGCACGGCGTGCTCGAAAGTGGAGTCGCGTTCATGCAGAAGCCCTTCACGCCGGAGACGCTGATGCGGAAGGTGCGCGAGGTGTTCAATACGCCGCGAGGAGAGCGATGAGCGAGGGCGGGAAGTGCTGCGGGACTCTCCGGCTTGGCGACTCGTGAGCGAGGGCTCGGCCGCGTCGCGGCCTCACAGCGCCCTCACGCGGCCCCTCGTCGGCGCGACGGCGCTCCGCGCGGCCCCGATGCGCAGGGAGCCGAGCCCCGCGCCTGCGGGCGCCTTCTTGGTTTGGCCCCTCCCGGTTCACGGGCCACTCCACGGGCCAGGCTATCCCCGCGGAACCTGCGTGGAACTCGGCTTCTGGGATCGCCGCTGGCCCGTTGGCTGGCCCGTAGAACGTCTGGAGGTCACAGACTTCCTGGCCCGTAAAATCCGAATTCCCGCGTGATTACCGGCGGAGAGAAGGGGATTCGAACCCCTGGAGAGCTTGCACCCTCACCTGATTTCGAATCAGGCACCTTCGGCCTCTCGGTCATCTCTCCGCCGCGGGTTCTCCGCGATCGCCCCCACCCTTGTCAAGCTTGTCCGGGGCGAGACCGCGTGGCGTCAGTCGGCCGGGGCGGTGTCCGTGGCGAGCGCGCCGGGGGGCGAGAGCACCTTCGCGGGGGGGTTGATCGTCTGATCGTTGGAACCGGGGGTAATGACGCGGTTCCCGTTTTGATCGACCAGGTCCACGACGATCTCTACCGCCACGTTCGCCGGCTCCGGCGTGCGGATGCCCAGGTGGAAGCCCGTGAGCCCCGCGATCACCGACGGAATGAACGGCGTGACGAGGGGATCGCCGTCGTTCGAGCGGTGCTGGATGTCGAAGATGTGGTTGCACATCTCGGTCAGCCCGACGCTCAAGTTCGGCGGGGGGTTCATCCCGAGGACGTTCTCGACGGTCGCGAGGTTCGCCTCCAGGTTGTAGGTGTCGTCGGTCGTCAGGTCCCCCTCGATGCGGGACATCGCGGGTACCACGAAGTAGTTGTCGTAGCCGCTCAGGTTCGGCTCCGTGTCGTCGTCGTCGACGATCGTGACTCCCGGATCCCAACGGACGAACTCGTTCCACGGGTCGATGAGGAGCTCGACGGTGTGGTCCTCCGGATCGAGGTTCGACAGCGTGAAGTGGATCTCCACCGTGATGTCGCTCGCCAGGAGATACGGCGCATGCGGGTACGGGCTCTGCGCCCCGAGGGCCGCTTCTTGCGCGGCCGTCGGCTTGATGATGGGAAGCGCCACGGGCTTCTGCGCCTCGTAGAGCGTGAGCTCGTCGTCGCTGTAGTAGGGGGCCGCGGTCGACGTGAGCCCCAGCACAACGGGAGACTGCGTGCTCGCGCTCCCCTGCGAGCAAGCGCCGACGATCGTTCCAAGGAGCGCGATCGGCAAGAGGCCCACCGTCAGGCGCCGAACATGGGGGGAAATGCCCGCGCCCTTGGGGGGCCTATCCTGCGTGAAAGAGCCTATTTTATGCGGGATCATCGGGTCGAGCTCCGTCGCACGCCTTCTTTGCGACCCGCGTGCCGTCTACGAGCCTACCGCAATGCGCGTCGCTTTCGGATGAGGGCTCTCCGCCCACCTATCCACACCCGACCTAAACCGTCCTGGTGACGACCTGCTACCGTGCGGCGCCGTGGGCCCCGCGCTCCTCGCGACCGACGACCTGCGGATCGACGTGCACGGCGTTGCCGTCGTCGATGGGCTCACGCTCGCTACCGAGCACGATCGCGTCGTCGTCGTGGGGGCGCCGCGCGCGCTGTTCGAAGCGGCGTGCGGCGTGGTGCGGCCGTCGCGCGGGGCGATTCGTATTCAGGGGACAGCGTCGTCGGACGCGCTCGATGCGGGGGTGATCGCCGGCGCGCCGGTCGATCCACCGCTCCCCCCAACGTGGACTCCGCTTGCCTACGTGGCGTGGAGCGCGCGGCTCGCCGGGTTCGGGCGCGCGGAGGCCGGCGCACGCGCAGCAGCCGCCGTGGAGAGAATGGGGCTGCGCGCGCAGGCCACCGAGGCGCTGGGGCGTGCGTCGCTCGCGGTGAAGCGCGCGACGTCGATCGCCGCGGCGTTCGCGACGGGGGCGCGCGTCATCGCCCTCGAAGATCCGTCCTTGTCCCTCGAAGACGACGCGGCCGCCGCGCTCATGACGGTGACTGCCCGCGCGCTCGAAGGGCGAGCTTGGCTTCTCTTCGCGTCGCGCGCCCCGCTCGCCTCCCCGCTCGTCGCGGTGGCCGAGGAGGCGATCGTGCTCTCCGGATCAACCGTCGCCGATCGCGGTCCCCCCAAGGCCCTCGCAACGCGCGGAGGTCGCTATACGGTCGATGTTCAGGGGCCCGGGGAGGCGCTCGCCCGGGCCGTTGCCGCGCGAGGCGCGGTCGTCGAGTCGGTCGTCACCGAGCCAGGGTCTGCGCGGTTCGTTCTCGAGCTTCCCGAAGGGGGATCGACGCGCGACCTCTTCGCATGCGCGGTCGAGGTCGGCGCCGTCGTCGTCGAGCTTCGCCCGATCGCGCGCGCGTTCGCGTAGAGTCACGTCATGCCGACCCGGCGCGACCCCGACGCAGATGCCCTCGTCGAGGACGTCGCGCGCCCCCTAGCGCGTGCGTCAGTCGGCCCCGGCCGCGTGGGGACGTACGCCGTGCTCGGCGCCGCCGCCGGATCGGTCCCGCTGCCGTGGCTGCCGGACGCTTTCACCCGTCGCGTCCGCGGCGCACTGGCTCAGGACATCGCGGCGCGGCATGGCCTGTCGATCACGCTCGAAGCGCGCGATCTCCTCTCCGAGCCTGCCGGGACCGAGGGGCCGCGCGGCGTGGGGGCACAGGCGATGCGCTTCGTCACGCGACGGCTCCTCGGGAGGTTCGGTCCGCTCGGGATCGTCCCCCCGATCCGGAGCGGGCTCGAGACGTTCGTCCTAGGTCACCTCTTCGCGCGCTACCTGGCGGGGCTGCGCACCGAGCACGCCGCGCGGATCGACGTCGAAGAGGCGCGCGAGCTACGGCGAGCGATCGACCGAGCGCTCGTCCTCGCCGTGAGCCCGGAGGTGCACGGGCAGATGGACACCGCTCCTCACGCCCCGGAGGAGCTGCGCGATACCTTCACCCAGGTCGTGGACGGAGTCCTCATGACGTTCGCGGGGGCCCCCGAGTGGATGCTCCGTCGGATCGAGGCGGCCTTCGACGAAGCGATCGCCCGGCGCGAGAGGTAGACGATGGTGCGCACGTCGAAGGAGCGAGAGCAGCTGAGGCGCGCTCGGCGGCTCATCGTGAAGATCGGGTCGCGCACCCTCGCAGGGGACGGCGCGGTCTACCACCGCCTCGCCGCGGCGCTCGCCGGAGCGCAGAAGGAAGGGCGCGCCATCGTCGTCGTCTCGAGCGGGGCGATCGCGCTCGGAACGAAGCGGCTCGGGTACGGAGTGCGCCCGAAGGAGATGGCCCGACTGCAGGCCGCCGCCGCCGCGGGGCAGAGCGTCCTCATGCGGGCGTACGAAGAGGCGTTCGGAGCGCGCGGGATCACGGTCGCGCAGGTCCTCCTCACGCACGCCGACCTCGCCGATCGTGTCCGCGCCAACAACGCCCGCGCCGCCCTCTCCGCGCTACTCGACGCCGGCGCCATCCCCGTCCTCAACGAGAACGACTCCGTCGCCGTCGAGGAGATCAAGTTCGGCGACAACGACCAGCTGTCCGCGATGGTCACGCCGCTCGTCGACGCCGATCTGCTGATCCTCCTTTCGGACGTCGAGGGGCTCCTCGACGCCGCGGGTGCGCGTGTGCCGATCGTCCGCGACGTCGCGAGCGAGGCGAGCCCTCTCGTGCGGTCCTCGTCCACGGCGATCGGGACCGGCGGCATGGCGAGCAAGATCGAAGCGGCGCGTCGGGCGACGCTCGCCGGCGCGAACGTCGTCGTCGCCGACGCGCGCGCCGACGGGATCATCGAAGCCGTCCTCGCGGGGGAGGACGTCGGGACGCTCTTCGTCGCCGCGGCGAAGCGGCTCACGGCGAAGAAACACTGGATCGCCTTCACGCTCCGCCCGCGCGGCGAGGTCGTCCTCGATCGCGGCGCGGCCGACGCCGTGCGCGCGAAGGGGAGGAGCGTCTTGCCGATCGGGGTCCTCGGCGTGCGAGGCGACTTCCGCGCAGGGGACGCCGTGCGTCTCCTCGATCCCGACGGCCACGAGATCGGCCGTGGCCTCGCTCGCTACCCGGCGGTGGAGGCGGTCGTCGTCGCCGGGAAATCCGGCAAAGAGCTTCAAGACGCGGAGCACGCAGAGCTCGTCCATCGGGACGAGCTCGTCGTCTGGTGACGCTACTCCGGGATCCCCGGCATCTGCCGCGACGGGTCCCCCTCGAGACCGGGGGGGTGGTGCCGCATCGACGAGTGCTCGCGCTGCGCGGCGAGCTTCTCACGTTGCTCCGGGGTCAAGATCGGCAGTAGCTGCGAGACGAACGTCGTGTCCTTCTCGAGCCCCTCGTGCGCCGTCTTGCCGGGCACCCCGCTGAGGACGAGCTTCTTCGCGTCGAGGGTGCTCCCCTCGAACGCGGTCAGCACGGCGTCGAGTCGCTTCTTCCCTTCGTCTCTCATCTCGTGCATCGCCGCGGGGCTCATCGCGTCACCCCCCTTGGCCAGGATCGCCGCCGCGCTCTTCTGTTGCGCAGCGTCGAGGCCGAGCTGCGCCGTGAGTCGGTCGAGCCGTCGCTTCGTCCACTCGGGCGATCCCCCCGCGTCCATTTCCGAGTGTGCCGCGAACTGGGCGTCGCGCGCCGCTTGCTTCGTGCGTACCGCCGCGACGAGCGCCGCTCGCTGCGTGGCGTCGAGCGCTGCGTAGAGGCCGCTGAGCGCGTCGGCTTCCTTCGCCTGGCGGGCCGCCATCGTCTTGTCGACGTTCGCGAAGTCCGCCTGGAGCTTCGTCGCGTCGAGCTTGCCCGCCCGAATGCCGCTGATGATGTCCGCCTGGAGATTCTTGAAGTCGTCGCTCGGCGGCTCGGGGGCATCTCGCTGGGCTTCGAGAGCGTCGAGCGTGGCCTTCTGCGCGTCGGAGAGCTGGAGTTCGCGTGCGCCGCGGAACAGCGTGCCGACCGGGCCACCGGGGTCTCTCCCGTGGGGGCGAGCGTCGGGGCGCGGGGGGGCGCTGGGCGGTGGGGTCGCGGAGGCGATCGCCGTTGCCGCGCTCCCTGCGCTCGCCGCGGCGGGCGCCTGGCTGCTCTTGCTATTGCTGTTGCAGGCGAGAGGGAGGGCGAAGAGGGGGGCGAGAGCGAGAGCGACAGAAGTAAACGACGGGTAGGGGGTGCGTCGGAGCGTCATGGCCCCCGTGTAACACGCCGCGCGGTCGTGTCGATATCGCGGTTCGTCGGCGGAGCTGGGGGGCTCGTCGGAATGGATTCGGTCAGCTCACCCGCTCGAAGCCGGGCGCCAGCATCGCGGTCATTTTCGCTGGGTCCTTCACCGTCTGCGCCACCATCCACTCGTCTGCCTCGCGGACGAGCTGCGCCCCGGCGTCCCCCCCGATCAACCCGCCGAGACGGCGCCGCGCCGCGGCCGCGTAGAGCCGCATCTCGGCGCCGTCGAAGCCGTGAACAGCCTCTCGGAGCTCGGCCACCGCACGCTCTTGGTTCCCGCTTCGCGCGACCGTGATGCTCGCGCGAAGGAGGTGGGCCATGGGCGTAGCCCACCCCATGTTCAGTCGGCCGAGCGAGCCGGCGTCTCGCTCGGCGCGAACGAGGAGCGAGCGCCCCTTTCTGTCAGCGGATGCCGCCGCGAGCGCGCTCCTCGCACGGAGCTGGAGTGCCATCGCCCCGAGCATCTCTACAGTCTGGAGCAGCGACCTGCGAAACGGGGACCAGCGCTCAACGATACGCGCATACGCGCGCACCCCCTGTCCCGCGTACAGGTCCGTCTGCGTGAGCGCGAGCAGCTCGTAGTAGTGCTCGATGTGAAAGCCCTGCTTGGACCACTGGTCCATCGCGCTCGCGACGTCGGCGCGGGCCCCCTCGGGGTCGTCGTCGAGGAGCCACCGCAAGCTCGGATGACCGACGCGCAGGTTCACGGCTCCGAAGAGGTCGCCGCGGTCGAGCGCCTCGCGCAGGTAGACCGGGTGCCGCGCGCGCAGGTCGCGAAGCTCGCCGAGGTGTACGAGGCACGACAGCCCGAAGGTTCGCGCGCTGTCGATCTCCCACGCCGCCCCCGTGCACTCGTCGCTGAGTATCCGCTCCGCGCGATCGCAGTACTCGAGCCCCTGCCGGAAACGCCCTAAGAGATACTGCGCGACCCCCGACATCGTTAAGGTCAGACCGAGCGCGTGCGAGCTCTTCGTCCGCTCGGCGTGCCCGAGCGCAGTCTGCATCAGTCGCGTCGTCCGCTTCTGGGTCCTGCCGCCGCCGCGGGCGAGATAGCCGACCTCGATCGCGAGGGCGCGCGCGACGCGGTACGGCTCGCCGGTGCGGAGAGCGAGCGTGAGGTGGCGGGCCTGGAACGCCGCGGCACGAACGTTGTCGACGAGCCCGAGGCCGAAGGCGACCGACCAGCAGATGTCGACTCGCGTGAGATCCTCCGGGGCGATCTGGGTCGAGTCGCGCTCGACGAAGCCGAGCCCGCGGAGGCCGATGAAGAAGCGCATGACGAGGAAGTAGAGGAGGGCGGTCCACGGCGAGGACGGGAGCTTCATCTCGACGGAGGCGAGCACGGCCTCGATCGCCGCGACCCCCGCGTCGAAGTGGCCGCTGCGAAGGAGCTGGTCGGCTGCGAGGCGCCGGAGCTCGAGCGACTCCGCCGCCTTCGCCCCTTTGGCGGCGGCCTGGAACGCCTTCGCGGCGAGGGCTCCGCGCCCCGCGTTCGCCAGCGCCTCACCGAGCTTCGCCTCGAGCTGGCGCCGTTCGTCGCCCACCAGCAGCACCTCGAGCGCTTGCCCGTAGAGCTTGGCCGCGCGGTCGAACGCGAGCGCCTGTGCCGCTTCGTCCGCCGCCGTGACGGTGTAGCGAAGGGCGCGCTCCACGTCCTCGGCCCCTCGCCAGTGGACCGCGAGCATCTCCGCGTCGTTGTTCCCCGTCGTCTCGAACGCGAGGGCGATTCGGCGGTGATGCTCCACGCGCCGGCCGTGCTCGAGCCGCTTCCGAACCGTGGTGCGCAGGCGGTCGTGGTACGGCTCGATCCGGTCGCGCCCGCGCATGCCGCTCGTCTGCACGAGGTGCTCCGCGCGCAAGATCGAGACCTGGGTGGCGAACGTGCGCGGGTCGAGCTCCGCGGCCGTGCAGAGGACGTCTTGTGGGACCGGCGCACCGGCGACGGCGAGGATCTCCATCAGCTCGCGCGCCGGCTCGTCGAGACGCCGGACCTGCTCCCACAGCGCGTCGTCGAGGCGCGTCCCTTTCGCCATGACGGTCGAGGAGCCGTGCCTGACGAGGGCATCGATGAAGAGCGGGTGTCCCTCGGCTTCGGCGGCGATCGCGGCGGCGTCGGCGGCCCCGTCCGGGCGAGCGAGCTCGAGGAGGCGGGCGGCGAGCTCCTCGGCGACGTCCGACGGCAGTCTTCCGATCGCGATCGTCCGCGCGTCCGGCAAGATCGACACGGCCTCCCTCGGGTTGCGGATCGCGGACATCGACATCGCCTCGGCGAGGCCCGGAGTCGAGATGGACGCCGCACCGCCTGAACCGGTCCGGATCGTGGCGACGAGCAGGAACGCCGGGGCTTCGGGGGGGCGGAGGACTTCGGCGAGCAGGGCCTGGCTGTCGGCGTCGGCCCACTGCATGTCCTCGATCACGATGACGAGCGGTCGATGGTCGGACATCCGCGTGAGGAGCTCGCGCATCGCCGAGAAGGCGCGGCGCCGCACCTCCATCGGATCGAGCGCGAGCTGTCCGAGCCGCGGCATCCGCGCGATCGCTTCGACGCGCCGCAGGACGGGGAACACTTGCACGAGCGGCCCCGGCTTCGTCGGGAGCATGAGCGCTGCTTCCGCCTTCGGGAGGCGAGACAGGAAGTGCGCCAGCGAGTCGACGACGCCGTCGAACGCCTTGTACGGCACCGACTCTCGCTCGTAGCAGCGCCCCTGCAGGACGATGAGCTCCGGCTCGCCGGCCGCCAGCTGGTCGACGAAGCGCTTCACGATGCAGCTCTTGCCGACGCCCGACTCCCCTTCGAGCAGCACCGTCACCGGTTTGC
>JBKQKP010000270.1:0-26889 GCA_052147435.1 Polyangiaceae bacterium | reverse complement strand
CCTTGATCTGCGCGTTGCCGCCGACGCGGCTGACCGAGATGCCGACGTTGATCGCCGGACGAACGCCCGAGTAGAAGAGGTCGGTCTCGAGGAAGATCTGCCCGTCTGTGATCGAGATGACGTTCGTCGGGATGTAGGCGCTGACGTCGCCCCCTTGGGTCTCGATGATCGGGAGCGCCGTGAGCGATCCGCCGGAGCTCGGGTTCTTGACCGCCTCGAGCTTGCCGTCGGAAGCCTTCGCTTCCTTCTCGGCCTCCTTCTTCGCGTCCTCGCCACGGTGGATGTGCGCGCTCCCTTTCCCTTCCCACTTCGTCCCCTTCGGAACGGCCACCCATTCCTCGGCCATCTTTGCCGCGCGCTCGAGGAGGCGCGAGTGGATGTAGAAGACGTCACCGGGGTACGCCTCGCGCCCCGGCGGGCGGCGAAGGAGCAGCGAGAGCTGGCGGTACGCGACGGCCTGCTTCGAGAGGTCGTCGTAGATGCAGAGGGCGTGGCGGCCGCTGTCGCGGAAGTACTCCGCCATCGTGACGCCGGTGTACGGAGCGATGAACTGGAGCGGCGCCGCGTCGCTCGCGCCGGACGTGACCACGGTCGTGTACTCCATCGCGCCGTTCTGGGTGAGCCGGTCCACGACGCTCGCGACGGTGGACTGCTTCTGCCCGATCGCGATGTAGAAGCAGTAAACGCCCTGCCCCTTCTGGTTGATGATCGTGTCGATCGCGACGGCGGTCTTGCCCGTCTGCCGATCGCCGATGATGAGCTCGCGCTGCCCGCGGCCGATCGGGACCATCGAGTCGATGGCCTTGATGCCCGTCTGGAGCGGCTCCTTGACCGGCTGGCGCGCGAGGATGCCCGGCGCCTTGATCTCGACGCGGCGGCGGTGGGGCGTCTCGATCGGCCCCTTGCCGTCCACGGGCTGCCCGAGCGCGTTCACGACGCGACCGATGGCGGCCTCGCCGACGGGGACCTCCATGATTCGCCCGGTCCGCTTGACCGTGGAGCCTTCCTTGATGACCCCCGCGTCGCCGAAGAGCACCGCGCCGACGTTGTCGCTCTCCAGGTTCAACACCAGCCCCGTCACGCCGCCGGGGAACTCGAGGAGCTCGCCGCTCATCGCGCCGTCGAGCCCGTACACGCGCGCGATTCCGTCGCCGACGCTGAGGACCGTGCCGGTCTCCATCGTGAGCGTGGCCTTCTCGTAGCCTTGAATCTGCTTCTTGATGATCTGCGAGATCTCTTCGGCGCGAAGCTGCATGACGTGCTGTTCCTCTGGGCTAATTCGGCAAGAGCGAAAACTTCGGGACGTAGGGGGGCGTTCAGACGCTCGGGGTCAGGGCGTTCTTGATCTCGTGGAGGCGCGACTTGAGCGAGCCGTCGTAGACGGTGTCGCCGATGCGCGTGATGACGCCGGCGATGAGGGTGGGATCCTCGCGCTTGTCGAGGGCGACCTTGCGGCCGGTCATCTTCTCGAGCTGCTGCTGCAGGCGCGCGTAATACGCGTCGCTCAGCGGCGCGGCGGTGACGACCTCGGCCCGGAGGAGCCCCTTCTTCTTGTCGTTCATCTCGCGCAGAAGCTGGGCGATTCCGGGGAGCACCTGCATGCGGCGCCGGTCGTTCAGGAGGAAGAGCGCGTTTTTCGCGTTCTGTCCGACGCCGATCGTTTGCGCGAGCTCGGCCAGGATGTTCTTTTTGACCTCGTACGGGAAGAGCGGGTTGTCGAGCGCCGCCTGCAGCTCCGGGCTCGCCTCGTACGAATCCGCCACCGCGCTGATCTCCTCGACGAGCGCGTCCAGCTGCTCGATCTCGGCCCCGAGCTCGAGGAGCGCGTTCGCGTAACGCTTCGCGACGACGCCGCCGACCATCACTCACCCCCGCTTGGCGGGTTCATCGACGTCGGCGGGCTCGACATCCCCGCCGCGCGGTCCCGCCCGCTCGGCCGCTTCGCCGCGAGCTGCGCGAGGTAGTCCTCGGCCAGCCGTTCCTGGTCCGACGCCGTGATCCGCTTCTTCAAGAGCTCCTCCGCCGCCGCGACCGCGGTCTCGACCGCCTCGCGCGTCAGCTCGGTCCGCAGCTGCTTCAGCTCCTGCTCGACCAGGAACTTCGCGTCCTTCTCCATGCGGACGGCCTTCTCCTCGGCCTCGCGCACGATCCGGTCGCGCTCCGCCTCGCCCGCGGCCCGTAGCGTCTCGCGCGTCTCCTTCAGCTCCGTCTCGAGGTGCGAGAGCTTCTCCTGGTAGACCGCCGCGCGCGCCTCGGCTTCCTTCCGCATGCGCTGCGCTTCTTCGATCTCGCGGGCGATCGTCGCGCGCCGGTTCTTGAGCCCTTCCGAGATCGGGCCCTTCCCGTACTTGTAGTAAATCCCGATCAGGACGACGAAGTTCAGGAACATGAACGCGAGCGGGGGTTGCTCGTGGTTCGAGAAGTCGGTCCAGTTGATCGGCTTCGGGGCGTGTGTCTCGGCGGCCTCTTCTGCCGCCTGGTTGCCGACCGCGAGCTCTCCGGTCGCCGCGGCCGCGGGGGGAGGGGCGTGCTGCGCGTGCGCCTGGACTGCGTAGGCTACGGCGGGAGCTCCGGCGAGGAACGTCGCGACGACGACGGCGATCAGGGAGCGCTTCATCCGCGCACCTCGCGGCCCAGGGCGCGCGACGCGAAATCGGAGGCGATTGACTGCATCTCCGTGGAGAGCGCCTTGCGGGCCCCGTCCGCTGCTTCCTTCATCTCTTTGCGCCCCGCCTCGAGTGTCGCCGCCGTCTGGGCGCGGACCTTCGCGAGGATCTCCGCTTCGCGTTTCAGCCCTTCCGCTCGGATCCGGTCGCGTTCGTCGTTCGCCGACGCCCGCGCCTTCTGCATCTCGGTCTCGTACTGCGTGAGGGCACCGGCGCTCTTCTCGTCGATCTTCCGCGCGAGGAGCTTCGCCCCGTCCACCTGGCGCTCGCGCTCCTCGAAGAGGCGGAGCATCGGGTCGAACAGCAACGGTTTCAACACGATCCAGAGGAAGATGAAGAGGGCGACCATGATGAGGAGGGTCCCGTCGAAATCGACGTCGACTCCACCACCTCCGGCACGGCCGGCTTCCCCTGCTAGCGCTAGCGAGGAGGACGAAACGACCGATCCGAGATCGGCGCTGACGAGCGACATGAGCAATGGGCCTCTTTTGCAGTTACGCAGGCACGCAAGCAGGCAAGCACACGAGAACGAGCACACGAACGGCGGAAAACCCGCCTGTTCTTGACGCAGCCGGAGGGTAGGGGCGTCCGGCCGGCATGACGAGCCCGGTCACGGCGGAACCCCAAGAAAAGTGGGGCGCCAGTACCATTTACGGGCCTCGCGTGTCTAGCCGGGCCCGATGCTGGCCTGGGCGAGTGGAGGGCTCCTCGCGCGCGGCGCGCTTGAACGGCCGGGTCTCGAGCTCCCACTCCGGTGCGCTCACCCGCACGAGGCTCGGGCGCCGCGGGAGCGTCGGGCTCGACGAGCTGTCCGACGGGGTCTTCAGGGGACGCGTCGGCGTCGGCGCCGCGGGGGTGTAGTACAGCGGCCGGGTCGTGGAATCCGGCGAATCCGGCGCTTCGAGCCTTGGCGCGGGGGGAGGCGGTGGGATCGCCGTCCGCGAGACGCGACTCCCCGCGGGGACGACGCCGGAGTTGCGTGGGGGGGGGAGGGACGAGCGGCGCTCGGGGTTGGCGAGCGTAGGGGGGTCGATATCGGGGATCGTCCGCTCGTCGTCGTCGCCGTACGCCACATCCTTGCGCTCGTGGACTCCGCTCCCCGTCATTGCGGGCGACGCCTCGAAGCGAAGCACCCTTGCCGTGCGAATCAGCGTGACGCGCCCGTTCTTCTCCGTCCGCGCGAAGAGCATCTGCGCGCCCGCCTTCGGGAGCGGGAGCATCCCTCCAGGCTCGCGCACGTCGAGCGTCGCCACGTATTGCGCGCCGATGCACTGCTCGGCCGACGATGGGATCCGCGCCGAGCGCCCGTGCCCGTTCGCCGTCGCCGCCGAGCTCGCCGCGAGCACCGAGCGGCAGATGCCCCCTGCATCCAGCAGGAGGGTGCAGGTCTCGGTGTGCGCGGTGTAGGCGATTTCCATCGGGTTTCTTCGGGCGCGGGGGAGGGGCTCGCCGACGCGTGTCCCCCTGTTACCGCGTGCGTGGATAAAGCAAGCCTCAGGCCCCCGAAACGCGTGAACTTATTTTCGTCCTTTCGACCCCTTGCGGCGCCGTCCGCCGCGTCCCGATGGATCGCGGGAAGATGCCTGATGGTCCAAAGATCCACCGCGGGCCGCGCCCCCCGATGCGGGGGGCCGTACGGGGGCGTAGGGGCGCTGGGCAGATGTGCGGCTCACCAGGAGGACCGCAGCGCCGTTCTCCATCGCCGGATGCACGCTGGCGAACCCCTCCTGCTTCGCGAATCCAGCGAGGTCCCCCTTGTGCTCTTCCATGTACGCGCTGAAGCGCGCCCAGAACTCGCGCGCTTGCTCTCGGGGCATCGCTTCGCCGTCGACGATGACTCCGAGACCAGACGTCACGACCCTGTGTCCTGCGCGATCTCCTGCGCGTGAACCTTCACGTCCACCTTTCGGTAGATCTTCTTCAGCGTGCCGTCGGGCGCGATGACGAACGACTGGCGGTGCGTGTAGCTCTCGCCGTTCTCCGTTTCGACCGGCACGCCGTACTTCGCGGCGATCTCCCCTTTCGGATCGCTCACGAGGGTGAACGGGAGCTGGTGGTTCTTCGCAAACGCCTTGTGCGAGTCGGCGGTGTCGGTCGAGATGCCTATCACGACGACGCCTTTCTTCTGCAGCTGGACCCACGCATCACGGAAGGAGCAGGCCTCGTGGGTGCAGCCGGGGGTTTCGTCCTTCGGGTAGAAGTAGACGACGACGGGGTGGCCCTTGAGATCCGCGAGGTGGACGGGTTTCCCGTCTTGGTCGGTGGAGGTGAAGTCGGGAGGGGGTTGGCCGAGGACGAGATCGGCGGCGGGGGGCGGTGTCGAGGTCGAGGTCGAGGTCGAGGTCGAGGTCGAGGTCGAGGTCGAGGTCGAGGTCGAGCTCGGGGTCGAGGTCGAGGCTGACGTCGACGTTGCGGGCGGGGGGGAGCTTCCACCGCAGGCGATGGCGAAGGCGACGGGGACGAGGGTGAGCCAGAAGCGCATGGGTGGGATCCTCCGGGGATCGAGAGTTAGTCGAACCCGCGGCGTCTCCGCTAGCCGCAACGAGGCTCATCCGGCCACGCGCACGACCCTCAGTCCAGGATCCCGTACTCCTTCAACCGGCGATAGAACGTCCGCCGCGGCAGACCTACGAGCTTCGCCGCCTGCGCCCGGTTCCAGTTGCAGCTCGTAAGCGCGTGCAAGATCTTGTCGCGCTCCGTCGTCCGGAACTGCGACTCCGTCTGCGGGCGTGACGACGCGGACCCTCGCGGCTTGGCGACGGTCTCGCTGATCGACGGGGCGCCGCGGGCGTCGGGGATCGTGAGATCCCCTTCCGCGATCTCGCTCTCCTCGGACATGAGCCACGCATTCAGGAGGACGTTCTCGAGCTGCCGCACGTTGCCGGGCCAGTCGTATGCGACGAGCTTTCGGAGCGCCTCGCGGCTGATCGTCTTTCTGTCTCTTCGGTGCCTCGCCGAGAAGAGCGTGAGGAAGTGATCGATGAGCGCCGGGATGTCGTCGCTCCGCTCGCGGAGGGCGGGGACCCTCAGCTCGACGACGTGGAGCCGGTAGAAGAGATCTTCGCGGAAAGTCTGATCGCGGACCATCTGCTCGAGGTCCCGGTTCGTCGCGGCCACGACCCGAACGTCGACCGGCTCTTCCTTGGCGCCGCCGAGCGGGCGGACCGTCCCCTCCTGCAACGTGCGGAGGAGGCTCGTCTGCATCTTGATCGGCATCTCGCCGATCTCGTCGAGCAGGATGGTCCCCCCCTCCGCCTCGCGAAAGAGCCCCTTCTTGTCGCGGTCGGCGCCCGTGAACGCGCCGCGCGTGTGCCCGAACAGCTCGCTCTCGAGGAGGTTCGCCGGGATGGCGCCGCAGTTCACGCCGAGGAACGGCTTTCTCCCCCGCGGCGACTGCGCGTGCACCGCGCGCGCGACCATCTCTTTCCCGGTGCCGCTCTCCCCTGTGACGAGCACCGGAACGTCGGCGTCCTTCAGGCGATCGAGGAGGGCGTACAGCTTTCGCATCGGCGCGCTCGTCCCGACGAGTCCCGCATAGCCGAAGTGGCTCCGGAGCTCGGCGCGCGCTTGCTTCAGATCGCGCCGCACCGTCTCGAGCTGCTCGGTCTTCCGGTCGAGCAACCCGGCGAGCTTGTCGCGCGCAGCGGCGAGGTCGATGTTCGCCCGCGCGAGCTCCTCGGCGCGCGCGAGGTTCTCCTCGAGAAGGCGCGCGTTCTCGATCGCGATGGCCGCCTGATCCGCGAACGCCGCGAGCGTGGGCAGCTCTGCCTGAAAGCGGTTGCCAGGACGGAGACGCGTTTCGATGTAGAGGGCGCCGATGGTCCGCCCCGCGGGGGGCGCTCCGCGGATGGGGACGCAGGCGATCGACTGGATGCTTAGCGCGTGGACGCTCACCGCCTTCGCCAGGCGCTCGTCGTCCTTCGCCCGCTCCGCGATCACCGGCTCCCCCGTGCGGACGACCCTCTCGGCGACCGATCGCGAGAACTGCGCGTGCGCCTCGTCCCCTTTGCGACTCCGCGCCGCGCGCGCCTCGAGCTCGCCGTCCGCGTTCGTGAGCACCACGAAGCCGCGCTCGGCGCCGAGGAGCGCGATCGCGTGATCGGTCACGCGCTCGAGCAGTCGATCCATGTCGTGCTCGGTCGCGAGGTCGCGCGTGATCTCGAAAATTCTCCCGAGGCGGTCCTCTCCCGGGAGCGGCGCGCCGATCGACGTCGTCCCCGAGGACGCCGTGCGCGTCTGCGCGAACGTTCGCCCCGAGTACGGGGTCGTTCCGAACGACGAGGGGACCGACGAGAGCGGCATCGGGATCGTTGCGGTGTGCGCTTGGCGCAACGCGCGGCGGCGCGGGTCGTCCCAGAAGACCTCGCGAAGGTCGCGCGGAAGACGCGACGCCGTCTCCTCGAGCATCGCCAGCGCTTGCTCGGTGTCTCGCCGCGCCGAGGCGACCGATCCCTGCGACGCCGAGAGCCTCGCGCGGGCATCGAGGGCGCGCCATGCCCACTCGCGCTGCGCGGCCCGCGTCGCGTGGGCCAGCGCTTCGTCGAGCGCGGCACGGGCTGCGGTCTCGTCTCCCGAGAGGAGAGCGATCGTCCCGCGCGCGATCTGCGCGAGCGCCTCGTGCTCCCGGAAACCGTCCGCCCCTGCCTTCTTCCGGAGCGAGTCGAGCTCGCGCGCGAGCTGAGGCAGATCGGCCATCGGGTCGCGCGCTCTGCCGAGGATCCCTTCGAGCCGCGCCTCCGCCGCGTCCATCGGTCGCCCTTGCGCTTCGTAGGCAGCCGCGCAGTTCTCGTAGAGGCGCGCCCCTTTGCCGAACTCCGCGGCGCGCATCGCGAGCTCCGCCTCGAGGCCGAGGAGCTGCGCGCGCGCGTTCGCCCCGAGCTGCGCGCGGTCGGTCGCGAGCTGCTCGATCGACGCGCTCGCCCGAGCGAAGCGCCCCAGGTACAGGTCGAGGTTCGCGAGGTTCAGGAGCGCTTGCTGCACCGCGCTCCCTCCCCCCATACGCCGCCCCATGTCGACCGCCGCCTCGAGGTGCGCGAGCGCACCCGCGTAGTCCCCCTCCGACTGCGCGAGCCCCGCGAGGTTCAGCCGCGTCGCCGCATAGACCCAGGCGTCCCCCGCGGCTTCCGCCGCTGCGAGCGAGTCCTCGTATGCCCGCTTCGCCTCCGTCGCCCGCCCGCCGCGCTGATGCACGATCGCCAACGACCCGAACGCGACCCCTTCCGCCCGCTTGTCCCCGGCCGCGCGGGCCACCGCCACCGCCTGCTCGATCGCTGCGAGCGCGGCCGCGTCCTGGCTCGTGAACGACAGCGCGAGCCCGCGCACGCTGAGCGCGTCCGACGCGACCGCGTCCTGTTGAGACCCTCGTTCTCGCGCGATGGCCGCGTCCGCGAGCGCGAGCGCCTCGGCATACTCCCCCGAGCGCAGGTGCGTTCGCGCGCGCACCGCCATCCAGGCGCGCGCGAGGCGCGTCTTCTTCGCTTCGGTCGCCACGGCGTCGAGCAGCTTCGCCGCGCGCTGGATCTCCGCGCGCGCGAGGACGACGCGCGCCTCCCCGACCGCAAGGCGTACCCGCTCCTCGTCGTCCTGGGGCGCGCCGAACGACTCCATCTGCGTCGTCGCTTCGTCGAACCGACCGCGGGCCAGCGCAGCGTCGATCGCGCCGAGCGCCTCCGCGCGGTTCTTCGACGACGGCGCCGCGCTCGCCGACGATGACGCGAAGACGGCGTCGATGTCCGCCTCTGACAGGATCGCCCGTCCGCGCGCCTTCTTCAGGAACGCGCGGAGCGTCCCCGGTCGCCCTTCGACGCGCTGGAGCAGATGCGGGCGGATCGCGTCCGGGAGCGACGGCACGGCGCGGCGCACGAGCTCCTCGGCCGATCGCTCGTCGAGCGGCGGCACGACGAACGCGCGCGTGCGCCCCTTCGCCAGCGGGCGAAGGTCGCTCTCTTCTCCCACGACCACCAGCTTCGCACCCCCCTCCGACGCGCGCGACAGGACGAGCTTCGCGGCCTCGTCGAGCGCCGCGAGGTCATCCACGACGAGGACAAGGGCCGCGCCCTTTCCACGTTCGCGGTCGCCGTACGCGGCGATCTGCATCTCCACGGCCTCGCGCGGCGACATCTCTCCCCGCGGCGCCTCGACATTGACGACGGCGCCCCCCTCGACGCCGAGCGTCCAGGCGAGCCGCTGGACGAGCGTCGTTCGCCCCGAGCCGCGCGCTCCCTGCACGGCAAGCGCCTCGCCCGGTGCCATCGTGGCCACGGCGTTCGCGAGGCGCGACGAGGTCCCCTCGAGCCCGAGCACCGGCCAAGCGACGTCCTCGCGGAACGGTGTCGCGCGCAGCCCTGCGGCGCTCCGGAGCGCGCTCGCGAGCTCATCTACGCTCGGGTAGCGCGCGTCCGGCGACGGCTCGGTCGCGCGCGCCGCGATCTTCGTTAGGGCGATCCGCGTGTCGAGGTCGAGCGCCGAGCCGCGTCGCGCCATCCCTTCCTGGAGCGTCGCGCCGAGCGCGTACACCTCGGCGCGGACCGTGAGCGGCTCCCCCACGAGGAGCTCCGGCGCCGCGAACTTCGGCGTGAGCCCCTGTGCCCTCGTCCCCCCTTCCTTCCACGGCGCCGCGAGCCCGAGATCGACGAGCGTCCCCGCCCCCGCTTCACCCACGATGACGTTCGCCGGCTTGATGTCGCCGTGAAGCAGCCCCGCACGGTGCAGCACAGTCAGCTGTTCGCTCGCGCGCGCGAGCGGCTCGATCCAGTCCGGCCCGTCTTCGTCCTCGATGACGGCCTGAAGGCTCTGTCCTTCGACGAGCTCGCGGAGCATGAAACGCCGACCGTCGCGCAGCGACCCGAAGGCCAGCACTCGTGGCACACCTAGCCCTTCGAGCGCCGAGAGCGCGACCGCCTCACGGACGAGCGCCTTTACTTCGTCGTCCCCCGCCCCCTCGGCGAGGACCTTGAGGGCGAGAATTCCGCCGCCGATGCGGTCACGTACGGCCCAGACCTCCCCGCCGCCCCCCTGTCCCAGACGGCGAATCGGCTCGTAGCGGGGGGGGATGGCGATCATCCGTGCCATAGGATGATGGCACAGAACGGCTCAGTGTGCGGACGGCTTCGAATCGTCCTTCTTCGCGGGCGGGAGCCCGTAGTCGGCGCTGATCCCGAAGAAGAACCCTGTGAGCGAGAACCCGACCGAGACCCGCGTTTCGACCTGTTTGATCGGTTTGTAGCGGATTCCGAGCTCGGGGAGCGCGAGGTACGGAAAGATGACGGGGACCGAGCCGCCGCCTAGCCAGTTCGGTTGGGGGTAGTTGTTCACCTGCGCGACCGACGCGTTGCTGTGCTCGCCGGTCGCGCACGACGGAGCCTGCGCCTGGTTCTGGCACGGAGCGTAGTGATTCCCGTTGGAGCCGACGAGCGGCGCCGTATTCGTCGGGTCCTGGTACACCCAGTCGTTCGTGAGAGTGCCGAACAGGTACCCGATGCCGAACCCCGCGCCGTACTCGAACTTGAAGTGGGCGGAGATGTCTTTCGACCAGAGAATGTCTGCGCCGATGTAGATCGCGCCGAGGCTGCTGCTCACGTCGGAGTAGTTCTGCGGCGCATCGGCGGTGTTCTTCTGCCAGAAGAGCGTGTCCCCGAAGCCGTACGACGTGTACGCGATCCACGGGATCATCGAGAAGTCGTCGCGCCGAAGGTCGATCTCCGCGCCCACCGTGTTCGAGTAGAATGTCCCCCCTTCGTTCACGAACGCGTTCACCATGAACTTGGGGATGATGTCGCCGCGGTAGCGAAGGCCGATGAAGTAGTAGGTCTGTGTCGGGATCTCGTAGACGTCGGTGATGGGGGAATCGCTGCTCGCGGCGGACGCGTGCTCGGCGGGTGCGGGCTCGGGCGTGGGAGCAGGAGGAGGCGGGGTCGGCTCCGGGGGTGGAGGGGCCGGGGCCGACACGGGAGTCGTGTCCGCCGGGGCTTCGGTGTCCGCCGGGGGGGGCTTCGGCTTCGGCTTGGGCTTCTTCTTCTTCGGCTTCGCCGGCGCAGCGGGGGCCTGGGTCGCGTCGTCGGTCTGCGCGAGCGCTGACGGAGCGACGGCGATCATGGCGAACGCGACAGACGCGGCGAGAGCCGATGCGAAAGCAGCGCGGTGTCCCATCGAAGAAGTCCTCACCCCGCGACGGCGATTCGTCGCGGCAAACTCCCGCCCCAAGCGGGCGCGATGCTACACTCCTTTCAACACCGCGTGATCCTCCACGGGCGGACCATCGAGCAAACGATCGACCGACGAGAACGCGCCGCGTTCTTCAAGGAGCTCGTCGTCACTGGCGGCAAAGTTCCGCTGGCAATGGTTCGCAAGCGGGCCGCGGCGCTCGGGGGGACCCGCGCTCCCGTCCTCCTCGTCCACGGCTTCGGGCAGAACCGCTACGCCTGGCACCTCCCGTCGCGCAGCCTCGTGAACGCCCTCGCCGCCGCGGGGTACGACGTCTTCAACGTCGATCTGCGCGGCCACGGTCGTTCCCGTCACCTCGGCGCGCGTCGCCCGCGGAGCGTCGACGAGTACGTCCGCGAAGATCTCCCTTCGGCCGTGGAGGAGGTCACATCGCTCAGCGGCGGTCGTCCCGTGTGGCTCATCGGTCATTCGCTCGGGGGGCTCGTGAGCTACGCCGCCGCCCCGGCGCTCGCGGGGGCCGTCGCCGGGATCGTCTCGATCGGCAGCCCGTACCACTTCGCGCGCGGCTCGCTCTCGCTCAGCGCGATCGCGATGATGGTCCACACGATGGCGCGGACGCAGCTCCCGGTCGTCAATGCGCACGTCCCGGTGCGGACGATCGGCGCCGGCATCCGCCTCCTCCGCCGCTTCGCCGAGACTCCTCTCTATCCAATTCCGTGGCGTGGCTGGCACGCAGGCGCGCTCGAGCCGCATGTCCTCGACGAGCACCTCCGCCTCGCGTTCGACGCCGCGGGGCTCGGCGAGATGGTCGAGATGTTCCGCTGGGCGGCGGAGCGACGTTTCGGCGGCGAGGAATCGAACTACGTCGACGGCTTCGAGAAGCTCGACCTCCCGCTCCTCGTGGTCGCCGGCGCGAACGACGACCTCGCCCCCCCCGCGAGCGTTCGGCCAGGCTTCGAGCGGAGCGGGTCGCACGACAAGACGTACCAATCGCTCCCGCTCGGGCACATCGATCTGCTCGTCGGTACGGACGCGCCGTTGATGACGTGGCCGCTCGTGACGAAGTGGCTCGGGGCTCGCGCCGCGTAGACGAGGCTGGCCCCGTGTCGAGTCACGGCGAGAACTGGATCGGGTAGACGATCGTGACCGTACCCGCGGGGCCGGTGGGGAAGGTCAGCTTGCGAAACTCGCCGACGACGCACGCGACCACGTCCTTGTCGGGGAGGGTCGAATTCTCGTCGGCGGCGTCCTTGACCGCGCCGTCTCCGCCGAACGTGGACTTCACGTTGACGGTGCCGGTGAGCTTGGGATCCCTCTTGAGGCCAGCTTCGTAGCAGGTCTTGAAGGCGCCGAAGCTCCCGCGCACCGTGGTCTGGATCGCCTCGGGGGCAACGCGGCCGTCCTTGTTCAGGTGCGAGGTCTCGGACGAAGCGGGAGCGGCGGCGGCGGTCTTCGCCGGGTCGGGCGCGAACTCGTAGCCGTAGTCCTTCGCGGCCCCGCCGCAGGCGACGAGGAGCGCCATCGGCGCGAGGGAGACCGCGAGAGCCTGCGCTATCAGCGGCCAGTGACGTTGCGCCGTCAGCGCTTCGATGCGTGCGCGCAGCGTGGAGCCGAAGTGAAGCTCGCCGGCGCCCAGCGATGCGACCGCGAACGAGGGCCACTCGGCCATGTCGAGCAGCGCGTGACCGTACCGGCGTCGCTCCGTCTCGTCGGCACCGTCGAGGGCCGCTTCGTCGCACGCGAGCTCGACAAGCTGCCGAACGCGCCCGATCGCGATCCACAGGGGGACGACGGGCCACGAAAAGATAGCAAGGAGCTGCATCGAGGCCGACAGCCAAGCGTCGCCGCGCCGCAAGTGCGCCGTCTCGTGCCTGAGCACGCAAGAGAGCGCATGCTCCTCGCCGGTGGCGAGAAGACGACGCGGGAGCACGATGCGCGGGGCGAGCAGCCCGACCGCCATCGGACCGAGGTCGTCGTGCTGCACGACGGGGCAAGAGATGCCCCCGCGCGGGGCCGGGATGGGGGTAGCGAGCGCGAGCGCTCGACCGAGGCGCACGCGGGCGAGGGTCGCGCGCGTCGCGAGCAGCGCCACGACGGCGAGGTAGGCCAGCGCGACGAGCGAATAGGCGAGGGGGGCATGCCACTGCAACGCGACATCGGCCGCCTGACCTCCGATCTGCGCGACCGGCGCGAGGAAGGTGGCGACGCGCGACGAGGTCGCGAACGGAAGGCTCCAGTCGAGCGGGAGCAGGATGCGCGCCGCGATGGGGGCGTAGAGCGCGATGCGCCACGACGCCCGCGCGCGCCGCGCGAGGGCGCGATCGAGGACGAGCGCGCTCCCAAGGAGCACCGCCGTCCACACGTTGAGCGGCCCGAACTTTCCGACGATCTCCTGCCCGAACGATTCGAGCAAGCTCCCTGCGACCCGTTCGATAGCGGCGAGATCACCCATGACCCTTCTCCTCCTTCGCGCTCTTCGCGTCGAGCAGCGCTCTCAGCTCTGACAACTCTTTTTTCGACAGCTTGGCGTCCTTGGCGAGAAAGTGGAGGGCCGGGGCCACGGAGCCGCCGAACGCCTTCTCGACGAGCTCCGTCCACGCCGATCGCTGCGCTTCGACAGGGCGGACGGCCGGGGTGTACTCCCAGACGTTGCCGACCTGGCGCGCCGAGACGAGCTCCTTTTGCACCATGCGGTCGAGGAGCGTCTTCACAGTGGACACGGCCCAGCCGCGCTTCTTCGCGAGCACCTCGGCGACCTCGCGCGCCGTCGCGCGTTCCTTCGCCCAGAGGGCCTCGAGCAGATCCCACTCGGTATCGTGGATCGTCGCCTTCTTGCGCTCCATCCTCGCCGCCTCCCGACTCCGATCGTGGAGTCACTACAACTGTAGTGAGTCCACGAAAGTCGTCAAGAAAGAATCGGCAGGCTCAATCCCCGTGCTGAAACTCGTGGCTCCGGGGCCCGGCGCTGGCATCCACGAGCTCGGGGTGCCGGTCGATCATCCGCACGCAACGGTTCCAGCGGATGACGGGGTCGGGTGTGTCCTTCGGGCCGATCCGCTCCGCCTCGGCGAAGCACTCGAGCGCGTGCTCGAGCGAGTGCGCGGCGTTGTGCGCTTGGGCGTGCGTGATCTGCGCGCGAGCGCACCGCTCCCACGCGACTCCGGTGTAGTAGACGCGCTCGTACGGGCTCGCGAGCTTCGCGAAGACGCTCACCGCCTCGTCGAACACGCCGCGCCACTCCACGACGAACCTGTCGGTCAGCGCCAGGCCGAGCGTGCGCAGCGCGTGCTGATTCTCGGGCGCCTCGTGGAGCACGTCGCGGCAGATGCTCTCCGCCTCCTCCGGCTCGTTCAGCGCGCGGTACTGCTCCGCCTTCGCGAGCGCCGCCTCGAGGTTTCGCTCGCCGAGCCCCTTCAGACGAACCGTCGCCAAGCTCATCGCCCGCCGCCCCTTCTTCTCTCTTCGTTCCCGAACGGTTACTTCTTCGCCTCTTCGCGTGCGGCAGCCGGCAGCGTCGCCGGCGTCTTCTTCGGCTCCGGCCTGACCTTGCGCATCAGCCACCGGACCGGATCGTAGTTGTCGTCCGCCACGCGCTCCTTGAGCGGGATAATCGCGTTGTCCGTGATCCGGATCCCCTCCGGGCAGACCTCGGTGCAGCACTTGGTGATGTTGCACAGCCCGACGCCGTACTCCTCCTTCACGAGCGCGCGCCGGTCGAGCGTGTCGAGCGGGTGCATCTCGAGCCCCGTGGCGTGAATCAGGAAGCGCGGCCCGGCGAACGACTCTTTCTTGTCGTGGTCGCGAATGACGTGACAGACGTTCTGGCAGAGGAAGCACTCGATGCACTTCCGGAACTCCTGGATGCGCTCGATGTCGCGCTGCTGCATCCGCCACGTTCCGTCGGCGTCGCGCGGCCGGGGCTTCAGCGGCGGGATCTTCTTCGCCACCTTGAAGTTCCAGCTCACGTCGGTCACCAAGTCTTTGATGACCGGGAACGACTTCATCGGCACGACGGTGATCGGCTCCCCTTCGGGGAAGTGGCTCATTCGCGTCATGCACATGAGGCGCGGCTTGCCGTTGATCTCCGCGCTGCACGAGCCGCACCGGCCTGCCTTGCAGTTCCAGCGCACCGCGAGCTCCGGCGCCGACTTCGCCTGGACGTCGTGGATCGCATCGAGGACGACCATGCCCGGGTACGTCTCGACATCGTACGTCTTGAGCTCGCCCCCTTCACGGTCGCCACGGAAGATGCGCAGCGTGGCCTTCTTGCCGCTCTCGTCCATGGTCATGTCTCCTCGAGGACCTTCTTGATCTCGTCGGGCACCGGCGGCAGCGGCACCTCCTCCACCAGCATGTCTCCGGCTGGCGCTCGCCGCAGGACGACGTTGACCTTCGCCCAGTGCTCCTTGTCCATCTCGGTGAAGTCTTCGCGCGCGTGGCCGCCGCGGCTCTCTTTGCGCAGGCGCGCTGCGCGGGCCATCGCCTCGCTCACGATGAGCATGTTCCGAAGGTCGATCGTCTCGTGCCACCCGGCGTTGTAGTGGCGCGGACCGACGATCTTCACCCGCGACGTCACGTCGGCGATGCGCTCGAGCTGCTTGATCCCCTCGGTGAGGTCCGCCTCGTTCCGCATGATCCCGACGTAGCGCTGCATCTGGTTCATGAGGTCTTCGTGGATCGCGAAGGGGTTCGACCCCTCCTCGCGGTTGAACGGCTCGAGCGCTTCGTGCGAAGCGTCCTCGATCTGCGCCGCGTCGGGCTCCTTCGACCCGGTCGCCTTCGCGAACTTCGCCGCGTGCAGCCCCGCGATGCGCCCGAACACGAGCAGGTCCGACAGCGAATTGCCGCCGAGCCGGTTCGACCCGTGCATCCCCGCCGCGCACTCGCCTGCCGCGAACAGCCCCTTCACGCGCGACATCTGCGTCTCGGGGTCGACCTTGATTCCCCCCATGGTGTAGTGCGCCGTCGGGCCGACTTCCATCGGCTCCTTGGTGATGTCGACGTCCCCCAGCTCCTTGAACTGGTGGTACATCGCCGGCAGCTTCCGCTTGATGTCCTCGGCGGAGCGGCGCGTCGCGATGTCGAGGAAGACGCCGCCGTGGGGGCTCCCGCGCCCCTCCTTCACTTCGCGGTAGATCGCCCGCGCCACGATGTCGCGGGGCAACAAGTCCGGCGTGCGACGCGCCTTCGACGTCGTCCCCGACGTGCTCTCGCGGAGCCACTGGTCGGCCTCCTCCTCGGTGGGGGCCGTTTCTTTCGCGTAGAGCTCGGGGATATAGCCGAACATGATCCGCTTCCCCTCCTTGTTCCGGAGGGTTCCCCCTTCGCCGCGCACCCCCTCGGTAATCAGGGTCCCGCGCACGCTCGGCGGCCAGACCATCCCCGTCGGGTGGAACTGCATGAACTCCATGTCCATGAGCTCCGCGCCCGCCAGGTACGCGAGCGCCTGCCCGTCGCCAGTGCACTCCCACGAGTTCGAGTTGATCTTGAACGCGCGACCGATGCCTCCTGTTGCGAGCACGATCGCCTTCGCCTTGAAGAGGACGAAGCGACCGGTCTCGCGCCAGTAGCCGAAGCAACCGTTCACCCGGTCGCCGTCGCCGAGCAGGCGCGTGATCGTGCACTCCATGTAGACGTGCATCCCTGTGTGGATGCCGTGCTGCTGGAGCGTCCGGATCATCTCGAGGCCGGTCCGGTCGCCGACGTGGGCGAGGCGCGGGTAGGTGTGGCCGCCGAAGTTGCGCTGGAGGATCCGCCCGTCGGCCGTGCGGTCGAAGAGGGCACCCCACTCCTCGAGCTCGTTCACCCGGTCCGGCGCTTCCATGGCGTGGAGCTGGGCCATCCGCCACTGATTCAGGTAGCGCCCCCCCTTCATCGTGTCGCGGAAATGGACCTTCCAGTTGTCCTTCGGCTCGACGTTCCCGAGCGCCGCGGCCACCCCCCCTTCGGCCATGACGGTGTGCGCCTTGCCGAGGAGCGACTTGCAGATCAACCCGACGCTCAGCCCCATCGCCGACGCCTCGATGGCCGCTCGCAACCCGGCGCCGCCGGCCCCGATGACCAGAACGTCGTGCTCGTGCGTCTCGTATTTCGATTCGCTCATGGACGCACCCTCAGAACAGCCGAATATCGGTGATGGCGCCGCTCGCGACCGACCTCACGTAGAAGTCCGTGAGCGCCACGCCGAAGAGGCTGACCCACGCGAGCTGCATGTGTTTCTCGTTGATCTTGCTTACGAGCGTCCACGCCTTGTACCGCAGGGCGCCGAGGCCGCCGGAGTACGTGTTCATCCCGCCGCCGATGAGGTGCCGGAACGAGTGGCACGAGAACGTGTACATGCTGAGGAACGTGCAGTTCAGCAGGATGACGATCGACCCGACGCCGACGTGGAAGCCGTCCTTCCAGAACAGCGAGAGGACGAAGTCGTGCCAGAGGAAGACGAGGAACACGATCGCCAGATAGAGCGCGAAGCGATGCAGGTTCTGGAAGAGGAGAAGCTTCGTCTCGCCGTTGTACCTGTGCGCGTTTCGCTCGCCGACCGCGCAGCCGGGCGGGTCCATGGCGAAGGAGCGGTAGTAAGCCTTGCGGTAGTAGTAGCAAGTGAGGCGGAAGGTCGCCGGGCCCGGCAGGATGAGGAGCGCTGGGGTGATGAGCGGGAGGCCGAGCCCCTTCGTCGGGATGAACGGCGAGTAGAAGGGGGAGAGGTAGGGGAGCCCCTTCGCCATCCCTTCGTAGAAGTCGTTTTCGAAGGCGCGGAACGTCGCGTAGACGATGAACGACGTGAGGATGGCGACCGTCAGGGCCGGGCCGATCCACCAATTGTCCTTGCGCAGCGTTTTCCCGAACCCGGACTCGAGGACCGGCAACCGGACGTGCTGGTTGGCCACGGATCTTTCCCTTCGTTTGTCGCGTTTCCCCCTCCGCGAGCGGCGCGGACGCTAGCCCGATCGGGCGCTCATGCGCAACCGGTCGTGATCACTCGGCCGGGGTCGCCTTCTTCTTCGCCGAGACGCTCCGGCTGCTGGGGCGGTCCTCCGGGACCGACTTCTTCTGGTGCGCGCCGCCGTCGGCGTGCTTCATCCGCGCGAGCTCTTCTTCGAGCCTCCGTACCGTGCGCTTCAGGTCCTTCACCTCGTCCTCGGTGGCAAGCGCCATCGACTTCACGAGGCGCTCCACCTGCTCCTGCGTGAAGGTCTGCACCATCCCGGGGACGGCCATCATTTGCACCACGGCCTTCATCACGCGCTCGTCTTGCATCAGCTTGATCACGCGGGGATCGCTCATCAGCTTCATCCCCTGCTTCATCAGGCTCTTCTTGAGGCTGCTCATCGCGCGGTTTCATAGCACTGGCCGAGCCCGGCGTGCGATCCCGAGCGCGTCTTGACCGCGAAATCGGCGTGCTTAACCCATACGGCGTGGAGGGGAGCCGCCCCGCGAAACCCGCGGAGCGGGACCCTCCGAAGACCCGCTCGCCTAGCCCCGCTCGCCTCCGCGCGGGCGGGAGGGTGAGCACCAATCCAAGAGACGGGCGCCCCACGAGGGCGTTGCCGAAAGGAGATGCTCCATGGCCTATCTGAATCGTTGGGACCCTTTCACCGAGATCGCGCGCCTTCAGGACGAGATGAGCCGCCAGCTCCTCCACACCGAGCGCCGCACCGCCGGCTTCGTCCCCCCGGTGGACATCCACGAGGACAAGGACGCCATCTACGTGAAGGCCGAGCTCCCCGGGGTGAAGCCCGAGGCTGTCCAGCTCCAGGTCGAGAACAACATTCTCACGCTGACGGGCGAGCGGAAGCTCGAGAAGGACGAGAACCGGGACGGCTACCACCGCATCGAGCGGAGCTACGGGACGTTCACCCGCTCGTTCGCCCTGCCGAACAGCGTCGCGAGCGACCAGGTTCAGGCCGACATGAGCGACGGCGTCCTCACCGTGAAGATCCCGAAGAAGACGGAAGTTCAGCCGAAGCGGATCGAGGTGAAGGCGGGGAAACCGGCGCCGGATGCGAAGGTGGGCAAGGCCTGAGCGCTTTGTAAACGCCTTGTAAGGGTCGGTTGACCAACGACGAGCGCGGATGCAGCTTTGAGGCACGCGAGGCAATTACGCCCGCGTGTTTCGAAACCCCGCTGGGAGCGTTTCGCCCCGGCGAGAAGGAAAAAACAATGCATCCTGGTTTTGCGTATTGGTGGCGCGGGCGTGGTCGACATGCCGGCGCGTGCGGTGACGGCGGCTCTTGTGGACCCGAGGCTCACGCCGGTGGTCCTGGGCATCACCACCACGGTGGCCCGCCTCCCTGGGCGGGGGCGTCGCACTTCGGTGGCGGCGGGTTCGACGACGGGGACTTCGGCGGCGGCTCGTTCGGCGTCCGGCGTCCGCTCCGTTTTCTGGCGCACAAGCTCGAGCTGAACGAAGAGCAAGTCGCGGAGCTCGCCCGAATCTTGGACGACCTGAAGACCGAGCGCGCGCAAGGCGCGGTCGATCACCGTCGCACGACGGCGGCGTTCGCGGACGCGATCGGCTCGGAGTCGTTCGACGAGGCGAAGGTGGCCGAAGCAGCCGACACGCGCGTGAAGAGCGCGGATCGCCTGCGGGTGGCCGTCGTGAAGGCGCTCGGGCGCATCCACAAGCTGCTCGACGCAGAGCAGCGGGCGAAGCTCGCCTATCTGCTGAGGACGGGCGCGCTGGCGATCTGACGGCGGCGAGTGACGGCGTCGGGCGCGTCGGGGGGACCCGATGCGCCCGACGTTTGTCTCGAACAGCGGGAAGCGCGAGCGGCTATCAGCCCGTCGGACGCTCGACGACGAGATCTTCGTGACGTTCTTCTCGGGGACCTCGACTCGTCGACGAGTGCGTTTGTGCCGCCGGAGCGTGGATCTGTGCCGGCGACGAGTAGCGAGTCACCATTCGTGAGTACCAAGCTCTCGTCGTCGAGTGACTCTCTGCCAACGACAGCGGAATTTCACCCGACGACGAGACGAATCGCCCCGCGTTTGGCGGCCGGGCACTCGCCGTCGGATCGAAATCACCCGAAAAGGGCATCCGACGCGACGAGCACGAGCAAAGTTCGGCCGAATTCCTGACCCGTCTCACCACGAATGTACACTCGCCCGCCATCGTGGGGAGCCAGAAGAAGCGCGTGGAGTCGAGCCCCGCCCTCGTCCTCCCGTTGGCCGACGCTGGCGTCTTGACCTCGTCCCCGCCAGCCGGCATCTAATCCCGGTGCCCGTCCGCGCTCGAGTCGCCTTCGTCGTCGCGCTCGTCGTAACCGCGTGCGGAGCTTCCTCCCCGTCGCCCCCTCTCGCAGTCCAACCAGCACCGGTTCCCGTTGCCGTCGCCTCCGCCCCCTCCGCCACGCCAGCGCCCCTTCCTCAACCGCCGGCCAATGCCGACGACTCCGCGGTCGACGACGCCGAGCGCGCCTACCTCGATCTCACGGTCTCGCTCTCCCCGGAGTCCGCGACGGGCCTCGGCATCCACTCGCGCGACACGGAGCTCGACGACTACACGCTCGCTGGTTCCGAAGCCCGATTGAAGCGCGAGGAGGCGATGCTTGCGTCGCTCCAGGCGCGCTTCGCCCCGCCGCACGTCTCGCTCCCAAAGAAGGTAGACCTCGAGCTCCTCGAGCACACGCTGGAAGTCGTCATCCGCTACGACCGCGCGACGAAGCCGCTCGTGCGCGACCCTCAGCGGTACCTGAGCGTCCTCGATACCCTCTTCGCCATGCTCGCGCGCCCGTACGCACCCGCGGAAGAGCGCGCGCGGGCCGTGCGCGAGCGGCTCGAGAAGATCCCGGCGGTCATTGCCGCGGGGGAGGCGAACCTCGACGACCCGCCGCGCGTGTGGACGCAAGTGGCCCTCGAGTCGGCGCGCCAGGCCCCCGCGTTCCTCGACGAGGTTCGCGCATTCTTCGACGCGTCCCTGAAGGACGACCCGCCACGCACGGCGCGCGCGCTCGCGGGCGCCCGAACCGCCTTCGCCGACTACGCGAAGTTCCTCGAGCACGACCTCCTCCCCCGCTCGAACGGCGACTTCGCCGCCGGGCGCCCCCTCTTCGACTTTCTCCTCCACGAGGGGGACTTCCTCGACGAAAACGCGGACGACGTCCTCGCGCTCGGTCGTCGAGTGTTCGACGAGACGGAGGCGCAGATGACGGCGCTCGCGAAGAAGATCGATCCGAAGGCGAAGGGGTGGCCCGAGGTCACCAAGCGCCTGAAGAACAAACACCCGACGGCGGCCGAGCTCCTCCCCGACTACCGCGCGCAGGTCGCGCGGGCGCGCTCGTTCCTCGTACAGAAGGACGTCGTCACGTTCCCCGCCGACGACGACTGCGAGATTCTGGAGACCCCTCCTTTCGAGAGGGCCACGATCACCGCTGCCTACGACGTCGCGCCCGCGTTCGACCCGCATCCCAAGGGCTTCTTCTTCGTGACCCCGGTCGACTCCTCGCTGACGCCCAAGGCGCGCGAGGAGCTCTTGCTCGAGAACTACGACGCTTCGCAAGCGGACACGGTGGTCCACGAGACGTACCCGGGCCATCACCTGCAGGAGTCGTTGGGTCGGCGAAGCTCGTCGATCATTCGCAAGATGATAGACACCGACCTCTTCTCCGAGGGATGGGCCTTCTACTGCGAAGAGCTGATGTCGGAGCTCGGCTACTACAGCGACGAGGAGCGGCTGGTGCAGCTGAACTGGACGCTCGTGCGTGCGGCGCGCGTCCTGATCGACGTGGGGCTCCACACGCAAGGGATGACGTTCGAGCAGGCCGTGGCGATCCTCACCGAAAAGGTGCACTTGGAACGCGAGTACGCCCTCAACGACGTCAGGCGATATGCGAGCGAGCCGACGCAGCCGCTCTCGTATCTCGTTGGGCGGGAGAAGATTTTCGCGCTGCGAAGGGACTTCGAGAGAAGAGATCCAAGCGGTTACTCGCTGAAAAGATTCCACGACGCTGTGCTGTCGCACGGGACGATCCCGGTGACGCTCATCGCGAAGGAGATCCTCGCGCGTTGAGTGC
This sequence comes from Polyangiaceae bacterium, assembly GCA_052147435.1. Taxonomy (GTDB): domain Bacteria; phylum Myxococcota_A; class Polyangia; order Polyangiales; family Polyangiaceae; genus JBKQKP01. The sequence goes on along the minus strand of JBKQKP010000270.1, from coordinate 5,048 downwards.
GCGCTAACCCGAGACGCAACTCTGGTTGCCCGTCCCGATCGCCCGAACCTCCCGGGAACCCCCCGGTCTCCCTCGTATTTTCCCCCGCGGGTGTCGCCCGCTCACCGTGTCTTCATCGTGAATCAATTGGCTCGAGCCCTCGACCCCCGGCGTTGGCGACGCTCCACTTGAAAGACGGGGACCCGGGTGCAGTAGAGCGACCCCGCGACCCAGGGCAAGAGGAGCATGGGGACGGAGGGGCGGGAGGTTCTCCTGGCAGACGACGACGCGTCCAGGCGCGCGCTGATCGTTCGATCGCTGCGCGATCAACACGTCGTCGTCACGGCCGGATCGTTCGAAGACGCACGCAACGTCCTACTGGCGCGCGCCTGGTCGGGGTTCGTCCTCGGGTACCGTCTGCGCGATGGAAACGCGCTCGACTGGCTCGGCGAGCTGCGCCTCGCCGGTCGGCGCGAGCCCGCGCTCGTCGTCGCCTCCGGCTGCCGCGCCGAGCTCGTGAATCGCGCGCTCCTCCTCGAGGCGCAGCTCCTCTGCATGCCGTTCGACTCGGCCCACATCGGGGCATTCGCGCAGCGTCTCCGGGAGCAGGCTCCGCCCCCCTCGAGGATTGACGCCACATCCAACGACCCGCTCGGGACGCTCACCGTTCGCGAGCGCATGGTCTTTCGCCTGGTGGTCGGAGGGCTCTCGAACACGAACGTCGCCGACGAGCTCGCGATCAGCATCAAGACGGTCCAGACCCACAGGGCGAAGATCAACGAGAAGCTCGGCGTCCATGGCCCTGGGCAGCTTGTTCGATTCGCGGCTCTCCGCGGCTTGTTGCCTCCCGACCGTTCCCCCGCCGTCCCGCTGCCAGACGCGGCGGCGTTGCCCTAGCCCCTCACGCACGTCCCGGGACTCGCACCTGCTCTCGGCTGGGCAACTTGGGTGAACTTGAACGACTTGACCAGTCCGCCCGAGCAAGTTGTACAAGCGGCAGCGACGCGCCTTTTGGCCGGAGCCGCTGCTTAACAGCGCTCCCGCGCCCGACGAAGGCCGGAACGCCGGTTGCACGGGTCGCCGCTGACCCGTGCGCGCTCTCTTGCCCATCTTCGCGTTCGCCTTCGCGCTCACGGCGTTCGCCACGCCGGCTGCGGCCGGCCCGCAGGTCTGGCCATTTGCGTTCGACGCGGGGCTCGACGGCGATGCGGCGGCGAGCATCGAAGAGCAACTGGCGCTCGGGGCGGTGAGCCTTCCTCCGCTCCCCGTGAGCGAGCTCACGACGCTGACGACCGACAACGGGGCCATGACGTTGTGGTTCTGGCCGGAGAACGCCGCGCTCCTCTCCGGGATCGGCAGCTCCGGTCCGGGAACGATGACTTGGCCGACGACCCCCGTGATGTGCGCGAAGAACGCCGCCTTCACGATGCCGACGCTCAGCACGGCGGACGCCGGCGCATGCGCGACCGCGGCGTCGCAGATCACGCAGGCGATCGTCCCGAACGTCTCGGCGTGCCTCCTGACCGAGCAGCCCGAGCTCTATGTCTACGGCTACAGCCCGAGCGACGTCGCTTCCGACGTCGACAACATCGAGGACATGATTGGCCTCGCGGGCGAAGCGCTGACGCACGCCGGCCTTCCGCTCTCCGGCATTCTGCCGGCGACGTTTGTTCCGACGCTTCGCACGGTCCTCGACAAGATTCGCTACCCGGCGCTCGATGCGGCGCTCCAGGCGGCGACGACGGGCTACGCGCAAGCATCGAGCCTGCTCACGACGAACGCATCCTGCTTCGACCCCACCACGGTGGCGAACCTCACGACGAGCCTCAATGGTCTCGCGGCCGAGGTTGCGTCGGCGACGACGTACCTCGACGGGCTCGAGGCCGCGGGAGTGGCCGCAAACAACCAGGAGACCACCTGCCTCGCGGCGGTGTCGCGCGTTCGCGAGGCGCTCCCGTATCCGGGGTTGACCGACTCCGACCGTACGTTCGTCGCGTTCTGGCTCGGCGGCGTCTACTGGCGCATGCGGGGCGGTGGTCTCATCCCGCTCGGCTCGACGCAGGAGGCGCGTCTCTATTACGTCGAAGACGGCTTCGGCGAGATCGCCGCGCTCGTTGGCGGCGCCGACGGCCAGAACAACACCGGCGCGCCGTTCTTCCTCGAGCTCGTCACGGACGGCTGGTCCCAGTGGCAGGCGATGGGGACCAACGGCGACGACAAGTACGCCGACCTGATCGGGATGACGGAGCGCGGGCAGCGCCAAGCGCAGTCGGCGATCAACGGCCTGCAGCCTCTCGGCTACGACACGGCGGAGCTCATGACCGGAGGGATCCAGATGGGCCCCGGCTACTACTACGCGTACTACCCGCTATCGAGCTTCCGCTACGCGGCGACGATGCCGACTCCGTACAGCGGCTTCATCGACTATCCGACCGCCGTTGGGGAGTTCAACATCGGCACGGCGCTCGGTCTCGGGCTCGCACGCACGTTGCTCCCCGGCAAGCCCACGGGCCAGCCTCCGACGGTCACCCTCTGCGCGACCCAGGAGTGCGGCGATGACGGGTGCGGCGGATCGTGCGGGATGTGCGAAGGGGGGGCCGTCTGCAACGCGAGCGGCATGTGCGGCGCTCCCCCCGACGACGCTGGACTCGAGAGCGGCGGAGAGGAAGCGGGCGGCGCTCTCGGCGAAGACGCGACGAGCCCATCGTCCTCCGACGACTCCGGCTCGAGCTTCGTCTCGACGATCGACGACTCTGGATCCATCTCACCGGCCCCGAGTGACGACGGGTCGACGGGTGCGGGAGAGACAGGGAGCGCCGCTGGCTGTGGTTGCGCCCTCGCCGGAAGGGGCGGCCTGCCGGGCGCCGCGCTGATGGCTCTTGGAGCGCTCTTTTTCGGCCTGTCGCTTCGCCGAAGGCGAGCCTAGAGCCCAAACCAGGGTCGGATCGCCCTGGATATCCTCCTAGCCCCCGCGTTGGAGGTGATCGTGGATCAGCCGGGCGAGCCAGGCGCGAAAGCGCTTCGGTCCGCACGGCCCTTCCTCGGCGATCGCTCTGCCCCCCATCACGGACATCGATAGAAGCGCGAGCGCCGGCAAGAGCACCGTGAAATAGGTGTCCTCGAACGGCGGCACTCGTTTCCCCTTCTCCCCCCTTTGTGCCCACACGCCGCGTCGCACTTCGTGCACCGCTTCGGCGAGCGAGCGAACGTGGAGCTGCTCCATCGACGGCTCGTACCCCGAGAGCGCGAGCCACAGGAACGCGCGCGCGTGTCCTCCGCTCACCATCGTCTCCGCTACGCGCTCTAGGAGCGACTCGACTTTGTCTGGTCCCTTCGGAGCGGTTTGAACCGCTTCGAGGAGCCCGGCGTGCAGCGACTCGAGCGCGCGCGCCACGACCGCCTCGATCAGCCCCTCGCGGCTGCCGAAGTGGTGCAGCACCGTGGGGTGAGAGACGCCCACATCGGCAGCCACCTCCTGCAGCCGTATCCCCGCGGGACCGGCGGCGACCAGCGCGCGCTCCGCGACGTCGAGGATCGCCTCGCGCGCCTCATCGGCGGAGCGGCGCTTGCGAACGGGGTCGGCGTGCGATGTTGGCTTGCGCGCCATTGACAATCTTGTAGACGATACTATCTACATTCTTGTCAGCACTCAATAGGGAGGTCACGATGATGGTCGGTTCGCTCCAGCTCCCCCACTACGACGTGCCGCGCGCCGCGCGCGCGCTCAGCGCTCTGCTGAAAAATCCCGACGACTTGCCGCAGGTTTTCACCCTCATCGACTCGATGTCGGGAACCGCGCCACACCGGCTCCTGCGGCGCTTCCGGCGCTCGAAGACGGGGGCCCGCCTCCTGCGCGACCAGCCCGACATCCTCCCGACGCTCGCCAACAGGCAAGCCCTCCGCGCGCTGCCCGACGGCTCGCTCGGCCGCGCGTATCTCGCGTTCGTCGAGAGCGAGGGGATCTCCCCGGAGGGGATCCGCGACGCGAGCATCGTGGGAGAGGCGGGAGGTTCACACCCCGACGCCTTCAAGTACGTCCGCCAGCGGATGCGCGATACGCACGATCTCTGGCACGCGTCGACGGGCTACAAGGGGGACGTGCTCGGTGAGCTCTCGCTCCTCGCATTCACCCTCGCGCAGCATTGGAACACCGCGGTCGCGGTGATCATCGTCGCTGGGCTCATCAAGGGGCTCGGCCACCACGAGACGGGTGTCGTGATGGACGGATTCCGGCGCGGGCGGGCTGCGGCGTGGCTCCCTGCGCAAGAGTGGGAGTCTCTCCTCGCGCTCCCGCTGAGCGAGGTTCGCGCGAAGCTCAAGCTCGAGGGTGCACCTTCGTACACCCCCGTCCGCACGAGCGAGCTCCGCGCCGAAGGGGTCCTCTGAGGCGCCGCTCCCGGTTGCCGCCTACTCCTTCGAGTCTCCGCGAGCGAAGATCGACGCCACGTAGTTGAGCACGTCGGTCGCGCTCACCTCGTTGTAGCCGAAGTTCTTGATCAACCTCGACTTGATGATGTCGATCTTCTCCTGCGTCTCTTTGTCCACGACCGCGGCGACGAGCGTCTTCAGCTTGATCGAGTCCTTCTGATCCTCGAACAGCTTCAGCTCGAGCGCGCGACGTAGCCGGTCGTTGGTCGACCACATGAACTTCTTTCCGTCGACCGCGAGGGCGCCGATGAAGTTCATGATCTCCCGTCGGAAGTCTTCCTTGCGGTTCTCGGCGATGTCGATCTTCTCCTCGATCGAGCGCATCAAGCGCTCGTCCGGGTCCTCGTCCTGGCCAGTGTAGCGGTTTTTTACCCGCTCCTTCAGCGTGTACGCCTTGATGTTGTCGATGTAGTTCGCGGCCAGCTTCGCGATCGCCTCCTCGTCGGCGCTGATCGCGCGCTGGACCTCGTTCTTCACGATCTCCTCGTACTCGCGCTTCACGAGCCCGATGATCTCCTGGTAGCGCTTTCGCATCTCCTCGCTCGTGATGAGCGAGTGATGGCGGAGCCATGTCGAGCTCGTTCAGGACCATGAAAGGGTTGATCGTCCCTTCCCCCTGATCGTTCACGAGCGCGTTCGAG
>JBKQKP010000269.1:0-7845 GCA_052147435.1 Polyangiaceae bacterium | reverse complement strand
CCACGGACTCTCGCGCTCGCTCCATTTCGTATGTACGTCGCTCGGACGTCGAATGGTGTGACGCCAGACAGGAAAAATTACTTCCGCGGGCCGCCCAGGTTCTGGAGGAAGAACGCGAGCATGTCGGCCCGCTGGTCGATCTGGCTGGATCTCGTTGTCCCGCCCCCATGACCCGACGTCGTCTCCACGCGAAGGAGCACCGGCGCGTCCCCCGCCTGCGCCGCCTGGAGCGCCGCGGCGAACTTGTAGGAGTGGAGCGGCGCGACCCTCACGTCGTGGTCCGCGGTGACGACGAGGGTCGCCGGGTAGTGCGTCCCCGGATGTGTGTTGTGCACGGGTGAGTAGGCAAAGAGCGCCTTGAGCTCGTCCTCGTCCTCGGGCGATCCGTAGTCCCCTTCCCACCCGGCCCCCTGGCCGAAGAGTGGGAAACGGATCATGTCGAGCACCCCCGAGAGAGACGCTGCCGCCGCGAAGAGGTCCGGCCTCTGGGTGACCACGGCGCCGATCAGGAGCCCGCCGTTCGAGCCGCCGTACACGCCGAGCTTCTCCTTCGACGTGTACTTGTTCGCGATGAGCCACTCGCCGGCGGCGATGAAATCGTCGAAGACGACCTGCTTGTGCGTCTTCGTTCCCGCTTTGTGCCAGGCCTCGCCGTACTCCCCGCCGCCGCGAAGGCCGGCGATCGCGACGATTCCCCCTTGCTCGAGCCACGCGATGTTCGTGGAGCTGAAGTACGGGGTCTGCGCGTGCCCGAAGCCGCCGTAGCCCGTAAGGAGCACCGGGTTGCCGCCGTCGAGCGCGAGTCCCTTCTTCTCGATGAGGAAGAGTGGGATCTTCGTTCCGTCCTTGCTCGGGTAGAAGACCTGCTTCGTTTCGAACGCCGTGGCATCGAAGGGGACGGAGGCCTTCTTCCACAGCGTGCTCGTTCCGCTCTTCACGTCGTAGCGGTACACGGAGCCGGGGGTGAGGAAGCTCGTGAACCCGTAGAAGAGCTCCCTGTCGTCCGGTAGCCCGCCGAAGCCCCCCACGGAACCGATCCCCGGGAGGGTGACGTCGCGAATCTTCTTCCCCTTCAGGTCGTACGCCGCCACGGCGCTCTGCGCGTCCTGAAGCGTCGTGACGAAGATCTGGTGCGCCGCGAGGCTCACCGATTGGACCGCGTCCTTCCCGGCTGGGACGATCTCCTTCCACGCGCTCCGAGCCGGCGCCCGCGTGTCGATCGCAATGACCCGCTTGTTCGGGGCGTCGAGCGTCGTCTTCAGGTAGAAGACGGGGCCCTCGTTCCCGATGATGTCGTACTCGGCTTCGAAGACGTCGATGAGCGACACCGGCTTTGCCGAGGGCTTCGTGAGATCGAGATAGACGATCTGCTCTTGCCCGCGATCGCCAACCTCGCCGTCACCGACCGCGAGCGTGAGGTAGTGCCCGTCGGGGGTGACCCAAGGCTCGAACTGCCACGACGGGTGATCGGGCCTCTCGTAGACGACCACATCCTTTTCGACCGGCGTACCGAGCACGTGGAAGTAGACCTTGCAGTCGTGGTCCGTCTCCGAGAGCTCCTTCCCCGCGGCCGGAGCGGGGAAGCGGCTGTAGTAGAGGCCCTTGCCGTCGTGCGCGAACGACGGCGCGTAGTACTTGATGAACTGAAGCTCGTCCGGCGCATCGCCGCCGGGATCCGTCGAGTCCTTGGCGGGGTGCGCCGGCTTCACGTTGCGGACGTGCCAGTTCTGCCAATCGCCGCCGCCGACCGAAAGGCCGTACGAAAAGCGGGCCCCGTCGGGGCTCGTGACGAACCCCGCGAAGGCCAAGCTGCCGTCGGGGGAGATGACGTTCGGGTCGAGGAGAACCGTCGGCGTGTCGTCGAGCCGGGGGGCCGTGAAGAGCACCGACTGGTCCTGCTTTCCGGTGTTGTGGACCCAGAAGTAGCGCGCGCCCCGGCGGCGGATGCCGCCGTACGACTCGGTCCCCGTGAGCTCGGCGAGGCGCGACCGGAAAGCGTCGCGACCGGGGAGCTTGGCGAGATACGAGTCGGTGAGCTGGTTTTCGGCCGTCACGAAGTCGCGCGTCGCCTTCGAGTCGAGGTCCTCGAGCCAGCGATACGGATCCGGGATCTTCACGCCGTGGTGGTCCTCGACGACGTCGCCGCGCGGCGCCGCCGGATAGGTCCATGCAGGAGCGGGCGCCGGAGCGGGAGCGGGGGCCGAGGCAACGGGGGCTGGCGGGGCGGGGGCCTGGGCAGGAGCGGGGGGAGGAGCCGAGGCGCAGCCCGCGACGACCGCGAAGGCGGCGAATGGGAAGAGGTGGTGGCGCATCCGCGCGACGCTAGACAACCCGTATGCGCGCGTCCACGGTCGATTCGCGCCAACAAACGACGACGGCCCCAGATGCCGAAGCACCCGAGGCCGCCGCCGTTTCAGTTCAGATCAGAAGTCGCCGTGGCCGTGGCCGGCGTGACCGCCGCCGCCGCCCGCCGCCTTCTCGTCCTTCGGGCGCTCCGCCACGAGGCACTCCGTCGTGAGCATGAGGCTCGCGACGCTCGCCGCGTTCTGGAGGGCCGAGCGAACGACCTTCACCGGGTCGATGACCCCCTGCGAGAGGAGCTGGCCGTACTGATCGGTCGCCGCGTTGTAGCCGAAGTCGTCCTTGCCCTCGCGGACCTTGTTGACGACGATCGACCCTTCGAGGCCCGCGTTCTGCACGATCTGGCGGAGCGGCTCCTCGATGGCGCGACGGATGATCGACACGCCGAACTTCTGGTCCTCGCTGACCTTCAGCGAGTCGAGCGACGTCTGCGCGCGGATGAGCGCGACGCCTCCGCCCGGGACGATGCCTTCCTCGACGGCCGCGCGGGTCGCGTGGAGGGCGTCCTCGACGCGGGCCTTCTTCTCCTTCATCTCGGTCTCGGTGGCCGCGCCGACCTTGACGACCGCGACGCCGCCCACGAGCTTCGCGAGACGCTCCTGGAGCTTCTCCTTGTCGTAGTCGCTCGTGGTGTTCTCGATCTGGCCGCGGATCTCCGCGATGCGGGCCTTGATCTTCTCCTTGTTGCCAGCGCCGTCGATGATGGTGCTGTTGTCCTTGTCGAGCGTGACGCGCTTGGCCTTGCCAAGATCGCTGATCGTCACGTTCTCGAGCTTGAGCCCGAGCTCCTCGGCAATGACCTGTCCGCCGGTCAGCGTGGCGATGTCCTTCAGCATCTCCTTGCGGCGATCACCGAAGCCCGGCGCCTTCACGGCCGCGCAGTGGAGCGTGCCGCGAAGCTTGTTCACGACGAGCGTGGCGAGCGCCTCGCCCTCGATGTCCTCGGCGATGATGAGGAGCGGCTTCTGGCTCCGCGCGATCGCCTCGAGCACGGGGAGAAGATCCTTCATGTTGGAGATCTTCTTCTCGCTGATGAGGAGGTACGCGTCCTCGAGAACCGCCTCCATCCGCTCGGGGTCCGTGACGAAGTACGGCGAGAGGTAGCCGCGGTCGAACTGCATGCCCTCGACCACTTCGAGCGTGGTCTCGGCCGTCTTGCTCTCTTCGACGGTGATGACGCCTTCCTTGCCGACCTTCTCCATGGCCTCGGCGAGCTTCTTGCCGATCTCGGCGTCGCCGTTGGCGCTGTTGGTGCCGACCTGGGCGATCTCTTTCGGATCCTTGGTCGTCTTCGCCATCTTCTTGAGCGACTCGACGATCGCCTCGACCGCCTTGTCGATGCCGCGCTTGATCTCCATCGGGTTGTGGCCCGCCGCGACGAGCTTCGAGCCCTCGCGGTAGATCGCCTGCGCGAGGACCGTCGCCGTCGTGGTGCCGTCGCCGGCCACGTCGCTGGTCTTCGACGCGACTTCGCGCACCATCTGGGCGCCCATGTTCTCGAAGCGGTTCTCGAGCTCGATCTCCTTCGCGACGGTGACGCCGTCCTTGGTGACCGTCGGCGAGCCGAAGCTCTTCTCGATGACCACGTTCCGCCCCTTGGGGCCGAGCGTGACCTTGACCGCGTCGGCGAGCGCGTTGACGCCCGCGAGAATCAGATTCCGAGCCTGCTCGGTGTAGACGATTTCTTTGGCTGCCATTTTCCTAGACCTCTTTCGATGACGTTTTTTCTTGGAGCCCGCGGGGCTCGGTCACTTCTCGATGACGCCGAGGATGTCTTCCTCGCGGAGGATCAGGCGGTCCTCGCCGTCGATCTTCACCTCGGTGCCGCCGTACTTGCCGAAGAGGACGCGGTCGCCGACCTTGACGTCGAGCTTGCGGACCGAGCCATCCTCGTTGAGCTTGCCGTTGCCCACCGCGAGGACTTCTCCCTCGATCGGCTTCTCCTTGGCGGTGTCGGGGATGATGATTCCCCCCTTCGTCTTCTCTTCTTCCTTCACTCGCTTGACGATCACGCGGTCGTGGAGCGGTCGGATGGTCGACATGGCTTGCCTCCGGGGCGGGTAACTTGGCTGACTTGGGTGGAGCGGCTGGAAGCCGCCGGAACAGTTCGGTTTGCGGTCGTGTGGTAGCACTCGCCCAGGCAGAGTGCTAACGACTCGGCGCGAACATAACCGCAGGGTGGGGGGCGTCAAGGGTGGCCGGGGGCAATTCGGCGCGGGGGGCCGAGCCCAGCCAAGTTGGCAGGCAGACGTCACTTTTCGGTGACGGACGAGACGGCTGCAGTTCGCATTGGCAGTGCCTCGGCGGGAGTGCTTGAGGTTCCAGGGCCGCAACACACCGGAAACAACTGAAAATTGCCGACCCGGACCAGGGTGGATACAGCTGAAGGGTAGGCCCCACCGCGGGCAACCGCGCGTGACTCGAGGTGGGGCCGGGACTCTGGAGGCCGGCAGATGAGCCACCGTCACGGAATCGTTGCAACGGGATCGGTCAGCGAGTTCTTCATGGAGGTGGTGGGTGAGGCGATCAAGGCCCGCCGGGTCGAAGCCACCGACGGCGCCACCAGCTACCTCGTCTGCCTCCTCAGCGACTACGCGAAGCCCGACGTTCGCGCCGAAGAGCCGCTCGAGCGCCCCCTCTCCTTCCTACTCGACGAGGCGCTTCACACGGTCGAGCCCGGCGCGCGGTTCGATCGGCTTCGCGCCCTCGGCGACGGCGTCCTTTATGCGTGCGGGTTCTTCGGCGAGCACTTCGAAGCGCGAGGCGTGGCGACCGGCTACGTGATGGGGATCGGCACGACGGCGTACGGCGCGGCGAGCTCGATGCTCCGCCTGCCGAAGGCCGACGGCGCGTCCGCGCCTGGCGCGGCGCGGTCTACACCAGCCGCGACGCCGGCGATCGATATCTACGGCGAGCTCTCCTCGAAGTTCCCGGACTTCGTCGAGGTGCTGAGCGAGGTTGCCGACGCGACGACCGCGGCCAACGTCGCGAGCGCCGCGAACGCCAAGCAAGTGCTGAAGCTCTACGAGCGCTGGCTGAAGACCGGGAGCGACCGGCTCGCGCAGGCGCTCGGCGCTCACGGGCTCGTGCCGGGGCGCGGGGGCGCCGGCAAGGGGGTCTTGCAGTGAACGAAGCGCCCGGCCGTCGGGGCGAAAGCGCGCGGCTGCTCGAGGGGAACGGCGCGGCGCTCGTGAGGGAGCGCGCCGTGGCCGAGGCCGTTCAGCGTGCGCTCGAGCGCCTCTACCAGCTCGACCGGCTCGCGGACGTCGACGAATTCCTCGAGGAAGCTCCGGACGGCGAGAGGGAGACGCTCTTCGTGCGCGAGGCCGCCGACGGGGTCATCGAGATGGCGCTCCGCGTACCGCGCCTCGGCGCGAAGGCGATCGATCTCGCGCGCGACGCCGACCTCGATCCGCTCTGTCAGATCATCGAGGGGGTGAGCCACTTCGTGTACCTGAGCCATCGCGCTCGCGCGGATCGCGAGGCAACGCAGCTCGAGCTCGAGCTTCAAGCGGAGGTCGACAAGTTCGTCGTCCTCGCCGCGTGGCTGGGGGAGCCCGACGCGACCGCGAGCGCGACGCTCCGCCGCCGGCTCTACGAAGACGTCTCGTACGCGCACGACGAGTCGACCGAGCACGGCGATCGCTACCGCCTCGCGAACGTGCGCGCGCATGCCTTCGTGCGAAGACTCGAGCGGGAGTACATGACGTCGCGGCGCTGGGGCGACATGCGCGCCGCGCTGAGGCGCTTCTATCGGGTGGGGCAGGAAGAGAAGCTGCGGATCGCCGTCGCGGCCTAGGCAGGCCGATCACCCCGTGTAGTAGTACTCGAACTCGAAATCCCCCACGTCCGGGTGAGCGGCGAGGAGCGCGTCGATGCACTGCTCGGCGAGCGCGTCGAACTCGACGTCCTTCAGCCCGAGGTCGCCGTTCCTGTGGAACGTGAGCCGGATCGTCTCGCCGTCCGGCCTCGGCTGGACGAGCCTCAGCTTGAGCGTGAAGTCCTTCTCGTCGGACGACCGCCGGAAGTGCTTCTTCTCGATCGTGTACTTCGTGAGGAACGTCTCTGCCGTCTTCGCGGCTTCCTGGATATTCATTCCCGGATCCCCTGCGCAAACCAGACAACTCAGGCTAGCAAACGCGCGCCCTTCTGGGGCTCTGACGCGGCGCTTCCATGGGAAATAGCAGGCCGCGGCTCAAAGTTGCGCTTGCCATGGTCGCGCCTTGGGATCAAAGTCGGGCCAGTCCGACCGCCCGGACGCGCGGAGGGGGATGGCGATGGTGACCGAGGATTCAGTCCACACGATGCCGCTGGAGGCGCTCCGCGGTCGAGCTGGAGAGGCGCGACGTCTCCTCGCGCAAGCGCGCGAAATCGCCCGTCTCGCCTTCGACAACGGGAGCGACACCCCGCCCGCGTCGAGCGACGGCAATGAGCTGGCGGAGGGGACCGACCCTTCCCGCCGCGTCGGCCTCCTGCTCGACGCCGCGCAGCGCCTCCTCCCAGGGATACCGCCGCTCGCCGAGGAAGGCTCGGTCTATGCGCGGATCAAGAAGCCCACGTCCGGCTGGCGCCGCGTCACGCTCCGCGGCGGAGCCGACCGCGCCCTCGATTCGATCGAGCGCGCCGAGCTCCTCGAAGCAGTCGCCGGCGACGCGGCGATCCTCGTCGCCGAGATCGAGCGTCGGTCGTCGTCGATGTTCCGCGCCGCCGGCGTGACGGCGGAGCGCGAGACGCGCAGCTCCTAGATCCCGGTCTATCCGATATCGAGAACGTCCCCTTCGCGCGCCGCCGTGGCGAGCGTCGCCGGTGCGTTCTCGGAGAGCCACTGCGCCGCGCGCGAGACCACGCCGTCGATCGCGTCGTCGTCGCGCTCGGGGTCGTGGTGGAAGAGGACGAGGTGCGGCGTCGCGGCCTTCTGCCCGAGCTTGAGGACGTTCTCGATCGTCGAGTGGCCCCAGCCGCGCTTCGCCGGCATCTCGCTCTCGACGTACTGAGCGTCGTGGATCACGATGCTCGCCCCTTCGGCGAACTTCGCGAGCGCGTCGAGTGACGTCACCGGGGTCCCGGGGGGAGAGAGCTCGTTGTCGGTCAGGTACGCGAGGCTCGCGCCGCCGTCGTCGTCGATCCGGAACCCCTGCGCCCCTCCGGGGTGGTTCAGCGCGATGCGGCTGATCATCGCGGAGCCGATGCGCCACGGGGCAGGCTCGGCCTCGATGAACTCGATCGTCCCGGGGACGTCGGCGGCGCGGACGGGGAAGTGGATGCCGTCGAAGAGGGCGCGCGTTCGCCCCGCGGCTTGCTGCACTTCGTTGGCGAGCGGATAGATCTGAAGGCGCGTGTCCTTCTGCCAGATGGGCTTGAAGAACGGGATCCCCATGATGTGATCCCAGTGAAGGTGCGTGAGAAGGAGGCGCAAGGAGCGCGTGTGATGCACCTCGCCCTCGCTCATGAGCAGGTTCCCGAGCTCGCGCAGCCCCGTGCCGG
>JBKQKP010000268.1:0-24591 GCA_052147435.1 Polyangiaceae bacterium | reverse complement strand
TTGCCGGTGTATCCGCCGAGCTCGGCGAGCCAGAGGGTGGCCTGAGCGAGGGAGGGCATGGCGTCGGGGATGGTCTCGGTGCGTTTCTTGTGTTTGCGTTTCATGAGGATGAGCGCGCGGATTTCGTAGGGCTTGAGCACGTGGCTGGCGGGAAGGTCGGGTTGCTCCCGAGAGAGGACTTTGATGCGTTCGATTCGCGCGGCGGTGGCAGCCATGAGGGTGAACCACTTTAGAGCATGCGAGGTGCGCCGCAGCTGGCTGCCCTCGATGTCGCAGGCGCCCGACTTCCACGTCTTGTGAAAGTCCTCGATCCGCCAGCGCAGGGCGTACGACCAGACGACGAGCATCGCATCTTCGGCTGTCTCGACGCGATGACTGGTGAGCAGCCTCCAAGCAATGGGCGCCTGCCCCTCGGGCGCGACGCGCTCGCGTGCTTCCACGATGAAGAGCTTCTGATCGCTGAGGCGCTCGGTCCTTTTGTCGCGAAGCCGGAGCGTTACTTCGGTCGCTCGCACATCGAGGGTCGCCGTACGTCCTGGTCGCCCTGCTCCACGCGGAATGGGGAGCTCATAGGTTGCGAGAGGCTGGAGCGGACCAAGCGCGTCGAGCAGATAGAGAGGGCCAAGCGCCTTGGAAAGCCTTCGGTTGTAGGAGGAACGGACGGTCCACTCGGCGTCGTGAAGCCCATCGAGCAGCTCGAGGCAGTGGCGCTTGTCGCCCTCTCGGTCGAGTACGAACCACGGGCAAGCATCGGGCGCATGGGTCTGCAGCACCTGGCGGCTCTCCTTGATGGCGTCGACCCAATGCTGCGTTTCCTTCTCGTGAAGCGCGCGACGATCGCAATCGCTGCGCTTCTTACGCGCGACGCGTGTCCACCATCGCTGGCTGAGTAGGCCGAGGGGAACCCCCGCTTCTGAGACGGCCAAGGAGTTGATTACTTTGATGCCGCGTCCCTTTTGCTTCGTCGAGCCCACCGCGCCGAAGTCCTTCGTCCGGAGGTGGTCGGCGAGCGAAACGCTGCTGCCGTCCGTGGGGATGAACACGTACGACTCGTTGCGACAGCGGACAGCGGTGGCCGCGAACATCGATGCCGCTAGCGGCTCGACGCCGAAGCGCGAATTCTCCAGGAAGTCGTAGGCTCCCTGACGCTCGGCACTCGTCTGGAACACGTCCAGAATCCGGCCTCGGGGACGCGACGCTGCCGCCGCTGCCATGTGTGCTGCTCGCCGCGCGAGACGAGCATCACCCAGATCCGCCGAGCCGAACTCTTCCCTTCCCCAAGCCAGACTCTCTCCGTCCATCCCCAGAGAACGCGCCGAAACGAGCCAAAATTCCCCCCAAACGGTGAGATGCGATCAATGGTCCGTGCCAGCGGGGCGGGGGGCCGGGGGGGTGGGGTTGCCTCACCGCTTACCAGGCACCACGAAGTCCGCCACGATCTCCGGAACCGTCTTCCCGTTCGCCGTCACCGCCGCCGTGAGCGTCCCGTACACGCGCACCCCGGCGCCGCGCACGAGCTTCGCGTCCTCGCTCGCGACGACGCGCACGAGGCACGGACCGCTCTTGCACCCGCGCGTGTCGTGGACGAGCGAGATCGTCTGGTGACCGTTCACGCGGGCCTCGACGACTTCCCCCGCGACGACGGCGCGCTGACCGACCTTCGACGCGATGTCGGGGGCGATCTGGTCGTACGTGAGAAGCGGCGTGGCCTCCTCGGCCTTCGCCTCCGCGGCGAGGCTCGTCACCTTCTTCACCGTGAGGTGCACCGTCCTCGGCGCGCGCCCCGGCGCCGCGGCGCGAATCTCGACGGCCGTGTCTCCCGGGCTCGTGGGGCGGGCGATCGCGAACGAGCCGTCCGCTTCGACCGCGGCCGGCTGTCCGTCGATCGAGAGCGTTGCCCCCGCGACCGTCTGCCCGGCGAGCGTGAATCCACCGGTGTCGACCACCGCGTGCAGGCTCGGCTCGTCGAGGCGGAGCGCCACGGCGGCGATCCGCGCGCTCACCGTCCCGCTCTGCGGTGCCGACCCTTTCGGGGTGACCACGTACGGGATCTTCTTGTCGATGATCCTCACGTCGCTCGTCGGTCCTTCGGTGTCGCTCGTCACGTCGAGCGCGTAGGCCCCCTTGCCGGCGGCGTCGAGCGCGAGCGGCTTGCCGTCGACCGTCACGGTGGTCCCCGGCGTCGCCGCGACGAGCACCGTGATGACCGGCGGCTTCGCGCCGATGCTGGAGAGATCGGCGCGCACGTAGAAGCCGAGCGGCACGGAGAGCTTCACCTCTTCGTCGCGCCCGGTCCCTGGGCGATCGACCTTGAGGAGCAGGTTGTTCTCGCCCACCTCGAGGGGCTTCGCGAGCGGCAGGTCCGCTTCCTTGGTCTTGAACGTCGCCTTCGTCGTGTCGAGCGTGATCGTCGTGCCGTCCGCGCAGTTTTCGCAGACGAGGTGGAGGACCTGGTTTCCCTGCGCGTCGAGGCGAGGTTGGCCCGTGATCGGCGGCGCCCCTGGTTTGAGGAGGAAGATGAGCACCCCTCCGACGAGAACGAGCCCCGCGACGATGGCGACGACGACGGCGATCGGGACGCCGCGCTTGTCGACGCGCGCGGGGGCCGCCGGTTGAGCCACATCGTCGTAATAGGGAGCGGGAGCTGGGAGCACCGGAATCTCGCCGAGCGCCGTGTGCGCGACCCTCGAGCGTGGAACCTGGGAGCCCGCGCTGCCGCCGGTCGGCGCGATCCCCGGGATGGCGACGCCGAGCATCGTTCCGCCGGCGGTCGACGGCTCCGCGGGGATTGGCGGAGAGACGCCGGCACCGGTCGGCGCGATCCCCGGGATGGCGACGCCTAGCATCGTCCCGCCGACGCCCGACGGCTCGGCGGGGATCGGCGGGGAGGCACCGGGTGCACCACCCCCCGTAGGTGCGATTCCCGGGATAGCGACACCCAGCACGGTCCGCCCTCGCGCTGCCGGGATCTCGGGAGCCGTCGCGGGTTGGCCATGACCGGCGGGAGCACCGAGGCTCGGTCCGGAGTAGGCCATTCCGAGCATCGTCGACGCGCCGATCGGTCCTGAGCCTTCGAGCGGCACATGCGAGCTTCGCTGCGGCGCTTCGGGCGCAGGAGGCGCGGGAGGAGCTTGTCCGCCTCCAGGCGCTCCACCAAGAAGCGACGACGCGCGCGCGGCGGCGATGATCTCCGGGGAGACCGCCGCGCCGATCATCGTGCCTTTCTGTGCTTGCGGTGGAGCTGCCGCCTGCGGGGCGGGCGGCGCCGGGACGGGATTCGGAGCCGCCTGCGCGACGCTCGGCTTCGGGATTCCCATTGGCGGCGTCGGCGAGTACGCGGGACCGCCCGCCGCGGGGACGGGCGCCGCGGGCGCTGGCGGCTGCACGGCGTATTGAATGACGGTGCCAGCGGGTCTCGCAGGGGCGCCGGGCGTGCCCGCGGCAGGGCCGGAACCCCCGGGAGCAGGTGCTCCGGCATCGGGTGCCGTCGACCCACACTGACCGCAGAAGCGCGTCCCGTCCGGAAGCGGAGTCCCACACTGCGCGCAGGCAATGGCCATTGGTAACGCCCCTGGAATACGCGAGTGCGGGAGAAACTCCAAGCGAACCCGCTCCGGGGCGCGGGTGAGGTCACTCCATTCGCCGCGCGCGCGTCTTATGGACCTGCTTACGGGTGCCTTGCCGTCGGGGGGGAACGCGCGAGTGTCCATGACACCAATGTCGCGGGGGAAGGTGGCGCGGCCTGGCGCTAGGCGGCGCTAGCGTGGGTGGTGAGGCTCCCCGATTCGAGCAGGAGCGCTTTTTTTCTGTGTTCCCTCCGGCGGCATCCACTAGTCTGTGAAGTTGCATGCGGGGGGTCCCATCACCGCGAGTCACGAAAAGGAAGAACAAGGAGGACGAGTTCATCCGCGCGGGCTGCGCGGTCTGAGGGACGAAGGCGTGCGCGTCCGTAGCGCTTGAGGCTCGGGCGACGAACAAAGGAAAACCACGAGGTCGCGCAGGACTGAACGAAGAGCGCGAGTCGTGGAGATGAGAGGCCGGCGGTTCGTCGCTCGGCTCGGGGATCTGGGAACTTAGGCTTTGGCCAAAGGAGAATCGCGATGCGAAAGGTTACAGCAGTTAGATTGGGAGTCATCGCCGCGTTCGGCGTGATGGGGGCAGCAGGAGCGGTTGGTGCGGGGTGCAGCTCGTCTAATCCCTCGGGGCCGACGGGAACCACCGACTCGGGAACCACGACAGCGGACAGCGGACCGACGGTCGATACCGGGACTATTGGCAACGACAGCGGGCCCCCCTCCGAGGGCGGACCCGTGGACTCGGGCCAGCCGCCGGCGCCCGCGAGCCTCGTCCTCGCGCACACCGGGCCGGGCGTCCCGCCGTTCCGCGTTTGCTTCGCGACGTCGAGCGCCGGCGCGGCTGCGAGCGTGACACCGCTCGCCGCCCTTCCGGACTTCCCTGTTCCTCTCGGCTTTACGGGCGCCCCCGGCACAGGCACCCCCACGTTCCCGCCCGTCGCGGTCGGAACACCGGGCATCTATCCCGGTATGATCTTCGCGTTCCCGAACCTGGGGCTCAGCTTCGAAAACCTGACGATCACCCCCTTCGCGGTCCTCGCTTCGGCGATCGCGAACGACGTCAACTACGACGCTGGCAACGGCGTGAACCTGAGCGACGGTGGTGCCGAAGAAGACTGCGTCCACCTCATCGGAACGCACGGCCTCGGCACGGGCGAAGTCGCCCCGGCGACGCCTGGGCGGCTCACTCTCGGGACGGACTTCTTCCCGCTCCCGGTGATCGCGAGCGGCACGCTGAAGAACACCAATACCTATCTCCTCACGGTGAACGGCTGCCTCCCGAACGGCACCTTCCTCCCGTCGGACGCCCCCGGCGAGCCGACGATCACGTGCGGCGGCGGCGACGCCGGACCGTGGATCGGTATCGCGCAGATGGACACGACGACCACCCCGGCCGACGGCGGCGTGGGGGTCCAGTTCGCGAATCGTTCGACGGCGCTCGAGAACACGCCGATCGTCCCGACCGGAGCTCCGGCCGAGCTCCACACGCAGGCGGCAGACGGCATCTGGCCGGTGTTCCTGACGCCGACGGAGTACGACGCGGGCGAGGATGCCGGCGAGATGCTCGCGTACGTTCCGACGATGCTGACCCAGCAGCCCGTCTCGTACAGTGGTCCTGCGGGGACCATTGCGCAGGGGGGCGATACGATCACCCCCGTTGTCTCGGTCCCGACCTCCGTGACCGGGAATCCGAACGGGGTGTTCGCGGTCCTCGTTCAGCCGCTCGATGGCGGGCAGCCGAACAACCTCCAGTGGCCGGGCTCGTACAGCCAGACCACGGGTGCTCCGATCCCCGGTGACGTCATCGGTTATCCGCTCACCGTCGTCCAGCAGCTCTCGGCCGTCAGCTCGTCGACGAACGCCGACGCCGCCGCCGGCTACGTGCCCGGGACGAACTACACGTTCGTCTTCATGGGCGACCCCGCGGCTGCGCAGCTGCCTAACCCGGACGGAGGCGCTGGTCTCAACCCGTTGTATGACGGGCGCGGGCTCCACGTCGTCGCGTTCCCGAGCAAGTTCGTTTCGACCGCACCGTGAGGTGAGCTCGGTCTGAACGAAGCGTCGCGGGCGAGAGCCCGCGGGTAAGTCGAAACGGCGTCGCGCGGGTCGCGGCGCCGTTTCGCGTTTGTTAGGCTCGAACAGCTCGTGGTCAAGATGCGCGGTCAGCCTCGGAGGTGGTGGATGGCGATCGCGTTGGGCGGCGCGCTGTCTGTCGCCGCGTGGAGCTGCGGGACCCAGCAGACTCCGGCGGGCGATCAGAACGGTGGCCTCCTCGACGGCGCGACGTCGGGTGCCGACTCCGGCCCCAATGGGGATGGCTCACCGTGCGTCGGTGCGGGCTGCACCCTCGTCGAGGAGGGAGGCGACGGACAGATTCCGCAGGACGGCGGCGCGCTTCCTGGAGCGAACCTCGTGATTGCGCACACCGCGCCGGGGGTTCCTCCGCTCCGCGTTTGCCTCGCCACTGCCAGTGCACTGGCCGCGTCACCGAGCGTCGTGCCGATCCCCCCTCTCCCCGACACGGTCGGCGTCGCGCCCGCCTATCCCGCCACCGGGCCGTACTCCGGCGTCGCCGCGGGGACTCCAGGGATCTATCCGGGCACGATCGGAGCGTTCCCGTCGCTCGGCCTCAGCTACGAAGAGCTCGCGATCACCCCCTTCGTGGTCCTCGCTTCGAGCATCGCCAACGATGTGGACCTCGACGGCGGCGTCGGCGTGAACCTCGGCGACGGCGGCATCGAGGAGACGTGCGTTGCGCTCATCGGAACGCACGGCCTCGGCGCCGAAGACACGGCGAGCGGGTCAACGCCCGGACGCCTCACCCTCGGGACCGACTTCTTCCCGCTCCCGGTGATCCCGTTCGGCACGCTCGCGAATGCGAAGACGTACCTCCTCACGGTGAACGGCTGCCTCCCGGGCGGCACGGTGCTGCCAGCGACGACCCCGGGAGAGCCTGCCCTCACCTGCGGCTCTGGCGACGCCGGACCGTGGATCGGCGTCGCGGAGATGGATACGACGACCGTGCCGGCTGACGGCGGCATCGGCGTTCAGTTCGCCCACCGCTCGACCGCGCTCGAGAGCACCCCCGTCCTATGTACGACCCCGTCCTGCACGTCGGACGTCGAGATCCACGCGCCGGCATCGGACGGCGTTTGGCCGGCGTTCCTGACGCCGTTCGACTTCGACGCGGGAGAAGGCGTCGGCGAGCAGCAGGCGTTCGCGCCGACCGAGCTCGCCCAGGTCCCCGTTTCGTACAGCGGTCCGGTCGGGGTCACGACGCCGCAAGGCGGCAGCGCGATCTCGCCCGTCGTGTCGGTGCCCGTCAACGTCGCGGGGGGTTCGACCACGTACTTCGGCGTTCTCGTCCAGCCGCTCGACGGCGGGGCGCCGAACGCGAATCCATGGCCGGGCACGTTCAACGGCGCGCCAGCTCCCGGCGACCTGATCTTGCTGCCGCTCAGCAAGGTTCAGCTCCTGTCGGCGTGGAACGCCACGACCGTAGGAGGCTCTCTTGGCTTCGTCCCCGGGCAGAACTACACGTTCATTCTCACCGGTGATCCTTCCGCGGAGCAGCTCCTCAACGCCGATGGCGGGCTCAATCCGGAGTGGGACGGGCGCGGGGTGGAGTTTCTGGCCTTCCCGAATGTCTTCAAATCGAAGTGATGGGCATGCGTAGGCGCTCTGCGACGGCGACGTTCGCCCTGACGTTCGGCCTCTCGATCGCCGCGGTCGTCGCGGCGTGCAGCTCGAGCGAGCCGAGCTCGGAAGCTCCCGCCGCCGACGCCGGGAGCGACGCCGGTACTTCGGACGCAAACGGTCTTGCGTGCACCCCCAACGAGAGAGTGGTCTGCATCTGCGATCCCGGCGGAGGAACGTTCGGCACGGCGGTCTGCTCCGAGGCGGGGACGACGTTCAGCGCGTGCACCGGGTGCGGCGACGGAGGCGACGCGACCGCACCGACGAACGACGGCAGCGCCCCCGGCTCCGACGCGGCGGCCCCTCACGACGCCTCCACGGACTCCACGGTCTCCGACTCTGGTGGCGCGGTCGTCGAGGACATCGTCTTCGCGCACGCCGCGCCCGGGGTCCCGCCGATCCGTCTCTGTCTCGGGTCTTCGGTCGGCGCAGGCATCGTCAACGTCGCGGCGGTCGCGGCCATCCCCGACGCGCCCTCCACCTCGCTCCCGATCCCCCCGCTTGGGCCCTTCCCCGCGGTGCCCGAGGGGACGCCCGGCATCTATCCAGGGACGATCCGCGCGCTCCCGTTCCAGCTCGACTACGCCGGCGCGGCCCTCTCTCTCTTCGCCGTCCTCTCGTCGAGCGTGGCGGGTGACGTGAACGACGACGGCGGCGCGGGGATCGGCCCGGACGGAGGGGCCGAGGAGACCTGCGTCGCCCTCATCGGCCCTCACGGCCTCGGCGCGGCCGACTCGCCCCCCGGCAGGCTGGTTGCGGGCGCGGACTTCTTTGCGCTCCCCGATCTCCCCGCCGGGACGCTCCCCGCGACGGGCACCTACCTCCTCTCGCTCACGGGGTGCCTCCCCGGCGCGGTGAGCACGGGGGCCGCGACGTGCGGCGCGGGCTACGACGGCGGGAGTAGCGCGCAGGTCGGCGTCGCCGCGCTCGACACCGTGACCGTCCCCGACGCAGGGATCGCGGCGCAGTTCGCGCACCGCTCGAGCGCGATCGAGGGGACGCCGTTCTTCGACGAGGCGGGGGTCGAGGTGCACACGGCGGCGTCGAGCGGCGTGGTGCCGGTCGTCGTCACGCCGGCCTCGGAGATCTTCGCGCTCGCGCCGTCGGCCCCCGCCGTCACGTTCGGGAGCGGCGGAGTCGTTCCCTCGCCGGCAGCGCAGGTCCCTATCGATCCGACGGCCGCAGGGACTCTGTTCGGCGTGGTCCTCGTTCCTCTCGACGGTGGTACTCCCAATCTGCAGCCGTATCCCTCGGGCGATCTGTTCGCGTCGCCCCTCGCGACGATTCAGGTCCTCTCGGCGTGGAGCGCGACGACCGTGGCGACGCCGGCGACGTTCACCGCGGGGCTCACGTACACGTTCCTCCTCGTGGGCGATCCGGCCGCGCCGGCGCTCACGATCCAACCTCCCGACGGAGGGCCCGCGACGTCGAACCCGGCGTACGACGGTCGGGGCCTTCACTTCGTCGCGTTTCCGAACGTCTTCGAGCCGCAGATTCCCTAGGAGCAATTCTCGAGAGGTGGGACACCCGCCGCCCCCCGGCGCGCCGGTGCGAGTTCTTGACGCCACGGCGCGAAGATTCCGTCCATCGCGGGGTGCGCGGATCGCGCAGGAGGCAGCGAAAGCTCAGAGAGGATGCGGGATCCACGCATCGCTTTTCGGGTGGGATATCGGATTGGAGTTGATTGAGATCGCGTGATCGATCACCAATGGTCTGCCCGCGTCTGCCTGCGATTCTCGCGCGACGCGCGGGGCACGAACCGAAGGGAGTGAGGCGATGTCGAATCGACGATCTTCTGGCCTTCGTACGTCTGCTGTCGCGCTGAGCGCGCTCTGCGCGTCCGCCGCTGCCGCGTGTAGCAGCGCGCCTGGAGATGGGAGCGCGGTTGGGTCGAGCGGCCAAGCCGTGACGATCACGTCGCCGTCGACGAGCCCCGCGCCGACGCCGGCGCAGATCGCCGACGGACGAAACACGTGGCTCACGTCCACGTTCGGAGGGGAGCAGTTCTTCTCGCTCGTCCTCCCGTCGGCGCCGTTCAGCCTCCCGCTCGGCTTCGTGCAGGTGCTCACGACGCCGCGCGCCGAGCGCTTCACCACGTGGGGCGTCATCAACGATCCGGACTGCACGGACGGCAACGCGGAGACCGGCGGCTGGGACATCTGCACGGATCCCACGGCGACGGGGGTCGTCGGCATCCGCAAGGGGCCGGACCCCACAGGCGTGAACCCGTTCCTCGTCGGCGTCGCGTGCGCGGGGTGTCACGCGGGGCTCGACCCCCAGAACCCGCCCGCCGATCCGAACAACCCATCGTGGGCGAACATCCACCTCACCACCGGTAACCAGTACCTGAACGTCGGGAAGATCTTCGGCGCGAACCTGAGCCCGCACGATCCGCGCGCGGCCGTCTTCGGAACGTGGGCCCCGGGGACCGTCGATACGACGGCGATCGAGAGCGACGGGATCAACAACCCGGGGATCATCACGCAGTTCTACGACTTCCCCGATCGGCCGTACTTCGCGAACCACTACCTCGGCGTCGCGGAGACGGTGCACCGCGCGGGGCAGGGGGGGGAGGACGACTCCGGGTGCGAGCGGGCCGCGCTCCGCGTTTACTTCAACATCGGGATGTGCGCGGCGGAGTGCATGGTGCCGCACCTCACGAACGGCCCGGGGGGGACGCAGACGCCGATCGACCTCACGGCGTGCGCCGCGGTCTGCCCGGAGCTCGTGGCGGCCGAGACGGCGGTCGTGAACGAGTGCGCGTTCATCAACGACGCGGCGTCGACCCCCGCGCCGAGCCTTGCCGAGGCACCTGGAGGGAGAGCGCTCATCAACGTGGGGCTCGCGGCGGCGGGGGAGCAGGTCTTCCGCAGCACGTGCGCGTCGTGCCACTCGAACGGGCAAGACGAAGGGCCGCACGACATCTTCTCCGACGACCTCGTCCACCCCGCGAGCGGCTTCAACGCGCTCCTCGGCGAGCCGGCGGGATCGGTCGGCACGAACGAGTGCCGATCGCTCACGACGAACTGGCTCGAGGGGCACATCTGGCAGGAGTTCTCGTCCGACGAGCTCAAGACGCGCGGCCCGGGCTGGTACCGCGACGTCCCGTTGCGCGCGATCTGGGCGACGGCGCCGTTCTTCCACAACAACCGGCTCGGCGCGTACTCGGGCGATCCGTCGGTCGCCGGGCGCGTGGCGGCGTTCGAGAACGCGATGAACCTGCTGCTCAACCCCTGGGAGCGCGACTTCGCGGGGTCGGTGCAGGTGACGCAGACGACGGTGACCTTGCCGGACGGGATCACGCTCCCGGCGGGTACGCCCGTGGCGCTCTTCGCGAACCTCGACCAGACGACCGGGCAGCTCCTGTGCTCGGATCTCGTGGAGAACGGCGGGCACTACTTCGGCGCGCTGCTCCTGCCGCTCGAGAAGGCGGCGCTGACGGAGTACCTGAAGACGCTCTGAGGCAGAGGACACCGTCTCTACTTCGAGGCGAAGGTCTCTCACACTCCGCGAGAGCCCTCGGATCTTGATGTCGACGTCGCCGACGTCAATGATGGCCTTGGCGCCGTCAAGGCGCGAGTTGGCGCCGCCAAGGCGCGCTTTGGCTCGGTCAAGGCGCGCGTTGGCAGCGTCGATACGCGCGTTGACATCGTCAATACGCGAGTTGACCTGATCAATACGCGGCTTTGAGCTGCTCAATACGCGAGTTGACCTCGTCAAGACGAGCTCCCGCTCCCCCCTCCCGATCCGCGACCCGCTCCCCGTGCTCGGCGTGGAAGGATGAAATCCGCACCGTCCCCCTCGCGGACGTCGTGTGTTACTCCCGAAATACCCATGAGCGAACCGTTCGACGTCGTCATCAAGAACGGCCGGTTCTTCGATGGACTCGGTGCGCCCGCCGGCCTGCGCCATGTCGGCATTCGAGACGGCCGGATCGCCGCACTCTCGGAGGCAGCACTCCCGGAGCAAGGGGCCGATCGGGTGATCGACGCCTCGGGCAAGTGGGTCATGCCCGGCTTCGTAGACGCCCACACGCACTACGACGCCGAGGTCCTCATGGCTCCGGGGCTGTGCGAGTCCGTGCGGCACGGCACGACCACCGTGTTCCTCGGCAGCTGTTCGCTCTCGACCGTCCACGCGAGCCCCCTCGACGGCGCCGATCTGTTCAGCCGGGTCGAAGCCCTCCCGCGCGCGATGGTGCGCGGCGCGCTCGAGGCCCACAAGACCTGGACCAACGCCCGCGAGTACGTGAGCGCCCTCGAGGCCATCCCCCTCGGCCCGAACGTCGCCTCCTTTCTCGGGCACTCGGACCTGCGCGCGTGGGTGATGGGGCTCGGGCGCGCCACGGACGCCCGGGTAAGTCCCGACGCCGCCGAGAACGCGAAGCTGCAAGCCGGGCTCGAGGAAGCGCTCGACGCCGGCCTGCTCGGCCTCTCCACGATGAAGACCGAATGGGACAAGCTCGACGGGGACCGGTACCGGTCACGCCCGCTCCCGTCGACCTTTGCACGCACGGGAGAGCTGGGCCCGCTCTACCGCATCCTCCGCCGTCGCGGCCGTGTCCTTCAGGGCGCACCCAACGCCGCAAAGCCGCTCTCGGTGTTCGGCTACTTCTTCGCAAGCATGGGCGCCTGGTTTCGGAGACCGCTCAAGATCTCGCTCCTCGCGGCGGCTGACAGCAAAGAGGTCCCGTTGATGGCGCGGCTGCTGGCCACGTTCACCGCGCTCTTGAACTGGCTCGGGAGGGGACAGCTCCGCTGGCAACACTTGCCGGTTCCGTTCCGGGTGTTCGCCGACGGCATCGACCTCCCCGTGTTCGAAGAGCTGGGCGCAGGCCGCGCCGCGCTGCACCTCAAGGACTACCTGGAGCGCAACCAGCTCTTCACCAACGCGGGCTACCGCCGCCAGTTCCGAAGCGAGTGCGAAAACCAGCTCGGAGTGCGCGTCTGGAATCGCAACTTCCACGAGATGCACATCCTCGGCTGTCCGGACGGCTCGGTCGTCGGGCTCAGCGTGGGCCAGGTCGCAGAGCAGCGCGGCGTTCACCCGGTGGACACGTTTCTCGACCTGCTGATCGCGCATGGGAAAGACCTCCGCTGGACGACCACGCTCGCCAACGAGCGTCCCAAGGCGCTCGACTGGCTCTCCGCGCATCCCGCCGTCCAGATGGGCTTCTCGGACTCCGGGGCCCATCTCCGCAACATGGCGTTTTACAACTACTCGGTTCGCTTCCTGCGAAGGGCGCGCGAAGCGGAGGCTGCGGGTGCCCCCTTCATGACGCTCGAGCGTGCGGTGCATCGCCTCACGGGCGAGCTCGCTCAATGGTTCGGCGTCGACGCGGGCACTCTGCGGATCGGCGACCGGGCGGACGTCGTCGTCATCGACCCGAGCGGCCTCGACGCCTCGGTCGACGAGATCCACGAGGAGCCCATGACCGGGTGCGAGGGGCTGTCGCGGTTGGTCAACCGTAGCGATCGCGCCGTCGCTTTTACTCTCATCGGCGGGCGGGTGGTCTTCGAAGCGGGGGCCTTCGCTCCCGGGTACGGTGAGAGCTACCGCACCGGTTGCTTCCTGAGGGTCGGGGAGTGCATCCCGCCCGTCGCGAGCGCAGCGCGCCGAGAGGCCGCGTGAACGGCGACAGAGGATCGAACCTTCCGCCCTTCCGCCCTTCCTGTACCCAACTCTCCGTCTCTCAACGCATGTACGGCGGCTCGTACCCGCCGTCTCGCCGCGTGTGCACGGCGAAGAAGGCATGCAGCGCCGCGAGCGCGTGATCAGATCGCACGGGATCGACGTCGAAGATGTTCCGCGTCTCTCCCGGGTCCGCGGCGAGGTCGTACACCTCGACCAGCTTGCGTAGCGGGTCCCAGATGACTTTCAGCCCGTCTGGTTCGGTCAGCGACTGGCGGAGCCGCCCCTCGGCGAGGAGAGGGCGAGTGAACGACCGCGTGCCGCCGGCGAGGATTGGGACGAGGCTCTGGCCGTTGAAGGTCGCCGGCGTGGCAACGCCGAAGAGGTCGAGGATCGTCGGTCCTAGGTCGACGAGCCCCACCCGCTCGTCGATCGTTCGCGGAGGGAACAGCGGGCTACGCGCCAGCAGCGGCACGTGCAGGAGCTCCTCGTAGAGCGTCCTGCCGTGGTCGTGGGTGCCGTGCTCGCCGAAGGCCTCGCCGTGGTCTGCGCTGACGAAGAGCGCCCACCGCGGGCCGAATCCGGTCTTGAGGACGCGCTCGACCAGCCCGACGGCGGCATCGGCGATCGCGACCTCGGAGAGGTAGCGCTCGTAGTCGGTGCCGTCCTTGCGACCGCGATCGTACGGCGCGTGCGGGTCGAGGAGATGGGCGTAGAGAAAGAGCGGTCCTTCGACCGGGCGCCGGAGCCGCTCGAGGATCGGTTCGACGAGCTCCCCCGCATCCGCGTGCTTGCGCCCTTCGACGAGCACCTTCGCGTCCCGGAAGCGGCCGACGACGCCGAAGTCGCCGCCAAGGAAGAAGAGGCCGGCGTGGCTGGCCGTCATGACGCCGTGGTCCGACAGGATCTCCGGGAAGTGGGGGGCGGGATCGTCGGCGGGGAAGAGGTAGCGCGTGTCTCCGACGCCGTGGTCCGCCCAGCGCCGCTCCGAGTAATACAGGCCGGTGAAGAGGGTGCTCAGCGACGAGGCCGTCTGGGCGCCGGCGGAGGAGGCGTGCGTGAAGACGACCCCCTCGCGCTTCAACCGTGCGAGGGTCGGAAAGAGCGCGTCGTTCGCGGGATCGCCGACGGCACTGGCCCGGAGCGCGTCGATTGTCAGGAGGACGACGACGGCGTCTTTCGGAAGGAGAGGGGGCGACGTCGGGGGGACGGGCGGGGCCGACGAACGGTCCGCGTTCCAAGGGGAAGGGGGGACCGCTACAGGGGCGTGAAGGCCCGGGGGGCGCCACAGCGTCGTGGCGAGGATCCAAGGGGCGAGCGCGCTTGGCTGCCGGAAGAGCTCCACGCGCGTCGCGTTCGAGGGGGGCCAGGCGACGCCGAAGAACGCGAAGAGGGCGAGCGCGGCCAGCGCGGCTTGCCCAGAACGACTGCGCATCAAGGCGCGGCCCGCCCGCTCCGCGAGCGGCGCGAGCCCGGCACCGGCGACCAAGGCGGCGCCCAACGCCGCGAGGCTGTGCGCCCCCGCGTAGTCGTCGGGCACCAAGATCTGGCTCACGGCGAGGACGCCGACGGCGAACGCGGCGGGGAGGAAACGAAGGCGGGGGCGGCGCGAGAGAAAGCTCGCCAGGCGGAGCAGGTCCGCGAAGCCGACGCCGAAGAGCGTGAGGTAACCCGCGAAGAGGACCGCCTCGAACCGGCCGTTCAGCGCGTGCGACGCGACGTGATGAAGCGGGTCCCCTATGGCGCGCTCGACGACCACCATCGTGATCGCGACGATGACCCCCCACGTCGCCCAGCGCGGAACGCGCAGGCGGCCGACGATCGTTGTCGTCGCGAACAGGACGAGCGCGACGAGCGCCCCCACGCCGAGCGTCTCGGCGGCGTCGAAGAGATAGTGAAACGCGCGCAGGCGAAGGCCCGTCGGTGGAGCGGGGACGGCGATCGCGATTGCGCACGCGTTCGCCGCCGCGAGGAGCGCGAACCCCGCGAACACCCCCGCCGCCACGGGGAGCCCCTTGGCGCTCTCGTCCTTTTCGGACCGGCTCACTTCGCCCGCGTTCTCGCACATGGCCGCGGCGCTATCCAGGCGCTATCAAGGGGAGGCGCGACGCCTCCTACGCGGTGAGTGCGGTCTGGCGCGAGCGGTCAGCCGCGTGTAAATGACGCGGTGCCAAGGCTTCACGGCGATTCCGCGCCACTCCCGAGGAATTACGTACTCTCCATGAGCCATTCGAGCCCCCCCGCTCGCCCCCTGACCATTCCCCCCGGCGACGCCGCGGCGGCAGACCGTCCGCTCGGCATCCCCGGGTTCTCGTTCGGCGACCTCTTCGAGCCGTCGCGCCTCGCCGATCTCCATGGGGAGTTCGAGTCGTGGTTCGCGGCGCACGCGCCTGCCGATCACGCTCGCTTTGCGGCGTATCGCGCGTGCAAAGGCGTGGGGATGACGCCGGAGGCCGTCAGCGAGGCGCTCCTCGGGGCGGCGCCGCACGTGAGCGCGTTCGTGGGGAGGCTCTTCGGCGTGGAGCGCGAGCTCGACGCGCTTCGGAAAGACGTGCACGACCGAGACCCGCTGTGGCGCTTCAAGCGAGACTTCGCGAAGAAGCGCGTTCTTCGCGCGGATGCGGGGAAAGCGTGGCGGGAGGGGGGGGGAGCGAAGGCGGCGGACGTCGCCCAGGTCGCGATCCGCGCGGCGACTGCTGCGAGCGCGAGCGCCGACGAAGAGCTCGCGGTCGCGAGCGGGGTGAACGCGCTTCACGAAGTGGACGAGGTCGCTCGAAAGGCGGCGAAAGGGGGCGGCGCGCAGTGGACCGATGAGCTGCGCGCCCGCGCGAACGCGGTGGGTGCGGCGCTCGCGAGCGATCCGCGGACGCAGGCAGCGTTCCGCGCGCAGTGCCCCGGCGATCTCGACTCCGATGCTGCGCGAAGCAAGGCGATCTCCTTCGCGCTCGACGCCGCCGAAGCGTGGCTCGCCGCGCGTCACGCCGACCACGGCGATCCGGCCCACAGGTGGCCGTCGCTCCACCAGCCGCGAACGCTCGACTGGAGCCACCTCGTCCATCTCCACCGCCCCGAGCCGGACACGATGCCCGAGCTCTTCATCGGCCCGCCGGGCGACCGCCGCGAGCGTGACTCGTTCGCGCTCACCGATCGCCGCATGAACGCGCGCGCCGTCGAGCAGGAGATCGACTACTGCCTCTACTGCCACGAGCGCGACAAGGACTCCTGCTCGAAGGGGCTCCGCGACCCGAAGGCCCCCGGTACGTTCAAGAAGAACTCGATCGGCATCTCGCTGCAGGGGTGCCCGCTCGAGGAGAAGATCAGCGAGATGCACGTGATGCGTCGCGACGGCGACGTGGTCGGTGCGCTCGCGCTCGTGTGCCTCGACAACCCGATGTGCCCGGGGACCGGCCACCGCATCTGCAACGACTGCATGAACGCCTGCGTCTTCCAGAAGCAGGAGCCGGTGAACATCCCGCAGATCGAGACGCGGGTGCTGACCGAGACGCTGAGCCTGCCGTGGGGGATCGAGATCTACGGCCTCCTCACGCGCTGGAACCCGCTCTCCGTCCTGCGCCCGCACGCGCGCCCCTACAACGGGAAGAACGTCCTCGTCGTCGGTCTGGGCCCGGCCGGGTACACGCTGTCGCATCACCTGTCGTGCGAAGGGTTCGGCGTCGTCGCGGTCGACGGGCTGAAGATCGAGCCCCTGGACCCGCGCCTCACCGGCAGGGACGGCAAGGCACCGACTCCGGTTCGCGACTTCAGCACGCTCTACGGCGAGCTCGACGAGCGGATCCTCCTCGGGTTCGGCGGCGTGTCCGAGTACGGCATCACGGCGCGCTGGGACAAGAACTTCCTCACGCTCGTGTA
Source organism: Polyangiaceae bacterium (assembly GCA_052147435.1). Taxonomy (GTDB): domain Bacteria; phylum Myxococcota_A; class Polyangia; order Polyangiales; family Polyangiaceae; genus JBKQKP01. The sequence goes on along the minus strand of JBKQKP010000268.1, from coordinate 7,819 downwards.
CCTCACCCTCTCGCGTCACAAGAACCTCCGGATCTACGGCGGCATCCGCTTCGGCGGGACCATGACGCTCGAGGACGCCTGGGCGCTCGGCTTCGACCACGTCGCGATCGCCGCGGGGGCGGGGCGGCCGACGATCATCGACATCAAGAACAACCTGTCGCGCGGGATCCGGAAGGCGAGCGACTTCCTGATGGCCCTGCAGCTGACCGGTGCTTACAAGAAGAGCTCGATCGCGAACCTGCAGGTGATGCTCCCGGCGATCGTCATCGGCGGCGGCCTCACGGCGATCGATACGGCGACGGAGCTTCTCGCCTATTACGTGGTGCAGATCGAGAAGACGAAGGAGCGCTTCGAGACGTTCGCGCGCGAGAAGGCCGCCGGCGAGCTTCGCGCGATGTTCGACGACGAAGAGTGGGAGATGCTCGAGGAGCAGCTCGCTCACGCGCGCGAGCTCGGCGAGGAGCGGGCGCTCGCGGCGAAGGAGGGGAGGGAGCCGCGCGTGCAGGCGCTCTTGCAGAAGTGGGGCGGGGTCACGCTCGTCTACCGCCGCGCGCTCGCGGACTCCCCCGCGTACCGCCTGAACCACGAAGAGGTGGAGAAGAGCCTCGAGGAGGGGGTGCGCTACATCGAGAACATGTCGCCGACGGAGGCGGTGCTCGACGACCGCGCCCACGTGAAGGCGATGAAGTTCGCGCGCAAGGACGGGAGCATCGTCGAGCTCCCGGCGCGGACGGTCTGCGTCGCCGCCGGGACGAGCCCGAACGTGACGTACGAGAAGGAGTACCAGGGGACGTTCAAGCTCGACGCGAAGGGGCAGTACTTCCAGGCGCACAAGGCGAAGGTCGGTGCAAATGGAAATGGCGGCGTGACTCTCGAGCCGGTCGCGGATGCGAGCCAGGGGTTCTTCACGAGCTACGCGAACGGCGGGCGCGTCGTCTCGTTCTATGGCGACAACCACCCGTACTACGCGGGGAGCGTCGTCCGCGCGATGGCGAGCGCGAAGGACGGCTATCCGAAGGTGGTCGAGCTCTTCCCGGAAGTGGCGGCGCTCCGCCCCGCGGATCAACCCGCTCGCGACGCCGAGAGGGCGAAGCTCTTCGCGAAGCTCGACGACAGCATGGTCGCGCGCGTGGTCGAGGTGAATCGCCTCACGCAGACGATCGTCGAGGTCGTCGTCCATGCGCCGATGGCGGCGCGCAAGTTCCGGCCGGGGCAGTTCTATCGGCTCCAGAACTTCGAGTCGATCGCGCCGGTGGTCGAGGGGACGCGGCTCGCGATGGAGGGGCTCGCGCTCACGGGCGCGTGGATCGACCCCGACAAGGGGCTCCTGGGGACGATCGTGCTCGAGATGGGGGGGAGCTCGCGCCTGTGCGCGGCGTTGAAGCCCGGGGAGCCGATCGTTCTGATGGGTCCGACGGGGACGCCGACCGAGATCGCCGAGAAGGAGACCGTGCTCCTGTGCGGCGGCGGATTGGGCAACGCGGTCCTCTTCTCGATCGCGCGCGCATTCAAGGTGCTCGGGGCGCGGGTCCTGTACTTCGCCGGGTACAAGCGCGGTGAGGACCTCTTCAAGCAGGACGACATCGAGAGCTTCACCGACCAGGTCATCTGGTGCACCGACACGGGGGCCGAGATCGCTCCGCGCCGGCCACAGGACGCGCACTTCCGCGGGAACATCGTCCAGGCGATGGTCGCGTACGGGAAGGGGGAGCTAGGGCAGCGCAAGGTGCCGCTCTCCGAGGTGAGCCGGATCCTCGCGATCGGGAGCGATCGGATGATGCATGCCGTCCAGCAGGCGCGGCAGACGGTCTTGAAGCCGCTCCTCGACCCGGGCCATCTCGCGCTCGGGAGCATCAACTCGCCGATGCAGTGCATGATGAAGGAGGTCTGCGCGCAGTGCCTTCAAAAGCAGAAGGACCCGGTGACGGGGGAGGAGTACGTCGTCTTCTCCTGCTTCAACCAGGATCAGGAGCTCGACCGGGTCGACTTCGCGCACTTGCGAGCGCGGCTCCGGGCGAACTCGATGCAGGAGAAGCTGTCGAACGCTTGGCTCGATAGGATTCTCGCGAAGAAGCCGGACGTGCTGCGGGTGTGACCGGCGGAGCTAGGCGACGGGAAAGCCCCGAATCACGCGCCCCGTCCCATCCTCCGAGCGCTCCCCCACCGCCACGAGCCCCCCTTCGCCATCGAGCCACGCGCACGGCCCGCTCTCGCCGCCGCCGCTCCACGCGATGTCCTCGGCGCGCACGGCTCTCCCGAACCGCGCGTCGCGCACTCCCGACTCCGTGAGGCGCGCTTCGGGGAGCGCGCGGATCGCGGCGCGCGCGAGCGGGATGAGCCGCGCGGCGAGCTCGTCGCCAGGGGTGTCGAGCGGGACCGCCTCGTCGGTTTCGAATGGACCGGAGCGGGTTCGGCGCAGCGCGGTCAGGTGTCCGAGCGTGCCGAGCGTGGCTGCGAGGTCTCTCGCGAGCGCGCGCACGTAGAACCCCTTGCTCACGTGGCACTTCACGGCGAGCCACCCTCCGTGGCCGTCGGGGTCGATTCCGCCGTCGAGCAGATCGAGCGCGTGCAACGTCACGGGGCGGGGGGCGAGCGCTTCGGCGTCGACCCCTTCGGCAGATCGTGCGCGCACGTACGAGCGGACGCCGTCCTTCTTGATCGCGCTCACGGTGGGGGGCACCTGCATCGTCCGCGACCTCTCGCTCGCGACCGCGCGCGCGAGGTGGTCGTGCACCGTGCCCGACCGGACTCGCTCGAAGGCTTCGAGGAGCGCGAGAGGCACGTCGGCTCGTCGGGTCACGGTCCCCTCCGCGTCGAGCGTGTCCGTCTCCGCGCCGAAGGCGATCGTCGCTTCGTACGTCTTGTCGGCCGCGGTCAGCCACGGAGAGAGCTTCGTCGCCTCACCGACGCAGACGACGAGCACGCCCGTCGCCATCGGGTCGAGCGTCCCCGCGTGACCTACCTCGCGCGTTCCGAGCGCGCGCCTCACTCGCGCCACGGCATCGTGGCTCGTGGGGCCGCGCGGTTTGTCGAGGACGAGGACGCCGTCGACGCGGTCCCCGGACTTGCGCGGCCCGCTCATCCGAAGAAAATGGATCGCCGCTCCCCGACGCCGCGATCGAGCATCCCCTGGATCGTCGCGCGCACCTGCTCGGCAAGACGTCCCACGAGGATCTCGTCCTCGGCGGCCTCGGCGCCGTTGTCGAGCTCGATCCTCTCGCCGAAGACGATCTTCCACTTCGTCGGCGCGGGTAGAAGACCGAGCGGGCCGAGGAGAGGAAACGTCGGCGTCACGGGGATGTACGGCACTCCGATCGCCTTCGAGAGGTACTCGATGCGACCGATCATCGGGTTCGACTCCTCCGCGCCGATGACGGCGACCGGGACGATCGGCGTCCCCGTGCGGAGGCAGAGCTTGATGAAGCCGCCGCGACCGAAGCGCTGGAGCTGGTAGCGCTCCTTGAAGAGCTTTCCGATCCCCTTCACCCCTTCGGGGAACACGGCGACGAGCGCCTCTTTGCGCAAGAGACGCTCCGCGTTCTCCTGGCACGCGCGCACCGCGCCGATCCGGTTCGAGATCGACCCGAGGAAGGGAAAGTGGAAGATGAAGTCTTCCGCCAGCCACCGCGCGTCGCGCTTGGCGGGGTGCAGACGCTTCACGGCGACCTTGATCATCACGCCGTCGTACGGCAGCGTCCCGGAGTGGTTCGCGACGAGGAGGCAGCGCCCCTCGTTCGGGATGTTCTCGAGCCCCGTCGCCTCGACGCGGAAGTACCGGTCGTAGAGAAAGTCGAAGATCGGCTGGACCTTCTTCTCGTAGACGGGGTCGAAGCCAAAGTCGTCGACCTCTTCGCTCCGGTTGCGCATCCCGAGGCGCCCCCATTTGCGGAGGTAGAAGTCGGTCGAGAGGAGCTCGCGCGCGGTGTCGAAGACGGTGGGCTCCCCCTCGGCGGGGAGCAGGCGGACCGACGACGGGGCCGGGGGGGGGACGCGCGGGTGATCGTGGGTGCGGGCCGATTCGTCGATCATCCTGTCGAGGCGGGCCTCGAGCTCGCGGATGCGCGTGGCGACGGCGGCGCCGTCCTCGATGGAGGCGCTCGAGTCGTCCGACGGGGGGGGGACAGGGGCGTTGGCCGCCGCTTCGGTCGCGAGCCCCTCGGTCGAGACTGCGCTACGCCCGACCTTGGGACGGGGGGGGCGCTTCATCTTGGTCGCGACGGCCGCGGCATCCTCGATCGCGCGGCTCACCGCTTCACGCGAATGCGTGATCGTCTCGTCCGGTTTCGAGCGCGTCGCGCGCCCTCGCTTCGCGGCGGGCCGCTTCTTCGCGGTGCTCATGTCGTCGTCTCCTGCTGCAAGAGCCGTACGTCGCGCAGGCGTTGCGCGCTCGTGAAGTCGAGGAGCGCTTCGCGCGACGTGTACGCGGGGCGGAACCCCATGCGCGTCTTCGCCTTCTGCCCGTCGGCGACGCACAGGAAGCGCAGGTACTTGAGGAAGCTCGGCGGCGCTTCGGCGATCTGCGCCACCCACGCCATCCCCGCCACGGGCTCCGCGAGCGGGTGGGGGATCGGGATGGCGATCCGCCCGGCCAGCTTGATGACGGTCGACAGAGGGAGGACGCCGTCGCCGACGATGTTGAACGTTCCCGGGACGTCGCGGTCGATCGCGAGCTTGAACGCGGCGATCGCGTCCACTTCGTGGATGAACTGCAGCAGCGGGTCGAACCCCATCATGGTCGGAACGAGGCGGCGCGAGAGAAACCGCGTGAGGTAGTTGTGCACCGTGGGGCCGAGGATGGGAGCCAACCGGAGGATCGTGACGACGGATCCCTGCGCGCGCTGCGCGAAGCGGGCCGCCTCGTTCTCGGCGCCGATCTTGTCGCCGAAGAAAGGCTCGCGCTTGGCGGCGCGGAGGGGGTGCCGCTCGGAGAGAAAATTCGGGTTCGACGGGTGAGCGCCGTAGAGCAGCGTCTGCGACCACATCACGAACTTTCGGATCTGCGCGTGACGGGCGGCGACCAGGACGTGCATCGTCCCCACGCTCTCGAGCTCGTGCGCCCACGCCGTGGCGTGCGACGGGGAGGCGAGAAACGCCAGGTGGACGACGGTGTCCGCCCGCTCTGCGGCCAGGATCTCCGCGAGCCGCGCTTCGGTCGTCGGCTGGGTGAAGTCCACCTCGTAAAACCGCGTCTTCTGCCCTGCGGTGCTCGGCGCCTTGATGTCCACGGCCACGATCCGGTCTACGCGCTCGTCTTCCTCGAGCAGGCCGATCAGGTTCGTCCCCAAGAACGAAGCCGCCCCGGTGACCGCGACGACCCGCGCGCGCGACCTGGCGACGCGGGGGGACCGCTCGCCCGCCGACGTGGCCGAAACGAGAGGCGCGGGGGGAGGTGTATCCGAGGGGTCCGAGCTGGCCGCCTCTCCGTTTTTCGCAGGTACAGATGACGTCATCGGCTTCGCGAACCTACAAGAAAGCGGGCCCCACCGGTATCCCTCCGCCCACCTCCTCGCACGAGAGGCCGCACGGGACGCCACGCGGGCAGTCACCCGAAATGGCTACGCAAAGGGGTGATGGATCGCCTGGCGATCGGCTACGCTTCATTACCCGCACGATGGGCACCTCCACCCAGCCGGTGCCGCCCCGACTCGGCCCGTACGAGCTGTTGCAGCGCATTGCGACGGGCGGCATGGCGGAGGTGTATCTCGCGCGGCGCGAGGGGCCGCACGGGTTCCAGAAGATCGTCGCCGTAAAGCGGATCCTCCCCCAGCTCGCGCGCGACCCCGACTTCACGGCGATGTTCGTGGACGAGGCGCGGGTGTGTGCGCACCTGGGGCATCCGAACATCGTGCAGGTGTTCGACTTCGGGGAGCACAACGGCGAGCTCTACATGGCGATGGAGCTCGTCGATGGGACGACGGGGGCTCGCCTCATCCGTGCGGCTGCCGCGAAGGACGAGGAGATCCCGCTCGACGTCTCGCTCCACATCGCGCTGAGCGTCCTGCGCGGGCTCGAGTACGCGCACAACGCGCGCGATGAAGAGGGGCGCCCGCTGTCGCTCGTGCATCGCGACGTGTCGCCCGGGAACGTCCTCATTGACCGCTCGGGCGCCGTGAAGCTGACCGACTTCGGGATCGCGCGCGCGACCGAGGTGGAGCCGCGGACGGAGGCGGGGCAGCTCAAGGGGAAGCTCGGGTACATGTCGCCCGAACAGGTCGTCGGACGCCCGCTCGACGCGCGGAGCGACCTCTTCACGCTCGGGATCGTGCTCGCCGAGCTCGTCATGCTCCGCCCCCTCTTCGCCGGCGGGAGCGAGCTCGACGTCCTGATGCGGATCCGCGACGCCGACCTGACGGCGCTCGACCGCAGCGCCGCCCGCGTCCCCGACGACGTGCGCAACGTCCTCTACCGCGCGCTCACCAAGGACCCTCTCCTTCGCTACCCCACGGCGACGGCCTTTGCGGGGGCGATCGAGGAGGTCGTCCGCCGCCGGCGCCTGCAGGTGGGGCCGGCGAAGCTCGCCGCCTGCATCGAGAAGCTCGGGCTCATCAACGACGGCGGCTACGACATCGAGGAGGACACGGACGAGCGGATCTCGACCGCGGTGCTCGACGTCTCGGGCGACGCCCAGCACGCGCTCTACAGCCAGCCTCCGAGCCAGGGGCCCGAGCGCGACGTGTCGCCGCAGATCTACCGGGTGAAGCTCCCCGACGGCATGACGATCGGGCCGATGTCGTACCCGCGGCTGGTCGAGCTCTTCGCGACCGGGCGGATAAAGGCGAAGGCGCTCATCGCGCGCGAGAGCGCGGAGTACCGCCCCGCGCAGGACTACTCGGAGCTGCAGCGCTTCGTGACGAGCCCCGCGCTCAAGTGGGACACGGACTTCCCGCCGGATGCGACGGGGGTAGGGGCGCTCGATCGCGTGCTCCTTCCGTCGAGGGTCTTTCAGCTCGTCGTCCGGCGGGAGACCGGCGCGCTCCTCTTGAGGGACGGCGACCGGAAGAAGAAGATCTACATCGTCGAAGGTGTGCCGGAGTTCGTCGCCTCCACCGACAAGCACGAGCTCCTCGGCGAGCAGCTCGTGGCGCGAGGGCAGGTGCTCCGGATGGAGGTCGACATGGCGCTCGCGATGCTCCCGCGCTTCGGCGGGCGAATCGGCGACGCGCTCGTGGGGCTCGGCGTGCTCCGCCCGATCGAGCTGTTTCGCGCGATCCACGAGCAGACGCAGGGGCGCTTCGTGGAGATCTTCCGCTGGCGGACGGGGGAGTTCGGCTTCGCGCGAGGAGCGCGATCGCACGAGGAGACCTTCCCGATGGGGGTCGATCCGTACGAGCTCATCGCGCGCGGCGTGCGTGAGGGGTACTCGGCGCAGGAGCTCGAGGCGATCTTGAGCCCGCTCGACGAGGAGGTGCTCGAGCCCGTGATGCCGCTCCCCGTCCGCATCGAGACGTTCCGTCTCCCCGAGCGGGAGGCGAACGTGCTGCGCGAGATCGACGGCAAGTCGACGCTCCGGAAGGTGAGCGCCGAGATGAGCGACAAGCAGAAGGCCGATCCGGACGAGGTGCTTCGCGCGGTGTTCCTCGGGCTGTCGTGCGAGCTCCTCCGGTCGAACCGGTGGACGGCGTTCACGTCGACCGCGCCAGGGGCGGCGGCTTCGCTGCGGTAACCCCACCCCCCCGGCCCCCCGCCCCGCTTGCAGGGCGGGGGGAGCGTGAGCAACGACGGCATACTCAGACAGCTCGCTCCTTTCACGCTCCCCCCGCTCCGCCGGCGCTGACCATTGATCGCATCTCACCGTTTGGGGGGAATTTTGGCTCGTTTC
>JBKQKP010000267.1:0-9093 GCA_052147435.1 Polyangiaceae bacterium | reverse complement strand
CGGCCTGGAGGGTCACGATGAGCGAAATGGTTCAAGCGACCGAGGAGCAGTGGCACGTTCAAGTCGAAGCTGGCGACGTGCGTCTCTGGACGCTCGATCAGCTCGACGCCGCGTTCAAGGCCGAGCTCGTCGACGAGAGCACGTTCGTGCTCGAGGTCGGGAAGACGGAGTGGATGCAGCTCGGGACACTCCTCGGAATCGACGACGAGCCGAGTGAGCCTCTCGCGTCCGAGACCCCCGCGGCGTTCGTTGCGTCGACGTCGCCGGTCTCGACGTACGCGCCCGTCGCCCCGGTGATGTTCAGCGAGCCTCCTCCGTCGATGGGGCCGTACAGCACCGCGCCGGTGGCGGCTGACATCGACGACGACGAGTCACCCGCTTCGTTCCGCGGGTCGAGCAAGCGCCCGCTCGCGATCGGCTTCGGCGTCGCGCTCCTCGCAGCCGGCGTCGCGGTGTTCGCGTTCACGCACGGGACCGCCCCCGAGGCGCCTGCTCCGGCCGTCGCTGCGGTCGCGCCCCCTCCTCCTGCGCCCCCTCCTGCTGCGGCGCCCGCCGCGGACCCGACCCAGGCGCCGACCGATTCGAACACGCTCGCCGCGCGTCTATCGCACGACCAGCTCCTCAAGCTCGCCGAAGCTGACCGGGCACACGAAGCGAAGGTCGCCGCGCAGCAGAAGGCGCGCGCGGCTGCGGCCCCTCATCGCAGCAGCCACCACAAGGAGAAGAATCCGTTCCACAGCGGCGGCGACAAGTACGATCCGCTGAACGCGAAGCTCTGAACCGCTCGCCCGAGTCCCCCTTCGGGAGGCTCGTATCGAGGGAGGACGCTCGAGCGCTCTTCCCTCGATTCGTTTTGTCCGACGGGCCCTCGGGTCAGCAGCTCGAAGGCTTCTTCACGCACTTGTTGTCGGACAGCTCGCAGTAGTAGCCGTTGTAGCAATTGTTTGCGGTGCAGGTCTCCGACCCCGTCGCACTGCACTCGCAGCCGGCGCTCGTCGTCGGAGGGGCGTACCCGGGACAGCTGCTCCCCGAGTCGACCGGTGGAGGGGGCGGGGGAGGCGGAGCAGAGTCCTCGACCGGCGCGCTCGAGTCTTCGCCCGTGGGGGCTGCAGAGTCGTCCCCGGACGAGGAGCCCGCATCGTCACTCGGAGGGGTGCCCGTGCTGCTCGGCGGCGGGAGGTTCGTCGTCGAGGTCCCGGTGTCCGCGAGCGCGGCTCCGGAGTCGTTCGACTCGGACTCGGGGCCCACTGGTCCGGACGCGACATCGAGGCTCATCGTTCCTGCGGCGCAGGCGACGAGCGGTGCGAGCAACGCGATCGCGATCAGACCGATGATCTGGGTACGAGCATCTCGCATTGGGTCCGCAACTCCTCGGCTCGGAGACTGCGCGGCGTTTGGATCCGTGCCGTGACAGCGGCTGTCTCGAATTCATCCATTCCATGGTCGGCGTCGTGATCCAGCACCGCTGTATCGGAGGAGCGGCTCCTCTGGCGCACTCGCCGCGAAGATGCCATAGCCGCCGGACCATGAACGAACCGACCCCGACCCCCGCTGTCGAGCAAGTGGTCCCCGTCCCCGTTCCGGTTCCCCCGTCGAAGACGCAGGAGAGCAACGGCGCGTCCGGTGAAGATCAGCTCCCGACGTCTCGGCTTCCGTCGATCCCGGCACCGCTCCCTCCGCCGGTTCCGCCGCAAGGACCCGCGCACAAGACGCAGCCGCTCCGTGCGATCACGCGTGATGCTGCCGCAGCACGGCTCGCGGTCGAGGCGAAGCGGCAGCGGTGGCAAGCCGTCCTCGCGCACGTGAAGCGCGCGGCCGCGGGGGTGCCCTCGCGCTTCGGCGGTCTCGGCGGAGAGCTGTGGACCGAGCGACGGATCGGCACGTGGTGCGCGGTGGTCGGCTTCGCGATGATCGCGGGCTCGCTCGGGCTCGGTTGGGAGAGCGTCGCGAGCGAGCGGTTCGAGAAGGTCGAGCACGTGCCCCTCGCCGTCGCCCTCGTCTTGGCGCGCGCGGCGATCGCGATCGCGACCATGGCCGTCGGTTATGGACTCTTGCGGGTCGGTGAGCGGACGGCCTTTGCGTCCAACGACCGCAAGGGACACATAGATGAGCGCGTCCGCGATCTCGAGCGATAGACTCCGGCGAGCGTGAACAAGACTCGAACCTTCGGGCTCCTGGTTGCGCTCACGGGGTGCGCCTCTCTCCCGGCAGTCACCTTCATCTCCGGCGACGGGGGGACGCCTGCGCCCGACGCGACGGTCGCAGAGGTGGACTCGGCCGGAGGGGGGAACGATGCGGGGGAGGACTCTCCCGTCGATACCGATCCCACGGAAGATGGCGGCGACGCGGCGGCGACGATCGAGTGCGGCGCCGCGCTCGTGACGACCTGCGCGCAGTGCGCTGGCTCGCCGTTGCGGTGCAAGAAGGGGGCACGCGACCAGTGTGTCGCGGACTGCACGGAGTGCGAGGCGAACTGGTTTCCGTGCATCCACTGCACGACGCCGGACGCCGGCGTGTACGGCAACTGTCTCGCGGTCGGCGCGAAAGGGCAGGTCGCGTGCACGACGACAAACCTCTGCGCTTGCAACACGCCGGCGGACTGCCCGGTGATCGCGGGAGGGGCCGAGACGTGCGACGTTGTGAAAGGGGCGCCGCGGTGCCTGACGTGCGGCTCTCCATCGACGGCGAATGCGAGCTGTCTGCCGGCCGGGGGGAGCGCCGGGACTTGCCAACTCGCCGACGGTTCCGTACCAAAGTGCGAATGATGCGCGCGTTCTCTCTCTCACTCAGTCTCGTCGCCTGCGCTGCCTGCGGCGGAGCTGCGTCGAACGATCACCCCGCAACGTCTCCGGCTCCCGATGTTTCGCCCGATTCTTCGGCGCCCCCCCCCTCGCCGACTTCGCAGCCTGTCTCGAGCGCAACCGCGGCGGATGCGGGTGCCTCCGCGAGCGACTCGGCGGCAGCCGCGACTCTCACGTCGAACGCAGTCGCGATCCCTGGCGCGACGAGCCCCGTCTCGTTCGACTATCTCTCGGTCGACCGAAGGGCAGGCCGCGTCTATCTCGCGGTTGGGAACACCGGGAGCCTCGACGTGTTCGACATCGCGTCCTCCTCCTTCACGCGGGTGGATGGTTTCAAGACTGCGGAGCGGGAGTTTCACGGCAAGAAGCGAATGATGGGGCCGAGCGCGTCGGCCGTCGGCGACGGAGTCGTCTACGTCGGCAACCGCGCGACGAGCGAGGTCTGCGCCGTCGATGCGAAGAGCCTGAAGCTGGGAAAGTGCCTCAAGCTCCCGACGTCGACCGACGGGGTTGCCTACGTCCCCTCGGCCAAGGAGGTCTGGGTCACGACGCCGCGCGATCAGTCGATCACCGTGCTCGACGCATCGAAGCCCGGCGCGCTGAGCCCGAAGACGGTCATCAAGCTCGGCGGCGACGTCGAGGGCTATGCCGTTGATGACGCGCACGGACTGTTCTTCACGAACACCGAGGACAAGGGGACGACGCTCGCGATCGACGTGAAGACCCACAAGCTGAAGTCCACGTGGAGCCCGTCGTGCGGGAGCGACGGCCCGCGGGGTATCGCGATCGATGTGGCGCGCGGTCTCCTCTTCGTCGCCTGCACGGACCATGTCCAGGTGCTCGACGCCGCCCACGATGGCGCGTCCCTCGGGAAGCTCGACACCGGCGCCGGGGTGGACAACATCGACTACGTCGAGCCGAGCGGGCTTCTCTACGTTGCGGCAGGGAAGGCGTCGCGGCTCACCGTCGCGCGCTTCGACGACAAAGGGGTCCCCGCGGTCGTTGCCACGGCCACGACCGCCGCGGGCTCGCGCAACGCTGTCGCCGACGCGAACGGGAACGCCTACGTCCCTGATCCGAACGGCGCGACGCTGCTCGTGCTCGGGCGCCGTTAGAGCGGAGTCACGGGCCAGGGGCCGAGGATCTCCGTTCGGCCATCCTCCCGAGGAGCACGATCGCGCACGCGAAGAGGGCGCACCAGACGACGACGATCCATCGCCCCAGGTTCAAACCGACCATGTCGAAGACGTTGTCGGGGGTGATGGATCCAGTCTTGAAGGCGGGCCAGTAGAGGTCGGAGAAAGGGCGCTCCGAAGGGGCGAACGGGTTCGTCGCCACCGCGACGAGGTTGATCGCGACGCCGACCCCCGCCAGGCCGAGAAACAGCGGCCGGGCCCGCGGCGTACGGGCGACGGCGTCGACCCCCTCGTAGAGGAGGATCATCATCAACGAGGTCAGATGTCGCGGCCCGATGCACCAGCCGCCGTCCCACATCCAGAACGCGGCGACGAAGCCGAGCTGCACGAGACAGAACGCGCCGAAGAGGACACGCCGAGGAGTCGCGTCGATCCGCGCCATCGCGAGCGGCACGAGGAAGAGGAGCGCTGGGGCGTAGAAGAAGAGGCCCCGGTATTGACCGAAGAGGAGGCGCCCGGCGACGGCCAACGCGTGAGCGTCGAGCACGAATGGATGCTCGGTGTAGAAGGAGACGGGGAGGTGCCGGTACGGAGGATCGAAGGGCGACCCGGTGATCGCGCGGTTGTACGCGCCGAGAGCGAGCGCGCAGGGGAGTCCGCCTGCCGCGTAGCTCAGGGCGAGCTTTGCCCCCGGCGGGCGCGAGAGGAGATAGAGCCCGAGAAGAGCCGTCCCGATCGCGATGGGAAGCTCCGTGAGCACCCCGAGCCCCGCGAGGAAGCCGGCGAGGAGCGCGCGTTGCTCCGGGCGGAGCTGCGGCAGGAGCGCCGATGATCCGTCGCGCGTGACGGCGTCGTACGCGAACGCGAAGAACGCGCCGGCGAGCGCGTGCCCGAAGTACGACGCTCCGTAGCTGAAGAGCGGCGTCCCGAAGGCCGCCATGAGCGCGACGAGGACCGCCTCGCGCCCCCGCACCCATCGCGCCGCGCGCTCCTCGAGCAAGAGCACGAACGCGCCGAACGGAATCGCGGCCGCGACCACGTCTCCGAGGAGGACGAGGATCTTGAGGTCGACGCGGGGCAGGTACGGCCGCCCGCGCACGAGGTGCCAGAGGGCGTAGAACGGAAGGACGACGAAGCTCGAGAGCGGCGCCTTGTCGCTGTACGTATGGCCGTCGACGATCGCGTGGTCGATCGTGAGCTTGGCCCACGGGTCGGCGCTGAGTGTCCCGAGCTCGGTGAGCCCGAGGACGGTGAGGGCGCGCGACGCCGGGTTGGCGGAGACCCCTCCGTGGAAGACGAAGACGAGCGTGGCGGTGATCGCGACGAAGACGCCTGGGAAGAGCAGTCGCCGGCCGAGGTTCATCGCGTCGTGGACGGAGCGCGTGACCGGGTCATTCGCGCGCCGAGGGTCTCGGGGGCGGGGGAGGGGGGCAGGCGATCGGGGGCGTCGAGGGGCGCGACGTCGAGGCGGGAATGAAAGAGAGTCCACTCCCCCTCGCTCGCGACGACGTCCGCCTCCGCCGCGAGCGCGCGTGCGACGGCGGAACGCTCGCTCTCGCTCTCGTTTCGCTCGAGCAGGTACGAGAACCGGGTCAGATCGTAGGCAGGCATGAAGGCGTAGGGCGCGGTCGCCAGACGCTGCGTCGGCTCGTTCCAGCTCAGCCCCGGTCGAACGTACACGGGATTGGGGGGCATGTCGGTCATCGCGAAGAGCATCCGTCCACCACGCTCCGCGAGGACCCGTCCCGCCGCCGCGGGCACGGGCGCGACGCGCCCCGGTCCCCTCGGGGTCAGATCGAGCTGGGCGACGGCGACGTCTCTCGGGATGAGCGCGATGAGGCGATCGAGCGCGCGGTACTCCGCGTCGGACGCGACGAACGCGCGCGTCTCGACGCCGATCGTCACGAGCGGGCACGCCACGGCGAGGATGACGGCGACGAGCGCAGTGGACCGCCGTGCACACGCGACAGCGAGGCAGATGCACGCCGGCGGAAGGAACCGATGTGCCAAGAGCGTCGTCCCGCCGACGGACATGGGGAACGCGAAGTAGGCGAGGAAGAGCAGTGCGGCGAGGAGGGCATAGCGGTAGCGCCACAGAGCGACGCCGAGCGGCTGTGCGCGGCTCTGATGGCGTGGCCTACTAGCGCTCGCTCCGAGGAGCACGCTCGACGCAATCGCTGCGATCCACACGCCGCCGATCGCCGCCAGGCGCCACTCTCCGAGCCCACCGAACACCGCTCCTGGGAGGAGGATCAATCGGTCCATTGGCTCGGCCCCGAACCCGGTCCCGATCGCACGCATGTTCGCGCCGAGGAGCTGCTCGCTCACGTGCCACTGGAGGACCGCGAGGGCGGCCGCCACCCCCACGGGCGCCATGCGCGCCAGGAACGGGCGTGGAGCACGCGACCGGAGGAGGGCGAAGAGCCCGGCCGCCAGGGCGAAGAGGAGCGCCGACGACTCATGGGCAAGGAACAGCGCGCACGTCCAGGCAACCGTCCGGGCGATGGTGCCGGGTGACGGCCGCCGCGCGAGTCGCTCGAGCTCCGGCAACGCGAACAGGAGCAGCGCGAACCCGAGGAGGTTCGCGACCAGCCCCCAGCGGAACATCCACCCGCACGCGAGCGGCCCGGCCAGGAGCGCGAGCCATCGCGAGCGGCCGACGCGCGTGAGGAGACGCGCGGCCAAGACAGGCGTTGCCAGCACGATCGCCGCGACGAGCACCTTGCACGCGACGTCCGTCGGAAAGACGAAGCTCAACGCGAGCGCGACGATCGGGAAGAGCTGGTTCGCTTGCGGAGCGACCACATAGTAGAGGCCCGCCGGGACCCAGCTCGGGTCGTGGAGGTGGCGCATGATCGCGATGAGCCCCTCGTGCATCGCGAGGTCCCCCATCGGCGGGTAACGAGCCGCGAGGATTGGGGCCGCGAGCAACAGACCGCCGATGCCGGCCGCCCATGAGGCGATGCGCTCGCTCGACGCTACCTGAGCGCGGACCATCGCTCGATCGAGCGTCGCACAGTCGCGCGGCTCAGTCGATTCGGTGGTGTTTCGCGGCGGAGGGGCTCACCACGTTGCGAGCGGCAACGGGCGCGCGCTGCCCGCGGGCTTCGCTTCGATAGCGACCCGCAGCGTGGCGTTCAGGTGCCGAACGCTCGTCTCGACGGCGCGTACGAGCGGGAGGATCGTCGCCCCCTCACCACGCAGCGCGATCGCCCACGACTCCGCGTCCGCCAGCGCAGGCTGCACGAGCGCGAGGGTATACGCCGACGAGTACTCCGGGAGGCTCGACCAGCCCGAGAACGAGCGGTGCTCGCTCAGCGCCAGATCATCGACGTGCTCGACGAGGTTCGCGCGCCACATTCCGATCGCGTGGGCGAGCGACCGGATCGTCGCGTCGAGACCCGAGGCCATGGGCAGCTCGCCAGCGGCCGTCGTGAGCGCCTTGAGCGAAGCGCGGACTTCGCCTAGGTCGTGCAGGAACGCTCGCACGAGCTGGACGACCGCACCCGACGGCGCCTCGCCATCGAGCCAGTCGGCGAGAGCGGAGAGGCGGGCGACCCCGCGGGCGCTCAGCGGCTCGACCTCGTCCCGCGTTTCGATCGTTGCGGAGGGGCGATCGAACCTTTGGGTCGGCGGCTCCTCGTCGTCGAGGAGCTCGACTTCGAGCTCGTCGGCGAGGGTCTCCCGGGGCCGAATCTCCGAAATCGGTCGATCGGGGACCACCACGGGGTGCCATCGCGTCCCCGCTCCGTCCCGCTCCGTCCAGTCCAAGGCGTTCGCTTGCCGTCCCATAAGATTCTCCGACGCGCTGTTCTCGCGTGCTCGGTGAAGAAGCAAGCCACGTACCTAGTTCATTCCCGCGGATTTCGAGCGGAGGAGCCCTCAATCGTCAGCTTCCGTTGGGCAGTGAACGTCAACGTTTGGCCCGTTCGGTGTCCCCCGGAACGCAGGAAACCACGACGCGGTCGACGTCTGCCAGGCGCTCCAGTCGGGGCGCAGGCTCCGCGTGCAGTCGCTGGGGAAGGAGGTCGAGGCTCCGACCGTAAGCTTGAGATCCGGGTACGTGATCGAGTCGATGATCGTGTCCCCAAAGAGCAATGTGACGGTGGCTCCTTCGTTCCTCAGGACGTCGCCTTGCCCCCCGGACCAGGGGATAACCACCCCGGGCAGGGAGTGATTCACCGCAGGGTCGGTCGAGTCGGCGATCAAGAACGTCCCTAGGGGCGGGATCCAGACGTCGGACTGGATCGCGAACGCGTTCACTTTCGCCCCGCTCGGGCATTCCCCCTGGAGCCCGTTCAGATCCAGGGCACAGCTGAGCGTGCTGGCTACCTCCACCCACTCGCCGTGGTCCCCCGTGCCCGAGGTGGACTCGATCATCAGCTCGACGATCGTGAGATTCCCCGGCGCGAGCGGTGCGGTGCACAGGCCCCCCTCTCCTGCGTCGAACGGTGGACCGGAAGGGGCGTCGTCGGCGCCGTCGTCGTCGCTCGTGGCGGAGCCGTCGTCGAAGACTGGAGCGGCGAAGACCCCCGCGTCGTCGTTCACCGTCACCGTCGCGGCGACCGTAGCGTCGTCCGTCGTCGCGAGGGGGGCGCCGTCGGCCCCTCCGCCCGCGTCGTCGAACGTGTACCCGCCCACGGTGCCTGCGGCGCAGGCAGGTGTGAGGCAAGCAGAGAGAGCCAAGAGGAAGAGTCGCAGGACGAGGTGAATGTGAATGCGAGTCGTGCGTTTCATGCTCCGCGACGAGAGCAACGCGTGTTCCGGCGAGCGACGCGCGGAATTCTCGAGGATCAGCGACGGCGGTCGGTGGCAGGACCACTTTTGACGGTGGCCGTGCCGGTCAGTTGACGAAGAATCGTTCCCGCCGAAAGAGCGCGCGCGCCATGAGGAGGACCAGCGCCGCGAGCGCCGTCATCGCGGCCTCGGCGAGGAAGAAGTTTCGCCACGTGACGGCGAGGTGAAGCGCTCCCCACGTCACGGCGAGCACTGCGTACACGACCATCGTTCCGACGGAGATGATCTGCTGCGTCGCCCGCGCCACCGGCACGAAGATCGACACGACGATCGCCGTCGCCGCCATCAGGCTGCTCGACGCGAGCGCCGCCCCGAGCGCGCCGGCCACCTGATGAAGAGAAGGAACGAACCCCGTCCCG